>NZ_JBIRQF010000010.1:0-302960 GCF_044333065.1 Streptomyces sp. NPDC021115
CGGTCCGGGAGTAACGGCTCGATCCGCGCCCACTGCGCATCAGTCAACGGCACACCCGAACCAACGACCTGCTGATCCAAACGAAACTGCCTAGGCGTCGGCGCGAGGCTTTGCCAGCGGCCGACGGCCCCTCGTGAACACCTCCAAGCCGGGTCTCAACGCAGTCGTCAGGGTACCCGCAGTGCCTCCCTTGGACTGCGGGACGCGGTTACGGTGAGGGGATGGCCACGATGGATCTACGCACCGATATCCGGGAGTTTCTCAGCTCGCGTCGCGCCCGCATCACACCCGAGCAGGCGGGCCTGCCCGCTTACGGCGGCAAGCGTCGGGTCAAAGGTCTGCGTCGCGAGGAGGTAGCGCTACTGGCGGGGGTTTCAGTCGACTACTACGTGCGCATGGAGCGCGGCAGCCTCGCTGGTGCCTCCGATGGCGTGCTCGACGCGTTGGCCTCTGCCTTGCAACTCGACGAGGCCGAGCGCGACCACCTGTTCCACCTCGCGCGCCAATCCGGGGCGCCCGGCGGCCCACGCCGGCGCAGGGCTGCCGTGACGGTGCGCTCGACACTGCAGCAGGTGCTCGACGCCATCTCCGATGCGCCGGCCTGGATCTGTAACGGACGTTATGACGTGCTCGCCATGAATCAACTCGCCCGCGCGCTGTTTTCACCAGTGCTGGCCGACCCGCGACGGCCCGCGAACACAGCGCGGTTCGTCTATCTAGCTCCCGAGGCGGCCAGAGATTTCTTTGTCGACTACGACCAAATTGCCGGTGACGCGGCCGCGAAGCTACGCATGGAAGCCGGCCGCAATCCGCACGACGAGGAGCTGATCGCCCTGGTCGGCGAACTGTCGACGTGCAGTGAGCTATTCCGGCAGCGGTGGGCATCTCGGGACGTGCGGCTGCACCGGTCCGGACGCAAGCGGATGCACCATCCGATCGTGGGTCGGCTCGACTTGGACGTCGAGTCCCTGGAACTGCCCGCCGAACCCGGCCTGCACCTCACCGTCTACACCGCACCCGCGGGCACGCCGACCGCTGACAATTTGGCGCTCCTGGTGTCGTGGGCGGCCACCCAACAGACGCTGGCGACCGAGCTCGAAGCACACAACGGATAGTCCAACCCCTTCAGCCGTACCAGTCAGCGGACCATGAGGTGGGGCAACAGCGCCCGATGCCGTGTCGGTGATGGGCTGATGCATCACAGCGATGCCGGGTCACGCGCCTTGGCCGGGTAATCGGTCCAGGTTCGGATCGGTGAATCAGTGGCGAAGTTGACCTTGGGCTGTGCTCGGATGTTGTGCCAGCGGACGTAGCCGGCGATGGCCGCGTTCTGCTCGGCGTGGCTGCGGTGGTCGGTGCCGTTGGGCGCGAAGTAGAGCAGCGCGGCGAACTCGGCCTCGATCCAGTTCAACCACGAGCCGTAGATCGGGGGTGCACACCAACTCGACCTCGTTCGCAGCGCACCAGGACCGGACGGTCGGGTGGCGATGCGGGGAGAAACACACCACCCGCCCGTAGGCGGGCGGGTGGTCGTAGTGGGCGAGGATCCGGTGCATCTTGGCTGTGAAGTCCGGGTCGCACTCGGCGGGGGACGTCCGGGCGATCAGGCGGATCCACTCGCGGGTCCGGTCACCGATCTTGCGGCGACGTCCCCCGCTCCATTGTGGGTCCAGCGCGTCGAACCCCCGCTCGCTGAACGCGTGGATCACATCGCGTACGTAGTCCTCGCCGACCTGCAGCAACGAGGTGATGTCGCGGACGGTCCGGCCCTGGCCCGACATCATCACCGCGCACTCGACGTGCGGGCAGCCTGGCGGCTTCGAGCAGCGAGATCGATTACCCAATTACCCGGTCAACGATGCGTGTCGAGCCACTAGCGGCGGGGCCCGGGGCGCTCCTTGATGCCGACGAGCATGGAATAGCCGCCCATCAGGGGTTCGACCCGGGTGCTGCCGAATCCCGCCTCCGCCAGCCAGGACTGCCCGTCGGCCTCGGTGTACTCGCCTCCGGCGACGGACTCGATCAGCATGTTCAGGCTCGCCAGCAGGCCGAAGGTGTTGTGCCGCCGCTCGTCGTCGATGATCGCGTCGTAGACGAGCACCGCTCCCCCGTCGGGCAGGGCGTCGTACACCCTCTTCAGCAGCAGCCGCTTCTCCTCCGGGCCCCAGCCGTGCAGGATCTGGCCCAGCACGATGACGTCGGCGGCGGGCAGTTCGTCCGCGAAGAAGTCGCCGCCGTGGAAGGTGAGCCGGTCGGCGAGGCCGAGGGACGCCACGTAACGGTCGAAGACCGGCCGCACCCGGGGCAGTTCGAAGACGCCGCCGCTGATGTGGGGATGGCGCTGGGCCACCGCGACCGGAACGCAGCCGAGTGCGCCGCCGGCGTCGAGCACCGTCCGGTATCCGGCCCAGGGGAATGCCTCGGCTATCACCCGCGCCATTCCCATGCTGAGCCCGGTCATGCCGTGCAGAAACCGTTCGAGGCTGGTCTGGTCGTGGTAGATGGCGTCGTAGACGTCCCCGCCGTGCTTCTGCTCGTTCTGCGGTCTTCCGGTGCGCAGCGCCTCGGTGAGCGATCCCCAGAACGGATAGAGGCGGCTGTTCGCCATCTCCAGGACTCCGCCGATGTAGGTGTCCTTCTCCCGGTCGAGGAACGCGTCGGCGCTCGGGCTGTTGCGGTATTCGTTCCCCGTTCTCTCCAGGAATCCCAGGGCGACCAGAGCGTCCAGGAAGTCCGCCGCGCCGCGTGGATGCAGGCCGAGCGCCTCCGCCAGATCGCCGCCCTCGCACGGGCCATTGGCGAGCCGGGTGAAGACATCGAGTTCCACGGCGGTGAGCAGGGTCTTCGACGACATGAAGCCGAGCCCCACTTGCAGAATGGACTCCGGGCTGATCTCGTGCGACATGAGGTTCCTCGCCGTTGTTCCAGAATTGAGCACACGGCACTCGACCGGTGTCATCGCGGACCTTCGTACGCTACCCAGCTGGCACGGCGGGCGATCCACAGACCGAGTCCGGCCAGGGGGATCATGGTCAGCAGGGTGACGGCGACCGTGCCGAGGCCGTCGTCACCGCTGCCGAGCACCTGACCGGTGAGCAGGAAGAGGACCATGTTGTTTCCCGCGTGGGCCAGGCTCACGGTCCATATCGTGCCGCTGCGCACGAACAGCCAGGCGAGAATGACCTCCTGACACTGGAAAGAGAGGGTCCACACCAGCAGTCCCAGCAGGAGATGCGGGAATTCGACATAGCCGGTGAAGGCCAGCGGATAGTGCCAGGACGCCCAGACAAGACCGGTGACGATCACCGATGGCGCCATTCTGCCGCCGAAGAGCCGCGGCCGGAGATAGCTGGTCCAGCCGAACTCCTCGCCCCAGTACAGCGGGGTGAGGAGCGGCATGGCGAGCATCAGGCCGAGCACCGCCGCCCAGCCAGGGACACCGTCCACGATCTCGTCCAGCGGGGCGAGGTCCGGGCGCCACAGACCCAGCGCGGCCGCCAAAGCCATGGTCACGGCGGCGATGGCCAACGGGCCGAACCAGGCCAGGAGGTAGTAGCGCCAGGCGGACTTCAGCCGGAGCCGGAGCCCCGCGTCGGCGAATCCCTCCCGGGTGATCCAGCGCCGTACGACGAACGCCGCGATGGCAGGGACGCAGAAGGCCGGGAGCTGGAGCAGCGGATGCAGTCCGGACAGCCCCATGATCCGGTGCGCCACGAACAGCCACAGCCAGGTTCCGGCGAAGGACAGGGCGAGGAACGCCGCGATCCCTCTGGTTTTCGATGACGTCGACGACTTCAACGCGCATTCCCTTCATGAATGCTGACAGCGGAAAATGTCGTGGATAAAACTGCCGCCCGGCGGCGGGCCGACGCATCGCTGCCGCGAGCGAAATCCGCATCCCCCGGTGCCGCGAGGGCGGTTGGCTCTTTCGGGGGAGGCAGTGCGCAGGGGGCGCCGGTACTGTTTCGGGCCATGCGCACACTGATGCGCCCGCTTTTCGATGGCGCCACTTATCGGAGCTGGGCTTACGTGATTCTCGGAGCGGCACTGAGTGTGCCGCCGCTGGTGGCGGGGGCGGTGTCGGCACCGCCCAGGTGGCCGTTGCCCGGCCGTATCGCGGGCTTCACGCTCGCGCTCGTCGTGGTGATCGCCGTCATGGGCGGGCCGCGCGCGGCCCGCCGCGGATGCGTCACGCTGGCCAATCGGTGGCTCGGCACCGAACTGCCCGCCCCGGCCGCCGCATCGCCCCGGTCCCGGTGGGCCGACCGTGTGCGTACGGCGGCCTGGCTGGTGCCGCACGCGGCGGTGGGCGTGGCGGCGACGGCGGTGACCGGGGCGCTGGTCTTCGCCGCGGTCATGTTTCCCTCCGTGTGGCTGAGCGGCGGGGACCGGGTCGCTGTCCTCTGGGGCCATGTCACCGTGACGGCGGGCGTGGCGGGAGCGTGGTGTCCCGTCGTCACCGCCCTGTGTCTGTTGCTGGCCGCGTACGTGACCGTCGTCGCCGCCGCGGGGCTCCGGCTGCTGGCTCCGGTGCTGCTCGACCACCGGCCCGCCGAGCGGGCGGCCGCCGCCGAGGAGCGGGCGCGCCTGCTGGCCGGGCGCAACCGGCTGGCTCAGGAGCTGCACGACTCCATCGGGCATACGCTGACGGCCTCCACCATCCAGGCGGCGGTGGCGAGCGAGTTGCTGGAGCGCGATCCGGTGGCGGCCCGGCGTGCCCTGACCACCATCGAGGAGACCTCCCGCGCGGCGATGGACGACCTCGACCACGTCCTCGGCGCCCTGCGGGAGCAGCAGGCGCCCACCGCTCCCGCGCGCACCCTCGCCGACCTCGGCGCGCTGGTGGAGTCGGTGCGGCAGGCGGGAGCGTCACTGGAGGCGACCACCGAGGGCAGCCTGGACCGCATCCCGGCGACCGTGTCGCGCGAGGCGTACCGCATCGTCCAGGAGGGGCTGACCAACGCGCTGCGGCACGGCGCGAAGGCGGGCATCACGCTGCGGGTCACCGCCCGGGACGGGCTGCTGGAGCTGGAACTCGTCAACCTGGTGGGCGGCGCGGCGCGCTTCCGCCGGGGCGGGCGTTCGCGGCACGGGCTGGACGGGATCGCCGACCGGGTGCGGCTGCTGAACGGCGAGGTGTCGGCCGGTCCGGCGGACGACACCGGGGGCGGGCGCGCGCGGTGGCGGCTGGTGGCGCGACTGCCGCTGGGGCCGGAGCGATGACCACCGCCGAGGTGCCGGGCGGGGCGTCCGCCGCGCACCGTACGGTGCGCGTCCTCGTCGTGGACGACGAGGAACTCACCCGTACCGGACTGCGGACCCTGCTGTCCGCGAAGCCCGATCTCACGGTGGTCGGCGAGGCCGCCGACGGGTCCGAGGTGCTGCCGCTGGTGGAGGAGTCGCGGCCCGATGTGGTGCTGATGGATGTCCGGATGCCCTCGGTGAACGGGATCGAGGCGACGCGGCGGCTGCGGGCCGCGTGGGCGGAGCCGCCGAAGGTCATCGTGATCACCACCTTCGAGAACGACGAGTACGTGTACGACGCCCTGGAGGCCGGGGCCAGCGGATTCATCCGCAAGCGGGCCCCGGCCGAGCAGATCGCCCATGCCATCCGGCTGGTGGCCAGCGGGGATTCGGTGCTCTTCCCCGAAGCCGTCGCCCGGCTGACCACCGGGCGCCCGGTGCGGCGGGAGGCCGTGGCGCGGGTGGCGGCGCTCACCCGGCGGGAGGCGGAGATCCTTCAGCTGATGGCGGAGGGGCTGACGAACCAGCGGATCGCGGAGGTGCTGACGGTGAGCCTGGAGACGGTCAAGACGCATGTGGGCAATGTGCTGGCCAAGCTGGGCGCCGGGAACCGGACCCAGGCGGTGATCCTGGCTTTCGAGGCGGGGCTCGCACCGCGAGGGCAAGCGTTTTCGCCATCAAGTCGCAGGCATGGCATGAACCTTGACACTCATTGGTGACAGCGCTTTCTATGGCGTGATGACCTCTGGACGACGCTCCGTCAGACCCGGTCGGCGGCCGCTCGGCCTGCTCACGGCCGCCGCCCTCGGCGCCGCCGCCACGCTCGTGGCGCTCCCCGCCCCCGCGACCGCCGCCGTGCCAGCCGCCACTTCGGCCTCGGGCACCACGTATTACGTCGACTCCCGCGCCGGAAACGACGGCTCGTCCGGCACCAGCGCCCACGCGGCATGGCGCAGCCTGGAGCGGGTCGGCCGGACGACCTTCCGGCCCGGTGACCGCATCCTGCTGAAGGGAGGCGGCTCCTGGAAGGGCCAGCTGTGGCCGAAGGGGTCGGGCGAGAAGAACCGCCCCATCGCGATCGGGCGTTACGGCCCGGGGCCCAAGCCCCGGATCCGTGGCGAGGGCGCCGTCGACGACGCGGTGCGGCTGTTCAACCAGGAGTACTGGGAGATCCGCGACCTCGACGTCAGCAACGCGGTACCCGCCACGGGGACGCCCGGGGAGAATCTGCGCGATCTGCGCGGCATCCACGTCTCGGGGGACGCCTCACGGCAGCTGGACCACTTCGTGATCGACCGGGTCGATGTCCACGACGTCACCGGCGAGGTGAACTGGATCAGCGGCGACACCGCGGGCAACGCGCCGGGCGTGCGCTTCAAGACCGGCTGGGACAGGTCCAAGAAGACCGGCGGCATCGTCTTCGACACCACGGTCCCCGACGTCACCGCGCCGCCCGCCGCTGCGACCGTGCTGCACGACGTACGGGTGCAGAACTCCACGGTGCGGAACACCTCGTTCGCGGGCATCGTCGTGAAGCAGTACACCGGCGACCTGAAGGACGCGGACGGCGATCCGGTCGCCGTCCCGACCGGCTGGGGCACCCGGACCTCGGCCGCCGACACCACGTTCACCCCGCACACGGACATCACCATCCGCAACAACTACATCTCCCAGGGCGGCACCGCGTACGGCTGCAACGCGATGTATCTGACCAACGTCCGCGGGGCGGTGGTCGACCGCAATGTGGTCGACCAGGCGGGGACGTCGGGCATCGAGGCGTACTACGCGGACGACGTGGTGATCCAGCGCAACGAGGTGTACCGGACGGAACGCAAGGCCGGGGGCGCGGACTCCAATGGCATCGACGCGGACAAGGGCACCACGCGGGTGGTCATCCAGTACAACTTCGTCCACGACAACGGCGACGGGATCCTGCTCTGCCAGTTCGCCTTCGGCGACGTCGTGGTGCGGTACAACGTCCTGAACGGGAACTCGCGTTATCCGCTGTATCTGCACTCGGACAAGGCAGCGTCGGCCGAGGTCTACAACAACACGGTGCACAACGCGTCGAGCAAGTACCTCGTCTACGGCTACGGCTCGTCACTGAACGCGCGCTACAACCTGCACGACAACGTGTTCTCCTCGGCCGTCGCCGACGCGACCCTGACGACCAGCCCGACCATCACCTACGACCGCAACTTCTACGGCGGGGCCCCACTGCCGGTGCCCGCCACCGACGCGCACGCCCGCACCGGCGACCCGCTGTTCGCCGACCCGGCCGTGTCGGGCCCGTACGGCACCCCCACCAGCGGCCCGCAGCTGCGCACCGGCCTGGCCTTCGCCCCCCGCCCGGGCTCCCCCCTGATCGACACCGGCGCCCCCACCCCCGACAACGGCGGCCGCGACTACCGGGGCACCCCCCTCTACCGCGGCGCCCCCGACCTCGGCGCTATCGAGGGCCCGCGATAGTCGCTGCCGATTGTCAGTGGCGCCTCGTACCGTGAAGGCAGTGGACAGGGGGTGGGATGGACATGGGCATCGTCGACCCGATGGAGCGGCTGCTGGCCGAGCGGGCCTGTGAGCGGCTGATCGTGGAGTTTCTGCGGCGGCTCGACCTGGGGGATCCGGGCACGGTGGCGGAGTTGTTCACCGCCGAGGGAATATGGGAGTGGCCCGCCGGGGAGCGGGTGGTGCGGGGACGGGAGGCGCTGCGGGAGTACTTCGCGTCGCGGCCGCCGGATCGGCTGTCACGTCGGGTGTGTTCGAACGTCCTGGTGACGGTGGACTCCACCGAGGCGGCCCGTGCGACGTCGTATTTCGCGACGTACCGGGTCGACGGCTATCGCGGGGGCATCGTCCCGTCGCGGCCGCCGGTCAATGTGGGGCACTACGAGGACGCGTTCCGCCGGGTGGAAGGGCGGTGGCTGCTGGCCTCGCGGACCACGCATCTGGCCTTCGGCGGGGAAACGGAGCGGCTCGGGGGTGGGGAGCGGGGCTGAGGTCAGCTGTCCTCGGCTTCCGCGCCGCAGCGCCGGCAGCGGTCGAAGGGGCTGGTGTCCTGGAGGGCGCCGCACTCGGCGCACACGCGGTCCAGCCAGCAGGCGGCGTCCCCGCCTTCGGGTTCGGCGGGGGTGGGGTCCGAAGGGGGTTGTCGGGGGTCCGGTTCGCGCATCGTCGGCGTTCTCCCTTGGGGTGGGATTATCAGGGTGCCATGCGCATGGATACGTCGGATCTATCTGGGGCATCTCAGGCTTGATTGGGCGTCATTCCGCTCCGCCTCTCCCCAGTTGTCGGATGACTCGGTAACGTGTCCGCCTCGGGAGGCAAACATGGAGAGATCTGTCAGACGCTCCACCCTGGTCCTTCTCCTCTGTAGCGCGCTGGCCATGACGCTGTTCGTCTCGGGCCCGGCGCGGGCGAAGGAGCAGGGCAAGGACTCCGCGTGGACGGTGAGCGGTCCCTTGCCGAACGGTCGATCGCCCCACTCCGAGGACTCCGGTCCACTCGCCCGGCTGCGGCTCGACCGGGCCTCGGGCGCGCTGACGCTTCAGGTGTCCCGAGCCGGTCGTACGGTGGTCGAGCCCTCGCCCGTGGGCATCCTCACCGAGCGGGCAGACCTGTCGCGCGGGCTGCGGTTCCTGGGCCGCAGCGACCGTACGGTGGCCGGACAGTACCGGGCCACCGCCGGCAAGGAGCGCTCGCGGGCGTTCCGCATGACCGAGGCGCGGTTCCGGTTCCGGGGCAGCGGCGGCGCGCGGCTGGACGTGCTGGTGCGGGTGTCGGGCGACGGGGTCGCCTACCGCTACGTCCTGCCGTCCGGCAGCGGCGATGTGCTGGGCGAGACCTCGGCGTTCACCCTGCCCGCGGGCGCGGACGCCTGGCTCGGCGCGTACCGCAAGGACAACGAGAACCTGTTCAAGCAGTACGCCGCGGCGACGGCGCCCGCCGGTGAGTACATGGCGCAGGCCCTGTTCCGGACCGGCGGCGGCTACGCCCTGATCGCCGAATCGGACCTCACCGGCCGCTACTCCGCCGCCCGCCTGGTCCACGACGAGGGCAGCCCGACGTACCGCATCGGGCTGTGGGACCAGCGGGTCGCGTCCGACGGTCCGCTCAGCACCCCGTGGCGGGCGATGGTCGTGGGCGATCTGGCGACCGTCACCGAGTCCACCTTCACCGACGACCTGGCCCCCGCCTCGAAGGTGGCCGACACCTCGTGGATCCGGCCGGGGCCCGCGCTGTGGACCTGGCTCGCGGGTGGCCGCCCGGCCGGGCAGAGCCTGTCGATGCAGAAGGGGTACGTGGACTACGCGGCCCGTCGCGGCTGGCCGTATGTGGTGGTGGACGCGGGCTGGTACTTCGACCCGGAGCAGTGGGACGTCACCGATCCCGACTGGCAGCGGAACAGCTGGATCCCGGAGCTGGTCCGGTACGCCAAGGAGCGGAAGGTCGGCATCCAGGTCTGGATCCACCAGCGCGATCTGGACACCGCGGAGGAGCGCGAGCAGTGGCTGCCGACCCTGGAGAAGTGGGGCGTGAAGGGGGTGAAGATCGACTTCATGGACTCCGAGTCCCAGGAGACGCTGCGCTGGTACGACGAGATCCTTCCGGCCACCGCCGCCCACCACCTGCTCGTCAACTTCCATGGCTCGACCATCCCCAAGGGCATCCAGCGCACCTGGCCCCAGGTGATGTCGATGGAGGGCGTCAACGGCGAGGAGAAGCGGGTCAACACCCCGCAGCACCTGGCGACGCTGCCCTTCACCCGCAATGTCATCGGCTCGATGGACTTCACCCCGGGCGCCTTCCAGCGGGCCGAGCGCCCGAACGCGGGATCGGACGCGGGCGAGCTGGGCCTGTCGGTGCTGTACGAGTCGGGGATCCAGAACCTGGCGGGCACCCCGGAGTCGTACGACGCCCGCCCGCAGGCCCGACGCTTCCTGGAGCAGATACCGGCCTCCTGGGACCGCACCCGGCTGCTGGCGGGGCGGCCCGGGGAGAGCGCGGTGCTGGCGCGCGCGAAGGGCGGGCGCTGGTTCATCGGCGGAATCTTCAGCGGTGACGCGCACACCGCCACCGTGCCGCTGCGACTGGGCCAGGGGAAGTGGCTGGTCGATCTCGTCCTCGACGGAGCGGACGGCCTGGTGCGCGCGCCACGGGTGGTGGGCGGCGGGGACACCGTGTCCGTCCCGGTGGTGAAGGACGGCGGCTTCGCCGCCATCGCCTGCCGCTGGCGCCCCGGCCTCACCAGCTGCGACCGGCCCTGACGGACGCGCACGACCCACCTCGCTCCGCGGCGCCCCGGGCCCGATCCGGCTCGGGGCGTCGTGGAGCGGCGGATTCCGGACATCTGACGCATGATCGTTCCAGGGCGACCGAGCGGATCACACGTCAGGAAGCGGATATGGCGATCACCAGATGGTTCTTCGAGGCCGGCCACACGGCCGCCGAATTCAAGGCCAGACACATGATGGTCACGTACGTGCGCGGGCAATTCAAAAACGTTCAGGGCTCGATCGAGGTGGATCCCGACAACCCGGAGGACGCCCGGATCGAGGCGACGATCGACGCGACACAGGTGTATACGGGGCAGCCGCAGCGGGACGCGCATCTGCGGAGCGCCGACTTCTTCGACGTAGAACACCATCCGACGTGGACGTTCACCGGCACGGGCGTCACCCAGCTGAGCGAAACCGAGTTCGAGGTCGCGGGCGACCTCACGGTGCGCGGCGTGACCCGCCGGGTGCCGCTGCATGTGACCTATCTGGGGCAGTGGGACACGCCCTGGTGGGAGGGCGACCAGGACCTGGGCCCGCGGCGGCGGGCGGGCTTCCTCGCGACGGGCCGGGTCAACCGGCATGACTTCGGGGTGTCCTGGAACGACACGGTGGACCGCGGCGGGGTCGTGGTGAGCGACCTGGTCGACATCACCCTCGACGTCGAGGCCGTGCTCGACCCCCAGGGCACGCATGCCTGAGCGGCTGAACGGCTGAACGGCTAGCGGCCCGGGGGGTTGCGGGTGCGGGTCCACTGCCCCAGCTGGCGGGCCGTCCAGGTGTTGATGATCCGTTCCTTCGGCACGCCGCATTCGACCGCCCGGGTGCATCCGTTGATCTGCCAGTCGAGCTGGCCGGGTGCGTGGGCGTCGGTGTCGACCGAGAAGAACGTCCCCGCCCGGACCGCCTCCCGGAGCAGCCGCCGCGGCGGATCCAGCCGCTCCGGGCGGCAGTTGATCTCCACAGCGGTGCCCGACTCCACGCAGGCCGCGAAGACCTCGGCGGCGTCGAAGGCGGACTCGGGCCGCTTGCCGCCCAGCAGCCGTCCCGTGCAGTGCCCCAGCACATCGACGTGCGGATCGCCGACCGCGGTCACCATGCGGCGGGTCATCGGACGCGCGTCCATCCGCAGCTTGGAGTGGACGGAGGCCACCACCAGGTCCAGCCGGTCCAGCAGCTCGGGCTCCTGGTCCAGCGAGCCGTCGGCCAGGATGTCGACCTCGATACCGGTCAGCAGCCGGAACGGGGCCAGCGTCTCGTTGAGCTCCGCCACCACGTCCAGCTGCTCGCGCAGCCGGTCCGCCGAGAGCCCGCGGGCGACGGTCAGCCGCGGGGAGTGGTCCGTGAGCACGGCCCAGTCATGGCCCAGCCGGGCGGCGGTACGGGCCATCAGCTCGATCGGGGAACCGCCGTCGGACCAGTCCGAATGCAGATGGCAGTCGCCGCGCAGCGCGGCCCGCAGCTCGTCCGCGGCGCCGTCGGTGCGGTCCGCTGCGGGACCGGAACCGGGACCGGAACCGGCACCAGGCCCGGGTTCCAGTTTCCGCAGATAGCCGGGCACCTCGCCGCGCAGCGCCTCCTTGACCACCTGTGAGGTCTTGGGGCCGAGGCCCTTGAGCGAGGCGAGCGTGCCCGCCGCCACCCGTCGTTCGACCTCTTCCGGAGGCAGCCCGGCGAGCACCGCCTGCGCGGTACGGAAGGCGCGTACGCGGTACGTCGGGGCCTGCTCGCGCTCCAGCAGGAACGCGATCCGGTCCAGGGCCGTCAGCGGGTCCACCCGGCGGCCTCCTTCCTCACCGCACCCCTCACCGCACCGTCAGGCGCGCCGGTCCGGGCGGCGGCCCGGGGGCTGCCGCGGCTCGGCTCGGGCGGTCTGTTCGGGCACGTCACACGTCTGGGGCGACTTGTCGGAGACGGTGATGGGACGACCGTAGTGCTGGATCTCCAGCGGCGCCCCCTCGACCAGGGTGTAGGTGGCGGTGAGGTCGGTGATCTCCACCCGCAGCCGCCGTCGCAGCACCTGCACGCTGAAGGCCAGCCGGGCCAGCTTCTCCGGCAGCTTGGGCGAGAAGCACAGGCTGCCCTCGAGGTACCGCATTCCGCCGAACCCGGCGACCAGCGCCATCCAGGTGCCGGCCAGCGAGGCGATGTGCAGTCCGTCGCGGGTGTTGTGCTCCAGGTCCAGCAGATCCATCAGCGCCGCCTCGCCCAGGTAGTCGTAGGCGAGACGCAGATGGCCGACCTCGGCGGCAATGACGGCCTGGGCGCAGGCGGACAGGGAGGAGTCCCGGACGGTCAGATGCTCGTAGTAGGCGAAGTCGCGGGCCTTCTCCTCCTCGGTGAAGCACTCGCCGCGCAGATACATGGCCAGCACCAGGTCGGCCTGTTTGACCACCTGCTTGCGGTACAGGTCGAAGTAGGGGAAGTGGAGCATGAGGGGGTACTGGCTGGGGTGGGTGTTCTGGAAGTCCCACTCCTGGTGGTCGGTGAAGTCGGCGGACTGCTCGTGGACTCCCAGCGTCTTGTTGTACGGGATCGTCATGGCCTCGGCCGCGTCCCGCCAGGTCGCGGCCTCCTCGTCGTCGGCTCCCAGCAGCGAGCCCTTGTCGGGGTGGCGCTCCACGACGTCCGCGGCGGCGCGCAGGTTCGACTGGGCCATGAGGTTGGTGTAGACGTTGTCGTCCGCGATGGCGCTGTACTCGTCGGGGCCGGTCACCCCGTCGATGTGGAACCGGCCGTGGTGGTCGTGGTGGCCCAGGGAGCGCCACAGCCTGGCGGTCTCCACCAAGATCTCCACCCCGGTCTCGCGTTCGAACTCCTCGTCGCCGGTGGCGGCGACGTAGCGCACCACGGCGTCGGCCACGTCGGCGTTGATGTGGAAGGCGGCCGTGCCCGCGGGCCAGTAGGCGGAGCACTCGGAGCCGTCAATGGTGCGCCAGGGGAAGGCGGCGCCCTCGTGGCCGAGCTGGCGCGCCCGCTCCCGGGCGGCGGGCAGGGTGGACTGGCGCCAGCGCAGCGCCTGGGCGACCGCCTCGGGGAAGGTGTAGGTCAGCAGCTGGAGGACGAAGGTGTCGGCGTCCCAGAAGGTGTGCCCGTCGTAGCCGGAGCCGGTGAGGCCCTTGGCGGGGATGGCGCGTTCCTCGGCGCGCGCACCGGCCTGGAGGACATGGAAGATGCCGAACCGCACCGCCTGCTGGATCTCGGCGTCGCCCTCGACCTCGACGTCGGCGCGCGCCCAGAAGTCCTCCAGCCAGGCGCGCTGCTGCTCGACCAGGCCCTGCCAGCCGGTGGAGACGGCTCCGGCGAGCGCCGCCTCGACCTGGTCGCGTACGGCGGGCAGTGAGCGGGCGCCGGACCAGCCGTAGGCGACCAGCTTCTCCAGCCGCAGCTTCTCGCCCGGCTTGAGGACGGAGGTAACGGTGAGGCGGGCGACGTCATCGCCGCTCTCGCTGGCGTGCCGGGTGGGCGGCGGCCCGGTGATCAGGTGGTCGGCGGCGGCCGCGACCCGCAGCCTGCTGGCCTTGGTGCAGTGGATCAGCAGCAGCCGCTTGTCGACGGCGTCGTTCGCCTCGGTCTCCAGCGGGCTCTCCAGCGCGGAGGCGACGCGGGGGTCGCCGCCGCGCTCCGGCAGCTGCTCGTTGGCGACCAGCTCGGACTGGACGACGACCCGGATCTCGGCGTCCAGCGCCTCCACCTCGTAGGCGACCGCGGCGACGGCCCGCTGGGTGAGGGAGACCAGCCGGGTCGAGCGCACGCGCACGCTGGTTCCGGAGGGGGAGGTCCATTCGCAGGTGCGGTGCAGGAGACCGGCCCGCAGGTCGAGCACGCGCTCGTGGGAGCGCAGCCGCCCGTAGCGCAGATCGAAGGGCTCGTCGTCCACCAGCAGCCGGATGATCTTGCCGTTGGTGACGTTGATCATGGTCTGGCCCGCTTCGGGATAGCCGTATCCGGCCTCCGCGTACGGCAGCGGGCGCAGCTCGTGCACGCCGTTGAGGTAGGAGCCGGGCAGGCCGTGCGGCTCCCCCTCGTCGAGGTTGGCGCGCCAGCCGACATGGCCGTTGGAGAGCGCGAAGACGGACTCGCTCTGCGGCAGCAGATCAAGGCGGAGCGCGGTCTCGCGCAGTTGCCAGGGATCGACGGCATACGAGGAATCGGTGATCACGACGGGTCCTCCAGCAGCTCGGCGAGATCCTTGACGACGATGTCGGCGCCGTGTGCGCGCAGCGCGTCGGCCTGGCCGACCCGGTCCACGCCGACGACGCGGCCGAAGCGGCCGGCACGGCCCGCCTCCATGCCCGCCAGAGCGTCCTCGAAGACGGCCGCCCCGGCGGGAGCGGCACCCAGGTCCCGGGCGGCTTCCAGGAAGGTGTCCGGATGCGGTTTGCCCGGGAGCCCGCGCTCGGCGGCGACCACGCCGTCGATCCGCACCTCGAAGAGGTGCTCGATCCCGGCGGCGATCAGCACGTTGCGGCAGTTGGCGCTGGAGGAGACGACCGCGGTGCGCAGCCCGGCGGCGCGCGCGGCCTCGGCGAAGCGCACCGAACCGGGGTACGCCTGGACGCCGTCCTCCCGGATCTTCTGCAGCACGAGGAGGTTCTTCCGGTTGCCGAGCCCCTGGACGGTGTCCTTGTCGGGCGGGTCGTCCGCGTCGCCCTCGGGGAGTTCGATGCCGCGGGAGGCCAGGAAGGTGCGTACGCCGTCGGCGCGCGGACGGCCGTCGACGTACTCGTCGTAGTCGGTGGTCCGGTCGAAGGGGCGGTAGGAGGGGCCGTCGCGGCGCCGCAGGAACTCGTCGAACATCTGCTTCCACGCCGCCGCGTGCACCACCGCCGTCCGGGTCAGCACGCCGTCGAGATCGAACAGGCAGGCCCGGATGTCCGCCGGAAGGCCGAGCTTGGTCATGGCCCCCGGTTCCCCCGCGTCCGCCGGAATATGCGGCGGACGCTCCGGCGGCCCCGGGCGGGCGGGGCAGCCCTCAGCCGGGTACGGCGGTGCGGCCCTCGCGGCGGGAGCGGTCGGCGGCCTCCAGTACGGCGACCACTTCGCGGCCGAACCGCACGTCGCAGGGGTCGGCCACGCCGTCGCGGGCGCTCCGCAGGAGCCGGTCGATCGCCGTGGCGAACGCCTCCACGGCGGTGATTCCGGGGTCGGGCACCTCGGCCGTGCCCTGTTCGCCGTAGAACTCGCAGCCGAATCCGGCGGCGGCGGGCGCGGCGTCCAGGGTGAGCGCGAGGGTGCCGACCGCGCCCGAGGCGTGCCGCAGCAGCATGTGCGCGGCGCCGCGCGGTCCGTCGAGGGCGGTGACCTCGACGACCGGACCGAGCACCGGCAGCAGCAGGGCCAGGGCGTGCGGTCCGACGTCCCACAGCCCGCCGCGTTCGCGGCGCCAGGGCGAGGCTCCGTAGGGGCTGCCGGAGCGGAAGATGGAGCCGAAGCCGGTGGCGCGACCGCCGTCCCAGCCCCCGGCCGCCGCGGCATCGTCCAGGAACGAGGTGACCGGCGCCGCGAAGCGCCGGGTGAAGAAGACCACCGAGGCCGACGCGTGCTCCTCGGCGGCGGCCACGATCCGGTCGGCGGCGGCGGTGGTGAAGGCCAGCGGCTTGTCGAGCAGCAGATGGCGTCCGGCCCGTGCGGCCCGCTCGGCGAGGTCGCTCTGGATGTCCGGCGGGAGGGCGACGGCGACCGCGTCGACGTCGGCGATCAGCGCGTCGGGGTCGGGGTAGGCGCGGGTGCCGTAGCGGTCGGCCAGCGCCGCCGCCTTTGCCGGGTCGCGGCCCCAGACCCCGGCCAGTTCCGCGTCCGGGTGCGCGGCGAGCGCCGCGCCATGGGTCTCGGCCGCCCAGTGTCCGGTCCCCAGCAGTCCGAAGCGCATCCTGCCCGCCCTCTCGCCCGGTCCGCCGCGGGGTGCTCCCGCGGCCGACCGCGATCCTACGCCGCGGGCGGTACGCCGCTCACCTGCTTGGACGTGGCCGGGTGCCGGTGGGTGGGGGCGGTGACATTCTTGGGCCACGGCCCCGCCGCCGACCGGGCACGGCCGCGCTTCCCTCACCGCTGGAGGACCTGCCGTGGCCAGCCCGACCCGTCCGCGCCACATGACACCGGGCCGTACGGGACGGCCGTCCCCCGGGCCCGGCCGCACAGCGCCTCGCATGGCCGCGGTGCTGCTGCTGTGCTGTGCGGCGGTGTCCTCCTGCGCCTCCTCCCCCGAGCACGGCTCGCGGCCGCGGAAGTCGGCGGCGCCGCACCGCTCGGCCCCGGAGCGGTCCGCGGCCGAGGAGGCGGCCCGGGCCCGGCTGCTGCCGGGCATGCCGCCGCCGCTCGATCCGCACGACCTGTACGCGGCGGACCGGCCGGGCAAGCTGGCGAAGGCGGTGAAGGGCTTTCCGTCGCGGGTGTACGTGCCCAACACGCTGTCGGACACGGTGAGCGTGATCGACCCGAAGACGTACAAGGTGCTCCGCACCGTCCGGGTCGGTCATCAGCCGCAGCATGTGGTGCCGTCGTGGGACCTGAAGACGCTGTGGGTCAACAACGACCTCGGCAACAGCCTCACCCCGATCGATCCCCGGACCGGCGAGGTGGGCCGCCCGGTGGACGTCCACGATCCGTACAACCTCTACTTCACCCCGGACGGCAGGCACGCCGTGGTGATGGCCTCCAAGGACCGGGCCCTGGTGTTCCGGGACGCCCGCACCATGCGGGTGGTGAAGTCGGTTCCGGTGAGGTGCGCGGGCGTCAACCACGCCGACTTCTCCCCCGACGGGCGCTACTTCATCGTCTCGTGCGAGTTCTCCGGCGAGCTGCTGAAGGTGGACACGGCCCGGATGAAGGTGGTGGCGCAGCAGCGGCTACCGCTGGCGGGGGCCATGCCGCAGGACGTCAAGATCTCACCGGACGGAAAGACCTGGTACATCGCCGACATGGCGGCGAACGGGGTGTGGGTGATGAACGGGGACGCCTTCGGCCGCCCCCGGCTGCTGCCCACCGGCAAGGGCACCCACGGTCTGTACGTCAGCCGGGACTCCCGCACGCTCTACATCTCCAACCGCGGCGAGGGCACGGTCTCCCTGCTGTCGTTCAGGACCGGCAAGCTCACCGGCCGCTGGCGGCTGCCCGGGGGCACCAGCCCCGACATGGGCGGGGTGTCATCGGACGGCAAGGTGCTGTGGCTCTCGGGCCGCTACAACGGCGAGGTGTACGCGATCGACACCCGCACCGGGCGGCTCCGCGCCCGGATCCCGGTGGGCGGCGGCCCGCACGGGCTCGCCGTCTATCCGCAGCCGGGCCGGTACTCCCTCGGCCACACCGGCATCTTCCGCTGAGCCCTCGCGGAAACTGCCCCCGGCCGATGTATAGCCCGCCTATATAGACGCGTGATACACGTATACATGTGGAGTACACACATCAGTCCGGTTCACCGGAGCCCGAGCACACCCCGGAAGCCGCGACCGACGCGGCCCGTGAGGAGGTCGCGGAGGCGCTGGAGCGGCTGGCGTTCCTCGCGGTGCGGCATCTGGCCAGCCGGGACATCAGCTTCACCGCCGCCTCCACGCTCGGCCGCCTGGACCGGGAGGGCCCGGCCCGGCTCACCGCGCTGGCCGGCGACGAGGGCGTCAGCCAGCCCTCGATGACCCAGCTGATCCAGCGGCTGGAGCGGCAGGCCCTGGTGACCCGGGTCGACGATCCGCAGGACCGGCGCGTGGTGCTGGTGGCCATCACCGACGGCGGGCGCGCGCTGCTCGCCGAGCGGCGCCGCGACCGTACCGCCCGGCTGGCCGGACTGCTCGCCACCCTGCCCCCCGAGGACGAACAGGCACTCGCCGCCGCCGTCCGCGCCGCCGCCCCCGCCCTCCAGCGGCTGGCGACCGGCGCGGGGCGGACGGCCCGCAAGCCCCCGGGGAGTTCCGCCTCCTGAACGGAGCCCTTCTTGTCCGCAGAGCCCCGCGCCATCAGCCCCTTCAAGCAGCCCAAGGCCGTCTGGGCGGTCGCCTTCGCCTGTGTCATCTCCTTCATGGGCATCGGCCTCGTGGATCCGATCCTGCCCGCGCTCTCCAGCAAGCTGCGGGCCACGCCCAGCCAGGTGACGCTGCTGTTCACCAGCTATCTGGTGGTCACGGCGGTCGCCATGCTGGTCACCGGTTTCGTCTCCAGCCGCATCGGCGCCAAGCGCACCCTGGTCGCCGGTCTGGTGCTCATCGTGGTCTTCAGCGCGGCGGCCGGGGCGTCCGGCAGCATCGGCGGGATCGTCGGCTTCCGCGCGGGCTGGGGGCTGGGCAACGCCCTGTTCATCGCCACCTCGCTGGCCGTCATCGTCGGCTCGGCCAGCGGCGGTTTCGCGGGCGCCATCATCCTCTACGAGACGGCCCTCGGCATCGGCATCGCGGTCGGCCCACTGCTCGGCGGGGAACTCGGAGGGATCAGCTGGCGCGGGCCGTTCTTCGGGGTGTCGGCCCTGATGTCCATCGCGCTGATCGCGACCATCGTGCTCGTCGAGCCCACCCCCACCCCGGTGCGCCGTGCCTCGGTCATGGACCCGCTGAAGGCGCTGCGCCACCGCGGACTGCTCACCATGGGGCTGACCGCGCTCCTCTACAACTGGGGCTTCTTCACGGTGCTGGGCTACGCGCCCTTCCCGATGGACCTGGGCACCCATGAGCTGGGCTATGTCTTCACCGGCTGGGGCCTGTTCGTCGCCTTCTTCTCCGTCTTCGGCGCGCCCTGGCTCCAGGCCCGGCTGGGCATAGCCCGCGCGCTGTATCTGAACCTGACGCTGTTCGCCCTCGACATCCTCGTCATCGCGGTGTTCACCACCTCCACGGCGACGCTGATCGTGGCGGTCATCGTGGCCGGTGCCTTCATCGGCGTGAACAACACCATCACCACCCAGGCGGTGATGACGGTCGCGCCCGTCGAACGGCCCGTCGCGTCGGCCGCGTACGGCTTCGTCCGCTTCATCGGCGGCGGCCTCGCCCCGTACGCCGCGGGCAAGCTCGCCGAGCGCACCGGGGTGCACACCCCGTTCTACGTGGGGGCCGCCGCCGTCGTACTCGGCATCGCCGTCCTGGCCACCGGCCACTCCCAGCTCGCCGAGGCGGAGCGGGCGCAGGCGGCCGAGGCGCTGGCTCCCGAGAGCGCCCCGGCACCCGCGGCCTGAGCGGGGGCCGCGGTCAGATGCGCCAGGAGCGGATGCGGCCTGCCGCGTCGAAGACGTCCGCCTTGCTGGACAGGATGTCGCGGACCAGGTCGATCAGCGCGCCGTACGGCGGGTCGATGCCCTCGCCGGACGCGTGCATATAGGCGACGGCGGTCGCGCTGGCGAAGCGCGCGTTGCTCGCCGGGAGCGGCCGGAGCATGGCGAGCGTGTGCAGCAGCGCCGCGGCCCGCCACGCCGGGTCGGGATCGACACCCAGGCGCGGCGGGTCGACGCGGTGCCGGGCCACGGCGGCGACGAGACCCGAGAAGTCGGAGATGGCCGGCTGTTCGGGCAGGACCTCCTCATGGCGCTGGAGCAGCCACGGGACGTCGATGTGAAGCGGCGGCATCGTCAGGCGGCCTGTCCCGGGTGGCGGTGCTCGTCGTCCGGGAACGCGTCCGCGAAGGCGTCCGCGTTGTCCGCGAAGAAGCGGCGGAAGACCTCGGCGCCTTCCTGGAGAGCGCGATGGCGGGCGATGTCCGCGACGGTCGCCTCGCGGACGAGGGCCTTCATCGTGGTACCGCGCTCCTTGGCGATCTGGCGGAGGTCCTCAAGTTCCCGATCGCTGAATTCCACGTTGAGTGCTGACATGCGGCACACCCTACGCGCCCGGTACCCCGACAGCAATCACCCCAGCTCACATGATGTTTTTGTAGGTACTTGACAAGCCCTCGGAGGCGTCCGCGCCGGGCGGCCGGGCGCCGCGCTGATCCACCCGGACGAACGGCTCGCGCACCTCGTGGTCCGTCAGGGCGCGGTACGCGGCGGGGCGCCGGAACGCGTTCCCCCATGTCTCGCGGCGCCGGTAGTCGCGGAGCGCGTCGAGGTCGAAGAACGCCGGATAGACGCCCTCGGCCTCGCCCGCCTCGACCACGAGCATGTCCCGGGAGCGCCCGTCGGCGAACGCGATGCCGTCGAAGGCGATGGAGTGCCCCCAGCCGGGGCCCGCGTAGTTGGCCATGGCGAAGGCGGTCATGTTCTCGTAGGCGCGGGTCCGGAACTGGCTGAGCCGGTTGATCTCCAGATCGCAGGCGTTCGGGGTGAGGACGAGTTCCGCTCCGGCGAGCATCAGGGCCCGTGCGCTCTCAGGGAACTCCCGGTCGTAGCAGATCATCGCCCCCGTCATGACCTCGCCCGCCGCCGTGTCCAGGGCGCACACCTGGAAGCCGCCGCCCGGGGTGAGGGCGGCCTCGGACAGGTCGAACGCGCAGGTGTGCACCTTGGCGTAGGTGAGGGCGAGGCGGCCGTGGCGGTCGATGAGGGAGACGGTGTTGCGCGGCGGCCCGTCCCACCGCTCCAGATAGGTGAGCGCGATCGCCATGTCGAGTTCGGCCGCCAGCTCGCGGAAGTGGGCGACGAACGGCCCGTCGCGGGTGATCGCCTCATCGCCCCATACGGTCCCGGGCGCGGGCAGCGGCGGCCCGGACGGCTCGCCGTCCCACAGCCGGGGGTGGCGGTAGCGGTCACCGGTGGTCCCGTCGGTGACGGCCGGGCGGTAGCCGTTGCTCCACATCTCGGGGAAGAGCGCGATGTCCGCGCCGAGAGCCTTGGCGCGGCGGCAGGCGGCATCGCCGGTGGCGAGGTTCGCCGCCAGGCCGCGGCCGGGAGGGGCGAGCTGGAGCAGGGCGACGGTCAGGGTGGTCATGGCTGATCTCTCCTTCGTCGGCTGTGGAAGCGGAGGCGAAGGAGTGGCCGGTGGACCCCGGGCGCGGGGCGGGCGTCAAAGCATGTCCGTCACGCTACCCGGCGACCGGGGCGGCGGGCCAGGGTGCGGGTACGGTGAGCCGGGTCGGGGGAGATCGTTGCGAGGAGAGGGTGATCATGGAGCAGCGTGCACTGGGCCGGACCGGCCGCAAGGTCTCCGTCGTCGGGCTGGGTACCTGGCAACTGGGCGCGGGCTGGGGCGATGTCAGCGAGGCGGACGCGCTGGCCGTGCTGGAGACGGCCGTCGAGTCGGGGGTGACGTTCTTCGACACCGCCGATGTGTACGGGGACGGGCGCAGCGAGCAGCTCATCGGGCGCTTTCTGCGGGACCGGCCGGACGCGGGGATCTTCGTGGCCACCAAGATGGGGCGGCGGGTGCCGCAGGTCGCTGAGGAGTACACGCTGGACAACTTCCGTGCGTGGACCGACCGTTCGCGCGCCAACCTGGGCGTGGACACGCTCGATCTGGTGCAGCTGCACTGCCCGCCGTCCTCGGTGTACGCCACCGACGCGGTGTTCGACGCGCTGGACACCCTCGTCGACGAGGGGCGGGTGGCGGCGTACGGGGTCAGCGTGGAGACCTGTGAGGAGGCGCTGACGGCGATCGCGCGGCCGGGGACGGCGAGCGTGCAGATCATCCTCAACCCGTTCCGGCTGAAGCCGCTGGAGAGGGTGGTTCCGGCGGCCGCTGAGGCCGGGGTGGGGATCATCGCGCGGGTGCCGCTGGCGTCCGGTCTGCTGTCGGGCCGGTACACCAAGGACACGGTGTTCGCCGACGACGACCACCGGACGTTCAACCGGCACGGCGAGGAGTTCGACCAGGGCGAGACGTTCTCGGGCGTGGACTTCGCGGAGGGCGTCGAGGCCGCGGTGGAGTTCGGGACGCTGACGCCGGAGGGCGCCACGCCCGCGCAGACGGCGCTGCGGTGGATAGTCCAGCAGCCGGGGGTGACCTCGGTCATCCCCGGCGCGCGGAATCCCGTGCAGGCGCGGGCGAACGCGGCGGCAGCGGCGCTGCCGCCGCTGCCGCAGGCCACGCTGGACGCCGTCGGCGAGCTGTACGACCGGCGGATCCGTGCACAGGTGCACCACCGCTGGTGACCCCGAGCCGGGGCGTTGTCCGGTCCTGGCCTCTAAAAGCCCGCGTCCGCCGCCCATCGGGTCAGTTCCTTCTGGGCGGCGGCACGCAGCTCCGCGGAGGGGGCCGTGGTGCCGTCGGCGACCAGGGCGTAGTGCAGGGTGCCACCATCGGCATGGGCGTCAGCAGGTGCAGACAGCACCAGACGGCGGGCGTCGGCGCCGCCGGGCTCGGCCGCGGTGGCGATGGGGTGGTCGGCGGTGTGTCCCTGGGCGGTGTACGCGGGCGGGCCGGTGACGGTGCCCAGGTCGGAGACGACGGTGGTGGCGGCGGGGTCGAAGTCGCGTGGCAGGTGCAGTTCGGTGGGGGCGTCTGTGCTGCCGTCGGAGCGCCACACCAGCAGGCCGTAGCGGCCGGATCCGGTGAGCTTGGCGACGTTGGGGAGGGAGCTGGGGATGCGGTCCCAGCTGAGGGTGGTGCCGCCGTCGCGTGAGCGGTCCTCGAAGGTGAACGCGAGCGTGCGGCCCGCCACGGCGCGCGGGTAGAGGCGGTCCAGCAGCCGGGCGTCCTGGCGGAGTTGGGCGTTCCCCGAGTCGTCGAGGCGTACGGCCGACAGGTCCTCGTCATTCCAGGCGTCGCCGCCGGTGAGGATCTTCGAGGTGTTGCCGTTCATCGCCTCGTGGTGGCGGCCGTTGTAGATGTCCCACTGCCACTGGGTGGAGGAGAGGACGGGGCCTGAGGTGGCGGGCTTGGTCCACCAGGTGGCGCCGGGCAGCCGGGAGTCGAGCGCCTGGTACATGCCCTTGAGGACGGTGGGCGCCTTGTCGGAGGTGAAGCCGGTGAGCGGATGGCCGAACTCGCTCATGACGGCGGGGGTGTCAAGGGCGCTGGCGCGGTCGCGGACGGCGCCGAAGTCGGTCGAGTACTGGCCGTCGGCGGCCTTGCCGGGCATGAAGACGCCGGAGATGGCCTTCTGGTCGTAGTAGTGGGTGTTGAAGACATAGCGGGAGCCGGGTTTCCCGATGTCGAGCAGCCCGCCCTCCTGGCGCTGGAAGCCCAGGTTGGAGTTCCAGAACATATTGGGCTCCACGAAGGCGGGCTTGTCCCGCCAGCCCGCGGCGTCCATGCTGGTGCGGAACTTCTCGTAGAACGGCCACAGCACGTCCTTCTC
Source organism: Streptomyces sp. NPDC021115 (assembly GCF_044333065.1). Lineage (NCBI taxonomy): Bacteria > Bacillati > Actinomycetota > Actinomycetes > Kitasatosporales > Streptomycetaceae > Streptomyces > Streptomyces sp. NPDC021115. Next base: position 23,667 of record NZ_JBIRQF010000010.1, read on the forward strand.
CCAGGTGCGGCTGTTCTGCCCGTCGTCGTAGACGCCCGCGTAGGGCTCGTTGAGCGGGTCGAAGCCGGTGACGCGGGCGAACGCGTCGGCGGAGAGGTGCTGGGCGAGGTAGGACATGGTCTTCTCGGCGGTGGCGAGGAACGCGTCCTGGACGCGCACTGTTCCGGCGCTGGTGGTCAGCGCGCGGTTGTGCCAGAAGTCGCGGGTGGCCTTCATGACGGCCTGGTTCTGGGTGATGTTCTGGCCCCAGTGGGCGCAGATGCCGCAGGACTCCTTGCCGTAGCCGCCCGCGTCGATGACCCACTTGGGGGCGCCGTCGCCGCTGTACCAGCTGTCCTTGTCGAAGATGTGGCGGGAGTAGAGGTCCTGGTGGAAGTCGGGGAAGACCCGGATTCCGGCGTCGAGGAAGGCCCTCATCTGGGCGGTGACCTGCTCCAGGTAGCCGGCGTCCACCTCGCCGGGGCGGGGTTCGGCGTGGGCCCAGGAGAGCAGGAAGCGCACCGAGTTCGCCCCGGTCAGGGTGCGCATCGCGGTGGCGGACTTCCGGGCGTCGGCGGCGCTGGCGAAGGGGAGGCCGTTGTTCTCCTCCAGCTTGGTCTCGCCGGAGACGTTGAAGCCGCGGAGCACGATCTCGCGGCCGTGGCCGTCGGCTAGCCGGGTCCCGTCCGTGGTCACCTCGTCCGCGGCCCGTCCGTCGAACCAGGGCGGCTCGGCGGCGGCCGCCGGGGTGGCCGGGGCCGCGATCGCGGCCACCAGCAGAACGGCCGCCCCGAGCAGCCCCGTGCGGCCCGCTCGGGGTCGGCCGTTCCCTGGCTTCGAAGTCGCGGTGCCTCGCGTCGGATGCGTCGCCATGACCACTACCGTCCAGTAGACATGAAGAATCGTCAACTAGTGGCGCACAGTGGATCGTTCAGCGTTCGCGACGCATCGGGACAATCGGGTTACCGCGAGAAACCACTGCCCAGGGCCGCGCCCGCTTCCGGGGCGCCGAGCGTGTCGGGCCCGAAGGAGACGACGCCGTCGGTCGTGAGACCGGTCGACTTGCCGCGCAGCACCCAGGCGGCGCCGCTGGAGGTGTAGGTGCCGTCCTCGTCGGGGGCACCGGCGGACAGATCCGCCGCACCGTCGCCGCCTGTGTCGGCGAGCCGCACCGCCGCGCCGAAGCGGTCGCCCGCCTCCGCGACGCCGGGGACCCCGGCGGTGTCCTGGGTGAACGCCTGGGCGCCGGTCCCGGACAGCCCGCCCGAGCCGCCGTACAGCTGGACGACGCTGCCCGCGTCCTTCTGACCGGCCTCCAGGTCCTCGTACGGGATGCCGACCGCGACGTCCGCGTAGCCGTCGCCGTTGACGTCGTCGGCGCTGAGCGAGTAGCCGAACTGGTCACCGTCCTCGTTGACGCCCGGCACGCCCGCGGTGTTCTGGTCGATGATCTTGGTGCGGGTGGCGCTCGGGCCGGACGCGGTGCCGTAGAACACCTTGAGCGTGCCGTGGTCGTACGGCAGCTCCTCGACGACGTTGTCGGGGACGGTGCGCATGATCAGGTCGCCGTAGCCGTCCTTGTCGACGTCGCCGATGGCGGTGGTGGCGGCGTCGGTGAGCCTGGTGGGCGTCTTCCCGAGCCCGTCGGTGCCGCCCTTCCAGACGAGGGTGTTCTCGGACATCTCCTCGAAGGCGTGGGTGCTGACGAGCTCGTCCTTGCCGTCGCCGTTGAGGTCGCCCGCGGTCAGGCTGGTCGGCCCGTCGATCTTGTCGGTGTCGACGGTGGCGCTCCCCGCCGCCTCGCCCGCACGGGTGAACGGGCCGAACCGGACGCGCAGTCCGGTCCGCTCGTCGAAGTCCGAGCCCTTGTTGACGATGACCTCGTCGACCAGGTCGGCGTGACCGTCACCGTTGAAGTCGCCACCGGCGATGGTGCTGTAACCGAAGTTGTCACCGTCGCCCTCGGGCAGCTGGGTGCCGCCGGTCAGGCCGTTCGCGGAGCCCCACAGGACGGTGACGGCGGGCTTGTTGCCGACCTGGATCGCCAGATCGGTGTAGCCGTCGCCGTCCAGGTCGCGGGCGACCGTCCGGCTCCCGAAGTACGCCGAGGCGGCGGGGTCGCCGGGGACACCCTCGGTGGCCTGGCTGACGATCTGCCGGTGGCCGGTGTTCGTACCGGAGGCCGAGCCGTAGACGACGGCGACATAACCCGCCTTGCTCTTGCCGTCCACGGTGCCGGCCGGCGCGGAGACGGCGAGGTCGGCGTATCCGTCCTTGTTGAAGTCGGCGCGCGGCGCGGAGGCCGCGGCGGTGGCACGGGCCTCGGCGGCACCGGCCGAGGGGGCGGCGAGTAAGGCGGGGGTGGTCACAAGCGCGACCACCGTCGCGCAGCGCGCGACGGTGGAAAGAGAACGGGGCCGCACAGATCCTCCAGCTCGTTGGTGAGCGTTTACCTCACGTACACCCACCAGGACAGCCGACGTCGCCGAACGGTTGCGCACCCGTTCGTAGGGAATTCCCTAGAGCGTGGCCGTATCGCGCGGAAGCCGGGCCCGGAAGACGGTGGCTCCCGGCCTGCTGGTCAGGGTGATCGTGCCGCCATGTGCCGCGACCACGGCCCGGACGATCGCCAGCCCAAGACCCGTGCCCCCGGCCGCCCGCGAACGACCGGGGTCGGCGCGGGCGAACCGCTCGAACACCTCGCCGCGGAGCGCGTCCGGGACGCCCGGACCGTCGTCCGCCACCGTCAGCTCGGCACCGCCGTCCGCGGCGGCGAGCCGCACCGTGACCCGGGTTCCGGGCGGGGTGTGGGTCCGGGCGTTGGCCAGCAGATTGCCGATCACCTGCTGGAGCCGGTACTCGTCGCCGACCACGGTCACCGGCTCCTCGGCCAGCTCCAGCGTCCAGCGGTGGCCGGGCCCGGCGGCCCGGGCGTCGCCCGTCGCGTCCAGCACCAGCCGGGTCAGGTCCACCGGCCGGCGGGCCAGCGGCCGCCCCGCGTCCAGCCGGGCGAGCAGCAGCAGATCATCGACGAGCGTGGACATCCGCTCCGACTCCGCCTGGATCCGCTCCAGCGCGTGGCGCACCTCGTCCGGTACCGGCCCCGGGTGGCGCAGCGCCAGCTCGGCGTGGCCGCGGACGGAGGCCACCGGGGTGCGCAGCTCGTGGCTGGCGTCAGCGGAGAAGTGCCGCAGCCGTTCCTCACTCGCCTGGCGACGGGCCAGCGCGTCCCCGACATGGCCGAGCATCCGGTTGAGCGCGGTGCCCACCTGCCCCACCTCGGTGCGTGGGTCGGTGTCCGGCACGGGCGGGGGCATGGCCACCTCACCGCTGGCCAGCGGCAGCTCGGCCACCCCGGCGGCCGTCGTGGTCACCCGCCGCAGCGGCCGCAGCGACAGTCGCACCCACAGCGCCCCAGCCACCCCGGTGACCAGCAGGGCGCTGCCGAAGACCACGGCCTCCACCAGCTCCAGCCGGTGCACCGTCTCCTCGACGGGACGCAGCGGCAGCCCGGTGATCAGGACGTCGCCGTCGTCCCCGTGGACCGCGATCACGCGGTAGCCGCTGAGCCCGGACAGATGCACGCTGTGGCCGTCGCCGTCCACCGGCACCCCCGCCAGGACCTGCCGGTCGGCGCCGGTCAGCGGCACGGAGGCGTCCGTCTGGTCGCTCACCACCGCCGCGTCGGTCGTCGTACCGTTCAGGAGCCTCGCTCCGAAGGTGTGGTCCGCCTGGCCGCGGGTGTCGGGCAGGTTGTCGGCGTCCGGGTGCCGCTCACCGTGCTCCAGGCTGGCCGGGAACCGGCCGCCGGTCGCCGTGAGCTGCTGGTCCAGGCGGCGCACCAGGAATCCCTCCAGCGCGAACACCGTGGTCAGGCCGACCGCCAGGGACGCCACCGCGAGGAGCACCACCAGCCCGGCGGTCAGCCGGGCGCGCAGCGTACGGGGAAGCCACCTGGCAGGTCCGCCGAGGAGCGGCCACCTCACGGGGCCTCCACCTTGAGGACGTAGCCGACCCCGCGCACGGTGTGGATCAGCGGCGACCGTCCCGCGTCGATCTTCTTGCGCAGATAGCTGATGTACAGCTCGACCACATGGGCCTGGCCGCCGAAGTCATAGCTCCACACCCGGTCCAGGATCTGCGCCTTGGACAGCACCCGCCGGGGATTGCGCATCAGGAACCGCAGGAGTTCGAACTCGGTGCGGGACAGCTCCACGGCCACGCCCCCGCGGGTCACCTCCCGGGCCTGCTCGTCCATCACCAGGTCCCCGACCACCAGCCGGTCGTCGCCCGGCTCCCGGGCCATCCCGGCCCGGCGCAGCAGCCCGCGCAGCCGGGCCAGCACCTCCTCCAGGCTGAACGGCTTGGTCACATAGTCGTCGCCGCCCGCGGTGATCCCCGCGATCCGGTCCTCCACCGCGTCGCGCGCGGTCAGGAACAGCACGCACACGTCCGGTAGCTCCGCCCGCAGCTCGCGCAGCAGCGCGAGCCCGTCGGTGTCCGGCAGCATCCAGTCGAGCACCACCGCGTCCGGGTGGAACGCCCGCACTGCGGCCAGCGCGGACGCGCCGTCGCCGGCGGTACGGACCTGCCAGCCCTCGTAGCGCAGCGCCCCCGACAGCACCTCGGTCAGATCGGGCTCGTCGTCGACGACGAGGACGCGGACCCGGGCGCCGTCCGGCCGCAGCAGAAAACGACTGGTCGTGTGTGTATCCATGATGAATCCAGCATCCCTCGCGGCGCGCCGTGCCGAGGTCCGCCGTTCCTCTGAGTTTCCTCTGAATCCCCGGTGCACCGCCCCGTTCATAGGGTCCTCAGAGCTTCGCCGGGGAGTCTGACCGGGCCATTCACCGAGAGGACTCCTCATGACCAGCACGACACCGCAGGTCCCGGCCATGACCCGCCCCTCCCGGTCGGCACCGCGCCCGCCCAGCCCCGTACCGGCCCTCGCGCAAGCGCTGATCTGGGGCGGGGCCGTCGCTGTCCTGGCGCTGTGGTGGAGCGACACCCGCTCGGTCGTCACGCTGGCCGACTGGCTCACCGGTGCCGGGCGGATCACCGGCCTGCTGGCCGGATACGCCTGTGCGGTCCTCCTGCTGCTGATGGCCCGCCTGCCGCTGCTGGACCGCGCGGTCGGCACCGACCGGCTGGCCCGCTGGCACGCCATGGGCGGGCGCTACACGATCTCCCTCGCGTGCGCCCACGTCCTGCTGATCATCTGGGGTTACTCCCTGGAATCGCACACCGGCGTGGTGGACCAGACCACCACCCTGGTCCTGCACTACCCGGACCTGCTCAAGGGCACGATCGGGTTCCTGCTGTTCCTGGTCACCGCGATCGTCTCCGCGCGTGCGGCGCGCCGCCGGATGACGTACGAGACCTGGCACTTCCTGCACTTCGCCACCTATCTGGCGGTCTTCCTGGTCTTCGGGCACCAGCTCTCCGACGGGGCCGACTTCGTCGGCAACCGTCCCGCCCAGCTCGCCTGGTACACCCTCTACATCGGGGTGGCGGCGCTGCTGGCCTGGTACCGCTTCGCCGTCCCGGTGCGCCGGGCGCTGCGCCACCGGCTGTACGTCGCCGAGGTCCGGCCCGAGGCGCCGGGCATCGTGTCGGTGTACCTGTCGGGCCGCGGGCTGGAGGAGCTGCGCGCCGAGCCCGGCCAGTTCTTCCGCTGGCGGTTCCTGACCCGGGGCATGTGGTGGGCCGCCAACCCCTATTCCCTGTCCGCCGCCCCGCACCCGGCGTACCTGCGGATCACCGTCAAGGCGTCCGGCGGCCACAGTGCGGCCATCGCCCGGCTGCGGCCCGGCACCCGGGTGCTCGTGGAGGGGCCGTACGGGGCCCTCACCGCACGCCGCCGCCGTACCCGCAAGACCCTGCTGCTCGGCGGCGGCGTCGGGATCACCCCGCTGCGGACCCTCTTCGAGACGCTGCCCGGCGAGGTGACCCTCATCTACCGGGCCCGGCGCCCCGAGGACCTGGCGCTGCGCGCGGAACTCGACGCGCTCGCCGCCGCGCGCGGGGCGGCCGTCCACTACGTCGTCGACGAGCCCGCCGTGTACTCCTCCCCGCTGACCCCGGAGGCGCTGCGCGGCCTGGTGCCCGACCTCGCCGAACGCGACGTCTACCTGTGCGGGCCCCCCGGGATGACCGAGGCCGCGACCGCGGCCCTGCGCGGGGCCGGGGTTCCGCGCAGGCACATCCACCACGAGTCGTTCGCGCTCTGAGCCGCGCGCCACCTCCCGACGAACAGGAACCGGACCATGCGCAAGGCCGCCGCCGCCACCGTCTCGACCGTGGCAGGAGTGATCCTTCTGCTGTCGCTCAAGCCGCACCAGAACCCGGCCCCGGCCGTGGCGGCATCGCCACCGTCCTCCGGGGCACCGAGCGCGTCGTCGTCCTCCACGCCGAGCGCGTCGTCGTCCTCCACGCCGAGCGGACACCAGTCCTCGAGCGGCGGCACCTCCGGCACGTACACCGGCAGCGTGAGCGACACCCCGTACGGACCGGTCCAGGTGTCCGTCACCCTCTCGGGCGGCAGGATCACCGCCGTCAAGGCGCTCCGTACGCCGTCCGACCGCCCGCGCTCCCAGCAGATCGCCACTGAGGCCGTGCCCCAGCTGACCCAGGAGGCGCTGAGCGCCCAGAGCGCGCACATCGACGCGGTTTCCGGCGCCACGTACACCAGCGAGGGGTACACCCGGTCCCTGCAGAGCGCGCTGGACAAGGCCGGTGTCTGAGGTGTCCGCCCCCGCGCGCGGACTGCGCCACGTCGAGCACGCCATGGGCACGGTGTTCTCCTTCGACCTCCGCGATCCGGTCACCCCGCGCGTCCTGCGGGCGCTGAAGGAGGCCGTGGTCTGGCTGCACCACGTGGACGAGGTCTTCTCCACCTACCGCCCCGACAGCGCGATCAGCCGCCTCAGCCGAGGCGAGCCCGTGCCGGAGCAGGACGGGCCCGAGGTGGCCGAGGTGTTCGGGCTGTGCGAGGAGGTGGCGCACGCCACCGGCGGCTGGTTCAGCCACTCCCCCGGCGGCCGGCTCGACCCGTCCGGGATGGTCAAGGGCTGGGCGATCGAACGGGCCTCGCAGACGCTGTACGAAGCGGGCGCGCACAACACCTGCGTCAACGGCGGCGGCGACATCCAGGCGCGCGGCGAGGCCGCCCCCGGCACGCCCTGGCGGATCGGCATCGCCCACCCCGCCCGGCCCGGGGAGCTGGCCGCCGTGGTCACCGGACGCGATCTGGCCGTCGCCACCTCGGGAACGGCCGAGCGCGGCGCGCACATCCTGGACCCGCACGCGGGCGAGCCCGCCGACGCCCTGGCCTCGCTCACCCTCACCGGTCACGGCCTCACCCTGACCGACGCCTACGCCACCGCGGCGTTCGCCATGGGAGCCGGGGCCCGCACCTGGGCCGGGGCGCTGGACGGGTACGAGGCGCTGGGCATCACCGCAACGGGCGAGACCTGGCACACCCCCGGTTTCCCCGGGGCCGCCGTCAGCCGCGCGCCGGGGCGGACACCGGGCGCGCGTGGGGCGGGCGCTCCGGGAAGAGCCGCCTCTGGGCGCGCATGACGACGTGCCCGAGGCCGGAGAGCGCGCAGGCGACCGCGAGGTCGACGGGTGGCAGCGGTTCGGTGCCCAGCAGGGCGCGCAGGAGCGGCAGATAGACGCCTGCCGCCTGAAGGGCCAGGGCCGTGCCCACGGCGACCAGCAGGAACGGGTTGGTGAGGCTGCCCGGACGGGCGCGCGAGCCCAGTGCGACGCCGAGCTGGGTGGCGCCGAGGACCAGGAACATCAGCGACTGCCAGGGACGGCCCGTGTCCCGCGCCCACACCCCGGCGGCCAGGGTGACGCAGGCGACGAAAGCGCCCATGATCAGGATGCGGGGCCACAGCCCGGCCCCGAGGACGCTCTCCTCTGGCGGGCGCGGCGGGTGGCGCATCACGTCCGGGGCCACGGGTTCGGCTCCGAGCGCCACTCCGGGGAGGCCATGGGTGAGCAGGTTGATCCACAGGATCTGTGCGGGGAGCAGGGGCAGCGGCATGCCGAGGAACGGGCCGAGGAGCATGACCAGGATTTCCGCGGTGCCCCCGGCGAGGGCGTAGAGCAGGAACCGGCGCACATTGGCGTAGACGCGTCGGCCTTCCTCGACGGCGGCGACGACGGTGGCCAGGTTGTCGTCGGCGAGCACGAGGTCGGCCGCCTGGCGGGCCACTTCGGTGCCGCGCCGTCCCATGGCCACGCCGATGTCCGCCCGGCGCAGGGCGGGGCCGTCGTTGACACCGTCGCCGGTCATCGCCACCACATGGCCCGCCGCGCGCCACGCCTGGACGATGTCCAGCTTCTGGTCGGGCGTGGTCCGGGCGTAGACGCGCAGGGCGGTCAGCTCACCCGCGGTGCCCCGGCGAATCCGCTGGCCGGTGGTGACCTCGTCCTCCCGGGCCGCGATGCCCGAACGCGCCGCCACGGCACAGGCGGTGAGGGGGTGGTCGCCGGTGACGAGGACGGGGGTGATCCCGGCCCGTTCGCAGGCGGCGAGGGTCGTGCGGGAGGTGTCGCGGGGCGGATCGAGGATGCCGACGAGGCCGAGCAGTGACAGGCCCGACTCCCAGGTGCCGCGGCCCGCGGGCGGCGCCGGGCCGTGGTCGGCCGAGGCGACGGCGAGGACCCGGTAGCCGCCGCGGGCCAGTTCCTCGGCGTGGGCGGCGGCCCGGGAGAGCATGTCCGGCGAGTCGGCGAGGACCGGGGTCCTGAGCATGACCTCGGGCGCTCCCTTGCACATGACCCGCAGCCCGCCGCCGTCCCCGCGGTGCACGGTCGTCATGCGCTTGCGTGCGCTGTCGAAGGGGATCTCGTCGACGCGTGGCGACCGGCGTTCCAGGGCCGCCCGGTCCAGGCCCAGCCTGGCCCCCGCCGTGAGCAGGGCGGCCTCGGTGGGGTCGCCCATCGGGCGCCACCGTGTCCCGCCGTCCGACGGAGGTTCCAGCGCGGCGTCGTTGCACAGCATCGCGGCGCTCAGCAGCGCGGCCAGGTCGGGGGCGTCACGCGCCGTCACCGTGTGGCCGTCGCGCGCCACGCGGCCCTCGGGGCCGTAGCCGGTGCCGCTGACGGTGGCCGCGCCCCGGGGTGTCCACAGCCTTTCGGCAGCCATCCTGCCCTCGGTCAGGGTGCCGGTCTTGTCCGTGGCGAGCACCGTGACCGAGCCCAGCGTCTCCACCGCGGGAAGCCGGCGGACGATGGCGTGCCGGTCGGCCATCCGCCGTGCCCCCAGGGCCAGCGCGAGGGTGACCACGGCGGGCAGGGACTCGGGCACGGCCGCGACGGCGAGGCTGATCGCGGCCACGATCATCAGCTCCACCGGCTGTCCGCGGACCAGCCCCAGGGCGAGCACCACCGCGCACAGCGCGACGACGACGGCCGCCAGCACCCGGCCGAACCTGGCCAGCCGGTGCTGCAACGGGGTCAGGCCGGGGGCGGTTCCCATCAGGGCGGCGATCCGGCCGAGCGCGCTGTCCGGCCCGGTCCCGGTGACCTCGACGCGGCCGCGCCCGCGGACGACCACCGTGCCGGCCGACACCATGCCGAGCGAGGGATCCGCGCCGACGGCCTTCTCCACCGGAACGGACTCGCCCGTCAGCGCCGACTCGTCCGCCAGGAGCAGCGCCGCGTCGAGAATCTCACCGTCCGCGGGCACGATGTCCCCCTCACCGAGCAGGACCAGGTCCCCCGGCACCACGTCGGCGGCCGGTACGGAAGACTCCGCGCCGCCGCGCACCACCCGGGCCGTGGGGGCGCTCAGGGCCGTCAGCGCCGTCACGGCCCGTTCGGCCCGTACCTCCTGCGCGACACCGGCCACGGTGTTCACCGTGATGACGAGCAGGATCACCGCGGCGTCGGGAAGGTCCCTGGTGGCCAGGGTCAGCACGGCGGCCACGAGGAGCACCACGATCAGCGGGTCGCGCAGTTGCTGCGCCACTCGGCGCCATACGGGCGTGGGCCTCTCCCGGGCGACGGAGTTGGGCCCGTACTCTTCCAACCTCCGCGCCGCCTCCTCCGGCGACAGCCCCGCCGTCACCCGGGGCCGTCCCCCGCGGCCGACCGCACCGCCGTGCCCATGTACCCGGGGCAGGAGGCGGCCGTGTCGGCGTGGTCGGGGGTGGCAGCGGGGCGGGGAGCCGACATGGCTTCATCGTGCGGCCGGTCTCCCCGGGCCGCATCCGGTGCGGCGGTGCGAGCGTGGTCACGGGGGTACCCGAAGCACACGAGTCGACCGCAGGAAGGCGGTGGGGATGATGGCGCTCCCGCTGGTCGTGGGTGTTGACGGATCGGATTCCAGCCTTCAGGCGGTGGACTGGGCCGTGGACGAGGCGGCCCGCCACGAGCTGCCCCTGCGCCTGGTCCACGCCTCCCGATGGGAGCGGTACGAGGGGCGCCTCCCCTCGTTCAGCACCGGCCGCTCCTCGGGGGAGATCGTGGCCGAGAACGTCATCGCCTCCTGCACACGGCACGCGACGTCCCGCAACCCGGAGGTGAAGGTGTCCGCCGAGGCCCTGGCCGAGGACACCGTGTCGGCGCTGCTGCACGAGGGCCGCGAGGCGTTCGCCGTGGTCACGGGGTCCCGCGGCAGGGGCGAGCTGGCGGACACGCTGCTGGGTTCGGTCAGTCTGGCGGTGGCGGCACGTTCCGTCTCCCCCGTGATCGTGGTCCGCGGCGCGGAGCGCAACCGTCAGGGGTCCTTCGGACGCGTGGTCCTCGCGGTCGGTGATGTCGCGGAGGGGTCGGCCGCCATCCGGTTCGCCTTCCGCGAGGCGCGGGCGAGGGACGCCGAACTGCACGCCGTACGCGCCTGGCGGCGCCCGGCGCACTCACCCGCGGGCCAGTCGCCGCTTGAGGCGACCACCCTGATCTACGAGGAACAGGCGGCGACCGTGCTCAATGAGGTACTGGACGAGGTGGAACGCGAGGAGGACGACAAGACCGTGTGCCACCGCGATGTGATCGAGGGCCCGGCACACCGGGTCCTGCGGGACATGTCGGAACAGGCCGACCTGCTGGTCGTCGGCTCCCTGCACCGTCGCGACCGCGCCGGGTTGCAGCTCGGCCGGGTCAGCCACGCCGTGCTGCACCGCGCCGCGTGCCCGGTGGCCGTCGTCCCGCAGCGGGTGTGATCGGCACGGGTGTGCTTCACGCCCGCCACCGCCGTGCGGCGCGCGACCGCCGCAGCAGGAGTTGCTCCAGCCCCTCCAGGTCGACGGCCCCACCACCTCGGTAGCCGAACAGCAGTGGGGCACAGCGCGGTACGGGCGGCGTGTCGTCAGTCGTGGGGTACGACGGCGACGGGACACCCGGCGTGGTGGAGGAGCGCGTGGGTGACGTGGCCGAGGCGGGGTGCGACGGGTGGCCGGTGGGTGTGGCGTCCGACGACCATCAGACCGGCCCCCGATGCGGCCGCCAGCAGGGCATCCGCGGGATGGGCCTGCTCGGCCCGCTCGGACACCGGGACGTCGGGGTACTTCTCCCGCCACAGTTCCACGGCTTCCGCCAGCCGCTTCCGCTCCTCGTCCCCGGCGTCCCCGCCGTGGTCGGCGTGGTCGGCGTGGTCGGCGTGGAACACCGTCGGCGGTGGCAGTGCCCGCACGGCGCACACCCCCGTTCCGCGTGCCGCCGCGGTGGCGAAGGCGAACTCGACGGGTGCGGCCGACTCCGGCGGGTCCTGAACGCCCACGACCACCTCGCCGCCCTCCGCCCCGGTCCGCTCCCCGCCGTCCCGGCGCACCATCACCACCGGGCTCGTCGAACACCCCAGCACCTGCATGCCCACGGACCCAAGCAGGTAGCCGGCCACCGTGCCCCGCCCGTGCGACCCGAGCACCAGCAGCTGCGCGGACGCGCCATGGCCGACCAAGCCCTCGACGGCCGTCCGCGGGAGGAGTTCGGTGGAAATCGGCACCTCCGGGTAGCGGTCGGCGAGTCGCGCCTTCGCCGCGTCGAGAGCCTCCTGCGCCCAGAGTCTGCGCATCTCGGGAGCCTGCGCGGTACGCGCCGTCTGCGCGGGCAGCATCCAGGCGTGGACCAGCCGCAGCGGCGCCTGCCGCCACCGCGCTTCCCGCGCCGCCCACTCGGCGGCGGCCAGGCTTTCGGGCGAGCCGTCCAAGCCGACGGTGACGGGACGTGCCCCGGGGGTCTGCGTCATCGGGACTCGGCCTCCTCGCGGATTCCGGTGCCGTCGCGGACGGGCGATCGCGGTGGACCCGCGCGTCACCACACCGGGGGCACGGGAGTGCGCCGGTCGCCCATGCGGCCAGTGTGGCACCGATCGGGCGGCGGTGTCGCCGGGCGTCGGGCCCGGCAGATCGCTCCCGGGCGCCCGGTGCCTTACGCGGCCGCGGCAGGGCCCTGTGTGTCGTCGGCGCGGAAGGAGATGTGTTCGCTGACGGAGACCACTCCGTCCACGCTCCGGCACAGCCGGACGATGATCGGGATCAGGCTCCGAAGTTCCACCGACCCGCTCAGCGTTACCTCGCCCTCCCGTACCTCGGCCGTCACGGCCGAAGGCGCCAGCCGCAGGGTCCGGCGCAGCACGTCGCGGCAGATCTCGTCGTGGATCGCGTCGTCGTGGCGCAGGAAGATCCGCAGCAGGTCTCCCCGGGGGACGATGCCGAGCAGCTTGTCGGTCCCGTCCACGACGGGCAGCCTCTTGACGCCATGGACCGCCATCAGACGGGCGGCCTCGGCGACAGTCCACTCGGGGCGTACGCACACGGCGGGGGCCGACATCAGCTCCTCCGCCCTCGCCCCTTCCGTCTTCGCCCGCTCCCATGCCTCCGGATGCGGGAGCAAGACCCGGCCGGACGGATCGGCCTGACCCGACACCTTGCGCAGCAGGTCGGCCTCGGACACCACGCCCATCGGCCGGTCGGCGGCGTCCACGACAGGCACCGCTGTGACGTCGTTCTCCGCGAGGAGCGCGACGAGTTCCTTGAACGGCATGTCACCTGGCGCCCGGACCACCCCGCGGGTCATGAGTTCTCCCACTGTCCTGTGGTGCATCCGCCGCCTCCTCTCCTCGGCTCCCGACTGCCAAGCGTCGCAACTCGCCGCGGTTTTCCGAATGAGCTTCCCGGCCCATCCGACCGGCCATTCGGCCCAGGGACAGCGCTCATCCGCCGTGCCATGGTGGAGGAAGAAGGAGCGAGGGGACGGGAGGCGCGGAAGCGATGCGTGCCCATGTCGGTGACCAACTCATCGTCGAAAGCCCGACCACCGGCGCGACCAGGCGGGACGGTGAGATCGTCGGGCTCCACCACGACGACGGAACGCCTCCGTATGACGTGAGGTGGTCGGACTCGGAGCGGATCACCCTGGTGTTTCCCGGCCCGGACGCACACGTCCACCACAGCGAGCACACGTCGGAAAGACCCCGGGGCCGCATGCCCCCCGGACATCGGTGAGGGTGCGACCGCCGTCCGACGAGGTCGTCACCGCGCTGGTGCGGGACGCCACCGCCGCCCCTTCGATGCACAACGCCCAGCCCTGGCGGTTCCGGTACGTCCGGGGCAGCCGCGTCTTCCACGTCCGGGGAGACCTCAGGGGCGCCCTGCCGCATTCCGATCCGGAACAGCGCGCCCTGCACATCGGCTGCGGCGCGGCGCTGATGAATCTGCGGGCCGCGGTCGCGCACGAGGGCTGGGGGGCGACGACCCGGCTGCTTCCCGATCCGGCCGACCCCATGCTGCTGGCCACCGTGACGCTGACCGGACCGCTCGACGGCGGTGACGACGATCCGGCGTCCCTGTACCCAGCTGTGCACACCCGGCACACCAGCCGATATCCCTTCGCGGAGACCGCCATACCCGAGCCCGTGTGCACCGCCCTCGCCGACGCCGCATGCCGGGAACACGTTTCGCTGTCGTTCGCCTCGGGGTGGCATCTGCGGTCCGTCCTCGACCTGGCCCTGGAGGCAGAGGCACGCAATCTCACCGATCCCGGTGTCGCCGCGGACCTGGCCCGCTTCACCCGCAGGGCGGACGACCCGCGGCCCGCCGCAGAAGGCGTCCCGGAGCACGCCTTCGGGCCCCGGCGCGGCATCGGCAAGGCGCCCGTACGGGACTTCGCGGGCGGCAAACCGGTGCCCGGCCGCCCGACCGCCGACTTCGAGACCACCCCTCATCTGGCCCTGCTGAGCACCGGACGCGACCGGGCCGAGGACTGGCTGCGCACCGGCCAGGCGATGGAACGGGTTCTGCTGCGCGCCACCCTGGAGGGGCTGGCCGCCTCCTTCGTCACCCAGGCCCTGGAATGGCGCGACCTGCGCTGGCCGCTGCGGGACCCGGTGTCGGGCGCGGCGTACGTGCAGATGGTGCTGCGCCTGGGCTACGGGCCACCGGGCGCGCGGACCCCTCGTCGACCGATCCACGAGGTACTGGACATCCAGCCGTAGCCCTGTCGCCGCAGCGGGGCCGCCTTCGGGGCGATCATGCCGCCTCGGCCCGCCCGGCGGCCTTGAAGTGGCATTCGACGTCCACGACACCCTCCACCGCCCGGACGAGGCGCGCGGCCACCGGAATCAGCGTGGTGTCGCCCAGTTCCCCGCTGAGCGTGACCACGCCCTCGTCCACCGCCACGTGGACGGCGTGTCCGAGGCGGGGGAAGAGATAGGACACCACCGTGCGGCGGACCTCCTCCTCGATGTCCTCGTCCGCCCGGAGGAAGACCTTCAGCAGATCACCCCGGCTGACGATGCCCTGCAACTTCCCTTCGGCATCGACCACGGGGAGCCGCTTGACCCGCCTGACGGCCATGGTCCGGGCCGCTTCTGCCAGGGTGGCGTCCGTGTGCACGGTCACCGCCGGGGTGCTCATCAGCTCCTCCGCCGTCACGGCCCCGGCCTTCGCGAGGTCGGGCAGACGCCGCAGTTGCTCGGGACGGTCCGGATCGCTGCCCCGGAACTCCTCCTTGGGCAGCAGATCCGCCTCGGAGACGACGCCGATCACCCGCCCTTCGCCCTCCAGCACCGGCATGGCACTCACATGCCACTGGCCCAGGGTCTGCACGATTTCCTTGAACGGCGCGTCGCGCCCGACGGCGACGACCGTCCGCGTCATCACATCGCCCACGATGTGCGGAGTCTCGGGCACGGCCCTCCTCCTCTCGTCGGTCTCCCCCGGGGCCCGGCGGTGCCCCACCACTTCCAGTGTCCGGCGGGCGGGTGCCCCCGGCCACGCACGCGCCGATGACGGCTGCCTCGTGTCCGCCGGACCCCCGCGTCATTCGTGGGGGACGACGGCGACCGGACAGGCGGCGTGGTGCACGGCGGCCTGCACCACGGGACCGAGGCGGGGCACGAGGGCAGGCGGGCGCTTCCGCCGTCCGACCATCAGCAGATCGCCGTCGTCGGCGGCCCGTACGACCGCCTGGGCCGGGCTCTCCAGCCGGATCTCGTCGACGACCCGTACCCGGGGGAACTTCTCCCGCCACGGCCGCAGGACCTCGTCCAGCTCCCGTCGCGCCCGCTCGGCGAGGTCCCGGGCCACACCCGCCTCCCCGCCGGGGGCGGCGTACGCCCGGTCGGGCTTCCTGCCGTGGACGGCGTGCAACGGCACACCACGGGTGAAGGCGGTGACGTAGGCGAACTCGAGGAGATTGTCCTGGGGACCGTGCGGACTCAGGCCCACGACCACACGCCGCCGGTCGTCCGCCGCCGCCCGGTCCCCTCGGACCAGCACCACGACCCGCTCCGCGCGGCCTACGACGTGCAGGCCGATGTCGCCCAGGAAGAAGCTCGCCACCCGGTCCAGCCCGCGGGAACCGAGCACCAGCATCCGCGACCGCGCGGCCGCGTCGAGCAGGGCCTTCCCGGCCTCGTCCGCGACCAGGTCCTCGGTGATGGTGAGTCCCGGGTGGAGGCCGGACAGCTCGTCGTGCGCGTCGTGCACGATCCGCTTCGCCCAGCGGTTCTGGTCGTCCGCCGCGGGAGTGTCGGGAGTGGGCGCGGACAGCAGGATCCACGCGTGCGTCAGGCGCAACGCCAGTCCTCGCCGCTCCGCCTCGTCGGCGGCCCAGCGGGCGGCGGCCAGGCTCTCGGCCGAACCGTCGAGGCCCACGGTGACCACTTGTTCCATGGCGGCTGCCTCGTCTCACAAGAAGCCCTCTGTACGCAGGGAGTACCCCGGAGGGCGAACCACCGCCCGGGCCGCGTCAGCGGCGAGGCAGCCGCACGGCGTGGCTCTTCCCGGGGGCGAGGGTGACGGTCCGGTCGGGGAGCACCAGCCGGATCGGCTCGTGGTCGGAGCCGGGAACGGCGACGCGCAGTCGGCCGCGGTCCAGGCGGAGGCTCACTCCCCAGTGGCCGCGGTAGCGGAGCCGGCCATGGCGCCGAGGTGGATGCCCTCGGGAGTGGTTCCGCCCTGGATGTCGGCGACATCGGATTCCAGCGCCCGGCGGCAGTACTCCCAGGCCGCCGAGCGCTTTGCCCGGGCGAGCACCCAGCCGTGGACCAGGCTGCTGAGAGTGGAACCGTGGCTGGTGCGGCTCAGGTAGTAGTCCACGGTGCGGCGCCAGACCGTGCCGTCCACCGTGTATCCGAGGGTGCGGAAGAGCGCGGCCAGTTCCTCCGGTGCGAAGAGGTATCCGAGCATGAGGCGCCTGCGGACACTGTCCGGCGACGGCACCGCCGGAGCATGGCTGTCCCCGGACATCCGCGCACCGCTCGACTATCACCAGACGCTGGACATGCGTACGGGAACGCTCACCCGGACGGTGGGCTACCGCGACCGCGACGGGCACCGGCTCGGAGTGGAACAGCACCGGCTGGTCCACATGGGCGACCCCCACCTCGCCGCGCTGCGGACCGTCCTCACGACGGAGGACCGGCCGAGCCGTATCCAGGTCGAATCGGTCCTGGACGGGGAGGTGCGCAACACCAATGTGCGCCGTTAAGAGGGTCTGGAGGAGCGTCATCTGACCGGTTTCGGCACCGGTGAGGAGCGCTCAGGCACCGCGTGGCTGCACTGCCGTACCCGGACGTCCGATGTCCGTGTCGCGCTTGCCGCGCAGACCAGGATCACGGGGGCCGAGCCCCTGTCGCGCCGTCCGCGCGTCGGGCGCCGGCGCGCCGGGCACGCGCTGACGCTGCTGGTCGAACCAGGAGCAGCCAGTTCGGCAGGTTGACCAGGTCCTCGTTCTCCACCTCGCGGCCCGCGACGGCGGAGCGCGACCGGTCGTAACAGCCCGCCACGTACGTGCCGGGGTAGTGCACCGGCCCGGCGCGGCTCTCGGGCAGCGCGCCGCGGGTCGCCGTATAGCCGTTGCCGAGGGTACACAGCACCTCGCGCGGCCGTTCGGCGGCCGGGTCGTACCCGCGGTACTCCCACGTCCACTCGGTCATGGGGTGCTCATCTCCTCGTCCCATGATGGGAACGCCGCGCCGGCGGCGCATGCCGGCCGAGGAGCCGTACCGTGTGCGCATGGAGCAGCGCATCACCCTGATCACGCTGGGCGTTACCGATCTCGCTCGGGCCAAGGCGTTCTACGAGGCCCTGGGCTGGCGGGGGCAGGAAGTCGAGGAGACCGTGTTCTTCCAGGCGGGCGGCCTGGGGCTGGTCCTGTGGGGGCGGGACGAGCTGGCGCGGGACTGCGGGCTGGAGCCCGGGCCGGCGGCCGGGTTCGGCGGGATCGCCCTGGCGCACAACGTACGGTCGGAGGCGGAGGTCGACGCCCTGCTCGCGGCGGCGGAGCGGGCCGGTGGGACGGTGACCAAGCCCGCGGCCGTCAACGCGATCGGGTTCTACTCCAGTGCCTTCACCGACCCGGAGGGCCATGCGTGGGAGGTCGCTTACAACCCCGGGTTTCCGCTCGCCGAGGACGGCTCGGTCACCCTTCCCGATTTCTAGTCGCGTCGTCCACGTAGCGCAGCACGCCCATCATGTGCCGCTCGTCCGCCCCCTCCGGACCGGCCGCGACGGAGTCGGTCAGCCGCTTGGTGAGGGTGTCGGCGTCGATGCCGGTGCCGATCATCACCAGCTGGGTGGTGCGGGGCTCCCCGCGCTCCCAGGGCTCCGGCTGGAACCGGAGGTACGCGCCGACCGCGTGCAGCCCGTACTTCCGCTGCGGATCGGCGCCCGCGAAGTGGACGAAGCCCTTGAGGCGGTAGAGGCCCGCGGGCCGGGCGTCGAGGAACTCCATGAAGCGGCGCGGGTCCATCGGCTCGGCCGAGCTGAATTCGACGCTCTCGTACGCGGCGTGGAGATGGCGGCCGTGGTCGTGGCCGTGGTTGTCGTCCTCGGCGCACACATCGGCGAACGAGAGCTGCCGGAAGCGCTCTTCGGGGGTCTCCCGGGGCTCGTGGTCGAAGAGGAGTCCGGGGTCGACGCGGCCGTGTTCGGCGGTGAGGACGGGCAGCCCAGGGGCGATCTCGGCGACGGTGTCCAGGACGCGCCGCCGCTGTTCCTCCCCCACCCGGTCGGTCTTGTTGAGCACGATCAGGTCGGCGTCGCGCACATGGCGGTCCAGCTCGGGGTGGCGGTCGCGGGTGCTCGCGAACTCGGCGGCGTCCACGACCTCCACCAGGCCCCCGTAGCGGATGCGCTCATTGCCGCTGGACAGCAGCGTACGGATCATGCTCTGCGGCTCGGCCAGGCCGCTCGCCTCGATCACGATGACGTCGATGCGCAGCTGCGGATCGGTGAGCCGGTCGAGCATCTCGTCCATTTCGGAGGCGTCCGCGGCGCAGCACAGACAGCCGTTCTCGATGGGGATCATCGAGTCGACCTGTCCGGCGACGGCCATGGCGTCGATGTTGATGCTGCCGAAGTCGTTGACGATGACGCCCATCCGGGTGTCCGCGCTGTCGCGCATCAGATGGTTGAGCATCGTGGTTTTTCCGGAACCCAGGAAACCCGTGAGGAGAAGGACCGGGATCCGTTGTGTGGCCAAGGCTGTCGTCTCCGTGCGGTGGTGCGGGCGGGCCGTTCATGCTATCCGGACGACGGCCCGGGGCGGATCTCGGCCATCGGCGCACGGGATGACATATCGTCAGTTTCGGTGGCGCCGCCCCGCTGCTGCCGCTACCAGGTCGGCATCAAGGCCACAAGGCATATCTTTCCGCGCGGGCGCACTCTAGTGGGATCCTGGCCAACTTGCGCCCGTCGTCTGTCTTCCCTGCGCGCCGCGCAGGTCCTTAAGCTCTCAAGCAAGCGAGACGGCTGATGGCCATGTGCCGCACGAAGCGCATGTGACCTGGTCGGCGGCGGTCTGATCTCCCCGCCGAAGTGCCACCCATCGCACCTCATACGGCTCATCACCTTTCACCCTCACCTCCGTACCCGGGCCATTCGTGCCCGCACCCGGCTCCATGAGCCGAACAACGACCGACTTGTCGAACGAGAGTGGGCGACATATGCGGATACACACCCTGCATCGGGACGCACGACCGGAGTGGCCCGCCGATCCCCTCCGGAACCTCTCCGGCACGGACCGGCGGCTGTTCCAGCGGTTCGGCCAGGGGCCGGTGGCCACCCCGCCGTGTTCCCTGATCCACCGGGCCGTCGAGCGGCACGCCGCCACGGCCCCGCTCGCCGTGGCGGCCGAGCACCTCGGCGAAACGATCACCTATGGGGAGCTGGACCGGCAGGCCGAACGGCTGGCGGCCCAGCTCGCCCAGCTGGGCATACGCCCAGGTGACCATGTCGCGCTGTTCGTCCGGCGCTCGCTGGCCATGCTCGTCGGCCTGCTGGCCACCCTGAAGGCGGGCGCGGCCTATGTGCCGCAGGACGCCGGGCTGGCGCCACCGGCGCAGCTCGGCCATGTCATCCGCACGGCGTCGACCCGGGTGATCCTGACGACGTCCGGCTACGCGGACCGCATACCGGCGCCGCCCGGCCATGTCATCGTCCCGGTCGACACCGCGATGGCCGTTCCCTTCGACGACGAACGGAGCGAACGCCCCTTTGTGCCCGCCCGGCCCGTGACACCGGACGACGGCTGCTATGTGCTCTTCACCTCCGGTACCACGGGAGCGCCCAACGGGGTCACCGTCACCCATCGCAACGTGTGCAACATCCTGCTCACCGAGCCGGGGAACTTGAGAATGCGGCCCGGGGTGCGTGTGTCCCAGATCCTCAACGTGGCCTTCGACATGGCCGCGTGGGAGATCCTCGGCGCTCTGAGCCACGGTGCCACCCTGGTGATCCGCGGCGCCGACATCGCCGAGACCGTACGCCGGGTGGACGTCGTCATCGCGACCCCCACCGTGCTCAGCGGGGTCGATCCCGAGCTGTGCGAACGGATCGAGGTCGCGGCCGTCGCCGGGGAGCCGTGCCCGCGCGCGCTCGCCGACCGCTGGGCCCGGGTCTGCACCTTCTACAACGCGTGCGGGCCGACCGAGACCACCATCGTCAACACCATGCAACGCCATGACCCGGCGGCGCTGCGGCTGACCATCGGACGGCCGACCCCCAACAACACCGTGTACGTGCTGGACGCCGAGCGGCGGCCGTGCGCCATCGGCGAGACCGGCGAGATGTGGGCGGGCGGCGACTGCGTGTCGGCGGGCTATCTGCGCAATCCGCGGCTCACCGCGGAGCGGTACGCGCCCGACCCGTTCCTCGGCGGCGGGCGGCTGATGTTCCGTACCCGCGACCTGGGCCGCTGGACGCCCGACGGCGAGCTGGAACATCTGGGCCGCACCGACGACCAGGTCAAGGTGCGGGGCTTCCGCGTCGAACTGGATTCGGTGTCGGCCGTCCTCGAAGCGGTCCCCGGCTGCGTCCGCGCGGTGACGCTCAAGCTGGACGACCGCAGTCTGGTGTCCTTCGCCGCCCCGCTGCGGGTCGACCCCGAGGCGGCGCGGCAGGCCGTGACGCGGGCGCTCCCCTACTACTGCGTGCCGGTGGCCGTCCACACCCTGCCGGCGCTTCCGCTCACCAGCCGCGGCAAGGTCGACAAGGCGGCCCTGCTGCGGCTGGCCGCCGAGCGCCGCACAGCGGATGAGCGCCGCACGGCCCGTGAGGTGGCGTCGTGACCACACCCCGCGCCGAAGCGCCGCCGCGCGGCACCGCGGAGCTGCCGCTGCCGCCCCGGACACCGGGGATGCGCGGGCTGCTGAAGCATCCGCGCCTGATGCACTACAACCGCCTCATCACCCTGGTCCTGGCCGTCAACCTGGCGTTCCTGCTCTCCCGTTCGGGCGAGGGCCTGCCGACTCGTACGCTTTCCGACGCGGCGCTCGTCAACTTCGCTGTCGCCATCGTCATCCGCCAGCAGTACGTCATCAATCTGCTGTTCCGCATCGCCACCGCGGCGCCCACCAGCTGGCCGCTGAGGATCCGGTGGACGCTGGCGAAGGTCTACCACTTCGGCGGGGTGCACGTCGGCGGGGCGCTCGCGGGCACGCTCTGGTTCCTCGCCCTGGTGGGGTCGCTGACCCGGCACGCCGCCCCGGCCGCGACGCTCGCCGTCTCGTACGCCCTGGTCGTCCTGCTGCTGGGGATCACGGCCACCGCGCTGCCGCCGTTCCGGGCGCGGTTCCACGACCACTTCGAGAAGTCACACCGCTTCGGCGGCTGGGCGGCACTCGCGCTCTTCTGGGCACAGACCGTGCTGACCACGCTCGACGGGCCCGGCGGCGGGTCCGCCGCCGAGCGGCTGCTGACGGCGCCGGGCGCGTGGGTGCTGGTGGTGATCACCTTCAGTGTGGCGCTGCCGTGGCTGCGGCTGCGCCGGGTGCGGGTGGCCATTGAGCGCCCCTCCGCCCATGTGGCGCTCGCCCGCTTCAACCACGGGGTGACGCCCTTCGCCGGGTCCTCGACGGCGATCAGCCGCAGCCCGCTGCGGGAGTGGCACTCGTTCGCCAACGTGCCCGCGCCGGGCGAGTCCGGGTTCCGGCTCACCATCTCCCGCGCCGGGGACTGGACGGGGAAGTTCATCGACGACGCACCGTCCCGGGTGTGGGTGAAGGGCATCACCACCGCGGGGGTGGCCAACATCGAGACGCTGTTCCACAAGGTGGTCTACGTGGCCACCGGCAGCGGCATCGGCCCGTGTCTCCCCCATCTGCTAGCCCGGGAGGTCCCGGCGCGGCTGGTGTGGGCGACCCGTACGCCCCGTACGACCTACGGCGGCGCCCTGGTGGACGAGATCCTGGCCGTCCAGCCCGACGCCCTCATCTGGGACACCTCCGAACACGGCAAGCCCGACATGGTCCGGCTCGCCTACACCGCGTACGCGGACTTCGGGGCCGAGGCCGTCATCTGCATCTCCAACAAGAAGCTCACCTGGCAGGTGGTCCACGGCCTGGAGTGCCGCGGGATCCCCGCGTACGGCGCCATCTGGGACTCGTAGACCGGCCCCCGGAAAGGGAGACACCGTGAACTTCATCAAGATCGAACGCCATGACCGCGTCGTCACCGTGACGCTTCACCGCCCCGAGGTGCTCAACGCGCTCAGCAGCGGGCTGCTGGCCGAACTGGTCGAGGCGCTGCGGCCGCTGGACCGCGATCCCGGGACCGGCTGCCTGGTGATCCGCGGCTCGGAGCGGGCGTTCGCGGCGGGCGCCGACATCAAGGAGATGGCGCCGAAGACCTCCGTGGAGATGTTCACCGAGGACTACTTCGCGGGCTGGGACGCCTTCGCCGCGCTGCGCACCCCCAAGATCGCGGCGGTGTCCGGCTACGCGCTGGGCGGCGGCTGCGAGCTGGCGATGATGTGCGACATCGTCCTGGCCGGAGAATCGGCCACCTTCGGTCAGCCGGAGATCAAGCTGGGCGTGATGCCGGGCATCGGCGGCACCCAGCGGCTGACAAGACTGGTCGGAAAGGCCAAGGCGATGGACCTGATCCTGACCGGGCGCACCATGGGCGCGCAGGAGGCGGAGCGCGCCGGGCTGGTCTCCCGGGTGGTCCCCGACGACCGGCTGATGGCGGAGGCGGCGGCCGTGGCCGCGACCGTCGCCTCGTACGGCAAACCGGCCGTCATGGCGGCACGCGAGGCGGTGGAGCGGGCGCTGGAGGTGGGGCTGCGCGAGGGGCTGCTGTTCGAACGGCGCTCCTTCCACGCGCTGTTCGCCACCGAGGACCAGTCGGAGGGCATGGCCGCGTTCCGTGAGAAGCGCGCCCCGCGCTTCACCGGCCGCTGACGTAAGCGCCCGCCGCGTCCCCGCTCCCGGTGCCGGATGGCCGGGAGCGGGGACGCGGGAGCCAGATCACGGAATCTCGACGCCCGCCTCGGCGGAGAGCCGGTCGATCTCGGCCAGCTCGTCGTCGCTGAAGCCGGGCGAGTCCAGGACGGCGATGTTCTGCTCCAGCTGGGCGACGCTGCTCGCGCCGATCAGCACGGAGACCACCCGCGGGTCGCGCAGCACCCAGGCGAGCGCCAGCTGGGCGAGGGTCTGGCCGCGCTCCCCGGCGATCTTGTTGAGGGCGTGCAGCAGTGTCAGGCGCTCCTCGGTGAGCGCGTCGCGCTTGAGGAAGTGGCCGAGCGCCATGCGGGAGTCGGACGGCACACCGTTGAGATAGCGGTCGGTGAGCTGGCCCTGGGCGAGCGGCGAGAAGGCGATGACACCGGCACCTGCCTGGGCGGACGCCTCCAGCACTCCGCCCTCGACCCCGCGCTGGAGCATCGAGTACGGATGCTGGTTGATCAGGTACGGGGTGCGCAGCTCCTTGAGGATCGCGGCCGCCTCCGTGATGGCCTCCGGCGGGTAGTTCGACAGCCCGGCGTAGAGGGCCTTGCCCTGGCGTACGGCGCTGTCGAGCGCGCCCATCGTCTCTTCGAGCGGGGTGTCCGGGTCGAAGCGGTGGGAGTAGAACACGTCGACGTAGTCCAGGCCCATGCGGGTCAGCGACTGGTCGAGGCTGGACAGCATGTATTTGCGCGAGCCCCACTCACCGTACGGGCCGGGCCACATCAGATATCCGGCCTTGCTGGCGATGAACAGCTCGTCGCGGTAGGGGCGGAGGTCCTGGGCGAAGACCGAGCCGAAGTTGGTCTCGGCGCTGCCGGGCGGGGGGCCGTAGTTGTTGGCCAGGTCGATGTGGGTGACACCGAGGTCGAAGGCGCGGCGCAGTACGGCGCGCTGGGTCTCGAGCGGATGGGTGTCGCCGAAGTTGTGCCACAGGCCGAGCGAGACCTTCGGCAGCAGCACACCGCTGCGCCCGCAGCGCTGGTACTGCATGGAGTCGTAGCGGTTCTCCGCCGCGAGGTGGGCCATGTACGTCGTCCTTGTCCATGCCGGTCGGTTCGGGGGGCGGGCGGACCGTGGCCCGCCCGCCCGAGCTTGTCAGCTTTCGGCCAGGGTGGCGACCTCATTCGCGCTGAGTGTCCGGCCGTACACGCGGAAGTCGTCGAACGCGGCCTTGAGGTACGGGTCCGGGTACTGCGACTTGCCGAGGTAGGCGGCGCGGATGTGGTTGCCGAAGTCGGCTGGCTCGACGGTGACGCGGGTGTTGCGGCCCGCCTCGCGTCCGCCGACGTAGAGGACGGCGGTGCCGCCGCCGTAGGCGACGGCGACATGGGTCCACTGGCCGGTGGGCAGCGGGGCGGCCTCGATGCGCTGTTCGGCGCCGCCGCCGCCCGCGGTGATGGCGAAGCGCAGCTTGCCGGAGTCGGCGACCGGGGTGAGGAACATGTTGGCGGTGACGCCGGTGCCGATGTCGAAGATCCGGGTCCAGGTGGCGGGGGTGCCGTCCAGCCGGACCCAGGTGGCGATCGTGTACGCGGTGGCGCCCGCGAGGAGGTCGTCGGCGAGGGTCACACAGCCGTCGTTGCCGTTCAGCGCGACGCCGCCGCCGGTCCGCCCGGAGCTCCAGGTGGCGCCGCCGGTGAGCCGGGCGGTCTTGCCGCGGCCGGTGGCGTCGGCGGCGGTGGCGCCGGAGGTCTCGTCGAAGCGGTGCCAGGCGGCGAAGGCGGGCGGCGGGGTGGGCGGCTGCCCGGTGACCCAGTACACGTTGTAGTGCTGGTGGTGGACGCGGGCCACGGGCAGCAGTGTGACGCTCTGCCCGTCCGCGGTGGCGGTGAAGCGCATCGGGCTGGTGGCCTGCTGCACCACCGAGTCCTGCGTGAGGCGCGGCATGGTCATGCCGGTGCGGTCGCCGTACGCCCCGGCCAGCACGACCGGCCCGTACAGCGCGGCCCGGATGTCGGGGTCGTCGGGGGTGGGGTCGAACCGCAGTTTCATCGGCAGGGTCACCTCGACCCGGTCGCCGGTCTTCCACTGCCGGTCGATGATCAGCCAGCTGCCGGGGGCGGGCCGGTCGGGGAGGGTGGCGCCGTTGAGCGTGGCGCGCGCCCCGGAAGCCCAGGAGGGGATGCGCACGCGCAGTTCCAGGGAGGCCGCGCCGGAGCTGACGGTGAGGGTGGTGGTCTGCTGGTCGGGGAAGCCGGTGGTCTGGCGCCAGGTGATGCCCTTCTCCTGCCAGCGCAGCTCGGAGGGGATGAAGAGGTTCACCAGGAGGCTGCGGTCGCCGTAGGTGTAGATGGTGTCGGCGAACTTGGCGTGGGTCTCCATGCCGCTGCCGTGGTCGCAGGAGAAGTTGTCGTAGTCGGTGGAGTACTGGTTCGGGTCGGTGCCCATGAAGGAGGGCTGCTGCTTGAAGGAGCCCGGGGCGAGGCCGGTGTAGTAGATGTTGAAGCCGTGGGCCGAGTCGGGGTCCTGTTCGCCGAGCATCTGGTTGAACAGGGTGCGCTCGTAGTAGTCGAGCAGATCGGTGCGCTCGGGCGCGTGGAAGTGCATCAGCCGGGTGAGCTTGAGCATGTTGTAGCTGTTGCAGTTCTCGCAGCAGCTCCCGGAGAGCTGGGCGGCGATGGCGTCCGGTTCGTGGAAGGCCTCGCCGTTGCTGTTGCCGCCGATGACGTACGTGTGGTGATCGGTGACGATCTTCCAGAAGTTCTCACCGATGGTGCGGTAGCGGCTGTCGAGACCCTCCTCCCACAGCCGCAGGGCGCCGACCATCTTGGGGATCTGGGTGTTGGCGTGGAGTCCGGCGAGCTGGTCCTCGTTCCGGGCGAGCGGGTCGAAGACGCGGGCGTGGGTGAAGCGCTCGGCGACCTTCAGCCACCGGCTGTCGCCGGTGATCGCGTGCAGATCGGCGAGGACGTCGTTCATGCCGCCGTACTCGGTCTGGAGGACGCGCTGCATCTGGTCGTACGAGAGCCGTCCGGTGCGGGTGTCGACCCAGGCGGCCTGGCGCAGCACGGTCTCCAGGGCCTCGGCGTTGCCCGCGAGCCGGTACTGGTCGACGAGCCCGGCCATGATCTTGTGGATGGTGTAGTACGGGGCCCACACCCCCGTACCGGCCTCCAGCCGGTCGAAGAAGTTCTCCGGGAACGCCGACAGATAGCCCGTCCGATAACCGGCTGCCGGGGATTTCGCCTGGCAGGCGGCGAGGGCGGAGACGAGCTTGCGGCTCTTGTCGAGCAGGGCGGCCTCGCCGGTGTTGGCGTAGGTCAGGGCGAGGCCGGACAGCAGATGGCCGGTGCTGTGGCCGCGCAGTTCGGTGGTCGGGCTCTCCCAGCCGCCGCAGGGCCGGGCGCTGCTGGCGATGCCGACGTTGAGGCGGAAGGTGTGCAGCAGCCGGTCGATGTCGACGAAGCGCAGATAGGCGGAGTTGCGGGACTGGTTGTCCTTGAAGGCGCCGGGGAGCAGGGTCACGGCGGTGAGCGGGAAGGGCCGGACGCTGGTCAGCGCGCGGGGCGCGCGCGGGGCCGCGGACGGGGCGGCGGCGGGCGTGGCCGCCGCCGCGGTGCCCCCCGCGGCCGCGCTGAGCATCACGGCCGCGGCCCCGGAGGCGGTGGTGGCGATGAAGTGCCGTCTGTCGACTGGTTCGTTCATGACTTCCCTCGCAGGGGTTCGAAATTACGAACAATGTCCGACATCGTGCGCAACGGAAGCTACCGCCGCGTCCGGGGATGTCAACAGCCCCGTCGACAGCCCCGGGCCGCGAGGGCGTTCAGCCGCGCTGCCACTGCTGGTTGGCGCCGCCCGTACAGCTCCACTGGATGACGGCGGCCTTGTCCGCCGTGGAAGAGTCGGACACGTCCAGGCACTTGCCGCTGGAACGGGCGGTGAGCCGGACATAGCCGCCGCCGGTGTCGGTGATCTGCCACTGCTGGTCGGTGCCCGTGCCGCAGGCCGACTGGACGATGGCCGCGCCGTCGGCGGTGGAGCCGCCGGACACGGTCAGGCACTGCGAGCTGTGCCGGGCGATCAGCTGGACGTAGCCGCCGCCGGTGCTCCTGGACCAGAACAGCTGGTTGCCGCCGCCGTTGCAGGTGTACTGCACGGCCGCGGCGCCATCGGTCTGCGCGGCGGAGAGGATGTCGGCACACTTGCCGCTGTGCCGGGCCTTCAGCGTGGCGTACGGGCCGCCGGAGCCGGTCACGGTGCCCTCCGCGGTGTCGATGGTCAGCTGCGGATACCAGTCCATGGTCATGGTGGTGGCGGAGGGGAAGGCCAGCGGCAGCCACACATAGCGCGAGTCGTTGACCTTGCCGCCGAAGGAGTTGCCCCAGCGGTCGCCCAGATACAGGTACGAGGTCGTCCGGGCGCCCTGCACCGGCAGGACGTACGCGGTCTGCGAGCCGTACGCGGTGGCGTCGCCCACGTTGCGCATCGCGCTCCAGGGACCGGCCAGGCTGGTGGCGGTGGCGTACTGCTGCTGGTTGGGGCTCCAGCCGGTGGCGCCGGAGGTCAGCATGAAGTACACGTTGCCGCGCTTGAACAGCGCCGGGGCCTCACGGTGGCCGCCGGGCCAGGGGTTGGCCACCAGGCTCGCCACCGAGGTGTAGTCGTCGGTCAGCCGGTAGATCTGGAGGTCGTAGTTCTCCCGGGCGGCCGAGATCATGTAGCCGGTGCCGTCGCTGTCCTTGAACAGGGTGATGTCACGGGACATGTGCTGGCCCAGCGGGCGGAAGCTGCCCCGCCAGGTGTAGTCGCCGTCGACGGTGGCGGAGGTGGCGACGGCCGCGCGCGCCTCGCTGTAGTCGCTGCCGTTCTCCTTGTGCATCCACATCACGAACTGCTTGGTCCGCTCGTTGTACAGGACCTTGGGCCGTTCGATGTTGGCGGTGGCCAGCTCGGGATCGGTGGCCTGGGTGAGGACGTGGCGGCGGAACTCCCAGCTCTTGAGGTCCGTGGAGCGGTAGGCGGACACATAGCGGAAGGTGTTGTCCGCGTTGCGGTTCTCCCCGAACCAGTAGTAGTACGCGCCGACTTTGAGGACCCCGCCGCCGTGGGCGTGCACCGCCTCTCCCGATGTGGTGGTGAACTGCGTGGCGTTGACGACGGTGGCGGGGGCCGCCTGCGCCGTACCGGCGCCCGCCAGCGGGGCCAGCAGCCCGAGGACGGCGGCCACGACGAGGACCCACAGGCGCCCGCGCATCACACGCTCTCCTTCAGGACGGTGAAGTGGCGGGCGAAGCCGGAGAGCCGGGGCAGCTCCCGGATCGGCGTCCAGGTCCGGAAACCGTCGAGGCTGTCGCTGTAGTAGTACTTCTTCTCGGCGTAGCCGTCGAAGTAGATCCGCCAGCCGCCGCCTGCCAAAGGCACCAGCGCCGGTCCCTCGCGCCAGCTGCCCCAGCCCGCCCAGTCACCGGTGCCGCGCAGGGTGTACGGGCCGCCGAGGCTGCTGGCGGTCGCGTACTCGATGTACTTCGTCGTCTCCTGCTTGGTGAAGGCGTGGTACTGCCCGCCGTGGCGGACCACGAAGGTGTCGATGTAGTTCGCCTTGTCCAGGCCGGTGAGCGGCTTGGGGGTGGTCCAGGACGACAGCGAGGGGTTGGTGGCGGTGAGCAGGTGCGGCCGGAAGATGTAGTCAGGGGTGGCGGTGGTGTCGAGCGACACGATGATGTTGACGCTGCCACCCTCGTCGACGAAGAACTCGGGCGCCCAGGTGCGTTCGACCCCGGCGAGCGGCAGGGTGTGGTTGCGCACGAAGGTCCAGTTGACCCGGTCCCGGCTGCGCGCGAACCCGATGGTGTTCCCGGTCCAGTTGGCGGTGTAGACGATGTAGTAGTAGCCGTCGGTGTGCTTGATGATGCTGGGGTCGCGGATCAGTTCCGCGGGCGGGGTGAACGCCGGTCCCTTGAGCAGCGTGTAGGTGAGCGCGTCGGGCGACTCGTACACGTACATGTTGGATTCGCTGCTGTTGGTGAACGCGGTCATGGTGTAGCGGGTGGTGGCCTTGGTGTCCGGGGCGGGGCCGTCGGCCACGGGGACGCCGAAGTCGGGGGTGCCGTCCGCCTTCCAGCCGAGCTTCTGGACGCGGGTGTGCCGGTTGGGGTCGTTGAGCGGGTCGCCGGTGATGTCCTTGTACTGGCGGGCGTGGTAGACGAGGACATCGGTGCGGCCGTCCTCGGCGACGGTGAACGAGTTGTGGCCCGGGCCGTACTGCTTGGTGGTGTCGTTGCTGGTGAAGACCGGCTGGGGGCTCTTCTTCCAGGAGGCCGCGGCCAGCGGGTCGCTGTCGGCGGACGCGGTGAGCAGCCCCATGCAGTAGTTGGCGTCGGTGGCGCTGGCGGAGTAGGTGAGGAAGAGCCGTCCGTTCTTCTGGAGGACGGACGGGCCCTCGTTGACCTTGTAGCCGCGGGTCTCCCAGTCGTAGGTGGGACGGGAGATCTCCACCTGTGGCCCGGTGATGGTCCAGGGGTTGGCCATCCTGGCGATGTAGATGCTGGAGTTGTTGCCGACGTCCGGGTTGCTCTGCGCCCAGATCAGATAGCGGGTGCCACGGTGGACGAAGGTGGAGGCGTCCAGGGAGAACGAGTCGATCGGGGTGGCGATACGGCCCTTCTCGGTCCAGGTCCCGGTGAAGGGGTTGGCGCTCGCGTTCTCCAGCACCCACATCCGGATCTTCCAGACGTCGTTCGCGGGCGCGGACGCGAAGTAGACGTACCACTTTCCGTCGATGAAGTGGATCTCCGGGGCCCAGATGTGGGCGCCCATGTCGCCGCTGGTGTGCTTCTTCCAGATCACCGACTCGGACGCGGCGGCCAGGCCCGCCAGGGTTCTGGAGCGGCGCAGGATGATGCGGTCGTACTCCGGGGCGGTGGCGGTGAAGTAGTAGTAGCCGTCGGTGTGCTTGACGATGTGCGGATCGGCGCGGTTGCGGACCAGCGGATTGACGTACCGGGCGGCCCTGGCGGCGGCCTCCCGCGCGGCGGGGGTGGCGGCCTCGGCGAGGCCGGGGGTTCCCACGGCCGTCCCCAGGGCCAGGGCACCCATCAGAACCCGTCTGCGGCTGGGCTGTCCGTCGCTGCGGCTCATCGTCGCTCTCCTGCTGTGGGCATGCGGGGGCTCCCGCGATCTCCGTCGATCAATCACTCACTGATCGAATTTGTTCGGAGATTAAGGGTTCTGATGACTTCCGACAGCCCCTGAGGCAGGTGCGAAAGTTTCGAAAACCGTGGAGCCCCCGCGATGCCCCTCAGACGAACGTCTGGCGCTGGAGCCAGAGATCCCTGGCGACCCCGTTGCCCTGGAGGAACACGTAGAGCAGGTTCTCCTCGTTGGCGATGGGGACGCTGATACCGGCGGAGCCGATGACCCCGCCGAGGGACTGGAAGCCGGTGTAGGTGGCGCCGTTCTCCGTTTGCTGGACGGCGACCCACAGGGCGTTGTCCGTAGCCTTGATGAACACGTTGACCCGGCCGTCCTGGCCGAGGCCGCAGGTGGGCCGCCACACGATCTGGGCGCCCAGGCTCACGGCGGGGTTGAACGAGTCGTAGTCGTCGGTCTGCCCGACGAGCCGGACGGAGCCGTCGACACCCCGGAAGAAGATCTGCACCCGGCCCGCCGCGTCCAGGCACACCGAGGGACGGCTGGTCACGTTGGGGGCGTTGAGCGAGAAGGGCTCCCAGGTGGTGGAGTTCTCGGTCTGCTGCTGGATGGTGTAGAGCGTCTCGCCGCTGCCCTTGACCGCCACCACGATCCGCCCTCCCCCGTCGAGGATGGGCGAGGGCGTGGCGAAGATGGCGCCGCCGAGCGAGGTCGCGGTGGTGTACGTCTCGTACTGGAGGTCCTGGTTGCGCAGGTACCACAGGGCGTTGTCGGTGCCGGGGAAGAACACGTAGATGCGGCCGTCGGCGCCGAGTGCCGCGGCCGGGTCGTCCCCGATGCCGGTGGCCAGCGTCTGGGGCACGCCGTACCCGGAGTTGATGGAGGTCTGGGCGATGACTTGCAGGTCGTTGCCCGGGGTGCGGTAGAAGACCCGCACCTTGCCGTCCTTCCCGCGGATCGGGGCGGGGATACCGTCGATGGCCAGGCCCGGGTACTGCTGCCAGGCCCCCCATCCCCCGTCGCGGGTTTCGAGTCTGCTCCACAGGACGTTCGACCCGCCCCGGATGAAGACTTGGATCCGGTCGTCGGCCTGGGCCACGGGCGCGGGCTCGGAGTGGATGCCGCCTTGCAGATTGATCCAGGTGCCCCACACGGTTCCGGGCGTGGTGGAAACGGACATGGGTCCTCCCTCACCTCGTGGATGCCACGAGTCTGTGCGGATGTCCCGTCAGTTCCCGCGCTAATCACAACGAATACCTGAAGAAGGATGAATGAAAGTATATGACCGATAAATATAAAGGAGTGAGATATATGGGTGTGAAGATGCTTTCTGATTGACCTTCGTTGGTCTTCATTGACCTTGGTTGACCTTCTCCCTGGGGAAAGCTCCAGCATCGTGGTGGCCGGGCGACGTGCCCGGCGCGAGGAGGGCGACCATGGGTCTGCTGACGATCGGCGCGTTCGCGAGGGCATCGCGGCTGTCCCCCAAGGCGCTGCGCCTGTACGACGAACTCGGGCTGCTGACGCCCGCCCGCGTCGACCCGCACTCCGGCTACCGCCTCTACGACCCGGCGCAGCTGGAGCGGGCCCGGCTGGTGGCCTGGCTGCGGCGGCTGGGGATGCCGCTGGCCCGGATCCGTACCGTGTGCGAGCTGGACCCGGGCGCGGCGGCGCGGGAGGTCCGGACGTACTGGGCGCAGGTCGAGGCCGACACGGCGGCCCGGCGCGAGCTGGCCGCCTTCCTCGTCGACCAACTGTCCGGAAAGGACGTCGTCATGCCTTCTGCCCACAGCACCCCTTCCGCCCACGGCACCCTGGGAGTCCGCTACGCGGTGCTCTCCGACCAGGGCACGGTCCGGAAGAGCAACGAGGACTCCGGGTACGCCGGTCCGCGGCTGCTCGCCGTCGCCGACGGCTTCGGCGGCGGCCGTCAGGCGAGCGAGGCCGCGATCGAGGCGCTCAAGCCGCTGGAGTCCGAGGTCCCGGGGGCCGAACTGCTCAGCGCCCTGGAGGACGCGGCACGCCGGGCGCACGCCTCGGTGTGCGAACTGGCCGCGTCCGACCCCGCGCTGCGCGACGTCGGGACGACGCTGACGGCGATGGTGTGGTCGGGGTCCCGGCTGGGTCTGGTGCACATCGGCGATTCACGGGCGTATCTGCTGCGCGAAGGCGAGCTGTTCCAGATCACCCATGACCACACCGTGGTGCAGTCACTGATCGACGAGGGGCGCATCTCCGTGGTGGAGGCCGCGTCGCACCCCGGGCGGGCGCTGCTGCTGCGGGCCATGGGCGGCGGGTCGGCGTTCGAGCCGGATCTGACGCTGCGGGATGCCCTGGCGGGTGACCGGTATCTGCTGTGCTCGGACGGGCTCAGCCGGGTGGTGGCCGCGGAGGAGATCCGCCGCGTGCTGGGCTCGGTGGCCGATCCCGGGGAGGCGGCGCGGGAACTCATCGCCCTCGCCAACCACGCGGGCGGGCCCGACAACGTCACGTGCGGCGTGGCCGATGTGGTGGACGGGGCGCAGCTGCCCGCCGCCTGACGTTCCGTGATCTCCCCGCACGGACCACGGTCTTCCCTCCTGACTCCGGCGCCGAAGTGCAGTGGAATAGGCCACCTGGCGCGTTCCTGCTCGCCAGGCGTGGAAGGCATGGCACCACGGAACGTACGGGGTAAGGGGTAGGCAGATGTCCGTAGGACCGATCCGGCTCTCCCAGGATGCGCACACCGCTCTCCGGCCGCCCGTGCTGGCCCGGATCACCGGCGGGTTCTGGGCCGCGAGACGGCGCGTCAACGCCGAGGTCAGCGTTCCGCAGGGGCCGGGGAGGCTGGAGGAGGCGGGCAATCTGGCCAATCTGCGGGCCGCGGCGGGGAGGGCCGGGGAGGGGTTCACGGGGGACTTCCCGTTCCAGGACTCCGATGTGCACAAGTGGCTGGAGGCCGCGTCCTGGCAGCTCGCCGAGGAGCCCGGCGGTCCGGCCGCCGCGGAGCTGGCCGGACAGGTGGCGCGGCTGGCGGTCCTGGTGGCGGGCGCCCAGGACGCGGACGGCTATCTCCAGACGTACTACCAGGCCGGGCCCGGCGCCCGGCGGTGGTCGGAGCTGCACTGGGGACATGAGCTGTACTGCGCGGGCCACCTCATCCAGGCCGCCGTCGCGCACCGGCGGGCCACCGGCGGGAGCGGACTGCTCGAGGTGGCGGTGCGGTTCGCCGATCACATCGACGCGGTCTTCGGCCCGGGCAAGGCCGTGGACGCGGTGTGCGGGCATCCGGAGATCGAGACGGCGCTGGTCGAGCTGTACCGGGAGACCGGCGAGCGGCGCTATCTCGCGCTGGCCGGGTACTTCGTGGACCGGCGCGGTGCGGGCACCCTGGGCGACGGCCCGCCGGAGGGCGGTGCGGGCCCGCGCCCTGGGGCGCCCTACTGGCAGGACCACGTCGGGGTGCGGGACGCGCGGTCGGTCGCCGGGCATGCGGTGCGCCAGCTCTATCTGCTGGCCGGGGCCGCGGACCTGGCGGCCGAGACCGACGACCGGGGGCTGCGGGAGGCGCTGGTGCGGCTGTGGGAGGACATGGCAACCACCAAGACCCATCTGACCGGCGGGGTGGGCTCCCGGCACGATCTGGAGTCCTTCGGGGACGCGTACGAGCTGCCGCCGGACCGGGCGTACGCGGAGACCTGCGCGGCCATCGCCTCCATCCAGTTCAGCTGGCGGATGGCGCTGCTCACGGGGGACGCCCGCTACAGCGATCTGATCGAGCGGACCCTGTTCAACGGCTTCGCTTCCGGAGTCTCGCTGGACGGGCAGCGCTGGCTGTATGTGAATCCGCTCCAGGTCCGGGACGGCCGTACGGAGACCCACGGCGACCAGGAGGCGCGGCGGACGCCCTGGTTCCGCTGCGCCTGCTGCCCGCCCAACGCGATGCGGCTGCTGGCCTCGCTGCCGCACTACATGGCGAGCGGTGACGCCGGGGGCCTCCAGCTGCACCAGTACGCGTCGGGGGTGTACGCGGCGGGCGGCGGGGCGGTGCGGGTGGGCACCGGCTACCCCTGGGAAGGCCGGATCGCGGTGGTCGTGGACGAGGCGCCCGGCGACGCCGACTGGACGCTGTCGCTGCGCATCCCGCACTGGGCCGACCGCTACGAGGCGACGGTCGGCGGGGTGCCGGTGACTGCGCGCGCGGAGCGGGGCTGGCTGCGGCTGCGGCGCCGCTGGCGGCCGGGCGAGACCGTGGTCCTGACCCTGCCGCTGGCGCCCCGGCTGACCCGCCCCGATCCACGGGTGGACGCGGTGCGCGGCTGCGCCGCGATCGAGCACGGACCGCTGGTGTACTGCCTGGAGCAGCCGGATCAGCCCGCCGGGCTGCGGCTGGACGGCCTCGCCCTCGACACCGGCACCGAACTGGTCGCCGAGCACCGGCCGCAGCTGCTCGGCGGAGTGACCGTGATCATGGCCCGGGCGCTGCGCCGGGCGGCCCCGGCCGACGGCTGGTGGCCGTACCCGGGCGCCGGGGGCGGCGTCGGGGGCGTGGGCGACCCGGTGCGCATCACCGCGATCCCCTATTACGCCTGGGCGAACCGGGAGGCCGGGCCGATGCGCGTCTGGATCCCCACGTAATTCCCCGCTTCTCACGTCGGCGGCGCGCCTTTGCGCGGCGCCCACCGGAACTCGGCGGGCGTCCCGCGCGTTCCTCGCTCCAGGAACACGCTTTCGTGCCCGAGCGGCACACCGGCGGACGGGAGGTGCCCCGTGAGCACCGGCTCCACAGACCAGGGGGACGAGGCGGACGACTGGGACGACGTCGTGCTCGACGAGGACTTCGTCCGGGACGCCGAGGTCACCGAGCCCGCCGCGCGCACCCGCATGCTGACCGCGCGCTGGCGGCGGCGCGGTGCGCCCGAGCCCCAGCCCTGGCGAGCCGACGAGCCACCGGCGGGCTGGTTCTGGAGCAAGCGCCGCCGCAGGCGGCGCCGGCGGCGTTAGCGGACCTCCGGCCCCCGGCCGTTATGCGCTCGCAACGCACACGGCGGGGTCAAGTCGGCACACAGAGTGGCAGGATGCGGGCCTACGCACTGATCATGTGTCCCGTGGGGTCGCTCGCCCACCACGTCCCGGAGGTGCCGTGTCCGCTCGCTCCGCGCTGCCCGCCTTAGCCATCGCCACAGCCGCCGCCCTGCTCATCGGCTGCACCAGCACCAAGCCGTCGGACTCCGGCGGCAAGGGCATCAGCCTGGTGAAATCCGGCAAGCTGACCACCTGCACCCATCTGCCCTATCCGCCCTTCCAGGCCCGGCAGGGCAAGAAGATCGTCGGCTTCGACGTGGATCTGGTCGATCTGGTCGCCTCGGAGCTGAAGGTGAAGCAGGAGATCGTGGACACGCCCTTCGAGGGCATCCAGTCCGGTGAGGACCTCAACAGCGGCACCTGCGACGTCGCCGCGGCCGGGATGACGATCACGGACGTCCGCGAGAAGAACCTGGACTTCTCCCGCCCGTACTTCGAGGCCACCCAGGCGCTGCTCACCCGGAAGGGCAAGCCCTACCGGACCCTTCGCGACCTCAAGGGCAAGCGGCTGGCGGTCCAGCAGGGGACCACCGGGGAGACCTACGCCCAGAAGCGGGCCGTGGGCGCCACCCTGGTCCAGTTCGAGGACCTCGGGCTGCTGGTGTCCGCGGTCAAGACCGGCCAGGTCGCGGCGGGCATCAATGACAACGGGGTGCTGTACGACTTCGCCAAGGACAACCCGGACACCGAGGTGACGGCCGAGTTCCCCACCGGGGAGAAGTACGGCATCGCCGTCCGCACCGGCAACGACGCCCTGCGCAAGAAGATCGACCAAGTGCTCCGGAAGGCGAGGGCGGACGGCCGCTACGACAGGATCTACCGCACCTGGTTCGGCACCGCACCCAGGAAGTGAGCCATGGCCATGACCCGTCGGCAACGGGCCCGGGCGGTGCGGACGGTGCAGTACGCCGTGCTCGCCGCCGTGCTGCTCACCGTCGTCCTGGCCGCGGACTGGGGTGAGCTGCGCCGCGCGTTCTTCGACGCGGACGTCGCCCGGTCCCTGTTCCCCGACATCATCACCACCGCCCTGCTCAACACCGTCGTCTACACCCTGCTCGGCTTCGGGTTCGGGCTCGTGGCCGGGCTCGTGCTCGCGTTGATGCGGCTCTCGCAGGTGCCTCCGTACCGCTGGCTGTCGGTGGCGTACATCGAGTTCTTCCGCGGCGTTCCGGCGCTGCTGGTGTTCATCGCGCTCGGCTTCGGGGTGCCGCTCGCGTTCCAGGTGGCGCTGGACCGGTATGTCACGGTGATGCTGGCGCTCGGCCTGGTCGGGGCCGCGTACATGGCGGAGACGATCCGCGCGGGCATCCGGGCCGTGCCCAAGGGGCAGATGGAGGCGGCGCGTTCGCTCGGCATGTCCCACGGCCGGGCGATGGTCTCGATCATCATCCCGCAGGCGTTCCGGATCGTGCTGCCGCCGCTGACCAACGAACTGATCCTGCTGACCAAGGACTCGTCCCTGGTCTATCTGCTCGGGCTCTCCCTCGACCAGTACGAGCTGTCCAAGTTCGGCCGGGACGCGCTCAATCAGCACCGCAGCCTGACCCCGATCCTGGTCGCCGGGCTGTGCTACCTGCTCATCACCGTGCCGCTCGGCCAGCTGGTCCGGTGGCTCGAGGCCCGTACCGCGAAGGCGAGGTGAGGTGAGGTGTGGCCGTGATCCGGATCCGGGGCCTGCACAAGTCCTTCGGCGCTCTTGAGGTGCTGAAGGGCATCGACCTCGACGTGGAGCGGGGTGAGGTGGTCTGCGTCATCGGCCCGTCCGGCTCGGGCAAGTCGACGCTGCTGCGCTGTGTGAACCTGCTGGAGGAGCCGGCATCGGGCTCGGTGACCGTGGACGGGGCCGAGGTCACCGACCCGGATGTGGACATCGACCGGGTGCGGCGGCGGATCGGCATGGTGTTCCAGGCGTTCAACCTGTTCCCCCATCTGACGGCGCTGGAGAACCTGACCATCGCGCAGCGGCGGGTGCTGCGCCGCGACAAGGCCGAGGCGGTGCGGATCGGCCGGGACACGCTGCGCCGGGTGGGCCTGACGGACAAGGAGTCCGCGTATCCGGCGCAGCTGTCGGGCGGGCAGCAGCAGCGGGTGGCGATCGCGCGGGCGCTGTCGATGGATCCGGAGCTGATGCTGTTCGACGAGCCGACCTCGGCCCTCGATCCGGAGCTGGTCGGTGACGTGCTCGCGGTCATGCGGGCGCTGGCCGACGAGGGGATGACGATGCTGGTCGTCACCCACGAGATGAGCTTCGCGCGGGAGGTCGCCGACCGGGTGGTGTTCATGGACGACGGGGTGATCGTGGAGGAGGGCGGTCCGGAACAGGTGGTGGCCGCACCGCGGCATCCGCGGACCCGGGCGTTCCTCACCCGGGTGCTGGACCCGGCCGCGGCCCGGGTGGGGGAGGTTCCGGACAACGGTCCGCAGGACGCCCGTACCGGACGCTGAAGCGTGCGGCGGTTTGTCAGTCCGCGCGCATCCGGGGAGGGGCGGCAACCTTCCGGGGACCTGGGGCCACTGGAGGGTGCGGGCGGCGTCCCCGTACGGCCACTCCCCGGCGGTGCGCCGCCCGCTCCCGTTCCCCACACGGAAGCGAGCCGCCATGCCCGCACGAAGACTCCGCGGATTACGCGCCCTCCTGACCGCCACCGCGGCCGCGGCGCTGTCCCTCATCGGATTCACCGCACCCGCCGACGCCGCCGGGACGGGCGCGTCGGACACCTGGAACCCGCCGGGCAACCTCGTCCAGCCGCTGAACGAGGTATGGAAGCACGTCGAGTCCACCTATCCCGACCTGTACGGCTTCAAGAACTACGGCTGGGATCAGGTGATGGCCAACAAGGGCAGCCTGAACTACTGCGTCCGCTGGGAATCCGACCAGCCGGTGACGGCGCAGCTGCGCGACCAGATCCACACCGCGCTGAAGCGCCAGTCGAAGAAGTGGATCGACCAGGTCGCGGGATTCGAGAACTTCCCGTACCAGGATGTCCCGGTCAAGATCGTCGGCTGGGCGGTCAAGAACCGCTCCACGCTCCAGTGGAACGACAACTCGGTCGACATCTACACCGGCCTGGACGGCGGCGGCGCCCCGCAGTGCGCCCCGGACTGCGGCCGCTTCTTCCACCAGGACGGCAACTACTCCAAGTGCCCCGGTGGCGCGGCGCGCCACTACGACCAGTCGCTGTGGCTCACCAAGGGCTTCGGCGGCGGCGCGGGCGGCGACTGGGGGCAGCGCATCGCCAGTGAGTACATGGTGGGCGCGGTGAACCAGGACAACATCCACATCCTGCTGCACGAGATCGGCCACACCTACGGTCTGGACGACTTCTACGACTGGACCCCGACCGGTGTGGGCGGCTTCCTCATGAAGGCGGGATCCGCCGACCGCATCACCGAGTTCGACAAGTGGATGTACCGGGACTTCTGGCGCCATCTGAAGAACCGCTACGGCCTCTGACCGGCACGGGGTGAAGGGTCCGGCGCGGTGCCGGACCGCTGCCGCCTCAATTCCCGGGTCTTCCCGTCGGAGTTGAGGCGGCCTTACTGTAGTAACCGGTTTCTGCCCGGTCGGTGTCGCGCTTGGGCGGGTTCGGGAAGGGGTATCTCGATGGCGCGTTCCCCGGGGTCGACGGGGCCGACGCTGGCGGTCATCGCCCGCGAGGCCGGCGTATCGGTGCCGACCGCGTCGAAGGTGGTCAACGGCCGCGAGGATGTCGCGCCCGACACCCGCCGCCGGGTCAGCGAGGTCCTGGACCGCCTGGGGTACGTCCGCAAACCGCGCCCGGAGACGCCCCGGCCGGCCGCCCTGGTCGATCTGGTCGTGCACTCGCTGGACGGCGCGTGGTCGGGCGCGGTGCTGCACGGTGTGGAGGCGGCGGCGCACGACGCGGGTCTAGAGGTGGTGGTGTCGGCCGGGCTGCCGCGCACCCGCGACGGGCGGCCCGAGCGCGGCTGGCTGGACAAGCTGTGCGCCCGGGGCAGTTCAGGGGTGCTGTTCCATCTCGCGGAGCTGACGCCCACCCAGTACGCCTGGCTCGATGAGCACCGGGTCCCGTTCGTGCTGATCGACCCCGGCCCTGTGCCGCCGCCGGGCGTGCCGTCCGTGGGCGCCGCCGACTGGCAGGGCGGGGTGAGCGCGACCGAGCATCTGGTCGGTCTCGGGCACCGGCGGATCGCAGTGATCGGCGGGTACCGGCGGAAGGTGTGCAGCGGGGCGCGGGTGGCCGGGTTCCGCTCGGCGATGGCCACGGCCGGGCTGCGGGTGCCGCCTTCGTACGTACGCCACGGCGACT
Organism: Streptomyces sp. NPDC021115; assembly: GCF_044333065.1. NCBI lineage: Bacteria > Bacillati > Actinomycetota > Actinomycetes > Kitasatosporales > Streptomycetaceae > Streptomyces > Streptomyces sp. NPDC021115. The sequence continues at coordinate 63,276 of NZ_JBIRQF010000010.1, forward strand.
TCCGGGAGGCGGGCGCGTACCAGGCGATGACGGAGCTGCTGGAGCTGCCCGAGCCGCCGACGGCGGTGTTCGCGTGCTCCGATCCGATGGCGCTCGGCGTCTACCGGGCGCTGCGGGAGCGGGGGTTGCGGGTGCCGGAGGACGTCAGCGTGGTGGGCTTCGACGATCTGCCACAGGCCCGCTGGACCACCCCGGCGCTCACCACGGTCCGTCAGCCGCTGTCGGAGATGGCGGCGACGGCGCTGCGCACCCTGCTGCGGCTGAGGGCGGGTGAGACCCCGGAGGGGATGCGGACCGAGCTGTCCACCCGGCTGGTCGTCCGCTCCAGCACCGCTCCCCCGGCCCGTTTTCCTCTTGACCGAGAAGTCGAACACTGATCGGATATCCGAACGATCACCAGCGTCCGCACATCACTCCTTCCACGTCGCCCCTGGCCGTCGCCGTACCGATTCTCCGGAGGTCTTCGCCCCGTGTTCGTCGATCTGCCCCTGGACCAGCTGCGCACGTACCGGCCTCCGCTGCCCGAGCCGGACGGCTTCGACGCGTTCTGGGATCGCACCCTCGCCGAGGCCCGCACCAAGGACCTCGACGCGGTCTTCACCGAGACCGACGCGGGCCTGGCCCGGCTGCACACCTACGACGTCGAGTTCTCCGGGTTCGGCGGGCACCGGATACGCGGCTGGCTGCTGGCCCCGCGCGAGGCCGAGGGCCCGCTGCCGTGCGTGGTGCAGTACATCGGCTACAGCGGCGGCCGGGCGCTGCCGCACAACTGGCTGCTGTGGCCGTCGGTGGGCTACGCGGTCTTCGTCATGGACACCCGGGGGCAGGGCTGGGGCCAGCACTCCCACGGCGCCACCCCCGATCCGGCCGGCGGCACCGGACCCGAGGCGCCGGGCAAGATGACCCAGGGGATCCTCTCCCCGGACGACTACTACTACCGGCGGCTCTACACCGACGCCGTGCGCGCGGTGGAGGCCGCCCGCGCGCATCCGCTGGTCGACCCCGCGCGGATCGTCGTCAGCGGCGGCAGCCAGGGCGGCGGCATGGCCCTGGCGGCGGCCGGGCTGGTGCCGGATCTGACCGCGGCGCTGGTGGACGTGCCGTTCATGACGCACATCCGGCGGGCCGTCGAGATCACCGACGCGGAACCGTACGGCGAACTGGTCCGCTTCTGCGCCGGTCAGCGCGATCTCGCCGAGCGGGTCTTCGCGACCCTCGACCACTTCGACGGCCTCAACTTCGCGGCCCGGGCCACCGCGCCCGCGCTCTTCTCGACCGCCCTGCGCGACCCGGTCACCCCGACCTCGTGCGGTTTCGCCGCGTACCACCACTACGCGGGCGAGAAGGAGCTGAAGGTGTGGTCCTTCAACGGTCACGAGGGCGGCGGCACCCACCAGCAGGCCGAGCAGATCGCCTACCTGCGGACGCTGCTCGGCTGAGCCGGGGCCGTCCGGCGGAACCCGGCGCGGTGAGCGGTGTATCGAGGCCGCTCACCGCGGGGAAGACAGGGGCTACCCGTACCGAAGGAGTCGCCCATGCCCGCACAGCCCCTGGACGGCATCACCGTCGTCGCCCTCGAACAGGCCGTCGCCGCCCCGTTCGCCACCCGCCAGCTCGCCGACCTCGGCGCGCGGGTCATCAAGGTGGAGCGGCCGGGGCGGGGCGACTTCGCCCGGGAGTACGACCGTGAGGTCAAGGGCATGTCGGCGTACTTCGTCTGGGTCAACCGCGGCAAGGAGAGCGTCGTCCTCGATGTGAAGGACGCCACGGACCGGGCCCTGCTCGATCGGCTCCTGGCCCGTGCCGACGTGTTCGTGCACAACTTCGGCCCCGGCGCGGTGGACCGGCTCGGACTCTCGGCGGACGCGCTGCGGGCCGCGTATCCGCGCCTGATCAACTGCGCGATCACCGGCTACGGGGACCGCGGGCCGTACCGGGACAAGAAGGCGTACGACCTGCTCGTCCAGTGCGAGGCGGGACTGCTGTCGATCACCGGCAGCCCCGAGGAGCCCGCCCGGCCGGGGATCTCGATCGCCGACATCGCGGGCGGGATGTACGCGTACACCGGCATCCTCACCGCGCTGTACGAGCGGGAGCGCACCGGCACGGGGACGGACGTGAGCGTCAGCCTCCTCGACGCGCTGGGCGAGTGGATGGGCCACCCGTACTTCGCGCAGGCCTACGGCGGAGGCGGGGTGGTGCGCAGCGGGGCCCGCCACCCGTCGATCTCCCCGTACGGGGCCTACGCGTGCGGCGACGGCGCCCAGGTGTTCCTGAGCGTGCAGAACGACCGCGAGTGGATCGCCCTGTGCGAACGCGTCGTGGGCCGCCCGGAGCTGATCCGCGATCCGCGCTTCGCCGACAATCCGCTGCGCCGCACCCATGACGAGGAGCTGACGGCCGAGCTGGAGCGGTCCTTCGCCGACCATACGGCCGACGGTCTGGTGGCCCTGCTGGACGCGGCGGGCATCGCCAATGCCCGGCTGCGGGACGTCGCGGGGCTGGCCGGGCATCCGCAGCTGGCCGCCCGGGAGCGCTGGGGCGAGTTCGGCTCGCCGGTCGGGCCGCTGCGCGGCCTGCTGCCGCCGGTCGAGGTGGCGGGGCGTCAGGCGGCGCTGCGGCCGGTGCCCGCGCTCGGCGAGCACACGGAGGCGGTGCGCGCCGAGTTCTCCTGACGCCCCTGGGGCCGGGGCCTTACGCCACGGGGGCGACGGGCGACAGCTGGGCGTCGCGCCGCACCAGGGCGGCGTAGCGGCCGTCCAGGGCGAGCAGTTCGTCATGGGTGCCCTGCTCGGCGACGCGGCCGCCGTCGAGGACGACGATCCGGTCGGCGTCGCGCACCGTGGAGAGCCGGTGGGCGATGGTGATGGTGGTGCGACCGGCCGCGAGGCCGTCGATGGCCTTCTGCACCGCCCGTTCGGTGCGGGTGTCGAGGGCGCTGGTGGCCTCGTCGAGGATGAGGACGGGCGGGTCGCGCAGAATCGTCCGGGCCAGGGCCAGCCGCTGCTTCTCGCCGCCGGAGAAGCGGTACCCCCGCTCCCCCACCAGGGTGTCGTAGCCGTCGGGGAGGGCGGCGATGTGGTCGTGGATCTGGGCGGCTTCGGCCGCCGCGACGATCTCCGCCTCGGTCGCGTCGGGCTTGGCGAAGCGCAGGTTGTCGGCGATCGAGGCGTGGAAGAGATAGGTCTCCTGGGAGACGACGCCGACCGCGCGGGCGAGGCTGTCGAAGTCGAGGTCCCGCACGTCGACCCCGTCGATCAGCACCCGGCCGCCGGTCACGTCGTACAGCCGGGGCACCAGATAGCTGAGGGTCGTCTTGCCGGAGCCGGTCGACCCGACGACGGCCAGGCTGCCGCCCGCCGGAATGGTCAGGTCGATGCCGCGCAGGGTGCCCTGCGGCGGCGCCGGGTCCCGGGCGTCGTAGTCGAAGTCGACTCCGTCGAAGCGGACTTCGCCGCGCACCGTCTCCAGCCGCACCGGCCGGGCGGGCTCGGTGATGTCGATCGGCAGGTCGAGGTATTCGAAGATGCGGGCGAAGAGGGCGAGGGAGGTCTGCATGTCCACCCCGGTGGACAGCAGGCTGACGGTCGGCCGGAACAGCCCCTGCTGGAGCGATACGAAGGCGACCAGGGTGCCGATGGAGACGGCCGGACCCCCGGTCTGGAGGGCGATTCCGGCGGCCCAGTAGATGACGGCGGGCATGGCGGCCATCACGACGCCGATGGTGGACATCCGCCAGCGCCCGGCCATGCTCGCCCGCACTTCGAGACCGACCAGGCGCTCGGACTCCCGGGTGAACTCCTGGGTGAGCGAGTCGGAGCGGCCCATGGTGCGGCCGAGCAGGATTCCGCTCACCGACAGGGACTCGGTGACCATCGCGGACATGGCCGCCATCTGCTTCTGGCGATTCGAGGTGATCTTCTTGCGCTCGTTGCCGACCCGGCGGCTGATCCAGACGAACAGCGGCAGCAGGAGCAGCGAGACGACGGTCAGCCGCCAGTCGAGGGCGAGCATCGCCACGACCGTGGCCACGACGCTGGTGAGGTTGGAGACCAGCGAGGTCGCGGTGGAGGTGACGGTGGCCTGCATGCCGCCGATGTCATTGGCGATCCGGGACTGCACCTCACCGGTGCGGGTGCGGGTGAAGAAGGCGAGCGGCATGCGCTGGAGCCGGTCGTAGACGGCGGCGCGCAGATCGTGCATGACGCGCTGGCCGACGGTGGTGGAGATGAGGGTCTGGAGGACGCCGAAGACGCTGTTGACGACGGCGGCCGCGATCATGCCGAGGGCCAGCAGGGTCAGCAGACCGGTGCGCCGCCCGGGGATCGCGACATCGAGGATCTCCCGGAGCAGGAACGGCGAGGCGACCGAGACCAGCGCGGAGGCGGCGACCAGCAGGCCGACCAGGGCGAGGCGGCCGCGATAGGGACGGAAGAGCCGGAGGATGCGCCGCACCTGCGCGGGCCGCTCCGGTTCGGGGGTGGCTGGGGTCCATGACGATATGTCGTGACGCATGGGCTCCTTCTGATGGCAGACGGTACGGACTTTCCGAGCATAGCTCACTGTTACCTATACTCACAATGAATGTGGTCCGATAGACTGCGATCATGTCCACCCCCGAGACATCCGGCCCCGAGACGCCCGGCCCTGAGACATCCGGCCGCCTCGCGGAGCAGCTGCTGCGCCTGACCCGACGGCTTCAGCGTGCCCAGAAGCACCATATGGAGCCACTGGGCATCACCCCGGCCCAGGCCCGGCTGCTGCGCACCGTGGCACACCACGACGGGCCACCCCGGATGGCCGACCTCGCAGCACGCCTGGAGGTGGTCCCGCGCGCGGTGACCTCGCTGGTGGACGCGCTGGAGGCGCACGGCTCGGTGCGCCGCGCGCCGGATCCGTCCAACCGCCGGGTGGTGCGGATCGAGCTGACCGAGACCGGCGAGTCGGCCCTGCGCGCCCTGCGTGACGCGCGCCGGGCGGCCGCCGAGGACGTCCTGGCCCCGCTGGACGATCAGCAGCGCGACGCCCTGGGCGACCTGCTCGACTCCCTCTCCGACCCCCCGGGCAGCCGCTGCTGACGTGGGGGCCGGGGGGCTCGGGAGCGGTCAGCGGCGCACGGCCGGACCGGTCACGGGATCCGACGACAGGACGGCGGCCTTCTCACCGGCATCGGCAGCGGCCTCGGCGGCGACCTCAGCGGCGACCTCGGGAGTGGCCTCGCCCCCGGTCGCCTCACCGGCGAGGACCCGCTTGGCCCGTGCGGTGTCGAGCGCGCCCTCCCACCGCGCGACGGCGAAGACCGCCACACAGTTGCCGAGCAGATTGGTGGCCACCCGCATCGAGTCCATGATCCGGTCCACCCCGAGCAGCAGCGCGACGGCGGCGGCCGGGATCACCCCTAGGGCCGAGGCCGTCGCCGACAGGGCGAGGAAGGCAGACCCGGGCACGCCCGCCATGCCCTTGCTGGTGAGCATCAGCACCAGGACGACGGTGATCTGCTGGCCGAGACTCAGGTCGACGCCGACCGCCTGGGCGATGAACAGCGTGCCGATGGACAGGTAGATCGACGCGCCGTCCAGATTGAAGGAGTAGCCGGTGGGCAGCACCAGCCCGACCGCGTCCTCGCGGCACCCGGCCGCGCGCAGCTTCTGCATCATGCGCGGCAGCACGCTCTCGCTGGATGCGGTGCCGAGCGCGAGCAGCATCTCCTCGCGGGTGTACCTGACGAACTTCCAGAGGCTCAGTCCGGTGACCGCCTTGAGGGCCACGGCGAGCAGGACGAGGAAGAGCAGCGCGACGCCGTAGCACAGCGCGATCAGCTTGCCGTACGTCGCCAGGGCGCCCAGTCCGTACTGCCCGACCAGATGGGCCATGGCGCCGAAGACCGCGAGCGGCGCGAGCCTCATGAGGAAGCCGACGACGGCGAAGACGACCTGCTGCGCCTGGTCGACGGCCGAGAGGATCGCGGGCACCTTGGTCTTGCCGAGGTGCAGCACGGCCGCCCCCACGAGGCAGGCCAGCACCAGGACTTGGAGCAGGGAGTTCTCGGCGAAGGCGCCGACCGCGCTGTCCGGCAGGGCGTCGAGCACGAACTGGGACGCCGACGGCAGATGGCCCCCGGCCGTCTGGTCGTCCACGGCCGAGCCGTCCAGCGAGGCGGGATCGACGTGCATGCCGCTGCCGGGCCCGACGAGATTGGCGGCGAGCAGTCCGAGGATCAGCGCCACCGTGGTGGCCACCTCGAACCAGATCAGCGCCTTCAGTCCGATCCGCCCGAACGCCTTCAGATCCCCGGCCTTCGCGATGCCCGCGACGACCACACAGAAGACGAGCGGCGCGATGACCGCCTTGATCAGGCGTACGAAGCCGTCGCCGAGCGGCTGGACGGCCGTGCCCGCGTCCGGCCACAGCTTCCCGACCGCGACTCCGAGGACGAGCGCACAGGCGACCTGCGTGAACAGTGAGGTGCGCAGCGCTCGGCTTGCACGTCGGACGACGGATGGTGAGGGGTGCGGCACGGAAACTCCTCGACAGGGATGTCCGGGGACATCCAGCGACTTCTGAGATGCGGAAAATCACTTCCGCGCAGCGCCACTATGGCCGAGCGCAGATTTCCGCCGATGAGTTCCGTGTAACAGCCGCGAAAACCCTGATGCCGTGGTGTTACGTCCGCACCTCTACGCCTCGTTCGGGCTCAGGCGGCCAGGTGCGCCTTGTCCCCCATCACCACCACCGGGTGCTGCTTCGGGTCGAGGTTCCGCAACAGATACTCCATGCCGGACTTGGGCAGGCTCACGCAGGCCGACGTACCACTGCCGTGGTCCATGTGCAGCCAGATGCTCCCGCCCTTGCGCTGACCCTCGGGGCGGGTCGGGTCGAGGGGTGAGGTGCCCTTGACGCGGTTGTAGTCGATGGCGATGACGTAGTTGAAGTCCGTCCAGTGCGACTTGGGCCAGGAGTGGGGAGCGGCGAAGGCGGCCGTTTCGCTGTACGGCAGCCGGGCGCCGGGGTCCGGGAGCACTCCGCCCGCGTCGCTGAGCGTGTAGACGCCGACCGGGCTGCGCTTGTCGCCCTCGTGATGACCCGTCGTCCAGCCGCGCTTGCCGTTGTGACCGGCCCAACCACGGGTGCGCTTCCAGTCCTTGCCGTCCTTGGTGTACAGCACCACGGTCGCGTCGGCGGAGTTCACCCCGTTGCCGTAGACCGCGACAACCTGCCGCGAATTTCCGGGGATTTTGGCCTGGAGGGCGTTTCCCACCTCCGGGATGCGGGTGGGGTCCGACACCGGGGCCTTGCTCCGCATCGCCTGCTTCCCCTGGCCGCCCTTGTCGCCACCGCCGTCTCCGCCTCCGCCACAGGCGGTGAGAAGGGCGAGGGCCGCGGCGGTCGCAACCGCCGTACGAGTGGACATCGTGCCGGAAATTCGCATGTGCCCCATCGTCCCACTCCGGCGTGGGCCCGGCGCGCGCGGGATTGGCGTGTTCCGTCCCGCTGCGGGAAAACCAGTTGAAATTCGCACCCGTGAAGCGTCAACCTTTCACGTCTCTTTGCCTTCCCGGCCGCCGCCACTCACCCAGGAACGCCATGCGCATTCGCGATCTTCCGTACTCCGACCCCGGTCTGCCCGACGTACGGTCAGGTACCCGGTTTCTCGTCTGGCTGGGCCGGAACCAGCTTGGCGGGCAGATCAAGGCCGCCCTGTGGGGTCTGCTGCACATGGCGGCGCTGGTGTGCTTCCCGCTCGCGATCGGCTTCGGTGTGCAGGCGGTCGTGGACCGCTCCGGTTCGCGGCTCGCGCTGGCCGGGGCGCTGATGGTGGGGCTCACGGTGCTCACCGCGGTCGGCGACGCCATGCTGCACCGGGCAGCGGTCACCAACTGGATCACGGCGGCGGCCCGGGTGCAGCAGCTGCTGGCCCGTAAGACGGTCGAGCTGGGGTCGGCGCTGACGCGGCGGGTGGCGGCGGGCGAGGTCGTCGCGGTGTCCACGGGCGATGTCGAGAAGATCGGCTGGTTCGTGGAGGCGCTGTCCCGTTTCACCGCGGCCGCCATCACGACCGTCGGGTTGTGCGTGGGGCTGGTGATCTACCAGCCCGCGCTCGGCGCGGTGGTGGCGCTCGGCGTGCCCGCGCTGGCGCTGGCGGTGCTGCCGTTGCTGCCGCGGGCCGCGCGCCGGGCGGATGAGCAGCGGGAGAAGGCGGGCCGGGCGACCGAGCTGGCGTCGGACACCGTGGCCGGGCTGCGCGTGCTGCGCGGTATCGGCGGCGAGGACCTGTTCCTGAGCCGCTACCGGCGGGCCTCCCAGGAGGTACGGACCGCGGCGGTGCGCAGCGCGCGCATGTGGTCGGTGATCGCGGCGGTGCAGGTCGTGCTGCCGGGGATGCTGCTGATCGGGGTCGTCTGGTACGGCGCGGTGCTGGCGGGGAACGGGCAGATCTCGGTGGGTGAGCTGGTCACCGTCTACAGCGCGGTGACGTTTCTGCTCTTCCCCTTGAAGCACGTCGAGGAGATCGCGATGGCGTACTCCTTCTCCCGGCCCTCGGCGCGGCGCGCGGCCCGGGTGCTGGCGCTGCGGCGCTCCTCGGCCACGGTCGGGGACGCGCGGACGGCCGGGTCAGGGTCCGGTGTCGAGGAGAAGCTGCCGACCGGTGATCTGTACGACCCGGCCACCGGGATGCTGGCGCCGAGCGGCCAGCTGACCGCGGTGGTGTGCGGTGATCCGGACGCGGCGGGGCGGATGGCGGACCGGCTCGGCGGCCACCCCGCCGAGGACGGCGCGGATTCCGGAGCCGGTGACGGCGCTGCTTCGGCGCTGCTGGGCGGGGTCGCGCTGGACGAGATGCCGCTGGCCATGGCGCGCACGGCCGTGCTCGTCCAGGACAAGGACCCGGTGCTGCTGTCGGGAACGCTCACCGAGCTGCTGGACGTGCCGCGGTCGGGCGCGGTGCCGGCCCGGGAGGCGCTGGAGGCGGCGCAGTGCGGTGATGTGCTGGCGGCGCTGGAGCTGGCCTCGCTGGCCGACTCCGGCGACGGGGACCCGATGGGCGCCCGGATCACCGAACGCGGCCGCTCGCTCTCGGGCGGCCAGCGGCAGCGCCTCGCGCTGGCCCGCTCCCTGGTGACCGACCCGGAGGTGCTGGTGCTGGACGAACCGACGTCCGCCGTGGACTCGCACACCGAGGCCCGCGTCGGGGAGGGGCTGAAACGGCTCCGGGCGGACCGGACCACGGTCGTGTTCACCTCCAGCCCGCTGCTGCTGGACCAGGCCGACCGGGTGGTGTTCGTGCACGGGGGCATGGCGGCGGGAGTGGGAAGCCACCGCGAGCTGCTGGGCACCGACCCCGCCTACCGCGCGGTGGTCACCCGGGAGCCGGAGGGCGGCCGGGAGCGGGACGGCGACGGCCGCGGCGGGCTCACGGAGCTGGAACGCATCGAGGAACAGATCGAGGAGTCGGCATGATCGGCGTGGCACCACCCGCCTATGACCCGGCCGCACCGGAGTCGGCGACGACACTGCCGGTCGGCACGGGCGCCACCGTGCGGGACTATGTGCGCGAGCTGCTGCGGCGGCACCGGAGGGCCTTCATCGTGCTCATGGCGGTGAACGCCACCGCCGTGCTGGCCTCGATGGCTGGCCCCCAGCTGCTGGGCGGTGTGGTCGAGGACCTGTCGCAGGGCAAGGACGACCTCCATATCGAGCGCGCCGTGGCGCTGTTCGCGGTGGCGCTCGTGGTGCAGACCGTGTTCGTGCGGATGGTGCGGATGCGCGGTGCGGTACTGGGTGAGCAGATGCTGGCCGATCTGCGCGAGGACTTCCTCGTGCGGTCGGTGGGGCTGCCGCCGGGCGTGCTGGAGCGGGCCGGGACCGGCGATCTGCTGTCCCGGATCACCACCGACATCGACCGGCTGGCGAACGCGATGCGCGAGGCCGTACCGCAGCTGTCCATCGGTGTGGTCTGGACGGGCCTGCTGCTGGGCGCGCTGACCGTGACGGCTCCGCCGCTGGGGCTCGCGGTGCTGGTGGCGCTCCCGGTGCTGGTGATCGGCTGCCGCTGGTACTTCAAGCGGGCGCCGAGCGCCTATCGTTCGGAAGCGGCCGGATACGCGGCGGTATCCGCGTCCCTGACCGAGAGCGTGGACGCGGGCCGGACCATCGAGGCCCACCGGCTGGGCGACCGGCGGATCGCCCAGTCCGAGCTGCGGATCAGGCAATGGACGGCTTGGGAGCGCTACACGCTCTGGCTGCGCTCGGTGCTCTTCCCGGTGATCAATGTGAGCTACACCCTGATCACGGGCTCGGTGCTGATGATCGGCGGCGTCTGTGTGATGCGGGGCTGGATGACGGTCGGCGAGCTGACGACGGGGGCGCTGCTGTCGCAGATGCTGGTCGAGCCGATCGGGCTGATCCTCCGCTGGTACGACGAGCTCCAGGTCGCCCAGGTGTCGCTGGCCCGGCTGGTGGGGGTGCGGGAGATCGAACCGGGCCCGGCCGACGCCGGAGTGACGCCCGTCGGCCGTGAGGTGCGGGCGGACGAGGTGCGGTTCGGCTACCGGGAGGGCAGCGATGTGCTGCACGAGGTGTCCATGACGGTGCCGCCGGGGACCCGGCTGGCACTGGTGGGCCCGTCGGGTGCGGGCAAGTCCACGCTGGGACGGCTGCTGGCCGGGATCTACGGCCCGCGGACCGGCCGGGTGACCCTGGGCGACGCGGAGCTGGCGCGGATGCCCGCCGAGCAGGTGCGCACTCATGTCGCCCTGGTCAACCAGGAGCACCATGTGTTCGTGGGCTCGCTGCGCGACAATCTGCTGCTGGCCCGGACCTCCGCGCGGGACGCCGAGCTGTGGGCGGCACTCGCCGCGGTGGACGCGGACGGCTGGGCGCGGGCGCTGAAGGAGGGCCTGGACACGGAGGTCGGCTCGGGCGGGCTGGCGCTGACCCCGGCGCAGGCGCAGCAGATCGCGCTGGCCCGGCTGGTGCTCGCCGATCCGCACACCCTGGTGCTGGACGAGGCCACCTCGCTGCTGGACCCGCGGGCGGCCCGCCATCTGGAGCGGTCGCTGGGCCAGGTACTGGAGGGCCGGACGGTGGTCGCCATCGCCCACCGGCTGCACACCGCCCATGACGCGGATGTGATCGCGGTGGTCGAGGCGGGCCGGATCAGCGAGCTGGGCAGCCACGACGAGCTGGTGGCGGCCGACGGCGCCTACGCGGCGCTGTGGCGCTCCTGGCACCAGTGACGCCCAGGGCGCCCGCGCCCCGGGTACCTGCGCCCCGGCGGTCCCAGTACCGGCATAGTCCGGACCGGGACCGCCGCGGGACCCGGGTGCGGAGCCGGGGCGGGGTGCGGGTGCGGGGGTCAGATGATGCCGAGGGCGCCCAGCCCGCCGACGCCGCCGAGGATCATGAAGACGGGCATCAGCACCTTCAGCTCGACCCAGCTCCCGGCGCGGAAGCGCATCGCCTCCGGCGGGCCGAGCGGGTACCAGCGCTTGCGGCCGATCGGTATGGGCCACAGGATCGGGCAGCCGGAGACGGTGAGCGCGTCGCCGATGTCGTGCACGAGGGCACCGAGGACGATCGGCAGCCCCAGCCACAGGTACTCCTGGCCCGGTGCGGTGAACAGCCAGTCCGCGCCGTTCCCCGGCTTGTTCAGGATCTCGCCGAGTATCCAGGCGCTGGTGGCCCCGAGCAGCCACACCAGGACGTCGCTGGAGACCCGCGCCGCGCGCCACAGCAGCCCCTCGACGGCCAGCACCATGTGGACGAAGAGGATGCCGAGCACCGCCCAGCGGCCGCCGACGACGGCGAGCGCCGAGGCTCCTGCGCCGATGAGGACGGCCCAGACCCAGGTGTGGGTCAGCGTGCGGTGGCCGCCCGAGCGGCGGGCGTCGCCCGGCTTCCTGGTCGATTTGTAGACCGCGTACGAGAGCTTGTCGATCACTTCGCACAGCCCTCGGGAGATCGGTCCGAAGGCGCGGGATATGGTCGCCGCCTTGTGGTCGAGGTCGGGGGCGAGCGCCGCTCCGGCGCAGATCAGCGCGCCTGCGACGAGCACCGGCCAGGGCATCGCGTGGCCGGCCGCCGCGGCCGCCGCCCCCACCCCCAGCCAGGCAGCCGCTCCGGACAGCGAATGCGCCGGTCCCATCATGGTCGTACCCCGCCCCTGGTTCTTGCCCGCTGTGGTGCGGGAGTTGGTTGCACTGGCGTACCACACCCTAACGACGAACGATCTTCGTCCGCACAGCCGGTTCCCGTCCCGCCGGGGAAACCAGGCAGTATAGGTCCGTGACTCTTATCGATCAGCTGCCGAGCGAAGCCGACCCCGACACTCTCTTCGAGAGGTTCTCGACCTGGGTCGAGGAGCGGGGCATCTCGCTCTATCCCGCCCAGGAGGAGGCGCTGATCGAAGTGGTGTCCGGGGCGAACGTCATCTTGTCGACGCCCACCGGATCGGGAAAGAGCCTGGTGGCCGCGGGCGCCCACTTCGCCGCGCTGGCCCGGGACGAGGTCACCTTCTACACCGCGCCGATCAAGGCCCTGGTCTCGGAGAAGTTCTTCGAGCTGTGCAAGATCTTCGGCACCGAGAACGTCGGGATGCTCACCGGTGACGCGTCGGTCAACGCGGACGCGCCCATCATCTGCTGTACGGCCGAGGTGCTGGCGTCCATCGCCCTGCGGGACGGCAAGGACGCCGACATCGGCCAGGTGGTGATGGACGAGTTCCACTTCTATGCGGAGCCGGACCGGGGCTGGGCGTGGCAGATCCCGCTGCTGGAGCTGCCGCAGGCGCAGTTCATCCTGATGTCGGCAACGCTCGGCGATGTGTCGCGGTTCGAGGAGGATCTGAACCGGCGCACCGGGCGGTCCACCGCGGTCGTGCGGTCGGCGACCCGGCCGGTGCCGCTGAGCTACGAATACCGCACGACGCCGCTCACCGAGACGCTGACCGAGCTGCTGGAGACCCGGCAAGCCCCCGTCTACATCGTGCACTTCACCCAGGCGGCGGCGGTCGAACGGGCGCAGGCGCTGATGAGCATCAACATGTGCACGCGCGCGGAGAAGGACGAGATCGCCTCTCTGATCGGCAATTTCCGCTTCACCACCAAGTTCGGCCGGAATCTGTCCCGTTATGTCCGGCACGGGATCGGGGTGCATCACGCGGGGATGCTGCCGAAGTACCGGCGGCTGGTGGAGAAGCTGGCCCAGGCCGGGCTGCTGAAGGTCATCTGCGGTACGGACACGCTCGGGGTGGGCGTCAACGTACCGATCAGGACCGTACTGTTCACCGCGCTGACGAAGTACGACGGGCAGCGGGTGCGGACGCTGCGGGCGCGGGAGTTCCACCAGATCGCGGGCCGGGCCGGGCGCGCCGGGTTCGACACCGCCGGGTTCGTGGTGGCGCAGGCTCCCGAGCACGTCGTCGAGAACGAGAAGGCGCTCGCGAAGGCGGGGGACGACCCCAAGAAGCGCCGCAAGGTGGTCCGCAAGAAGGCCCCGGAGGGCTTCGTCAACTGGGGCCAGAACACCTTCGAAAAGCTCATCGCCTCCGACCCCGAGCCGCTCACCTCCCGGTTCCGGGTCACCCACACGATGCTGCTGTCGGTCATCGCGCGCCCCGGCAACGCGTTCCGCGCGATGCGCCTCCTCCTCGAGGACAACCATGAGCCGCGCAAGAACCAGCTGCGGCACATCCGCCGGGCGATCGCGATCTACCGCTCGCTGCTGGACGGCGGGATCGTCGAGCAGCTGGAGACTCCCGACGCGGAGGGACGGCACATCCGGCTGACGGTGGACCTCCAGCAGGACTTCGCGCTCAACCAGCCGCTGTCCACCTTCGCCCTCGCCGCGTTCGAGCTGCTGGACCCCGAATCGCCGTCCTACGCCCTGGACATGGTCTCGGTGGTCGAATCGACGCTGGACGATCCGCGGCAGATCCTGGCGGCCCAGCAGAACAAGGCGCGCGGCGAGGCGGTCGCCGCGATGAAGGCGGACGGGGTCGAGTACGAGGAGCGCATGGAGCGGCTCCAGGACATCACCTACCCCAAGCCGCTGGAGGAGCTGCTCTTCCACGCCTACGGGCTCTACCGCAAGAGCCACCCGTGGGTCGGCGACCACCCGCTGTCGCCCAAGTCGGTGATCCGCGACATGTACGAGCGGGCGATGACCTTCACCGAGTTCACCTCGCTCTACGACCTGGCCCGGACCGAGGGCATCGTGCTGCGCTACCTGGCCAGCTCCTACAAGGCGCTGGACCACACCGTGCCGGACGACCTGAAGTCGGACGAGTTCGAGGACATCATCGCCTGGCTCGGCGAGATGGTGCGGCAGGTCGACTCCAGCCTCCTGGACGAGTGGGAACAGCTCGCCAATCCGGAGGAGGAGTCCGCGGAGGAGGCGCAGGAGCGTGCCGACCAGGTCCGGCCGGTCACCTCGAACGCCCGTGCCTTCCGGGTGCTGGTGCGCAACGCGATGTTCCGCCGGGTCGAGCTGGCCGCGCTCGACAAGGTGGCGGAGCTGGGCGAGATGGACGCCGAGTCCGGCTGGGACGAGGACGCGTGGGCGGAGGCGCTGGACGCGTACTGGGACGAGTACGACGAGCTGGGCACCGGTCCGCAGGCCCGCGGCCCGAAGCTGCTCCAGATCGAGGAGCAGCCCGAGCACGGGCTGTGGCGGGTGCGGCAGACCTTCGACGATCCGAACGGCGACCACGACTGGGGCATCTCGGCCGAGGTCGACCTGGCCGCCTCGGACGAGGAGGGCCGGGCCGTGGTCCGGGTCACCGACGTGGGCCAGCTGTAGGCCCCCCGCGCCCCGGGCCGCCGTCCGGGGCGCGAACCACCGCAGCGAAGGAGCACCCCCGATGACCAATCCCGCCGAACGTCTGGTCGATCTGCTCGACCTGGAACGGATCGAGGTGGACATCTTCCGTGGGCTGAGCCCCGACGAATCGCTCCAGCGGGTGTTCGGCGGACAGGTGGCGGGGCAGGCGCTGGTGGCCGCCGGGCGCACCACCGACGGGGACCGTCCGGTGCACTCGCTCCACGCGTACTTCCTGCGCCCGGGTCGGCCGGGCGTGCCCATCGTGTACCAGGTGGAGCGGGTCCGGGACGGGCGCTCCTTCACCACCCGCCGGGTCGTCGCGGTCCAGCAGGGTCGGACGATCTTCAATTTGACGGCCTCCTTCCACCGTCCGGAGCCGGGCATCGAGCAACAGCTGCCGATGCCCGAGGTACCTGAGCCGGAGAGCCTGCCGAAGCTCTCCGATGAGATCCGCGAGCACTTGGGGACCCTCCCCGAGACACTTGCGCGGATGGAACGCCGCCAGCCCTTCGACATCCGGTACGTCGAGCGGCTGCGCTGGACCGATGAGGAACTGACGGAGGCGGAACCGCGCAGCGCGGTGTGGATGCGCGCGGTCGGACCGCTCGGGGACGATCCGCTCGTCCACACCTGCGCGCTCACCTACGCGAGCGACATGATGCTGCTGGACGCGGTGCGGGTGCCTGTCGAGCCGCTCTGGGGTCCCCGGGGTTTCGACATGGCCTCGCTGGATCACGCCATGTGGTTCCACCGGCCCTTCCGTACCGATGAGTGGTTCCTCTACGACCAGGAGTCGCCCGTGGCGACCGGCGGGCGGGGCCTGGCGCGCGGCCGGATCTACGATCGCGCGGGCCGCCTCCTCGTATCGGTGGTCCAGGAGGGGCTGTTCCGCCCGCTGGCCCCGGCGCCGAAGCCCACGGAGAGCGGCTGAGCCTCGCTCCCGGGGCGGTGCGCCCCGCCGTGGTTCAGCGCTTGCCGACCAGCCTGCGCCACAGGCCGCGCGGCCTGCCCGCGACCCGGCCCGGGCCCGGGGGCCGGGTGCGGCAGGTGGGGAGCGATGCCACCGCGGCGTCCGGGCGCGGTGCGGGGCGGTTCTGGCGCGCCTTCCGCACGGCGTCGGCGAGCGCCACCCGGTACCGCAGGATCTCCTCAGGCCCCTCCACCGTCTGCACCCTGTCGATCACCTTGCGCGCCGCGGCCGCGGCGGGGCGCACCGGGACGAGCGCGGGGCGCAGCTCCCGCACATGGTCCAGGTCATACGGATCGCTGACGGCCACCGCCAGCTCGTCGGGGCCCAGCACCGCGGCCAGCACCCCGGCCCGCTCCCAGGGGTCCCTGGTCCGGGAGAGCAGCTGCTCGATCCGCCGCGTCCGCCACTGCTCGCCCCGTGCGTCCTCCCCGGCGGCCAGCGACGCGCTCAGCCCCGGTGGGGTGCGGCCGGTCAGCAGATCCGGCTCGCGGACGGCGAACTCCTTCAGATCGGCCGCCAGATAGAGCCACACCACACGCCGGTACCGATTGACGTAGAACCGGGCCGGAGCGAAGAAGCCACCGCGCGCCAGGCGGGTGAGCCGCCCCGGGCTGATGCCCAGCAACTCGGCCCCGTCCGCCGTGCCGACCACCCGCACCCGGTCTCGCAGCGCCTCCGGGAATCCCTCGGCGGCCGTCAGCCGCGCCAGCTCCTCCCGCGCCACCCGCCGCCCGGCCGGGGTGGAGATGGTGCGCACCTCCCCCAGCTGCTCGGCCAGCTCGAACTCGCGCGGCATGAGACCCAGCATCCGGGCCGCCGTGCGGAACGCGACCCCCGTCGGCTGCCTCTGGGCCTTCCGGGCCTCCTGCTCCACTCGTACCACTGCCATGACGAAGTCCTCCCCCGCGATCCATCAATCACTGACAGTGACGACGATAGCGCCGCGGCACGACGGTCCGTCAGGCCTGTGGACAACCGCCTGTGGACAACTCTCAGCTCGGGGCGCCGCTCTCCTGCCGGGCATCGACTCCCAGGTGCTCCCCCACCCTGTTCACCAGCAGCGTCATCTCGTAGGCGACCTGCCCGACATCGGCGTCCGGGCCGCTGAGGACGCAGAGACAGCTGCCGTCACCCGCGGCCGTCACGAACAGGACGCCCTCCTCGAACTCGACCATGGTCTGCCGCACCCGGCCCGTCCGGAAGTGGTTGCCGGACCCCTTGGCGAGGCTGTGCAGCCCGGAGGCGACCGCCGCCAGGTGCTCGGCGTCCTGGCGTTCGAGCGTCGCGCTCGCCCCCGTCACCAACCCGTCGTTCGACAGCACCAGCACATGCCGCACCTGCGCGATGCGGTTGGTCAGGTCGTCCAGTAACCAGTCGAGCCCCTTGCTGAGTGCCATTGGCGTTCCTCCCCGATTCCCCTTCAGCTGCGTGCCAGCCTTTCTCACCGCCGCCGTCCGGGCAACCCGTCCTCCCCGTCCCTCCGGCCGTTCTGCGCTGCTTGACGCAAGATGGGGACATGGCACAGAACATGTCGAAGGATCAGTGGCAGAAGTTCCTCTCCGAGGGCACCCGCACCGGCAAGCTGGCGACCGTACGGGCCGATGGAAGCCCGCATCTGGCGCCCATCTGGTTCCTGCTCGACGGGGACGACCTGGTGTTCAACACCGGTCAGGACACGGTCAAGGGTCGCAATCTGGCCCGGGAACCCCGGGTCAGCCTCTGTGTGGACGACGACCGGCCGCCGTTCTCCTTCGTCACGGTGCGCGGCCGGGCCGAGCTCAGCGACGACCTGGGGGAGGTACGGGAGTGGGCCACCCGGATCGCCGCCCGCTATATGGGCGATGACCGCGCCGAACAGTTCGGGGCCCGCAACGGCGTCCCCGGTGAGCTGCTGGTTCGGGTCCGTATCGACAAGGTCACCGCCCTCGCCGATATCGCCGACTAGTCGAAGAGTGCACCGAGAGGACCTGAGTGGGCCGACAGTGTGCCGATTCGACCGAAATCAATCGCTCGCGGTCGCATCCGTCGTTGCCGCGGTCAGCCGAGGGCGCGGCGCAGTCGCTCGCCGACCACCTCGACGAGCCGGGCCGTCTCTGCGGCCGCCGTGGCCGGGTCAGCTCCCGCGACGCTCAGCACGACCAGACAGGTCCCGGCGGCCGCCGCCGCGACGAAGAGGGTGCCGCTCTCCAGCTCGACCATCGTCCGGCGCACCCGGGCGGGGCGCGCGCGACGGCGGCCCGCGCTCCTGGCCAGGCCGTGGAATCCCGAGGCGACCGCGGCCAGGTGGTCCGCGTCCCGGCGGGAGAGCCCGCGGGAGGCGCTGAGGGTGGTCCCGTCCTGCGCGAGCAGCACGGCATGGCGGACACCCCTGGCGCGGGCCGCTCCGTCGTCCAGGATCCGGTCCAGCAGGCCCGGGTCGAGCAGATTCCTGTCACGACCGACCAAAGAGCGGACGGCGGCTGCGCGGCGCTTGATCATGACGGTCTCCTCGGTCGGCACGCGCCGCGAGCGGGCGGCGCGCTCGGGGTCCCCCCATGGGCCAGGGACGGTAGCCCCCGAGGGGGCGCATTGGGGGGCGCATTACGAACCTGTTGGAATTTGACAGAGACAGATTCCAGAACGATCGCTCGATGCCCGAATCTGTTCTGAAGACCGATCTGTTCTCAGGACCATCCCTCTCTCAGGACCGCGAACCGAGGAGCCCGTCATGCGCCACGAGCGCCCCCACCGAGACAGCGCGGCCGACGTGCGGGACTTCTTCACACCCCGGGCGGCCGACTGGGACAGCCGCTTCCCCGACGACGGCCCTGCCTATGCCGCCGCGGTCGCCGATCTGGGCCTGCGCACCGGGGACGCGGTGCTCGACGCGGGCTGCGGCACGGGCCGCGCCCTGCCCGCGCTGCGCGCCGCGGTCGGCCCCCGCGGGACCGTGCTGGGCTTCGATCTCACGCCCGCCATGCTGGCGGCTGCCCGACACGCCGGACGGGACCGGGACGGGGCGCTCGCCCTCGCCGATGTCGCCCGGCTACCGCTGCGCGACGGCTGTCTGGACGCGGTCTTCGCCGCCGGGCTGATCTCGCATCTCACCGATCCCGGAGACAGCCTGCGCGAGCTGGCCAGGGTGGTGCGCCCCGGCGGATCGTTCGCGCTGTTCCACCCGGTGGGGCGCGCCGCCCTCGCCGCCCGCCACGGCCGGGCGCTCACCCCCGACGATCTGCGGGCCGAGCCCAACCTGCGGCCGCTGCTGGCCCGTTGCGGCTGGCGGCTCGACGCCTACACGGACGAGGACACGCGCTTCCTGGCGCTCGCGGTCCGTCAGGGCTGACGCCCGGCCGCGCAGCGCCATCGGCGTACGGCGTAGTCACACGGCGCCGACGAGGTGCACAGGGGTGCGCCACAATGCGGGCATGCTCGAACTCGCCATCCTCGGCTTCCTCCACGACGCGCCGCTGCACGGCTACGAGCTGCGCAAACGCATCACGGCGCTGACCGGGCACGTCAAGCCGGTGGCCGAGAGCACCCTCTACCCGGCCATCAAGCGGCTGGAGAACGCGGGGCTGCTGGCCCGTGAGACCCGGCCGGGCGCGGGGGCCGCGCCCCGGCACGTCCTGACCCTGACGGCCGACGGGCGGACCGAGCTGCGCCGCCGTCTCGCGCATCCGGCCGAAGGCGACATCGCGGACGAGAACCGCTGGTTCGTCCTGCTGTCGTTCCTGCGGCATCTGGACGATCCGGCGCGTCAGACGGCCGTGCTCGAACGCCGCCTGGCCCATCTGCGCCGCCCCTCCAGCCTCTTCTACGAGGGCGACCGGCCGCTGCGCGCGGAGGAGGTGGAGGATCCCTTCCGGCGGGGCGTCCTCACCCTCGCGCGCGCCGCCAATCAGGCCGAACTGTCCTGGCTTCGGCGCACCCTGGACGCGCTGCGCGCCGGGGGCGGGAGCTGACCCCGACCGCGCTACGGAGTCTCGACGCCGCGCCTACCGGCTGGTTAAGGTGCGCCGGACGAAGAACCGCATGAGGAGGCCGCCGTGTCCGCCACGGAGGAGTCGGGCGAAGAAGCCCTGTATGTGCTGACCGCCGTGCTGCTGACACCCGCGCAGTTCCCGAGCGTGCTCGGCGACGACTACCCCGAGGTGTGCTCCGCGCTCGGCCTGGAGCCGTACGAACCGGGCTACGGCCTGGTGCTGGGGCAGGACGGCAAGGGCGCCCGCTGGACGGTGGTCACCGACGATGTGTCGCTCGTGGCGTGCGCCATCGCGACCTGGGACTGCGGCATGGAGTACGAGCTGTCGCTCGACGACCGGACCGTGGTCGCCTCCCTGCCCGGCTGGCCGCTCGCGGTGGCGGTGGCCGCTCCGGGCGTACCGGCGCCGCACGATCCCGCGCCCGACGCCCGGCCCGGGAGCGCGGCCCGGCCGCCGCTCGCACCGCCGGACTCCGGGCAGTGGGGTCCGGCGCAGCGGCGGCTCGGTGCGGACGAGATCGCGCTCCAGTGGGCGATCTGGCGCGAACAGGTGGACAACGACGTGACGTTCGTGTCCCCGGGCGAGAAGCCGCACAGGGGTGTGCGCCGCGTCCTGGAAGAGGCGCGCGGCTATCTGGACACGCCTCCGCCGCTGGGACGGATCCGCTCCGCGTTCGCCGCTGGCGACGCGCGGACGCTGCGGGCGGACGGGCCGGGCTGGAGCATGGTGGCACGGACCGACGACATCGCGTTCGTGCTGCTCGACGACGAGCCCGGCGAGGTGCTGCCGGTCGGCCGCGGTCCGGAGCTGCCGGGGCTGCTGACGGCACTGGACGAGCTGGCCGTACGACCGCACTGAGCACGGGACGCACGGGACGCGTCGTACGGGGCTCACGGACCCGGGCGTCCCTGACCGGCCGGGGTGGGGAGCAGGGGACGATCCGCGATCGGTATTGCGCGGTCACTCCCAGGCGCGCGCCGCCCCCGCTCCCGGACCCGGCCGACGGCCCGGCGCCTCGCCCGGAGGCCGGGGCGCGGGCGCCGGGGCCGGACCGCCGGGGTCAGCGCCCCAGCTGCTTGCGGGAGACACCGCGCAGCCTGCGCCGCTGCGACGGGTCCAGCAGCAGATAGGCGGCCGCCGGAACGCCGACCATCACCAGCAGCGCGGCCCAGAAGGGCAGCAGCCACAGCAGGATCACACCGGCCACCACACCTCCGGTGGCGACCTTCGCGCGCGTGGACATCGCACCCGCCTCCTTAACCCGGCCCATAGCCGTATTCACTCCTCACAACGGACACCGGCGGCCGCCGGTTCCACAGACCGCTCGCCGTCCTGTACCCTCGGCCGCCCACTCCAGTAGTCAAATTTGAGGAATGCGTCAGAGCTGTGACCCCACCCTCCGCGACCTCTCCTTCCGAGATCACCGAACTCTGCCGCTCCACCGCCGTCTTCCTCCCGGCCGACCCCTCGCGCGCCGGGCGCGTCGCTTTCTGGCGGCCGGACGGTCCACCGCCCGGCGGGCCGTCTGCGGCCACCGAGGAACTGACCGTCGTCGTCCCGGACGGCTCCGGCGTCCGTACCCGCGCCGTACCCGCGCGGGTGCTGTCCCTGTCCGAGGCGCTGCCCGTGCTCACCCGGGCCCGGGCGCGGGCCGCCGCACAGCCGGGCGGAGCGCCGTCGGACAGGGAGGGGCCGGACCGGGGAGGGGCCGACCCGGCGACGGCCTTCTGGGGGGCCGCCGCCGTCCTGGCCCTGCAACTCGCCGCCCGCGGCCGCCTGCTGCCCGGCCTCACCGCCACCGACCACGACGCCTGGCGCGTCGGCCCACTGGACGGCGACGACCTGGAGCGGGTGCGCGAGCTGGCCGCCACCATGCCCGCCGCCGCCCACGCGGTGGCGCTGCCCGGCACCGACCCCCTGGTGCTGCCCGACCCCGAACGGCATCTGCGCGCCTTCCTCGACGCCGTCGCAGACGGGCTGCCGCGCTCGCCCGCCGCGTCCACGGCCGCGGGCGGCCCGGCCTTCGCCGCAGCCGCCCCGCGGCGGCTGCCCGAGCAGCGCGCCTGGGCGGCGGACGTCGCCGCCGGGCACGACGCGGGCGTACGGCTGTCGCTCCGTATCGAACTGATCCACGGGCTCGGCCACGGCAGCGAAGGACCCGGCTTCCGCGCCGTCCTCCAACTGCACAGCCTCACCGAGCCCTCCCTGGTCGCGGACGCCGCCGAGGTGTGGGCGGGCACCGCGCCCGCCGGGGTGGCGCTCGGCCCCCGGGCCCGGATGGACGCCCTGCTCACCCTGCGGCGCGCGGCCCGCGCCTGGGCGCCGCTCGCTCCGCTGCTGTCGGCCGCCGTGCCCGAGGCGGTCGACCTCGCCGACGAGGAGGTCACCGAGCTGCTGGGCCCGGCGACGGAGGCCCTGGACGCGGCCGGGGTGACGGTGCACTGGCCGAAGGAGCTGGTGCGCGGCCTCACCGCACGCGCCGTCGTCGGCCCGGAGGACCCGGACGCAGCGGGCGATGCGGACGGCACCGAGCGCGGCCAGGGGCCCCGGATGCCCGGCTTCCTCTCGGCCGACGCGCTGCTCCGCTTCAGCTGGCGGTTCGCCGTCGGCGACCAGGAGCTGACCGGGGAGGAGCTGGACCGGCTCGCCGAGGCGGGCCGTCCGGTGGTGCGGCTGCGCGACCAGTGGGTGGTCCTGGACCCCGAGTCGGCGCGACGCGCCCGCGACCGCCGGGACCGCAAGCTCGCCCCCGTCGACGCGCTCGGCGCCGTCCTCACCGGCCGTGCGGAGGCCGACGGCACCGAGGTCGAGGTGCGGGCCACCGGCTGGCTGGCCGCGCTGCGCGACCGCCTCGCCAGGCCCGGGGAGTCCCGGCCCGGGGAGGACGACGGCTGGCCGCCCGTCGCCCAGCCCGCGGCCCTCGCCGCCACCCTGCGCGACTACCAGCTGCGCGGACTGGACTGGCTGGTCCGGATGACCTCGCTCGGCCTCGGCGGCTGTCTCGCCGACGACATGGGGCTGGGCAAGACCATCACCCTGATCGCGCTGCATCTGCACCGGCAGGACGTGCCCGAGGCCGCCGGGCCCACCCTGGTGGTCTGTCCCACCTCGCTGATGGGGAACTGGCGGCGCGAGATCGAGCGGTTCGCGCCGGGCACCCCGGTGCGCCGCTACCACGGCACGGCGCGCGGCCTGGACGGCCTCGCGGAGGGGGAGTTCGTCCTGACCACGTACGGCACGATGCGGCTCGACGCGCAGCGGCTGGCCGAGGCAGGCCCCTGGGGCATGGTCGTGGCCGACGAGGCGCAGCACGTCAAGAACCCGTTCTCGGCGACCGCCAAGCGCCTGCGCACCATCGGGGCGAGGGCGCGCGTGGCGCTCTCCGGCACGCCCATCGAGAACAACCTGTCCGAGCTGTGGGCGATCCTCGACTGGACCACCCCCGGGCTGCTGGGCACCCATGACGCGTTCCGCAGGCGCTACGCCCAGGCGGTGGAGAGCGGCAGCGACCCGGCCGCCGCGGAGCGGCTGGCGAAGCTGGTCCGGCCGTTTCTGCTGCGGCGCCGCAAGTCCGACCCGGGCATCGCTCCCGAGCTCCCGCCGAAGACCGAGACGGACCGGGCCGTCGCGCTCACCAAGGAACAGGCCGGGCTGTACGAGGCGTTGGTGCGGGAGATCCTGGCGGAGATCGCGGACAGCAGCGGGTTCGAGCGGCGCGGGCTCATCGTCAAGCTGCTGACCGGGCTGAAGCAGATCTGCAACCACCCGGCGCAGTATCTGAAGGAGGACCGGCCCGTGGTTCCCGGCCGGTCCGGGAAGCTGGAGCTGCTCGACGAGCTGCTGGACACCATCCTCGCGGAGGGCGTGAGCGTCCTCGTCTTCACCCAGTACGTGCGGATGGCCCGGATCCTCGAGGGCCACTTGACCGCGCGCGGAGTACCGGTGCAGCTGCTCCACGGCGGTACGCCGGTGGCGCGCCGCGAGGAGATGGTGCGGCGCTTCCAGGACGGCGAGGCGCCGGTGTTCCTGCTGTCCCTGAAGGCGGCGGGCACCGGGCTGAACCTCACCCGCGCGGGCCATGTCGTGCACTACGACCGCTGGTGGAACCCGGCCGTCGAGGCCCAGGCCACCGACCGCGCGTACCGCATCGGCCAGACCCAGCCGGTGCAGGTCCACCGCCTCATCGCGGAAGGCACCGTGGAGGACCGGATCGCCGCGCTGCTGGAACGCAAACGGGAACTGGCCGACGCGGTGCTGGGCTCCGGCGAGGGCGCGCTGACCGAACTGACCGACGCCCAGCTCGCGGAGCTGGTGGAGCTGAGGGGGACCGAGCGATGAGCCGCACCACGGAGGAGAACGGACACCCGGAGGCGAGCGGATACGCCGATGAGGCGCCCGGCGGGCGGCCCGAGCGCACCCTCGCCGCCCTGCCGCCCGCCCACGGCCGCGGCTTCGCCCGCACCTGGTGGGGCCGGGCGTGGCTGAAGGCCCTGGAGGACACGGCGCTGGACAACGGGCAGCTCAAGCGCGGCCGCAAGCACGCGCGCGAGGGCGCGGTCGGCGCGGTGTGCGTACGGCCCGGCCGGATCACCGCGGTGGTACGGGACCGGGACCGCACCCCGTACCGCTCCGACGTGCTGCTCCAGGAGCTGGACGACGGCGAGTGGGACCGGCTGCTCGGGGTGGTCGCGGAGCGCTCGGGGCACATCGCCGCGCTGCTCGACCGCGACATGCCGCCGCAGCTCGTCGAGGACGCGGCCGCCGTGGGCGTCGATCTGCTGCCGGGGATAGGCGATCTGGAGCCGGAGTGCGCGTGTGAGGCGTGGGACCACTGCCCGCACACCGCCGCGCTGTGCTATCAGGTCGCCCGGCTGCTGGACGAGGACCCGTATCTGCTGCTGCTGATGCGCGGGCGCGGGGAGCGGGAGCTGCTGGACGAACTCCAGGTGCGCAGCGCGGCGCACGCCGCCCGGCACGCGCCCCCGGCCGGGGAAGAGGCTGCCGACGCGGCCCCGGAGGGCGTACCGGCCCGGGAGGCGTTCGCCGCGCCCGGCCCGGCGGCGCTGCCCGCTCCCCCACCGGCCGTCGCCGCGCCGGGCCGTCCCCCGGCGCTCGCCGGGGGGACGGATCCGGCGCCGGGGCTGGACGTCGCCGCGCTGGAGTTCCTCGCGGCGGACGCCGCCGTACGCGCCCAGCGGCTGCTGGCCCGGGCGCTGGCGCCCGGCCATGCCGCGGCCCCCGTCCCTGCCGCGCTGACGGAGTGGCAGGACACGGTGCGGCTGACCGCCGCCGGTCCCCCGGCCGCGATCGCCGCCCGGCTCGCGGCGGGCTGCGGACGCGACCGCCTGGATCTGGCCCGCGCCGTACGGGCCTGGGAGCACGGCGGGGCCGACGCGCTCGCCGTGCTGGAGGAGGAGTGGACGCCGGACGCCGACGCCCTGGCCCGCGCCCGCGCGCAGCTCGCCGCCGCCTGGGAGGAGGGTGAACGGGCGCCCCGGCTGCGCGCGGCGGGCAACCGCTGGACGGCGGTGGGCACCGATGCCCAGGTGCGCTACGGACGCGACGGGCACTGGTGGCCGTACCGCAAGGAACGGGGCCGCTGGTGGCCCGCCGGTCCGCCCGCCCAGGACCCGGAGGCCGCCCTGGCGATGCTCGCCCCGGACTGACGCGGCACCGGGCACGAGCCGGGCGCGGAGGGCGCGCGGGGGCGGCAACCTTTCGTGGAGGTGCGGCAACCGTAGGGCGTCAGAACACCCCCGCACACGCCTCCACGGGACGGAGATCCCCCATGCCCTCATCGCGTCCGCGCTCCCGGCGCCGCCGCCCCGGTCCGCTCGTCGGCACCCTGGCCTTCGCCACCGGCGCCGCGCTGATCGCCGTTCCGGCCACCGGCTGGTTCGGCGACAGCGGCCGGGCCCACGCGGCCGATTCCGCCGCCGCGGCGACCCTCGTCGTCGCCAAGGACGGCAGCGGTCAGTACACGACCGTCCAGGCGGCCGTGAACGCGGTCCCGGCGGACAACTCCTCCGCGGTCACCATCTCCGTCAAGCCCGGTACGTACCGGGAGACCGTGAAGATCCCCTCCAACAAGCCGCACGTCCGGCTGGTGGGCAGCACCGGCAACAAGGGCGACGTGACCATCGTCTACAACAACGCCTCCGGCACCCCCAAGCCCGGCGGCGGCACCTACGGCACCAGCGGCAGCGCGACCGTCGCGGTCGAGGCGGACGACTTCCAGGCGCGCCATCTCCAGTTCGCGAACGACTTCAACGAGGCGAACACGAGCATCACCGACAAGCAGGCGGTCGCGCTGCGCACCGCGGCCGACAAGATCGTGCTGGACGACATCGGCGCGGTCGGCGACCAGGACACCCTGCTGCTGGACTCCGCGAGCAAGGACAAGACCGGCCGGGTGTACGTCAACAACTCCGTGGTCCAGGGCAATGTCGACTTCATCTTCGGCCGCGCCTCGGCCGTTATCAACAAGTCGACGATCCGGCTCGTCAAGCGCTACGACGGCAGCTCCGCCGGCTATGTCGCGGCGCCCTCGACGGCGGCCGGGAAGAAGGGCTTCCTGTTCATCGACAGCACCATCAGCGGGGACGTCACCAGCCGGTCCTTCTACCTCGGCCGGCCCTGGCACGCGGGCGGTGACGCGAGCCTCGATCCGCAGGCGGTCGTCCGCAATACGAACCTGTCGGCGGCGGTCAAGACCACGCCGTGGACGGACATGAGCGGCTTCTCCTGGAAGGACGACCGCTTCGCGGAGTACAAGAACACGGGCGCCGGTTCCGGTGCGGCGAGCGGCGACCGGCCGCAGCTGACCGACGCGCAGGCCGCCGACTACGAGATCGCGGACTGGCTCGCGGGCTGGCAGCCGTCCTGATCCGGCGCGTCCGGTGAGCTCATCGGACCGATGAACTCCGGCCGCCGGTCCCGTCGGGGGGCGGGACCGGCGGCCGGTCGCGGTCAGCCGCGTGCGGCCAGCAGATGGTCCATGGCGAGCTGGTCCAGGCGCTCGAAGGCCATGCCACGCCCGGCGGCGGCCCGGGCGTCGAACTCCTCGAAGGCGGTGCGGTCGGCCAGCAGCGCGGCCGGGGTCTCGCCCTCGTCCAGGGTGGGCCGGACCAGCTCGTCCAGCCGCGAGGCGCGCAGCGCCTCCTGGACCTCCGGGTCGGCGCGGAAGGCGGCCGCCCGCTCCTTGAGGATGAGGTAGTTGCGCATGCACCCGGCGGCCGACGCCCAGACGCCCGCGATGTCCTCGGTGCGCGGCGGCTTGAAGTCGAAGTGGCGCGGCCCCTCGTAACCGGCCGTCTCCAGCAGGTCGACGAGCCAGAAGGCGGCCCGCAGATCGCCCGCCCCGAAGCGCAGGTCCTGGTCGTACTTGATGCCGGACTGGCCGTTGAGGTCGATGTGGAAGAGCTTGCCCGCCCACAGCGCCTGGGCGATGCCGTGCGGGAAGTTCAGCCCGGCCATCTGCTCGTGGCCGACCTCGGGGTTCACCCCGTACAGCTCGGGCCGCTCCAGCCGCTCGATGAAGGCGAGGGCGTGGCCGACGGTGGGCAGCAGGATGTCGCCGCGCGGCTCGTTGGGCTTGGGCTCGATGGCGAAGCGCAGATCGTAGCCCTGCTCGGTGACGTACGCGCCGAGCAGGTCGAACGCCTCCTTCATCCGGTCGAGGGCGGCGCGCACGTCCTTGGCGCCGCCGGACTCCGCGCCCTCGCGGCCGCCCCAGGCCACATACGTCTTCGCGCCCAGCTCGACCGCGAGGTCGATGTTGCGCAGGGTCTTGCGGAGGGCGTAGCGGCGGACGTCACGGTCGTTGGCGGTGAAGGCGCCGTCCTTGAACACCGGATGGGTGAACAGGTTGGTGGTGGCCATGGGCACGGTCATGCCGGTGGCGTCCAGGGCCTGCCGGAAGCGCTTGATGTGCGACTCGCGCTCGGTCTCCGAGGCGCCGAAGGGGATGAGGTCGTCGTCGTGGAAGGTGACACCGTACGCGCCGAGTTCGGCGAGCCGGGTGACGGACTCGACGGGGTCGAGCGCCGGGCGGGTGGCGTCCCCGAACGGGTCCCGGCCCTGCCAGCCGACCGTCCACAGGCCGAAGGTGAACCTGTCCTCGGGGGTGGGGCTGTAGCTCATCGCGACTCCCTCGCCTCTCTCGCCTATTTCGTCAGGGCGCTTTACAAATTAGTATGCGCGAGCATTCCGGGGAAGCCCCGCTCCAGTCACGGAGACTCGTCGCAGCACACAAGCTCGTCGCAGCACACAAGCTCGTCGCAGCACAGGCTCGTCGCAGCACACAGGGACGCACGCAAGGGAGAGCGCGAGATGGCAGCAGCAGCCGTGCCCGTGCCGGAAGGACCGCTGGTCGTGGGCGTGGACAGCTCCACGCAGTCGACCAAGGCACTGGTCGTCGACGCCGCGACCGGCCGGGTCGTCGCACGCGGCCAGGGACCGCACTCCGTCGGCGGCGGAGCCGACGGTGAGGGCAAGGAGAGCGATCCCGAGCAGTGGTGGGAGGCGCTGGCGGAGGCGCTGGGCCAGTGCGGTCCGCACGCTCGGCAGGCGGCCGCGGTCTCCATCGGCGGCCAGCAGCACGGGCTGGTGACGCTGGACTCCACCGGCCGTCCGGTACGCCCGGCGCTGCTGTGGAACGACGTCCGCTCGGCGCCGCAGCGCGACCGGCTGGTCGAGGAGCTGGGCGGGCCCAAGGCATGGGCGGAGCGGATCGGCAGCGTGCCCGCCACCTCGTTCACCGCCACCAAATGGGCCTGGCTGACGGAGAACGAGCCGGAGGCGGCCCGCGCCACAGCGGCCGTCCGCCTCCCCCACGACTACCTCACCGAACGGCTCACCGGATACGGCACGACCGACCGCGGCGACGCCTCGGGCACCGGCTGGTGGGCGTCCGCCACCGAGGCGTACGACGAGGAGATCCTCGACCGGATCGGGCTCTCCCCCGCCCTGCTGCCGCGCGTGCTGCGGCACGGCGAGGCGGCCGGGACGGTACGGGACCTGCCGGACCTGCCGCTGCCCACCGGCGCCCTGGTGGCCACCGGAACCGGCGACAACATGGCCGCGGCGCTCGGGCTCGGGCTGCGCCCGGGACAGCCGGTGCTCAGCCTCGGCACCTCCGGCACCGTGTACGCGGTCTCCGAACACCGGCCCGCCGATCCGACGGGGATGGTCGCCGGGTTCGCCGACACCCGTGAGGCGTGGCTTCCGCTGGCCTGCACCCTCAACTGCACGCTCGCCGTCGACAAGGTGGCCGCGCTGCTGGGCCGGGACCGGGAGGCGGTGGAGCCGGGCGGCCAGGCCGTACTGCTTCCGTTCCTGGACGGCGAGCGCACCCCGAACCTGCCCCATGCCTCCGGGCTGCTGCACGGGCTGCGCCACGACACGACGCCGGGCGGGCTCCTCCAGGCCGCGTACGACGGCGCCGTCTTCACCCTGCTGACCGCACTCGACCAGGTGCTGGACGCGGACGCGGCACCCGACACGCCGCTGCTGCTCATCGGCGGCGGCGCCAAGGGCACGGCCTGGCGCGAGACGGTACGGCGGCTGAGCGGCCGCCCCGTGCAGGTGCCGCGGGCGCAGGAGCTGGTCGCCCTCGGCGCCGCGGCCCAGGCCGCGGGGCTGGCGCTGGGCGAGGACCCGGCGGCGGTGGCGCGCCGCTGGGCGACCGCTGAGGGGCCGTCGTACGAGGCGGTGGAGCGCGACGAGGAGGCGCGGGAGCGCATCGCGCGGGTGCTGTCCGACGCGGACGGGCTGCTGCGCCGGGCCTGAGCCTCGCCGGGGACCATACGAGAAGGCCGTACGCGTCGCACGTGCCGCACGAGAGGAGACGACGACGGTGGCAGCGCCACTGCCCAACACCCAGCAGGCGATGCGCCGCCGCAATCTCTCCCTCGTGCTGCACGCCGTGGCCGCGCGCGGACCGCTCTCCCGCGCGTCCGTCGCGGCCGGGGTGGGGCTGACCCGGGCCGCCGTCTCCACGCTGGTGGACGAGCTGATCCGGGACGGGCTGCTGGTCGAGCTGGGCCCGTCCCGGCCCGGCACGGTCGGCCGCCCCGGCAGCGCGCTCCAGCTCAACGAGCGGGGCCCGGCCGGGATCGGCGCGGAGATAGGCGTGGACCATCTGGCCGTCTGCGCGGTGGACCTGGGCGGCCGGGTGCGGGCCCGTACGGAGGTGGCATCGGCGAACCGGGACCGCGCCGTGGCCCCGGCGCTCGCCCGGCTCGCCGACCTGGTCCGGCAGGTGGCGGCGGAGGCGCAGCGCGAGGGACTGCGCCCCGCCGGGCTCGCGGTGGCGGTGCCCGGTCTGGTGGCGCGCGAGTCGTCGCTGGTGGTGCGCGCCCCCAACCTCGGCTGGGAGGGCGTCGACATCGGCCCCACCCTGCGCGCCGCGCTGCCCGGACTGCCGCTGACCGTCGACAACGAGGCCAACCTCGGGGCGCTCGCCGAGCTGTGGCGGGGCGGTCATGACCCGGCGCCGCGCGACTTCGTCCATGTCTCCGCCGAAATCGGCATCGGCGCCGCGGTCGTGCTCGACGGGCGGCTGCTGCGCGGCACCCACGGCTTCGCGGGCGAGCTGGGCCATGTGCCGGTGCGGCCCGAGGGGCCCGCGTGCGCGTGCGGCGGGCGCGGCTGTCTGGAGCAGTACGCGGGCGAGGAGGCGGTGCTGCGGGCGAGCGGCCTGTCCCCCGAACAGGCCGCGGCCCAGCACCCCGGGCCCGGTGGCCGGATCGCCCTGCTGGCCGAGCGTGCGGCGGACGGCGACCGCCGGGTACGGCGCGCGCTGCGCGGCGCGGGCGCGGCGCTCGGGATCGCCCTGGCAGGTGCCGTGAACCTCCTCGATCCGCGCACGGTGGTGCTCGGGGGCGCGCTCACCCCGCTGGCGCCCTGGCTGCTGCCCGCCCTGGAGCGGGAGTTGGCGCTGCGGGTCGCGGACCCGGCGCGCTCCGGTCAGGGCGCGGTGACGGTCTCGCGGCTGGGCTCCGACGGACCGCTGCTCGGCGCGGCGCACTCGGTGGTGCAGGCCGTGCTCGACGATCCGGCGGCACTCAGGGACGCGGCCGCGGTCACAGGAAGCGGTGCATGATGTGCAGCCCGACGTAGCCCTTAGCCGGATGGTGGAACGCCTTGGGCACGGTGCCCACCACCTCGAAGCCGAGTGAGCGCCACAGCGCGACCGCCCGGGTGTTGGTCTCCACCACGGCGTTGAACTGCATGGCCTGATAGCCCTCGGCGCGCGCCCACTCCAGGACGTGTTCGCCGAGCGCGCGGCCGACGCCGCGCCCGGCGCTCTCGGGCGCCACCATGAAGCTGGCCCCGGCCACATGGGCGCCGGGGCCCATCTGGTTGGGGTTCATCTTGGCCGAGCCGAGCACCGTGCCGTCGGCGTCGGTGGCGACGACGGTACGGGCCGGGGGCGTCAGCATCCAGATGTCGCGGGCCCGGTCCTCGTCCAGGTCGCGCGGATAGGTGTAGGTCTCGCCCGCGGCGACGATGCGGTGCAGGAAGGGCCAGATAGCGGGCCAGTCCTCGGGGGTGGCGGTCCTGATGAACATGGCGGCCAGCATGGCGGAGCGGACCGGCGTCCCGCGAACCGATTTCCGCGGGTCCGCCGGGCCCGCCCGCCGGTGTCCCCGTGCGGTGTCAGCGGGTGCCGCGCAGGAACTCCTCCAGTCCCGCGAGGTCGTCGGTGTTGAGGTAGTCGACGCGCGCGGCCAGCAGCTCGCGCCACACGGCGTCGCGCTCCGGGCCCGCCAGGTCGGGGGTTGCCCAGAAGCGCACCTTCTGCCGGGCCGCGCGGGCGGCGACGGTGATCTGGTACAGCTTCTCCCGCTCCTCTGCCGGCATCGGGCCGGCGCCCTGCCAGGTGAAGGTCTTCGTCCAGTCGGCGCTGATGAGCGGGATGAAGGAGGCGGGCACGCCGGTGCCCATGTCCTCCAACCGTCCGTCGTAGAAGGCGTGACGGACCTTCTCGGCCTCCATGGGGGCACGCGCTCCCCGGTCGCCAGATATGACGGCGGTCACCGCGCCGCGCCGCACCCGGCCGCCGACGCCGCCGTAGGCGGTGCTGAACATCCGGCTGTAGCGGCGCAGCCGCTTGGCGAGTTCGAGGTAGGTGGCCTCGCCGGGGGTCTTGATGTCGATCAGCAGTTGCAGCGACAGGTCGTAGCCGCGGTAGACCCGGCCGCCGTTCGCGGTGACGCGCTGGAACAGCGGGTCGAGGTAGAGGGATTCCAGGGTGCGGGTGGGGTCGAGTTCGGTCGCGTCGTGGGCGACCAGCAGCTGGCCGTCCACCAGCCAGATGTCGGCCTCGACGCTGCCGAAGCCGTGGGACAGCGCGTCGGTGAGCGGGTGGGGGTGCTCGTAGTCGTTGTGCGCGTGGGCTCTGGCCAGCGGCGGCTTGGGCCCGGGGCCCGATGAGTCCGCGAGCGCCGGGGCGGCGGTGCCGCCCGCGAGTGCGGCTCCGAGCGTGACGACAAAGGCGCGGCGTGTACGGCGGACCATGGGGCCTCCCGGCTCTCGTCCCGGCGTGCTGCCGGATGTGCGCGTACGGACGCCAGTGAGTATCGGGGCGCCGCGCTCCCCGTGGGCAGGGGCGTGCGAAGAGTTCCGCAGGTGGTCTCCGGCCATTTCCACGCCGTTCCCGCGGCCCCGGCGGCGCACGCCGACGCCCGCGCGCCGCGCTTCGGTTCGAGCGCCGTCATCGAGCCGGGCGGCGCGCGGACGACGGTGCGCAACCACCCCTCTGGCGGTGCCGGGCGGCCGGTTCCGAATGGGATCGGAGTGTTCACCCGGCATGAATTCCGCAAACCCCTGGTGGCGCACTCTTTTGAGTGAATGCACCGCCCAAAGTCCGCTGCTAGCTTGGCAGTTGCTTCGAGCGGATTATCTCTTCAGGCCCATACTCTTCACGTCCATACAGGGGTGGCATTCACGATGACGACGTCCGTTGAATCAGGTTCCGGAAACGGCAATCCGCAGCCCCCCACGAGTCTGGGCACGGCGGCGGCACGGAATCTGGCGACGACGACAAAGTCCGTGCCGCAGATGCAGGGCATCACCTCGCGGTGGCTGCTGCGCATGCTGCCGTGGGTGCAGGTGCCCGGTGGTTCGTACCGGGTGAACCGCCGGGCGTCGCACACGCTCGGCGACGGGCGGGTGGAGTTCACCACCACCGGTTCCACGGTGCGGGTCATCCCCGTCGAGCTGCGCGAACTGCCGCTGCTGCGCGCCTTCGAGGACACCGCGGTGCTGGAGGCGCTGGCGGACCGCTTCACCCAGCGGGAGTTCGCCCCCGGAGACCTTCTGGTGGAGGCCGGGCACCCGGCCGACGAGCTGGTCCTGCTCGCCCACGGCAAGGTCGACAAGCTGGCCGATGGCGCGTTCGACGAGCCCTCGGTGGTCGGCTCGGCCGCCGGGGGCGACCACATCGGCGAGCGGGAGCTGGCCGCTGCCGAGCCCGGCACCTGGGGCATCACGGTCAAGGCGGTCACCTCCTGCACGGCGCTCACCCTGTCCCGGCAGGAGTTCGAGGAGCAGCTGGACCGGTCCCGGGAGCTGCGGGCCCATGTGGAGGCGGTCCGCTCGGCACCGGTGGCCGCGCAGAACGAGCACGGTGAGGCGTCGATCGACCTGGCCTCGGGGCATACCGGCGAGCCGGTCCTGCCCGGGGTGTTCGCGGAGTACGAGCTGAAGCCGCGCGAGTACGAACTGAGCGTCGCCCAGACCGTCCTGCGCGTCCACACCCGCGTCGCCGACCTCTACAACGAGCCGATGAACCAGGTCGAACAGCAGCTCCGCCTCACCATCGAGGCACTGCGCGAACGCCAGGAACACGAACTGGTCAACAACCCCGACATCGGCCTGCTGCACAACGCCGACCTCACCCAGCGCATCCACACCCGCGGCGGCCCGCCCACCCCCGACGACCTCGACGCGCTGCTGGCCACCGTCTGGAAGGACCCGGGGCTGATCCTGGCCCATCCGCGGGCCATCGCGGCCATCGGCCGGGAGTTCAACAGCCGGGGCATCGTGCCGCAGCACGCGGAGGTGAACGGGCACGCGGTGCCGGCCTGGCGCGGGGTGCCCATCTTCCCGTGCAACAAGATTCCGGTGAGCCGCAGTGGGGTCAGCTCGATCCTGGCGCTGCGCACCGGAGAGGAGAACCAGGGCGTCATCGGGCTCCACCGGACGGGAATTCCGGATGAATACCAGCCGAGCCTTTCCGTCCGCTTCATGGGAATCAGCGACCAGGCCATCATCTCGTACCTCGTCAGCGCCTACTATTCCGCGGCCGTCCTCACCCCGGACGCACTGGGAGTCCTGGAGAACGTGGAAATCGGACTCTGACGGACCGGACTCCGACCATCCGGCGGCCCTGCCCCCGGCCGCCCGTACGGCCTTCGACCCTCCCGCAACGCCCCCTCCCTCTATCGAAATGGGTGACGAACACAGATGACCACCTCCGTGGAGTCCGGTGAGCAGCAGCCGCTGAGCCTGGGTACGGCCGCCGCCCGGAATCTGGCGACCACCACCAAGTCCGTGCCGCAGATGCAGGCCAAGTCCTCCCGGTGGCTGCTGCGCGTGCTGCCCTGGGTCCAGGTGTCGGCCGGTACGTACCGGGTGAACCGGCGGCTCAGCTACACGGTCGGGGACGGACGGATCGAGTTCGTCAGCACCGGCTCCGAGGTGCGGGTGATTCCGCCGGAGCTGGGCGAGCTGCCGACGCTGCGCGGCTTCGACGACACGGAGGTGCTGGAGGCGCTGGCGGACGGCTGCGTGCAGCGCGAGTACGCGCCCGGCGATGTGCTGGTCGAGGCCGGGCGCCCGGCCGACCAGGTGTTCCTCATCGCCCACGGCAAGGTCCGGCAGATCGCGCCCGGGGCGTACGACGAGGGCACCGCGCTGGGGCTGCTGGCCGACGGGGAGTTCTTCGGCGACTCGGTGCTGACCGGACCGGAGGGCACCTGGGAGTTCACCGCGCGGGCCGTCACCCGGACCACGGTGCTCACCCTCCCCCGCCGGCTCTTCCAGGAGGCCGCCGACCGTTCCGAGGCACTGCGCGGCCATCTCCAGGAGGCGTCCGAGCGGACCGCGCCCGCGCGGAACCGGAAGGGTGAGGCCGATATCGCGGTCGCCTCCGGCCATACGGGGGAGCCGACGCTTCCGGGGACGTTCGCGGAGTACGAGCTGAAGCCGCGCGAGTACGAACTGAGCGTCGCCCAGACCGTCCTGCGCGTCCACACCCGCGTCGCCGACCTCTACAACGAGCCGATGAACCAGGTCGAACAGCAGCTCCGCCTCACCATCGAGGCGCTACGGGAGCGCCAGGAGCACGAGCTGGTCAACAACCGGGAGTTCGGCCTGCTGCACAACGCCGACCTCACCCAGCGCATCCACACCCGCAGTGGCCCGCCCACCCCGGACGATCTGGACGAGCTGCTGGCCCGCCGCCGCAAGACGCAGTACCTGCTGGCGCATCCGCGCACCATCGCCGCCTTCGGCCGCGAGTGCAGCAGCCGGGGGCTGTATCCGCAGGGCGCCGAGGTGGCGGGCGTCGCGGTGCGCGCCTGGCGCGGGGTGCCGCTGCTGCCCTGCAACAAGATCCCGCTGAGCGAGTCCGGTACCAGCTCGATCCTCGCGATGCGCACCGGGGAGGAGAGCCAGGGCGTCATCGGTCTCCATCAGACGGGCATTCCGGACGAGTACGAGCCCAGCCTGAACGTGCGGTTCATGGGCATCAACGACCAGGCCGTGACGTCGTATCTGGTGAGCGCCTACTACTCGGCGGCGGTCCTGGTGCCCGATGCCCTGGGCGTGCTGGAGGACGTCGAGATCGGCCGCTGAGCGCTGACCGCGGCGGCCGTACCGCGGTCGCGGGCGCCGGTCAGGGGCGGACGCTGCTGACCACGTCCGCGGTCGCGGACAGGCCCTCGGAGATGGTCGGCGCGATGCTGCTGCTCGCCAGGTAGAAGCCCAGCGTGACGCAGACCAGGGCATGCGAGACGCGTAGCCCGCCGCTGCGCAGGAAGACCACCGCGAGGATCAGCAGGAGCAGGACCACGGAGATCGAAATGGCCATGGGGGGCCTCCTGGGCCGCTTCAGGGGATCGGGATCCGGCCGTCAGTGTGGCCCAGAATCGCCCTGAATCCACTCGAAGCGGGTACTCCACACGAGTGCCGTTCTCCCGTTCGACCTCCGGATGGCCACAGCGCAGGGTGAACCCGCCCCACAGCGGGCCGGGTTCACCCTGCGCCGAACGGTCAGCCGGTGGGGGCCGGGAGGTCCACCAGGGTGGCGAGCGCCTGGCGGTGGCGGCCCGGGGTGCCGAGCAGGGTCTCGGCGCTCTTGGCCCGCTTCAGGTAGAGGTGCGCCGGGTGCTCCCAGGTCATGCCGATGCCGCCGTGCAGCTGCACGCACTCCTCGGCCGCGTGCACCGCCGCCTGCCCGCAGTACGCCTGCGCCACGGCCACCGCGACCGGGGTGTCCGGGCTGTCGGCGGCCAGCGCGTCGGCGGCGTGCCGGGCGGTGGCGCGGGCCGAGACCAGTTCGAGGTAGAGCGCCGCCATCCGGTGCTTGAGTGCCTGGAACGACCCGACGGGGCGGCCGAACTGATGGCGCTCCTTGGTGTGGCGCACGGTCTCGGTCAGACACCACTCGGCCACGCCCAGCTGCTCGGAGGCGAGCAGCCCGGCGCCGGTCAGCAGCGCCCGTACGACGGCGTCCCGCGCGCGGTCCGGCCCGGCCAGCAGGCGCGCGGGGGCGCCGGTGAGGGTCACCGCGGCGAGCGGCCGGGTGAGGTCGAGCGAGGTGAGGGGCTCCACGGAGACGCTGGCCTCCGTGGTCTCCACGGCGTACAGCCCGTAGCCGTCGGAACCGTCGGCGGGCACGAGCAGCACATCGGCGCCCGCCGCGCCCGCGACATGGGGGATCCGGCCGCTGAGCGTCCCGTCGCCGTCCACCCGCACGGTCGCGGCCGGGGCGCCGCCGCCGGGTGCGGTGGCCGCCGGTACGGCCAGCGCGCCGACCGTACGGCCCTCGGCGAGGGCGCCGAGCAGCCGCGCCACGGCGGCCTCGCCGGTGTCGCAGGCCAGCACGGCGCCGACTGCGAGGACGGCGCTGGTGAGGTACGGCACGGGGGCGACGGCGCGGCCCAGCTCCTCCATCACGACGGCCGCCTCGCGCGCGGTGGCGCCCTGCCCGCCGAGCTTGTCGGGCACCAGCAGCCCCACCGTGCCCATCTCGGTGCCCAGGGAGCGCCACAGCCCGGGGTCGTACGCCCGGCCGCTCTCGGCCTCCGACAGCACGGCGGCGGGCGGGCAGCGGTCGGTGAGCAGCGACCGCACGGCCGCGCGCAGATCGTCCTCGGCCTCGGTGTAGAGCAGGTCCGGGGTGCTCATCGGGGCAGATCCTTCCACGGGACGTCCTTGTCGGTCCGCGGCTCGGGCGGCAGGCCCAGGACGCGTTCGGCGATGATGTTGAGCAGGACCTCGGAGGTGCCGCCCTCGATGGAGTTGCCCTTCGCGCGCAGATAGCGGTAACCGGCCTCGCGTCCGGTGAAGTCGACCAGTTCGGGGCGGCGCAGCGTCCAGTCGTCGTAGAGCAGGCCCTCGTCCCCGAGCAGTTCGGTCTCCAGGGCGCTGAGCTCCTGGTTGAGCCGGGCGAAGGCGAGCTTCATGGCCGAGCCCTCGGGCCCTGGCTGGCCGACGGCGAGCTGCTGGCCGAGGCGCTCGCCCGCGAGCCGGGCGGCCTCGGCGTCCACCCACAGCCGCAGCAGCCGCTGGTGCAGATCGTGGGTGCGCAGTTCGGGGCGGTTGCGCCAGGTCCCGGAAACCAGGCCGATCATGCCGCCCTCGCGGGGGACACGGCCGCCGCCGATGGCGACGCGCTCGTTCATCAGGGTGGTCTGGGCGACCCGCCAGCCCTCGCCGATCTCGCCGAGGCGGCGGCTGTCGGGGATGCGTACGCCGGTCAGGAAGACCTCGTTGAACTCGGCCTCGCCGGTGATCTGGCGCAGCGGCCGGACCTCGACCCCGGGGTCGGTCATGTCGCACACGAAGTAGCTGATGCCGCGGTGTTTGGGCAGGTCGGGGTCGGTGCGGGCGATGAGGATGGCCCAGCGGGCGAGGTGGGCGCTGGACGTCCAGACCTTCTGTCCGTCGACCACCCAGTCGTCGCCGTCGCGCACCGCGCGGGTGGCGAGCGCGGCGAGGTCGGACCCGGCGCCGGGCTCGCTGAACAGCTGGCACCACACCTCCTCGCCGGTCCACAGCGGGCGCAGCAGCCGCTGCCGCTGCTCCTCGGTGCCGAAGCCGAGGATGGTGGGCGCGGCCATGCCGAGGCCGATGCCGATGCGGCGGGGGTCGTTGTCGGGTGCGCCCGCGGCCTCCAGTTCGGCGTCCACGACGGCCTGGAGCGAGCGGGGCGCGTCGAGGCCGCCCAGCCCCACCGGGTAGTGCACCCAGGCGAGTCCGGCGTCGAAGCGGGCGCGCAGGAAGTCCAGGCGGTCGGTGGTGGCCGGGGAGTGGGCTTCGAGGAACGCGCGGGTGCGGCTGCGCAGTCCGTCGTCCGTGATGTCGTGCGGGGTGGTCCCGGGCGTGCTCATCGGGCGCCTCCCACGGGCAGTCCGGGGACGACCACGACGCGGCCGGTGGTCACCCCGTCGGCGACGCGCTGGACGGCGTCCGCGGCTCCGTCCATCGGCACCCGCTCGCTGACCAGCGGCCGGACGGCGCCCTGGGCAGCGAGCTTGGTCAGCTCGTCGTGGCAGGCGCGGATCGCGGCGGGGTCGTAGGTGTTGTAGAGGCCCCAGTGGAGGCCGAGGATGGCGTAGTTCTTGACCAGGGCGTGGTTGAGGGCGGCCTGCGGGACGACGCCGCTGGCGAAGCCGACCACCACGATCCGGCCCTCGAAGGCGATGCATTTGACGGACTGGGCGAAGGCGTCGCCGCCGACCGGATCGTAGACGATGTCGGCGCCGCGTCCCCCGGTGTCCTCCTTGACCGCCGCCACGATGTCGTCGCCGCGCCGGTCGAGCACCAGGTCGCAGCCGAGTTCGCGGGCGACCCTGGCCTTCTCCTCGCCGCCGACGACGCCGATGACCCGTGCCCCGGCCGCCTTGCCGAGCTGGACGGCGGCGCTGCCGACGCCGCCCGCGGCGGCGTGCACCAGCAGCGTGTCCCCGGCCCGCAGCCCGGCCCGGCGGTGCAGGCCGAACCAGCCGGTCTGGTAGCCGATGTGCAGGGCCGCGGCCTGGGCGTCGTCCAGTGCGTCGGGCGCGGGCAGCACGGTGGCCGCGTCGACGGTCACGTACTCGGCGAAGCCGCCCGCGGGGAGCGTGGGGGTGGCCAGGACGCGCGCGCCCACCTCGCCGTGCGCCCCCTCGCCGAGGGCGACGACCTCGCCGCACACCTCGACGCCCGGGGTGAACGGCATGGGCGGCCGCATCTGGTAGTGGCCGCGGCACAGCAGGGCGTCCGGGAAGTTGACGTCGACGGCCCGGACCCGCAGGAGCAGTTCCCCGGGCCCGGCCACCGGGTCGGGCACGTCGTCGAGGCGCATCACCTCACGGGGCTCGCCATTGTCGTGCACTCGCCATGCCTGCATCCGGTGGCCTCCAGAAGCTTTCGGTAGGGGCGCGGTAACGCGTCGGGGCACTGTAACGCCTCGGGGCGCACATACTAACCAGTCGGTACGAGCAGCGGAACCGGCTCGTACGGAGGCGTCAGCCATCCTGCCTTTCCCGCCCGGCGCTCGGTGAACTCTTGTGCAACTCTGGAGGCACCCTTGAGCCCGGGACCTCGACGGACAAGAGTGGGCGGCGACATATCGGTTCGTTTCGCAGCGATCCGACGGCCGTCACGGGACGGGAGATGACGACTGTGCCCGACAGCAAGGCGATCGACGAGGCCGAGATGGAGGCCAGACTCCACGGCATCTGTTTCAAGACCGGTCCTCCGCGACGCATCGGCGTCGAGCTCGAATGGCTCATGTACGACCCGCACGACCCCGCACGACCCGTCGAGGCGGCCCGGCTGGAAGCCGCGGTCACCGCCCTGCGCGGACTGAGCCTCACGTCCGCGCTCACCTTCGAACCCGGCGGCCAGCTGGAGCTCAGCTCCCTCCCGGCCGACTCCCTCACCGCCTGCGTGGAGTCCGCCGCCGCCGATCTGGTCCTCGTCCGCGCGCTCCTCGCCGAGCTGGGCCTCGGCATCGCCGGCCACGGCCACGACCCCTGGCGCCCGCCGCGCAGGATCCTCACCACGCCCCGCTACGACTCCATGGAGACGTATTTCAACCGCCGCGGACCGGCGGGGCGCTCCATGATGTGCAACACCGCCTCCGTGCAGGTCTGTGTGGACGCCGGGCACGAGGAGCCCGGGCCGCTGGGCCTGGGGCGGCGCTGGCGGCTTGGCCATCTGCTGGGCGCCGTGCTGACCGCGGCGTTCGCCAATTCCCCGCTGCGCGAGGGCCGCCCGACCGGCTTCCGCTCCACCCGGCAGGCGCTGTGGG
This sequence comes from Streptomyces sp. NPDC021115, assembly GCF_044333065.1. NCBI lineage: Bacteria > Bacillati > Actinomycetota > Actinomycetes > Kitasatosporales > Streptomycetaceae > Streptomyces > Streptomyces sp. NPDC021115. Next base: position 103,561 of record NZ_JBIRQF010000010.1, read on the forward strand.
CGGCGATGGACCCCGGGCGCACGCTCGCCCCGCCGGACGACAGGGACCCGCGCGCCGCCTGGGCCGGATACGTGCTGGACGCGCCCGTGATGGCCATCCGGGACGACGGCACGCGCTGGGCCGTGCCGGACGGCCTCACCTTCCGGCAGTGGGCCCGTACCGGCCTGCCGCGCCCGCCCACCCAGGACGACCTCGACTTCCATGTCTCGACCCTCTTCCCGCCCATCCGCCCGCGCGGCCATCTCGAACTGCGCATGATCGACGCGCAGAGCGGCGACGACGGGTGGATCGTGCCCCTCGCCGTGACCGTGGCGCTCTTCGACGACCCCCAGGCCGCGGAGACCGTCTACCGCGTGGTGAAGCCGCTCGCCGAGACGGCCGGCGCCCGGCCCGCGCCCTGCAATCCGCTGTGGATGACGGCGACCCGTGACGCCCTGACCGACCCCGAGCTGCGCAACGCCGCCGTGGCCTGCTTCGCCGCGGCGCTGGAGGCGCTGCCCCGGATCGGCGCCTCCCCCGCCGTCGTGTCCACCGTCGCCGACTTCGCGGACCGGTATGTCGCCCGCGGCCGATGTCCGGCCGACGATCTGCTCGCCCCCCTTCCCGGGAAGGAGGAACGGTCATGACCGCTTCCGGCCCCGCACTCGACCCCGAGGCGCTGCGCCAGCGCGCCGAATCGGTTCTGCGCACCGCGCGCGACCGTACCCACACCCTCACCACCTGCGTCGACGAACACGACCTCACCGCCCAGCACTCCCCCCTGATGTCGCCGCTGGTCTGGGACCTGGCGCACATCGGCAACCAGGAGGAGCAGTGGCTGCTGCGCGCCGTCGGCGGGCAGGTCGCCCTGCGCCCCGAGATCGACTCGGTGTACGACGCGTTCGAGCATCCGCGCGCCAAACGCCCCTCGCTGCCGCTGCTGGCGCCCGCCGAGGCCCGCGGCTACGTCTCGGACGTACGCGACCGGGTGCTCGACGTCCTGGAGCGGACCGAGCTGCGCGGCGCCCCGCTGGTCGACGCGGCCTTCGCCTTCGGCATGATCGCGCAGCATGAGCAGCAGCACGACGAGACGATGCTCATCACCCATCAGCTGCGCCGCGGCCCGGCCGCCCTCACCGCCCCGCCGCCGCCCGGCCCCGCGGGCGACGTCCTGCCGGAGGAGGTGCTGGTCCCGGGCGGTCCATTCACCATGGGCACCTCGACCGAGCCGTGGGCGCTGGACAACGAGCGCCCCGCGCACCACCGGCTGGTGCCGCCGTTCTTCATCGACACCACTCCGGTGACCAACGGCGCGTACGCCCGCTTCATCGCCGACGGCGGCTACACCGAGCGGCGCTGGTGGACCGCCGAGGGCTGGGCGCACATCCAGGAGCACGGCCTGAGCGCCCCGCAGTTCTGGCGGCGCGAGGGCGGCCAGTGGCTGCGCCGGCGCTTCGGGGTGACCGAGCCGGTACCGCCCGAGGAGCCGGTGCTCCATGTGAGCTGGTACGAGGCGGATGCCTACGCCCGCTGGGCCGGGCGCCGGCTGCCCACCGAGGAGGAGTGGGAGAAGGCGGCCCGCCACGACCCGGCGAGCGGCCGGTCCCGGCGCTACCCGTGGGGCGATGCGGACCCCACTCCCGACCACGCCAACCTCGGCCAGCGGCACCTCCAGCCCGCACCGGCCGGCAGCTATCCGCAGGGCGCCTCGGCGCTGGGTGTACGGCAGCTGATCGGGGACGTGTGGGAGTGGACGTCGAGCGACTTCCTGCCCTACCCGGGGTTCACCGTCTTCCCGTACCCCGAGTACTCGCAGGTCTTCTTCGGGCCCGCGTACAAGGTGCTGCGCGGCGGCTCGTTCGCCGTGGACGCGGTCGCCTGCCGCGGCACGTTCCGCAACTGGGACCTGCCGGTCCGCCGCCAGATCTTCTCGGGCTTCCGCACCGCCCGCGACGCGTCCCCGGCGGAGGTCTCATGAGCGCGCGGGGGCTCACCGGGGGCGCCCATGTGTAGGCATCTGGCGTACCTGGGATCCGAGAAGCCCATCGGCGAGGTCGTCATCGCGCCGGAGCACAGCCTGTTCCGGCAGTCATGGGCGCCGCGGCGGCAGGCGCACGGCACCGTCAACGCCGACGGGTTCGGCGTCGGCTGGTACGCGCCGGGCGACCCGGTGCCCGCGCGCTACCGGCGCGCGGGGCCCGTCTGGGGCGACCTGTCGTTCGCCGATCTCGCCCGGGTGGTACGGACCGATGCGCTGATGGGCGCGGTGCGGGACGCCACCGAGGCGAGCGCCGACGGCGAGGCGGGCGCCTCGCCGTTCGCCTCCGGCGCCTGGCTGTTCAGCCACAACGGGGCCGTCCAGGGCTGGCCGCACGCGCTCGCGGGACTCGCCGCGTCCCTGCCGCCCGCCGATCTGCTCGGGCTGGAGGCGCGCTGCGACTCGGCGCTGGTCTGGGCGCTGACGCTGCACGCGCTGCGGCTGGGCCATGAGCTGCCGGAGGCGCTGGCCCGGACGACCGAGGCGGTGGCGGCCGCCGCGCCCGGTTCGCGGCTCAACCTGCTGCTCATGGACGGGGAGACGATCGCCGCCACCGCCTGGGGCGACACGCTCTGGTACCTGACCGGCCAGGACCGCGAGGTCGTGGTCGCCTCCGAGCCGTACGACGACGATCCGCGGTGGACCGAGGTCCCCGACCGCACACTGCTCACCGCCACCCGCTCCGATGTACTTCTCACCGCACTCAAGGAGGGTTCCGCGTGAGCCCCTTCACCGTCACCCGCACCCTGCCCGCCGACGCCACGGCCGCCGCCCTGCGCGCCGATGTCGCCGAGGGGCTGACCCGCACCCCCAAACAGCTGCCGCCGAAGTGGTTCTACGACGCCCGCGGCAGCGAACTCTTCGAGGAGATCACCCGGCTGCCCGAGTACTACCCGACGCGCGCGGAGCGGGAGATCCTGATCGCGCGCGCCGCGGAGATCGCGGACGCCACCGGCGCCCGGACCCTGATCGAGCTGGGCTCCGGGTCCTCCGAGAAGACCCGCCATCTGATCGAGGCGCTGCCGGATCTGCATGCCTACGTCCCGGTGGATGTCAGCGAGAGCGCCCTGGAGCTGGCCGGACACGCGCTGCTGGCCGACCATCCGGAGCTGACGGTGCACGCGCTGGTCGCCGACTTCCTCGGCGGGCTCTCGCTGCCCGACGACCTTCCGGGGCCGCGCCTGCTGGCGTTCCTCGGCGGCACCATCGGCAATCTGCTGCCGCCCGAGCGGGCGGGGTTCCTGGCCTCGGTGGGCGCCCTGCTGTCGCCGGGTGACGCGCTGCTGCTCGGGACCGACCTGGTCAAGGACGAGGCCACGCTCGTCGCCGCGTACGACGACGCGCAGGGCGTCACCGCGGAGTTCAACAAGAACGTGCTCAGGGTCCTCGACCGGGAGCTGGGCGCCGAACTCGACCCCGCGGACTTCGACCATGTGGCGGTGTGGGACGCCGAGCGGGAATGGGTCGAGATGCGGCTGCGGGCGCGCAAGGACCTCACCGTGAAGATCCCCGCGCTGGATCTCGCGGTGTCCTTCGCGGCCGGGGAGGAGGTCCGTACCGAGGTGTCGGCGAAGTTCCGGGAGGAGAAGGTGCGGGCCGAACTGGCGGCCGCGGGGCTGGAGTCGCGGCGCTGGTGGACCGATGCCGCGGGCCGGTTCGCACTGTCGCTGGCGGTACGGATGTGACGCATGGGGGTGGTGGGACGAGGGGACGCGTGATCGTCACCCTGCGTCCCGCTTGAGCCACCGACCGAAATAATGTGATGCACATCACATTGCCGGAAGAGGGTCGCAGCACAGCGCGCTGTGGCCCTTTTTCGGTGTGAACTCCCTCTTGTTGTGGCCAAATCGGGCCCCTTATGTTTGGCCCGCTTTGGCAGCCCGCCTCACGGGCAGCACCTCACAGGCAGCAGGAGAAGGAGCCGTCCATGCCCTTACGGGGACGCCACCGCCGTTACAAGCCCAACCGCATCTCCCGTGCCTCGCTGAGTGTCACGGCGGGCGGCGCCGGCATCGCACTCCCTCTCGTCGCCGCCTCGGGCGCCAACGCCGCCTCCAGCGAGACCTGGGACAAGGTCGCCCAGTGCGAGTCCACCAACAACTGGGACATCAACAGCGGGAACGGCTTCTACGGCGGACTCCAGTTCACCCAGAGCACCTGGGAGGCGTACGGGGGCACCGCCTACGCGGCGCGGGCGGACCTTGCCACCAGGGCCCAGCAGATCGCCGTCGCCGAGAAGGTGCTCGACGGCCAGGGCCCCGGGGCCTGGCCGGTGTGCTCGGGCAAGGCCGGTCTGGCGCACGACGCCGCCGCGCCCCAGAGCGCGCCGAAGGCCGTCAAGGCGGTGGCCGAGAAGCACGCGAGCACCGCCGAGACGGTGCGGCAGAGCAAGCCGACGCCCACCAGCCTGCCGGGCAACGTGACGACGAAGACCGGCCGCTATGTGGTCGTGGGCGGCGACACCCTGTCCCGGATCGCCGACGCGCAGGATGTGCGGGGCGGCTGGCACGCGCTCTACGAGAACAACCGCGCCACGGTGGGCTCCGACCCCGATCTGATCTACCCCGGCCAGAAGCTCTCCCTGAGCGGGAGCAAGGCCACGCCGAAGACCGAGTCCAGGCCGGAAGCCGAGGCCAAGGCCAAGCCCGCGGCGAAGCCCCAGGCCAGACACAGAGCCCAGCCCAAGGCGAAGGCCGAGCCGCGGCAGGCCGAGCGGCGCGTGAGCAAGCCCGCCGCCAAGCCCGCGACCGCCACCGGCTTCACCGCTCCGGTGAGCGGCGTCACCCCGACCACCGGCTACCGCACGGCCGGATCCAGCTGGTCGAGCGGCCATCACACCGGCATCGACTTCCCCGTGGGCGTCGGCACGTCGGTCAAGGCCGTGGCCACGGGCCAGGTCGTCTCGGCGGGCTGGGCCGACGCGTACGGCTACGAGGTGGTCATCCGGCACCCGGACGGCAAGTACAGCCAGTACGCACACCTGTCCCAGCTGTCGGTGCGCGCCGGGCAGGGCGTCAACGTCGGCCAGCAGATCGGCCGTTCGGGCGCCACCGGGAACGTCACAGGACCGCATCTCCACTTCGAGGTGCGCACCGGGCCCGCCTACGGCTCGGACATCAACCCGCTGAGCTATCTGCGCGCCCACGGCATCAGCATCTGAGCCCCGCTCGCTGTCGGTGGGGCGTGCCAGACTCCTGCCATGCAGGATCGGCCCGCCCCGCTCGACGTACGCGACGACGATCCGCGCCTGACCTACCGGGGCGCGGTGTCCCTCCAGCGCGGCCCCGGCTGGACGGCCCCTTGGCGGCTGCCGTACGAGGACGCCGCGCTGTACCTCCCCGAGGGCGGGCTGGGGCGGGCCGCGATGCCGTCCGGGGTGCGGGTGACGCTGCGTACCGACAGCTCCTCGCTCGGCTGCCGCTACCAGGCCGATCCCCCGCCGAAGCTGAACGGCCCCGAGGAGCGGGCCCGGCTCGACGTGGTGTGCGACGGGCGGCTGGCGGCCACCGCCGCCCTGGAGACGCACGGCGGGGACGCGGAGGTCCGGGTGGACGGGCTGCCGGGGCGGATGACGACGGTCGAGCTGTGGCTGCCGTACTACCACCGGTTCCGGCTGCGGGGGCTGACGCTGGAGGCGGACTCGACAGTCGAGCGCGACAGTGCCGAACAGCGGCCGCGCTGGGTCCACTTCGGCAGCTCCATCTCGCAGGGGCGCGGGGCCGCGTCACCGAGCCGTACCTGGGCCGCCCTGGTGGCACGGCGCGCCGGATGGGACCTGACCTCGCTGGCTCTCGGGGCGGCCTGCTGCCTCCAGCCGATGACGGCGCGGCTGATGCGGGACCTCCCGGCCGAGCTGCTCACCGTCTGCGTCGGGATCAACGTCCAGGCGCTCGGCAGCCACAACCGCGACGCGCTCGCCTCGGCGCTGGTCGGCTTCGTGCGCACCGTGCGGGAGGGGCATCCGGACACCCCGTTCGCCGTGATGTCGACCATCACGGCGCCGGAGCGGGAGGAGGTGCCCGGGCCGTCGGGGATGACGCTGCGCGAGTGCCGGGCGCACATACGGCGGGCCGTGGCGCTGCTGCGCGACCACGGCGACAAGAACCTGGCGTACGTCCACGGTCCGGAGGTGTTCGGGCCCGGCTGTGCGGGGCTGCTGCTGGAGCCGGAGGGGCGTGACCGGCTGCACCCCTCGGCGGACGGGCATCCGGTCTTCGCCTCCCGGTTCATGACGGTGCTGAGGCGCGCCGGATGTGTGCCGTGACGGCCGGCGCGTGTGCGTCAGGACGCGCCGTACACCGGCCCCGGCGCCTCGGCGGCGGCGAGCAGCTTGGCCGCTGCCTCCCCGGCCTCGGCCGGGGTCCAGCGGGCGCCCTTGTCGGCGGTCGGCCCGGGCCGCCAGCCCTCCATCACGGTGATGCGCCCGGCCTCGGCCTCGAAGACCCGTCCGGTGACCCCGGCGCAGGCGGCGGAGCCGAGCCAGACGACGAGCGGTGAGACATTGCCGGGCGCCATCGCGTCGAACGCGCCGGGCTCGTCGGGCGCCGCCATGGTGTCGGCGAAGGTCGCCTCCGTCATGCGGGTGCGGGCCGCCGGGGCGATCGCGTTGACCTGTACCCCGTAGCGGTCCAGCTCGGCCGCGGCCACCAGGGTGAGGCCGACGATCCCGGCCTTGGCGGCCGCGTAGTTGCCCTGTCCGACGCTGCCCAGCAGTCCGGCCCCGGAGCTGGTGTTGACCACCCGCGCGGTGGGTGTCCGGCCCGCCTTCGCCTCGGCGCGCCAGTGCGCGGCGGCGTGCTTGAGGGGCAGGAAGTGTCCCTTGAGGTGGACGCGGATCACGGCGTCCCAGTCGTCCTCGGCGAGGTTGACGAACATGCGGTCGCGCAGGAATCCGGCGTTGTTGACGAGGGTGTCGAGGCGGCCGTAGGTGTCGAGGGCGGCGGCGACGAGGGAGGCCGCGCCGTCGGCGGTGGCGATGTCCCCGGTGTGTGCCACGGCCTCGCCGCCGTGCGCGCGTATCTCCTCGACCACCTCCTGGGCGGGGCCCGGGGACACTCCCGCGCCGTCCGGCGCCACGCCGAGGTCGTTCACGACGACCCGCGCGCCCTCGGCGGCGAAGGCGAGGGCGTGCGCCCGGCCGAGGCCGCGGCCCGCGCCGGTGACGACGGTGACGCGTCCGGTGCAGATGCCTATCATCCTGCTCCTCCTGCTTCTGCTGAGGGTGTTGTGTCCGCCGGGGGCCGCGCCGCCGCCAGGAACGCGGGGCGCTCCCCGCCACCGTGGACGGTCAGGCTCGCGCCGGTGATGTACGCGGCGAGGTCCGAGGCGAGGAAGACGCAGGCGTCGCCCGCCTCCTGCGGGGTGGCGAGGCGGCCCAGCGGCACGGTGCGGGACACGGCGGCCACGCCGGTGGCGTCGCCGTAGTGCAGCTGCGCGCTTCCGGTGTGGACCATGCCGAGGACCAGGGTGTTGACCCGGACCGTGGGCGCCCATTCCACGGCGAGGGTGCGGGCGAGGTTGTCCAGGCCCGCCTTGGCGGCCCCGTAGGCGGCCGTGCCCGGCGAGGGACGGGTGCCGCTGACGCTGCCGATCATCACCATCGATCCGCCGCCCTCCTGACCGCGCATCACCTCATGGGCGCCGAGGGCGACCGTCATCGGCGCGATCAGGTTCAGCTCGACGATCCGCGCGGCGCGGCGCGGGCCGGAGTCGGCGAACAGTCCGTACGGGCTGCCTCCGGCGTTGTTGACCAGGACGTCCAGGTGGCCGTGGGTCTCGCGCACCCGGGCGAAGAAGTCGGCGACGGCGGCCGCGTCCCGTACGTCCAGCGGCCGGAAGCGGGCGGTGCGCCCGGCGGCCGTGACCGGGTGGTCCGGCGGGCGGCGGGCGCAGACGACGACCTCGGCGCCCGCCGCGAGCAGGGCCCGGGCGATGCCCGCGCCGACGCCGCGGGTGCCGCCGGTGACGACGGCGACGCGTCCGGACAGGTCGATGGAGTGGGCCATGTCCCTTGTCTCACCCTCCCGTTGCGCGCCGGGCGCTGCTACCTTCCCACCTAACAAACGTTTGGTGGAAAGGTAGCGGATCTGCTCATGGGTGTCTCCACCTCCGCCCCCGAAGCGGGCGTCGCCGTCGTCACCGTGGACTTCCCACCGGTCAACGCCCCTCCCGTGCACGGCTGGTACGAGCTGGCCGACGCGCTGCGCGCCGCGGGCGACGACCCAGGGGTGCGCTGCGTGGTCCTGACCGCCGAGGGCCGGGGTTTCAACGCGGGCGTGGACATCAAGGAGATGCAGCGCACCGAGGGGCACCAGGCGCTCATCGGCGCCAACCACGGCTGCCACGCGGCGTTCGCGGCCGTCTACGACTGCCCGGTCCCGGTGATCGCCGCGGTGCACGGCTTCTGTCTCGGCGGCGGTATCGGCCTGGTGGGCAACGCGGACGCGATCGTGGCGGCCGAGGACGCGACGTTCGGGCTGCCGGAGCTGGACCGGGGAGCGCTGGGCGCGGCCACCCATCTGGCCCGGCTGGTCCCGCAGCATCTGATGCGCGCGCTGTACTACACCGCGCGCACCGCGACCGCCGAGGAGCTGCACCGGCACGGCTCGGTTTGGCGGGTGGTGCCGCGCACCGGGCTGCGGGACGCCGCGCTGGAGCTGGCCCGGGAGATCGCCGCCAAGGACGGTGCGCTGCTGCGGCTGGCCAAGGCGGCCATCAACGGCATCGACCCGGTGGACGTCCACCGCAGCTACCGCTTCGAGCAGGGCTTCACCTTCGAGGCGAATCTCGCGGGGATATCCGACCGGCACCGGGACGCGTTCGTCTCGGGCAGGGCCGGGTCAGGGGCGGGATCCGGGGGCGGTGAGGGCCGATGAGCGACAAGCGGATGAGCGCGGACGAGGCCGTCGGCCGGATCGAGAGCGGCATGACGGTCGGCATCGGCGGCTGGGGCTCCCGGCGCAAGCCGATGGCGCTGGTGCGCGCGCTGCTGCGCTCGGACGTCCGCGATCTGACCGTGGTCACGTACGGCGGGCCGGACGTCGGGCTGCTGGCCGCCGCCGGGAAGATCCGCAAGCTGGTCACGGCCTTCGCCACGCTCGACTCGATCCCGCTGGAGCCGCACTTCCGGGCGGCCCGCGAGCGCGCGGCCTTCGAGCTGGTGGAGCTGGACGAGGCGATGTTCCTGTGGGGGCTGACCGCGGCCGTGCACCGGCTGCCCTTCCTGCCGATCCGGGCGGGCCTCGGGTCGGACGTGATGACGGTCAACCCCGGCTTGCGGACGGTGGTCTCGCCGTACGAGGACGGCGAGGAGCTGGTGGCGGTGCCCGCGCTGCGGCTGGACGTGGCGCTCGTCCACCTCAACCGGGCCGACGCGCAGGGCAACGGCCAGTACCTGGGCCCCGATCCGTACTTCGACGACCTGTTCTGCGAGGCGGCGGAGCAGGCGTATCTGTCCTGCGAACGCGTCGTCCCCGCCTCGGAGTTCCTTGCGGCGGCCGGTCCGCAGTCCCTGCTGGTGGGGCGCCATGCGGTGACCGGCGTCATCGAGACCCCGCACGGCGCGCACTTCACGTCCTGCGCCCCCGACTACGGACGGGACGAGGCGTTCCAGCGCGCGTATGCGAAGGCCGCCGCCGACCCGGCGGCCTGGGAGGCGTTCACCCGGCGGTTCCTGGCCGGGGACGAGGAGACGTACCAGGCCGCGGTCGCGGCGTACGCGGAGGAGGGCACCGAGCTATGACCGTCACCCGGGCCGAGTACTGCGTGCTGGCCTGCGCAGAGGCATGGCGGGGCGACGGGGAGGTGCTGGCCGCCCCGATGGGCCTCGTCCCCCGGATCGGCGCCCGGCTGGCGAGACTCACCTTCGCGCCCGATCTGCTGCTCACCGACGGGGAGGCGCTGCTGGTCGACGCCGATGACGAGACGGTCGAGGGCTGGCTGCCGTACCGCCGCCATCTCGGTCTGGTCATGGGCGGCAAGCGCCATGTGATGATGGGCGCGAGCCAGCTCGATGCCCATGGCAACCAGAACATCTCCTGCGTCGGCGACTGGAAGCAGCCCCGGCGGCAGCTGCTGGGTGTGCGCGGGGCGCCCGTCAACACCCTCAACAATCCGACGAGTTACTGGGTGCCCCGGCACTCCCCACGCGTCTTCGTCGAGCGCGTCGACATGGTGTGCGGCGTCGGCCACGACCGGGCCACTGCCGCCGGCCCCTCCGCGACCCGCTTCCACCGCATCCCCCGCGTGGTGACCGACCTCGCGGTGCTCGACTTCGACACCCCGGACCGCACCATGCGGGTGCGCTCCCTGCACCCGGGCGTCTCCGCCGAGCGGGTGCGGGAGGCGACCGGTTTCCCGCTCGCCCTTGCCGACGGCGTTCCCGCCACCCGGGAGCCGACCGCCGAGGAGCTGCGGCTGATCCGGGAGGTCATCGATCCGGCGGGGCTGCGCGAGCGGGAGGTAAGGGCCTGATGGACACCGCGCTGACCCGGCTCGCCGGCGTCCGGTATCCGATCGTCCAGACGGGCATGGGGTGGGTGGCGGGCCCCCGGCTGGTCTCGGCGGCCGCGAACGCCGGGGCGCTGGGCATCCTGGCCTCCGCCACGATGTCCCCGGAGCGGCTGCGGTCGGCGGTGCGGGAGGTCGCGTCCCGCACCGAGGCCCCGTTCGGGGTCAATCTGCGGGCCGACGCGGGGGACGCCGCGGAGCGGGTGCGGATCATCATCGAGGAGGGCGTGCGGGTGGCGTCCTTCGCGCTGGCGCCGAAGCGGGAGCTGATCGCCCGGCTGAAGGACGCGGGCGTGGTGGTCGTCCCGTCCGTGGGCGCCCGGCGGCACGCCGAGAAGGTGGCGGGCTGGGGCGCGGACGCGGTGGTGGTGCAGGGCGGCGAGGGCGGCGGCCACACCGGCGAGGTGGCGACCACGGTGCTGCTCCCCCAGGTCGTGGACGCGGTGGACATCCCGGTGGTGGCCGCGGGCGGCTTCCACGACGGGCGCGGCCTGGTGGCGGCGCTCGCGTACGGGGCGGCCGGGATCGCCATGGGCACCCGCTTCCTGCTGACCTCCGACAGCACCGTCCCGGCCGCGGTGAAGGCCCGCTATCTGGCGGCTTCGGCCTCGGACATCACGGTCACCACGGCGGTGGACGGGCTCCCCCACCGGATGCTCCGCAGCGAGCTGGTCGCCTCCCTCGAACGCTCCGGGCGCGCCGCCGCCCTCGTACGGGCCGCCCGCCACGCCGCGGCGTTCCGCCGGCTGTCCGGGCTGAGCTGGCCGCGCATGGTGCGCGACGGCCGGGCGACGCGGCGCGCCAAGGGGCTCTCCTGGAGCCAGGTGCTGCTGGCCGCGAACACCCCGATGCTGCTGAAGGCGTCGATGGTGGACGGCCGCACCGACACCGGTGTGATGGCCTCCGGGCAGGTGGCGGGGGTGATCGACGATCTGCCGTCGTGCGCGGAGCTGGTGGAGCGGATCATGGCCGAGGCGGCCGAGGCCCTGGACCGGATGCCCGGCGGCCGTACAGTGGGGTGAAAGCGGCCAGACCAGGACATCGGTACTGGAGGAGGTCATGGCCGACCCCAAGGGCTTTCTCACCACACCTCGCCGCCTTCCCTCCCGCCGTCCGGTGGAGGAGCGGGTGCGCGACTGGGACGAGGTGTACGAACCCGGCGGCCTGCTGCCGATCATCGGCGCGCAGGCGGACCGCTGCATGGACTGCGGGATCCCGTTCTGCCACGACGGCTGCCCGCTGGGGAACCTCATCCCGGACTGGAACGACCTGGTGTCCCGCGACGACTGGCGGCGGGCGAGCGAGCGGCTGCACGCGACCAACAACTTTCCGGAGTTCACCGGGCGGCTGTGCCCGGCGCCCTGCGAGAGCGCGTGCGTGCTGGCGATCAACCAGCCCGCGGTGACCATCAAGAACGTCGAGGTCGCCATCGCCGACCGGGCCTGGGAGAGCGGCTACGCGGTCCCGAAGCCGCCGGAGCGGCTGTCGGGGCGCACCGTGGCCGTGATCGGCTCGGGCCCGGCCGGGCTGGCCGCCGCCCAGCAGCTCACCCGCGCCGGGCACACGGTGGCGGTGTACGAGCGGGACGACCGGGTGGGCGGGCTGCTGCGGTACGGCATCCCCTCGTTCAAGATGGAGAAGCACCATCTGGACCGGCGGCTGTGGCAGATGCGCGCGGAGGGCACCAAGTTCCGTACCGGCGTGGGCGTGGGCACCGATGTGGACGCCGCCGAGCTGAGGGCACGCTACGACGCGCTGGTGATAGCGGTGGGCGCGCGGGCCTGGCGCGAACTGCCCGTGCCCGGCCGGGAACTGGCCGGGATCCACCAGGCGATGGAGTACCTGCCGATGGCCAACCGGGTGCAGGAGGGCGACTACGAGCGGCCGCCGATCACCGCCGAGGGCAAGCACGTGGTGATCGTCGGCGGCGGAGACACCGGCGCGGACTGCCTGGGCACGGTGCTGCGGCAGGGCGCCGCCTCCGTGACCCAGCTGGACATCCACCCCCGGCCCGGGGACGAGCGGACCGAGGGCGAGCCCTGGCCCACATACCCCAAGATCTACCGGTTGTCCGCCGCGCACGAGGAGGCGCGGGAACTGGCGGCCGCCCCGGAGGCGGACGTGGACGCCCGGGTGTTCTCGGCCACCACCGTCCGCTTCGAGGGGGACGCGCCGGGCCCGGGGCGGCCGCACGGCAGGGTCCGGTCGCTGCGCCTGGTCGGGGCGGCTTCCGACGCTCCCGACCCGGAGGAGGGACGGGCGGAGGCCGGCGGCGAGCGGGTGCTGCGGGCCGATCTGGTGCTCCTCGCGCTCGGCTTCAGCGGCCCGGAGCGGGACGGCGGGCTGTTCGGCCAGCTCCGTCTGGAGCTGGACGCGCGCGGCAACATCGCCCGCGACGCCGATTTCGCCACCGGCCGGGAGGGCGTCTTCGTGGCCGGTGACGCGGGCCGCGGACAGTCGCTGATCGTGTGGGCGATCGCCGAGGGCCGCTCGGCCGCGGCCGCGGTGGACCGCTATCTGGCGGGCGCCACCGCCCTCCCGGCCCCGATCGGCCCGGCGGACCGGCCCATGACGGCCTGACCTGGGGCAGGTTCGGACCCCGGTCGAGTGAACGTCCGGCCGCAGCTGAGTACTGTGCGACCATGAACTCGCAACCGCCGCTCCGTCCCCTCGCCGACGGTGTGCACCTGTGGACTCCCACGCCCGGCGCCGGATGGGGACTCGCCAACTGTGGACTGATCGTGTCCCCCGATGGCACCGCCGCCTGGATCGACACCCCCTACGACCGGCACATGGCCCAGGACTTCCTGGAGCGCAGCCGGTCGCTGCTGCCCGAGGGAGGCCGGATCGGGCGAGTGATCGTCACCCATGCGAACGGTGACCATCTGTGGGGTGCGGAGGTCGTGCGCGGCGCCGACATCGTGGCCACCCGCGAGGCGCTCGGCCACATCGAGTACGAACCGGCTCCGCAAGCGCTGCACGCCATGGTGCGCGGCAGCGACCCGGCGACGCCGCTCGGATGGTATCTCCAGAGCCACTTCGGACGGTTCGACTGGGACGGCACCGAGGTCGTCCAGCCCACGACGACGTTCACGGGCGAGCTGGACCTGCGGATCGGGGAGGTGCCGGTGCAGCTGACGGCGCTGCCGGCCGCGCACACCACCGGCGATCTCCTCGCGTATCTGCCGCGGCAGAAGGTGGCGTTCACCGGCGATGTCATCTTCGCCTCCAGCCCTCAGGACCCCGGCGACCACGCGGTGCACTGGGCCGGTCCGCTGGACAGCGTGATCGCCGCCTGTGAGCGGGTGCTGGACACCGGGGCGCAGACCATCGTCCCCGGCCATGGCCCGGTGCTGGACCGGGAGGGCGTCCGCGGCCACATCGGCTATCTGGAACACATCCGGGACCGGGCACGGCAGTTGCACACGGCCGGGGTCCCCGCGCTGGAGGCGGCCCGCACGATCATCGCCGAGAAGGCGTATCCGCTGCCGGGGCTGCCCGAGCGCATGGTGATCACGGTGGGCACCGAGTACCGGCATCTGAACGGCGGGGAGGACCGGCCGGACATCGTCGCCATGATCGCCGATGTCGCCCAGGTGGCCTGGGATCTGCGGCAGGGCTGACCTGCCGACCGCCCCCGGTGTCGTACCCGGTGGATAACGTTTTCGGTGTGGGCGGCGACAGGCCGCTCACGGCGAGGGGTTACGCTCCCGTGCGGGTCGGCGCGGAGGGAAGGCAGTGGCACAGGTAGCGGGGGAAAGCCGGCATGCGCCGGGCCGTGGGGTGATCGACCTGGCCGACCGCCGGGCGCTGTTGGCCTGCCGTCCCGACGATCCGGCGGTGGCCGAGGAAGGCCGCAGGCTCAAGGAGGCGGCGCTGCTGGACTTCGGGGTCAAGGACAGCGTGGTGGCCTCGTGGCTGTACGCCAAGTGCCACCACCAGATCCCGACCACGGCGGTGGACACGGCGGCGGTGGTGGCCACGGGGGACGGCACCTGTCTGCTCCTGTACAACCCGGAGTTCTTCGTCGCGATCGGGCCGAGCGGGGTGCGGTTCGTCCTGTTCCACGAGGCGCGGCATCTGATCCACCGCCATCTGTACGTGGACGAGGAGCTGCGCGCCGACCCGGTCTTCGACCTGGCGGCCGAGGTCGCGATCAACCATGTGGCGCTGCTCCGGCTGGCGCAGGGCGGTCTGCCGACCCGTGAGGTGCCGGACGGCGCGGGCGGCACCCGCCGGGAGCCGGTGGGCGTCGATCCGCACGAGGTGCACCGGCGGTATGTGGCCGATCTGCGCGAGCAGGGCTTCGAGCCGCTGTCCTACCGGGAGTTCACCGAGACCGATCTGAGGATCTACGGCGAACTGAAGCGGATGCGCACCCCTCCGGTGCCGCCGGTCCTGTGCGTCCACATGGACCAGGGCGGGGGCGGCGAGGGGGGCGGGGCGAGGCACCGGCTGCCGATGGACGCGGAGGCGGTGACCTCGGCCGTCGAGGGGACGCTGGCCGAGGTGATACGCGGCGCGCTGCGCGGCGAAGGGCTCGCCCGGGACGAGCTGCTGGCCCTCGCGGACCGCACCTCCGGTGGCGGCAAGCGGCTGGAGAAGATGTGGGGGCGGATGGGGCTGGGCGCGCTGCGCGGTGAAACGCAGCGGACCCGGCGCGTGGAGTGGTGGCGGCGCTGGCTGTCCGACGTCCTCGCCTCCAAGCTGCGCGAGGGCGAGCGGCTGATCTACCCGAAGAAGCAGGGAGCGGTGCTGCTGGCGCTCGGGCACGATCCGATGCTGGCGCGGCGCGGAGCGGAGCGCACCAAGGTCGTGGTCATCGCGCTGGACACCTCGGGGTCGATGGCCCAGCCGGTGATCGACTGGATCACCACGCTGGTGGGCCGCACCGAGGGGGTCGAGAGCCACTGGCTGAGCTTCGACGGCGCGCTGATGCCGTTCGTCCCTGGCGAGCGGGTGCGCGGCGGCGGGGGTACGGACTTCCAGCACGTCGTGGACTACGTGGAGGGGCGGCGGGCGGTGGACGGGCGGCGGTTCGAGGAGCGTGCCGACGCGGTGATCATGGTCACCGACGGCCATGCCCCCAGGGTGGCCCCGGCCCAGCCGGACCGGTGGATCTGGCTGATCACGGACGGCGGTGACGACTGGCCGGAGCGGCACGATCCGCCGATGGCCTGCCACCGGGTGATCACCGGCGACGGCTGAGCCGAGGACCGGGGAACCGCCTCCGCCGAGGGGGCACGGAACACGCAGGAACGAACGACACGGGATAACGGGGGATTCGGTCACCGTGAGCAGTGTGGACACCATGAGCAGTGTGGACACGACGGCACCGGCCAAGAAGGCCCGGCTGGAGCAGTTCATCAGCGCCATGATCGCGATGCGGCAGACAGGGCAGGTCTTCGGCGAGCACGGCATCGGCAAGACGTCGACGTTCCTGTCGTACGTCCCGCGGGCCCATCCGGGCACCCAGGTGATCCTGGTCCCGGCGGCCAACCTCACCCCCGACGATCTGCTGGTGAACGCGCCGGTGCGGGACGACCGCACCGGCGAGCTGGTGCTCACTCAGCTGATCATGCGCCAGCTCACCCCGGGTGTGCCCTTCGTGCTGCTCGTCGACGACTCGCTGCAAGCCGGGGAGACCATCCAGTCCCAGCTGATGCAGATCGCCTGCAACTGGACGCTGGGCGAGCACGATCTGCGCGCGCTCGGCTGCGTCGGGGTCTTCCTCGCGGACAACGAGTCGCTGGCCGAGACAGGCGCCCGGCGCAGCGATCTGGCCGTCCTGGACCGCATGGTCACCCTGCGGATCACGGCCAATGACACCGCCTGGCGGGCCACGCTGGCCGAGCGGTACGGGGACTGGGACCTCACCGGGGTGTTCCAGATCTGGGCCGGGCTCTCCCCGTATCTGCGTTCGCTGCTCTCGCCGCGCACCCTGCAGCACGTCCTGGACTGTGCCCGCGCCGGGTTTCCGCTGTCCTGGGGGCTGCCGCTGGTGGGCGGGGTGCGGCTGCGGCTGCGCGACCGCAAGCCCGACGGCACGCCCGGGGCCGACCGCACCGCCGAGCTGCTGGACGCCGTCGCCGGGGCCCTGGGCGTCCCCAACCCCGCGACCATCCCCGACCCGGTGCGGAGCATCCTGCGCACCGCGGTCCGGGAGCACTGGGCGGTGCTGCTCCAGGGGCCGCCCGGCTGCGGCAAGACGGAGATCACCAAGGCGGTGGTCCGCGAGGAGAGCGGAAGCGATCCGGTGTACTTCTCGCTGCCGGTGACCAACGTGGAGGACCTGTGTGTGCCGATCCCCACGCCGGACGGCACGCTGGACACCCTGTTCAGCCGCGTGCTGGTGGGTCCCGATCCCAAGGTGATCGTCTGGGACGAGTACAACCGCCCCAAGGACAAGGCCACTTTCGCCAAGCTGATGGAGATCACCCAGGAGTGGTCGCTCGCCGGGCGGCCGATCCCGGGGCTGCGCGCCCAGGTCGCCCTCCAGAACCCGCCGTACCACCTCGGCCGCAAGCTGCTGGTCAGCAGCAACAACGTGGCCCAGGCCAGCCGTTTCACGGTGAGCTACGAGGTGAGCCCGCAGGACATCCCGGCGAACGAGTGGCTGATCGCCACCTATGGCGAGACCGCCGAGACGGTTCTGGAGTGGTGGAAGAACGACATCGACGACGAGGGCCGGGACTGGATCACCAAGCGCACCCTGGAGCGGCTGATCAAGCTGCACCACGCCGGACAGCCGCTGGAGATGGGGCTGATCTATCTGGGTGAGGGCGAATACGCCCCGGTGCCGCTGTCCAAGCTGGAAGCGCGGCTCGCCGAGCGGGCCGAGCAGCGGGTGATCGGCCTGCGGGAGATAGCGCGCGAGGTGGACCGCTGGGAGGCCCGGCTCGCGGCCGCGTCCGAAACGTCGGCCGAGGGCACCAATGACACCGATCTGGTGCACCAGGTGCTCTCCAACGCCGAGGTGTCCCAGCTCAAACGGAACGCCGAGGTGGTCGCCCGGCTGCTGCGCCACATGCCGCCCAAGCTGCGCGCCGCCCACATGGTGGGCCAGTCGCCGGAGCGGCAGCGGTTCTGGATCGGCGCGCTGGCCCGGATGACGGAGCTGTCCGGCGCCGGGTGATCCCGGCGCCCCTCTTCCTCTTCCTCTTCCTCCTCCCCCTCTCCCCTCCCGCTCCCCCGCTTCCGCGGCGGGACCGAACGACGAACGGAGCGCACTCCGCGTGGTGACCTACGAACGGGACGCCCTGGTGTCCGCCGCTCTCCAGATGGCGGGCCCCTCCCTGACCTCGGCCCTGATGCCCCGGCTCCGGCAGGAGACGCTGGCCCTGCTCCGGTCCCGGGAGCGGCTGCCCGGCCACCTGGTGGACCAGGTGTTCGCCTCCGGCGACCGGGAGCTGCTGGAGGCCCTGGCCGGGGCGCGGGTCGGCGCCGAGCGGCAGACCGAGATGCTCCGGCTCGCCGAGCTGGCCGACCCCGCGCTCGCCCGCAGGCTCTACAGCGAGCCACTGCCCGGCACCTGGCGGCAGGACCTGCGGCGCGCGGTGCTCAGCGCCGCGGCCGAGCGGACGGCCGACCCCGGCTGGCGCACCCCGGACGGCCTGGTGGACTTCCTGCTGTCCGCCACCGTGAAGTACGACCTGCTCCCGGCGTTGGAAGCGCCCTTCCCCGAGGTGGTGCGGCATGTACTCGAGAAGGTCGGCGCATCGCTGGACACGCCGCAGCAGCTGAGGGCCTGCCGAGCGGCGTTCACCCACGGCGGAGCGGCCGAGCTGGCCGCGCTGGGCGAACTGCCCACGCTGCACCCGGCGGTGGCGGAGGTGGTGCGCCGGGCGGAGGCGGCGCAGGACCCGGCCGCCGTGCTGGAGGAGGCCGAGCGTGCGGCCGTCGAGGCGGCCTCCCGAGGCGGGACGACGTCCCAGGAGGCCGGGGCGACCGCACCGGTGCCCACCGGCGATGAGCTGGTGCGCCGGCTCCGTGAGCTCTGCTACGGAGAAGCGAATCCTCCGCTGGACGCCGTGGACTGGGAGCTGCTGCTGGCGGAGGACAAGCGCGAGCCCTTCCCCGGGCGCCCGCTCATGCTGCTGGCGTCCCGCCCGGACTGCCCGGACGAGCTGGTGCTGGCCATGTACCAGAGGTCCTCGGAGCCCCTCCCGGCCACCTCCCCGCTGCCCTGGCGGCTGCTCACCGAGACCGACTGGAAGGACGGCTACCACCACGACCGTCTGGCACGGCTGCTGCGGCGCGGCATCCGGGAAGGCGCGTTCCCGCTGGACCGCGTCCTCGCCGAGGTGCGGCCCGCCTCCCGGGTGCTGGCCTCCTTGCCGTACGGCAACGAGCCGCTCGGCCCGGCGATGGCCGGGCTGCTGGCGCCGCTGGGCGACGACTTCGCGGCGTGGCGCGCGCTGTATTCACTGCTCCCCCGGTTCGCCGGGACGAGCACGGAGCTGATCGCCGCCGCCGTCGAGCAGAAGGCCAAGCACCGCGGCAAGAGCTGGCCGAGGCCGTTGGAGGCCGAGTATCCGGTGAAGCGCCCGGAGGGGCTCCGCGCGGTGTTCCTCCAGCTGTTCCTCCAGGCCACCGAGGACGTGCGGACGGCGCTGGCACCCCATCTGGACCGGCGCACCGTCCAGCATCTGCTGGTCTTCCACCAGCCGTCGCCCGCCCTGCGCGACCTGTTCGTGAGCCTCCACGGTCCCTCGGTGCTTGCCTGTGTCGCCTCCTTCTGGGAGCTGTCCGAGGAGAAGATCGAGGAGCTGCTGGGACACGACGAGCCCGAGATCAACGCCCATCTGTATGTGTACACGGCGCTCACCGACGAGCAGCGCCGGGGCGTCCTCGCGGGCCGCCGGTTCGGCCGCGTACCGGCGGCGGCCGGGGCGCGGGAGACGGAGCCGCTGCCGATCACCGATGGGCTGATCGAACAGATAATGCTCAGCGGGCGGCGGCACTGGCTGCTGCCGATCTGCGACTCGGGCGATCCGCGGCTGGCCCGCGTCCTGCTCGGCAAGATCAAGCTGCATACGCTCGCCGGACAGCTGCGTCTGCTGGCCGCGGTGTGGGAGCGCCACGGTGCCGAGGAGGTACGGAAGCTGCTGGAGGAGACGGAGTTCCCCGACCGCCGCAGCCGCAAGCATCCGCTGCCGTCCGCCACCCATGAGATCGTCCGCGGCGCGCTGGAGGCGGCGGACGGGCTGTCCGTGCTGCGCGCGGAGCTGGACCGCTCCCGGGGACCGGCGGTCCAGGTGGCGTTCCTGCGTTCCCAGGGCAGCACCGTCGACCTCGTCACCCCGGCGCTGGAGCGGCTGTCCGAGGAGACAGGACCGGGGCTGCCCTGGGCGGAGCTGGCCCGGGGGCACGAGCGCGATCCGCTCCCCGACGCCCTGCTGGTGGTGCTCGCGGAGGCCGGGGACTGTCCGGAGGAGTTGCGCATCGAGGCCGGTGTGGCGCAGCTGCGGCTCGAACACCAGGCGCATCCGCACAAGTCCACCGGGCCCCGGCCGGACCCCTTGGACCTGGTGCGCCACCATCCGCTGCCGTCGGCTCCCCACCGCCGGAACGACTGGCTGGACAAGGCGACCGACCTCGGCACGCTGACCCCGCTGGACGTGCTGCACGAGGCGAGGCCCGCCGGGGACGCGGCCGCGTATCTGGCGTACCGCCACCACCGCACGCGGGAGAGCGGGCCGGACCCGGCGGCGCTCGCGGCGAACCGCAAGGCTGTGGAGTTGACCGCCGCCCATCTGGGAGCGGACCCGGAGGCCTGGGCGCTGGCGCTGCGGCTGCTGCCCGACTTCACCGGCACCTTCCCCGAGCTGCTGACCACGGCGGCCGCCATCGTGAGTTGAGCACCACCGTCAGTTGACCGGAACCGTCAGCCGAGGGCCGAGGGCAGATCCTGCTCGGCCCAGATGATCTTTCCTTCGCTGGTGTAGCGAGTGCCCCAGCGCTGGACCATCTGGGCGACCAGGAAAAGCCCTCGCCCGCCCTCGTCGGTGATGGCGGCGCGGCGCAGATGCGGGGAGGTGCTGCTGCCGTCGGCGACCTCGCAGATCAGGCTGCGGTTGCGCAGCAGCCGCAGCCTGATCGGACCGTCGGCGTGGCGGATGGCGTTGCCGAGGAGTTCGCTGACGACCAGTTCGGTGGTGAAGACCGCCTCGTCCAGCTGCCAGTCGGCCAGGGTGCGGGCCACCGCGGACCGCATCCCGGCGACCAGGGCCGGGTCCGCGGGCAGGTCCCAGGTGGCGACGTGCCGCTCGTCCAGGGCGGTGGTGCGGGCGACGAGGAGGACCACGTCGTCGGTGGGGCGCGGCGGCAGCAGTGCGCGCATGACGGCGTCGCAGGTGCGCCCCGGGTCGGGGTCGGCGGGGGCGAGGGCCTCGCGCAGCTGGTCGAGTCCGGTGTCGATGTCCCGTTCGCGGTCCTGGACGAGTCCGTTGGTGTAGAGGACCAGCCTGCTGCCCGCGGGCAGCGGGATCCCGGACGCCTCGTACAGCCGCCCGCCGAGCCCCAGCGGCGGACCGGCGGGCAGGTCCGGGATGGTGACGGCGCCGCCCGGTTCGACCACGGCGGGCGGCGGATGACCGGCCCGGGCCAGGGTGCAGCGCTGGGCGACGGGGTCGTAGACGGCGTACAGACAGCTGGCGCCGACCGCGCCGATGCCGCCGGCGGCCTCCTCCTGGTCGAGCTGGGCCACCACGTCGTCCAGCTGGGTGAGGAGTTCATCCGGTGGCAGGTCGACGACGGAGAAGTTGTGGACCGCGGTGCGCAACCGGCCCATGGTGGCGGCGGCGTGCAGTCCGTGGCCGACGACATCGCCGACGACGAGGGCGACCCGGGCGCCGGACAGCGGGATGATGTCGAACCAGTCGCCGCCCACTCCGGCGTGGGCGGGCAGATAGCGGTAGGCGGCGTCGACGGCGTACTGTTCGGGCCTGCCGCGGGGCAGCAGGCTCTGCTGGAGGGCCAGCGCGGTGGCGTGTTCGCGCGCGTAGCGGCGGGCGTTGTCGATGGCGACGGCGGCCTGGCCGACGAGTTCGTCGGCGAAGGACCGGTCCTCGTCGTCGAAGGGGGCGGCCCCCTCCAGCCGCCGGAACTCGACCTGCCCCAGCAGCACCCCGCGGGCGCTGAGCGGTACGGCCAGCAGGGTGTGGCCGGAGGGCGGCCGGGGCCGCTCCTCCCGTACGGCGCCGACCGCGACGCGGCGCATCCGGGACCGCGCGTCGACCGGTTCCTCGCCGCGCAGCACGGACTCCAGCAGGTCGACGGTGGCGAAGTCGGCGAAGCGCGGGACCGCGACACCGGCCAGTTCCTCGGCGGTGCGGGTCATGTCGAGGCTGGTGCCCACGCGCACGCTCGCGTCGTACAGCAGCTCCAGGCGCGCCCATGCCGCGTCGGCCTTGTCGGTCAGCGCCTGGAGTTCGGTGGTGTCGCGCAGGGTGGCGACGCTGCCCCAGCGCTGTCCGCGGCCCGAGGTGGGGCGCTGGTTGACGGCCAGCCGCCGGTCCCCGACCTGGATGACCTCGTCGGTGACGGTCCGTCCGGAGGCGAGCAGTCCGGCGGTCTCCGGGTCGAGTCCGGCGTCGGTGATCCGCCCGCCGCGCACCTCCGGCGGCAGGCCGAGCAGCCGCCGGGCCTCGTCGTTGGCGAGCACCATCCGTCCCTCGCGGTCGAGGATGAGCACGCCTTCCCGGACGGCGCGCAGCACGGCGTCGTGGTGTTCGTACATGCTGGTGAGCTCGGCGGGGTCCAGCCGGTGGGTCTGGCGCCGCAGCCGTCTGCCCACCAGCGCCGCGCCACCGCCGCCGAGGACGAGGGCGAGCGCCGTGGTTCCGGAGAGCAGCGGCAGTTGACGTCTCACCGAAGCGCCCACGCCGGGGAAGGTGACCCCGACGTTGACGATGCCGACGACCCGGCGCCCGGCCCCGGTGACGGGCACCGCCGCGCGGATCGAGGGCGCGGAGAGGGCGACGGCGGGCACCTTGTCCGTGAAGGGCCTGCCGGCCGAGGCCGGATAGAGGGGAAGGGCGGCGCGGGTGCCGATGAGCTTGGGGTCGGGGTGGGTGTAGCGGACGCCCCGGGGGCTGGTCACCACGATGTAGGCGACCCCGGACGCGCGCCGGAGCCTCGCCGCGTAGGGCTGGAGGGCCGCGGACGGATCGCGGGACCGCAGTGCCCGGAGGACGCCGGGGGCGGACGCGAACGTCTCCGCGATGCTGAGAGCACGCCCCCGGGCCTGGCTCTCATGGCCACTGCGGGCCTGGAGGACCAGGGTGGCCCCCGTGGCGAGCACCAGCAGCGTCACGATCACCAGCATCAGGGCGCACACCTGCCCGGCGACGCTGCGCAAGCCCAGGGCAGAACGCACCTTCACACGGTTTTTGTCTCACAGATGGACATACGGCGCACCTGCCCCCGGCCGACGGGGAGCCGCCCGGGTGAACCGGTGGTCGGCGCGGACCGTGCCGACTACCTCGTGAGGTGTCCGCCTGCCGCCGTCAGCCAGTCCCGGCGCACCAGGGGCAGGGTGTCCTCCACGGCCGAGCCGTCGGTGACGGGCAGCCATACCTCGAAGCGCGCTCCGGAACGCCCGTCGGGGCGGTCCCGTACGGTGACGCGGCCCTGGTGCAGGGCGATCTGCTGCGCGACCAGGGTCAGGCCGAGGCCGGAGCCGGGGCTGTCCGGACCGCGGCGGAAGCGTTCGAAGACTTCCTCGCGCCGGGCGGCGGCGATACCCGGCCCGTGATCGTCCACGGTGAGCAGCGCGGCCGGGCGGTCCTGATCGTTCGACGGGTGCAGCGCCACGTCGATGCGTGCCGGTCCACCCTCCGTACGGCCATGGGTGGAGGCGTTGGTCAGCAGGTTGCCCACGGCCGAGCGCAGCCCCTGCTCCCAGCCGTGGACGACCAGGCGCGCGGGGGCGCGTACGGACACCGCGGCCTCCGGGTGGGCGCGGCGCAGTTCGGCGGCCGCGTCCTCGACCACCTCCGCGAGGTCCACCGGCGTGAACGCGTCCGCCTCGACCAGGTCGCCCTGCCCGAGTGCCCTCAGCATCACCACCAGCCCGAGCAGCCGGGTGTGTTCACGCCCCAGGTCCTCCAGCACCTCGGCCCGGTCGGCGGGGTCGAGGTCGGCGTGGGCGATGAGGATGTCGAGGTTGGTCCGCATGCTCATCAAGGGGGTGCGCAGCTCGTGGGAGGCGGCCGCGGTGAACGAGCGGGCCGTGGCGAGCGCCTCGTTGGTGCGGGCCGCCTGTTCGTCGTAGCGGGCGAACACGGTCTGCACCGTGCGGGCCAGGTCGTCGACCTCGGTGACCCGGGTCGGCGTGTGCTCCAGGCGCGTGGTGCTGCTCCTGGGGTCCAGGCCGCTCGTACGGCGCTGAAGCCGCCGCAGCGGCAGGACGGCCCGGGCGGAGATCGCCCAGGCGATGGCCCCGGACAGCGGCGCGGCCAGCAGCGTGACCGTCACGACCCGCTCGCGCACCAGGGAGATCTCTTCCTGGTAGGCGCTGTCCGGGGCGAAGATCCATAGGTTCGGGGTGTTCTGCTGCCCCGCGGTGTACACGCGTCGTGACAGCACATGCCAGGACTCGCCGCCGGAGCGGACGGTGACCGGGTTCGGGGCGCGGGCGGGCAGCCCGATGCCGCGGTCGGGCTGCGGACCGGCCGAGATCGTGCCGTCCGGGCCAACCAGCCGGATCCCCATGTCCCGTGCGGAGTCCTCCAGCCGCCGCCGGGACTTCTCCGCGATGACCGGCTGATCGTCCTGAGTGGCGTGCAGGTACCGGTTGGCGTTCTGGGAGACAGCCGTCGCGCGGGCGCTCAGCTGCGCGTCCTGGTGCGCGCGAAGGTCGTCGGCGACCAGGCTCAGCAACAGCCAGCCGGTACCCAGGACCAGGAGGGGGACGCTCACGCCCACGGCGAGCGCGAGCCGGGTGGACAGCCTCACGGTGCGCCTCCGGCCCGCCCGCCCCCGTACTGCGGGCGCTCCTCGCGCAGGACGAAGCCGACTCCGCGAACGGTGTGGAGCGTCCGGTGGCGTCCTCCCGCCTCCAGCTTGCGCCTCAGATAGCTGACGAAGGTGTCCACCACGTCCGTGCGGACCCGGAAGTCATAGCCCCACACCCGGTCCAGCAACTGGTCGCGGCTCAGCACGGCGCCCGCGTTGCGGGCCAGGATCTCCAGCAGCTCGAACTCGCGCCCCGTCAGGTCCAGCGGTGTGCCGTCCACGGACGCCTGGCGGGTGGCCGGTTCGAGGACGAGGCCGCCGACCCGCACCCGGTCGAGGGCGGCCGGCGGGCGGCGGCGCAGCAGGGCGCCCAACCGCAGCTCCAGCTCGCGCAGGGCGAACGGCTTGACCAGATAGTCGTCTCCCCCCGCTTGCAGCCCGGCGATCCGGTCGTCGACCTCGTCGAGGGCGGAGAGCATCAGCACCGGCACGTCGTCGCCGCTCTCGCGCAGCGTGCGGCACACGTCGATACCGCTGATGTCGGGCATGCAGATGTCCAGCACGACGATGTCGGGGCGGTCGGCGCGCATCGCCTCCAGCGCGGCGTGGCCGCCGTCGGCCAGTGTCACGTCGTAGCCGCTGAGCCGGAGTCCCCTCGTCAGCGAGCGCCGGGTGGCATCGTCGTCATCGGCCACGAGCACCCGTCCGGCACTGCCGGTCATGCGCGCCTCCGCTCGGTCGTGTGGGTGGTCCCCGGCCGGGGCGTTCCGGGGACGTCATGTTACGTGTCCTTTCAGGAGCGGGTCCGGGACGCGGTCCGGCAGCTCTCCTCACCCATGCAGCGCTGAAGCCCCGTCAGCGTGCGGTGCAGGGTGGCGCGCTGCTCCGCCGTGAGGGACGAGGCCCGGTTGTTCAGCTGGTTTGGGTCGGAATCCAGCGCGTAGAACTCGCGCTCCCCGTCGGCGTACTCCACGTAGAGGGAGTCCGCGGTGCGGATCGCCCCGTACGTAGGCGGGTTGCCGCTGTCCTCGGGGGCCGCGTCGGGGTCGTCCTTCTTGGAGGCCGCGCGATGGTGCTCGACCAGCACGGCCTGGCGCCAGTCGTCCTCCGGGCGGCCGCGCATCAGGCCGGCGAGGCTGCGCCCGTCCACGGTCGACGGGGGCTCGAGGCCCGCGAGTTCGAGGAAGGTCGGATTGAGGTCGACGTTCTCCGCGAGCTGCGAGACCTTCTCACCGGCCGGTACGCCGGGGCCGGTGGCCATCAGCGGCACCCGGATATCGGTGTCGTAGGCGGTCTGCTTCCCCGGCCGGAGCCGGTGCTCGCCCATGTGGAAGCCGTTGTCCGAGCCGAACACGAGGTAGGTGTCGTCGGCCAGGCCCTTCGCCTTCAGGGTGCTCTGCAGTCGGCCGATCATCCGGTCGACGGCCTGGACGGAGCGCACCCGCTTGGCGAACCTCCGGTCGATCTCCTTCTTCTCCTTCGACGTCAGCGGCGTCAGCCCGCTCTGCCACGGAGGCGCGTCGCGGGTCGCCCGGTCGTAGGCGTCGGTCTGCGGGGCCTTGAGTCCGGGGTACGTGCCCTCGTCGCGCGGTGCGGGCGTTGACGGGCCGTGCGGGGCGAACGTCGCCACTTCCAGCATGAACGGCTTCTTCGCCTCGGCCGAGGAGTCGACGAACGACGTGGCCTTCTCCGACAGCACGTCCGTCAGGTAGTCCTCGGGGGCGTCCCCGTAGGGCACGACCTTGCCGTTCTCATTGAGGTCGTAGTCGTACTCCCTGTATCCGTCCCCGGCGACGTCCCACTCGTCCCAGCCGGAGGGGACGTACGGCTTGGAGGTGCCGTTCTTGTCACCGGGCTGGTATCCGTTGAGGTACTTCCCCATGAACCCGGTCCGGTAGCCCGCGCGTTGCAGCGCGGGCCCGAAGGTCTTCCGTTCGTTGCCGTTCTTCATGAACGCCCTGTAGCCGCCGTCGTTCCCGCTGTTGGTGAAGACACCGGTGTTGTGGGGGTACTGACCGGTGAGGAGGGACGAGCGGGACGGACAGCACAGCGAGTCCGTGGCGAAGAAGTTCGTGAAGGTCGTCCCCTTCTCCTGCATCTGCCGCACGTGCGGCATGTACTTCACGAGGTTCCAGGCCAGATCGTCGGTGAGGACGTACACGATGTTGGGCTTCTTCGTGGAAGCCGAGGCGCCGTCGGCGGACGGGCCACCCTCGGTGGCCGTGTCCGCCGCTCTCGAACACGAGGCCAGCAACACGGCGGCCAGGGCCGCGCACAACGCGGTGCGCAGGGTGCGTGAGTAGCGGTTGCCGAGCATGGGGGCAGCTCCCTGAGGTGGGGGACTCCGGAGCCAGGCACCGTAGGGGGCGACCTTGTGTGATTCTTGTGATGCCGCGGGCCGCGCCACTGGACGCAAGTTTTCGAAGGGGGTCGGCCATGGCCATGGGAGCGCTCCCGTGGGACGATTCCCGCCCCCACGGGATTCCCATCGGAACGGAGGATCCGCCATGAGATCCTTATTATTGACATGGCCACGACGTATGATCACGGCGCTGGCCATGCTGGTACTCATCGCCGCACTGGGCGTGACACCGGCGGCCGCGCGCCAGCAGGCCCCGACCGCGGCGGCGGCCAAGACGGTGTACATCCCGCCGAGCTGGGCGGCGACCGGCGAGGTGCCGTGGGCTCAGAACCGGACCAAGGAGTCGAACAACTTCGTCCTGCTGTGGGGCGAGAAGTCGGGCACCGACCCCAAGAACGCCTCCGGGCAGTACCGGTTCGACCCCGATGACATCCTCAGCCAGCTGGAGCGGCTGTACTCCTTCTACGTCGGCACCCTGAAGTTCACGCCGGAGTCCGGCCTGCTCTCCCAGTACAAGATCGATGTGATCGTCACCCAGACATGGAACAACGGCAACCTCAACGCCTGGGCGTCGGGCGGCCAGGCCGAC
Organism: Streptomyces sp. NPDC021115; assembly: GCF_044333065.1. Classification (NCBI taxonomy): domain Bacteria; kingdom Bacillati; phylum Actinomycetota; class Actinomycetes; order Kitasatosporales; family Streptomycetaceae; genus Streptomyces; species Streptomyces sp. NPDC021115. Next base: position 130,996 of record NZ_JBIRQF010000010.1, read on the forward strand.
GGCCGGGTCGGCGTGATCAACATCGCCCCGGGCGCCGCGCTGCCCGGCTCCTGGGGGCTGGCCCATGAACTGGGCCATGTGTTCCAGAACTACACCTTCATGGGCAAGGGCGGCGGCGCCGGGCTCACCGACCCGTCCGCCGGAACGTTCTGGGAGACCGGCGCGGAGTACATGGCGATGCAGGTGTACCCGGACGGGGGCGCGGGCGACCTGACCCGGTTCCTGCGCACCGAGAACCTCGCGTACTCCTCCAGCCGCCACCATTACGGAAACTGGATGCTGGTGCAGTACCTGGTCGACCGCTACGGCGGGATGCGGACCTTCATCGACATCTGGAACCAGGCCAGGAACAACGAACACCCGCTGGAGACCTACCGGCGCCTCAACAACCTCACCCAGACCCAGCTGAACACGCGGATCGCCGAGTACGCACAGCACCAGGTCACCTACGACTACTCCAACCGGTCCCACATCATGCCGTTCATCAACAACGTGTACGGCGCGGGCTTCATCAACGCCTACAACGGCGTCCCGGTGAACGCGGTCAACCAGTCCGCCGGCCACTACGCCATCCCGGACCCGCTCGCCCCGTCCGACTACGGCTACAACAAGATCAGACTCGTGCCCAGCAGCGACGGCGCGCTGATCAAGCTGCACCTCAAGGGCCACGCCAACGCGGCCGCCGGATCCGGCTGGTCCTACGGCTTCGTCGCGGTGAAGAACGGCACCCCCCGCTACGGGCCCGTCTCCACCAGCGCCGACGGGCAGCTCAGCTTCCAGACCCAGCCCGGGGAGAAGGACGTGTACCTCGTCGTCACCGGCGCCCCGAACACCGTCCACCACTACGCCTACCTCGACGGCTACACCAAGAACTACCGCTACCCGTACGAGTTCCGGATCAGCGGCGCCACCCCGTCCGGCTACGAACCGGGCTACCAGAAACCGGCCGCCACCGGCGGCGGACACTGGCACTCCAACGGCGGGGGCTGGGTCGACAACCGCGCCAACGTCGCGGCCAGCGCCTACGTCGGCCCGCGCGCCGCGGTCTTCGGCAACTCCACCGTCACCGGCAACGCCCGGATCGACGGCCTGTCCTGGGTCAACTCCGGCGCCACCGTCGGCGGCAACGTCGTGGTCAAGGACAACGCCATCGTCCAGGGCGGCGCCAACCTCTCCGGCAACCTGGTCCTAGGCGGCGACGCCGAGACGGCCATGAGCTGCTCCTCCGGCACCTATCTGCTCTTCAACCCGGACCGGGGCTGCGACGGCCACGGCGGTGAAACCGACGTCAACCCCGCCCACGGCACCTTCACCGACGCCGAACTGGCCATCACCGTCTCCTCCGCCGGTTCCCGAGGCCGATGAGCGCCTGGCCAGGTTACGGCGGTTTGCCGCTGGTCAGGGGTGGGACGCAGACTGTGGCCCCGTCCCTGACCTGAGGGGCGAAGCCACAGCCGTACCTGAGGGGGAAGCCCCGTGACCGCGTCGATCACCGAGATCGAGAGCCATGGCGTCGAACGCATACCGGACGAGGATCGGTCGGCCCGTCCGATCGACCTCTTCCGGCTGGCCTTCGGCGGCGCGAACACCTTCGCGACATGCGTACTCGGCGCCTTCCCCGTCCTGTTGGGGCTGTCCTTCCCGCAAGGTCTCGCGGCGACCGTCCTCGGCCTGGTCGCCGGGGCGCTGCTGCTCGCCCCCATGGCGCTGTTCGGCCCGGCGAACGGCACGAACAACGCGGTCTCGTCCTCGGCCCACCTGGGAGTGCACGGCCGGATCGTCGGCTCGTTCCTCTCGCTGCTCACCGCGATCGCGTTCTTCTCGATCTCGGTGTGGTCCTCGGGGGACGCGCTCATCGGCGGGGTCCACCGGCTCGCCGGCGTACCGGAGTCGGAGGTCGCGTACGGCGCCGCCTACGCGGTGTTCGCGATCCTCGTCCTCGTCGTCTGTATCTACGGCTTCCGCTTCATGCTGCTGGTCAACAAAGTTGCCGTGACGGCCGCTTCGGCGCTCTTCGTGCTGGGCGCCGTCGCCTTCGGCGGCGACTTCGACCCCGGCTACGCGGGCACCTTCGACTCGACCGCCGACCCGCTGTTCTGGCCGTCGTTCATCGGCGCCGCACTGATCGTGCTGTCCAACCCGGTCTCCTTCGGCGCCTTCCTCGGTGACTGGTCCCGCTACATCCCGGCCGCGACACCGCGCCGCCGGGTGATGGGCGCCGCGTTCCTCGCCCAGCTCGCCACCCTGCTGCCGTTCGTCTTCGGCCTGGCCACCGCCTCGGTCATCGCCACGAAGGCCGCGAAGTACGTCGACCCGGCCGCCCCCAACTACGTGGGCGGGCTGCTGGCGGTTTCGCCCGGCTGGTACTTCCTGCCGCTGTGCCTGATCGCGCTGATCGGCGGCCTGTCCACCGGCACCACGGCGCTCTACGGCACCGGCCTCGACTTCTCCAGCGTCTTTCCGCGCTTCAGCCGGGTCCGGGCGACCATCCTCATCGGGACCCTGTCGATCGTGTTCGTCTTCCTCGGCCGCTTCACCCTGAACCTCACCCAGTCCATCTCCACCTTCGCGACGCTGATCGTCACCTGCACCGCGCCCTGGATGATCGTGATGGTACTCGGCTATGTCACCCGCCGCGGCTGGTACGACGCGGAGGCACTTCAGGTCTTCAACCGCCGTCAGCGCGGGGGCCGTTACTGGTTCACCCACGGCTGGAACTGGCGCGGGATGTCCGCCTGGCTGGTGTCCGCCGTCGTGGCGCTGCTCTTCGTGAACCTGCCGGGCCAGTTCGTCGGCCCGCTGGGTGACCTCGCGAACGGGGCCGACATCTCCCTGCCGGTCGGCCTCGCCCTCGCGGCGGTGAGCTACCTCGGCCTGCTGACCGCGTTTCCCGAACCGCGCGCGGTGTACGGTCCTGACGGCCCCCGCCTCGTGCGGGCCTCCGCCGCCGACACCCCGCCCATCGAGGACAGTGCGGCCTTCAGAAGTTGACCATGTGGCCCGCGAGACCGTGCACGGCCTCCTTGACCGCCTCGCTCAGGGTGGGGTGGGCGTGGATGTTGCGGGCCACCTCGTGGACCGTCAGGTCCCATTGCTGGGCAAGGGTGAGTTCCGGGAGCAGTTCGGTGACCTCGGGGCCGATGAGGTGGCCGCCGAGCAGTTCGCCGTGGCGTGCGTCGCTGATGAGCTTCACGAAGCCGCCGGGGTCGCCGAGCCCATGGGCCTTGCCGTTGGCGGTGAAGGGGAAGGTGGCCACCTTGACGTCGAAGCCGCGTTCGCGCGCCTGGGCCTCGGTCCAGCCGAAGCTGGCGATCTGCGGCTGGCAGAAGGTCGCCCGCGGAATCATCACGTAGTCGAGTTCCATCGTCTCCGCACCGGCGATGGTCTCCGCGGCCACGATGCCCATGGCCTCGGCGGCGTGGGCGAGCATCAGCTTGGCGGTCACGTCGCCGACCGCGAAGATGTGCGGCGCGCTGGTGCGGCAGACGCCGTCGACGTCGATGGCGCCCCGGTCGGTCAGCCGGACCCCGGCGCGCTCCAGCCCGTACCCCTCCACCCGCGGCCGGAAGCCCATCGCCTGGAGGACCCGCCCGGCCTGGAGGGTCTGGCGCTGGCCGCCGGTGGTCACCATGACCTTGACGGCCGAGCCCGCGTCGTTGATCGCCTCGACGCGGGTGGAGGTGAGGATGTTGATGCCGAGCCTGCGGTAGCGGCGGGCCAGCTCGGTGGAGACGTCCTCGTCCTCCAGGGGGACGATCCGGTCCAGGAACTCCACGAGCGTCACCTGCACCCCGTAGCTGTGCATGATGTACGCGAACTCGACGCCGATGGCGCCCGCGCCCGCGATCAGGACGCTGCCGGGCAGCTCCGGCGCGAGGATCTGCTCCTCGTAGGTGACCACCCGCTCGCCGCGCGAGGTGCCGGGCAGCAGATTGGCGGTGGCCCCGGCCGCGATGACGCAGTGGTCGAAGGAAAGGACCTCGACCCGGCCGTCGGCGAGCGTGACCCGCAGCGTGTGGGGGTCGGTGAAGGTGCCCCGGCCGTCGAATTGCGTGATCTGGTTCTTCTTCATCAGGTAGTGGATGCCTTTGACCCGGCCGTCCGCCACCTTCCGGCTGCGCTCGTAGGCGGCCCGGTAGTCGAGGCTCAGCTCGCCGTTCACCCGGATGCCGAAGGTCTTCGCCTCATGGGTGAGCAGATGGGCCAGCTCGGCGTTGCGCAGCAGGGCCTTGGACGGGATGCAGCCCACGTTCAGGCAGACGCCGCCCCAGAACCGCTCCTCGACGACGGCCGTACGCAGGCCCAGCTGCGCGGCGCGGATCGCCGCCACATAGCCGCCCGACCCCGCCCCCAGGACCACGACGTCAAAATGTGCGCTCATGCGTCGCACCTTAGACATTAGAGTCGGAGTATGGCTTCAGACGAGGGGTCCGTTCGGGTCGACAGCTGGATCTGGTCCGTGCGGCTCACCAAGACGCGTTCGCTCGCCGCCTCGGCCTGCCGGGCGGGGCACGTCCGCGTCAACGGGGAGCGCGTCAAGCCCGCCCAGATGGTGCGGGCGGGTGACGAGGTGCGGCTGCGCCACGCGGGGCGGGAGCGGGTCGTGGTGGTGTCGCGGATCGTGCGCAAGCGGGTCGGGGCGCCGGTGGCGGTCGAGTGCTACGTGGACAACAGCCCGCCTCCGCCGCCGCGCGAGCAGACCGTGCCCATCGGGCTGCGCGACCGGGGCGCGGGCCGCCCGACCAAGCGCGACCGGCGGGAGATGGATCGGCTGCGCGGGCTGTGACACCGGGGCCCGGGAGCCGGGCCCTCCCGGTCACTCCAGGCCGATGCGTACCGGGCCGCCCTTCGCGTCGGCCCGGGTGATCCAGTCGGCGGACAGACGGAGCGGGCGGCCCGGCGCCACGGTGCGCCGGACGCGCTGGCGGTGCAGCGTACGGCCGTCCTGGCGGACCACCAGCACCGGCCGGGTGAGGAACGCGGCGGTGCGCAGGGTGAAGCGGCCGGACGGCGGGGGCGGGCCTTCCGGGGCGATCCGGCCCGGCGCCACCCAGTGCAGGGGCACGTCCGCCCGTACCGCCAGCGGGGCCTCGGGCCATGGCTCACCGGCAAGATGGCCCAGCACCGGACCGGCGGCGAGGCGGCCGTCCAGCGCGGCGGTGGCGGCCGTCTCGACGGGGTGCAGCAGATTGCCCACGGCGAAGACGCCGGGTTCGCGGGTGCGGAATCCGGTGTCGGTCTCCGGGCCCCGGGTGCCGGGGTCGAGGGGGATTCCGGCGCCGCGGGCCAGTTCGTGGTCGGGGATCCAGTCGCCGGTGAACACCACGGTGTCGCAGCCGATGGTGGCGGTCCGGCCGTTCCGGTGCGCCACCTGGACGCCGGTCAGCCGCCCGCGGCCGGTCAGCCCGGTCACGGTGGTCTCGGTGAGCAGCGGAACGGCGTGGCGCAGCCGGGCGGCGAGGCGGCTCACCGGGTGGGCCTGGTGCCGGGGCAGGCCGGTGACCATGGCGGCGACCTCGACCCCGGCGCGGCGGAGGGTGTCGACGGCGGAGTAGCCGACGCGTTCGGCGCCCACGACGACCGCCCGGCGTCCGATGCTCTGGTGGTGCACATGGACGGCCTGCTGGAGCTGCCCGGTGGTGTAGACGCCCGCGGGCCGGGTTCCGGGCACCAGCCGGGCGCTGCGCGGGCGTTCGCGGGCGCCGGTGGCGAGGACCACGGCCCGGGCGGTGACGCGCTCCAGCCCGGTCGGCGCGGTGAGGTCCACGGTGCGCGGCCCTGCCCATCCGGTGGCGGTGACGCCGGTGCGCAAGGTGACTCCGGCGCGCAGTGCGGCGGCGATGTGGCGGCGGGCGTACTCCGGGCCGCTGAGCACCCGGCGCAGATCGCGCAGCCCGAATCCGGTGTGGTGGCAGTGGCGGGGGATGCCACCGGCGTGCTGCTCGCGGTCGATGACCTCGACGGTGTCCACTCCGGCCTCGGCCAGCCGGGTGGCGGCGGCGAGCCCGGCGGGTCCGGCGCCGATCACCAGGACGTCCACGGTGCGGGGGATGCGGTCGGCGGTGGTCATCGGCGGGCCTTCGTCGGTGCGGTGGCGGGGGTGGCGTGGGCCTCGTCGAACTGGGCGCGTACGGCGGCTCCGCAGTAGAAGCCCTGGCAGCGGCCGCCCGTGGCACGGGTGCGGCGCCGCAGTCCGTCGAGCGACCCCGGGGGCACGGTGGCCCGCAGCGCGTCGCGGATCTCGCCGCGGGTGACGCGCTCGCAGTGGCAGACGACGGTGCCGTACGCGGGGTCGGCGGCGATGAGGTCGGCGCGCTGGTAGGGGCGCGGGAACGCCTCGCCGATGTTCGGCATCCGCGGGGGTTCGAGTTCCCGCGCGGGGCCCGGGTCGAGGCCGCAGCGGGTGAGCAGGTCCCGGACGTGGGCGGCGATGGCCATCGAGGCGGTCAGCCCGGTGGAGCGGATGCCGCCGACCGCCACGTAAGCCTGTTCGGGGTGGGCGCGGATCTGGAAGTCGGCGTGCTCGGTGGCGGCGCGCAGCCCCGCGTAGACCGCCGTGACCTCCTCCTCCAGCAGCTCCGGCATGATGCGGGCGCCCTTGTCGCGGAGCACGGACAGCCCCGCGGCAGAGGAGCCGGTGGCGTGCTTGTCGTCGAGGTCCTCGGCGGTGGGGCCGAGCATGACGTTGCCGTAGACGGTGGGCGCCACCAGCACGCCCTTGCCCGCCGCCGTGGGCACCGGCAGCAGGATGCTGCCGACCAGGCCGCGGGCGAACTTGTCGAAGACGATGAGCTGGCCGCGCCGCGGGGTGACGGTGAACTCGGTGTGGCCGAGCCGCCGGTCGATCTCGTCCGAGTACAGTCCGGCGGCGTTGACCAGGTAGCGGGCGCGCAGCGGACCGCGGGTGGTGGCGATCTCGTGGTGGCCGGGTGCGCCACGGGTGGCGATGGCTCCGGCGGTGCAGTTGAGGTGCAGGTCGGCTCCGGCGTCCACCGCCTGGGTGGCGTAGGCGAGGGTGGTCGTCCAGGGACAGATGATGCTCTCGCCGGGGACCTCGAGGGCGCCGAGGGCACCGGGTCCCAGATGCGGTTCGCGCGCGTACACCTCGTCCGCGTCGAGGATCCGGGTGTCGTGGCAGTCGTTGCGTACGGCCTTCTCCGCGAGCGCGGGCAGCGCGGCGAGCTGTTCGGAGTCCCAGGCGACGAGCAGGGCGCCGAGCGGTTCCACCGGGATGCCCGTCTCGGCGGCGTAGGCGTTCAGCCGCCGGTAGCCCTCGCGCACCAGCCCGGCCTCCAGGGTGCCGGGGGTGGCGTCGAAACCGGTGTGCAGGATCGCGGTGTTGGCCTTGGAGGTGCCGTCGCCGACGTCGTCGGACGCCTCCACGAGGGCGATGCGGAGCCGGTACGCGGCGAGTTCGCGGGCGATGGCGGTGCCGACCACCCCGGCGCCGATGATGGCCACGTCGTAGACCTCGCCGGGAAGGTCACCCGTGGTCGTTACGGTCATGCTGGATTCCTCGGCTCCTGGTGGCAGTTGCTCGGCGGGTGCTCAGTGGCGGTTGATCCGTGGCAGTTGATGCGTGGCGGGTGCTCAGTCGTGGTTCAGCAGCGCGGCCACGGCCGACCGGAATCCGGCCCGGCGCCCGGCGGCCTCGTCCGCGCTGATCCGCGGCGTGTACACGGCGGCCGGTTTCCACTCCGGGACGGCCCGCTCGACCGGCAGGCCGGGGTCGAGTCCCAGCCGGGCGACGGCGCCCACGCCGAGCGCGGTGACATCGGGCAGGGCCGACACCTCGACGGGCAGCTGGAGCAGATCGGCCTGGGCCTGCATGAGCAGCGCGGAGCGGGTGAGGCCCCCGTCGGCGCGGAGGGTGGTGAGCGGTGCGCCCAGGTCGGTGGCGGCCGCGTCGGCGATCTCGGCCACCTGGGCGGCGATGCCCTCGCACAGGGCGCGCACCAGATGTCCGGCGGTGGTGTCGAGGCCGAGGCCGGTCACCGAGCCCCGGAGGTCGCCGCGCCACCAGGGGGCGGCGAGTCCGGCGAGCGCGGGTACGAACGTCACTCCCCCGGTGTCCGGTACGGAGCCGCCCACCGGGTCGAGGTCCTGGGCTCCGCCGATCACCCCCAGGTCGGTGAGCCAGCGGACGGCGGAGGCGGCGGTGTACACCTGTCCGTCGAGGCAGTAGCTGGTGTTCCCGCCGAGCCGCCAGGCCACGCAGCTCACCAGGCCGCTGGTGCCGCGGCGGGGCCGGGAGCCGGTCTGGGCGAGCAGGAACGCGCCGGTGCCGTAGGTGCATTTCGCGGCGCCGGGCTCGGTGACGCTCTGGGCCAGCAGGGCGGCCTGCTGGTCGACGAGGAGCCCGGTGAGCGGGATCCCGGCGCCGAAGGCGGTGGTGGTTCCGGCAACGGTGTCCGCGTCGACGACCCTGGGCATCTGCTCCGCCGTCAGGCCGTAGACCTCCAGCGCCTCCGGGGACCACACGACGCGGTCGAGGTCGAGCAGCCCGGTGCGTCCGGCGGTGGCCGCGTCGGTGACGAACGCTCCGGTGAGCTGGTGGATCAGCCACACGTCGCTGGTGGTGACGACGCCCTCGCGGGTCCGGTGGCGGCGCAGCCAGGCCATCTTGGGCGCCGCGAAGTACGGATCGAGGGGCAGTCCGGTGAGTTCGCGCAGGGTGTCGGCGTGTTCCGCGAGGTCCGCGCACACCGTCTCCGCCCGCCGGTCCTGCCACACCAGGGCGTCGGTCAGCGGGGCGCCGGTCGCGGGGTCCCACACCAGCACCGTCTCGCCCTGGTTGGCGAGGCCGACCGCCACGACCGGTTCTCCGGCCCGCGCCAGGGCCTGGCGTCCGGCGTCGACGACGGAGGCGAGGAGTTCGGCGGGATCGACCTCGACCAGTCCGCCGGGAAGGTGACGCGGGCTCACGGCCACTTCGGCGGAGCCGAGCACACCGCGCTCCGGGCAGAGGACCAGCGCCTTGGTGCCCGAGGTGCCTTGGTCGACGGCGAGCACCGCTCCCGTCGCGGGACCGGCCGGTGTGCGGTGGGGGCGCTCTGGAGGCAGCATGTCCGGTTCTTCGGTGGGGGGTCGTTCTGGGTGGGGGCTGCGGTGGCGGTGTTCTTCGGCGGGCATGCTTCGGCAGGGGTGTTCGGCGGCGATGGGGATCTTTGACTGAAAGCGTGGTGCAGCGGCCGGGCCGCGTCAAGAGCGCACGTCCGCTGTCCGCTTGCTGGACACGGCCGGGGGCCGTGTGGCGGATGGGGACCCTGGCCCCCTTGAGTCAGATGGGGATGGCTATAGGATCCCGGCATCCACTCGTCAGGCCCTGGAATCCGTCGCGCCCGGTACGTCACGCCCCGTACGAAAGTCATCCGATGCCCGAGGAAGTGTTCCGCCCCGTCTACCACCCCGCGGGCTACGACAGCGGACTGCGCATCGCGCTCCAGAACGTGCGCACCGGCCGTTGGATATCCATGCGCGACCTGCTGGCCGAGACGCCGACCTGGGCCCAGTGGACGCAACGGACCCAGGTGCTGGCCGCGGTGGCGGCCGGGTCCAACGTGGTGGAGGCGTGGCGGGCCGAGGAACCTCGATGCGTCGCCGCGCTGGTGATGCACACCCGGGTGATGGTGGAGCGGACGGTGCGCGCCCACCGCGAGGGGCATGAGCGCACCCACGAGCTGTGGCGGGAGGCGTGGGAGTCCTGCCAGCTGGCCGCGCACAACTCCCCGGCGGACCCGGTCCCCTGGGTGTGTCTGCTGGCGCTCGCCCAACTCGACAAGGAGCAGCGGCTGCCGGAACACCGGGCGGACCCGCCGGGGCCGCTGCTGTTCCCCGGCCCGTGGGGGCTGCTGGCGGAGGCCGACCGGCGCGATCCGTACAACCGCGAGGCGTACCACCGGATGCTGCAGTTCGTGTACGCACGGCGGGCGGGCGGTTCGCTGGCCGAGGCGGTCAACTTCGTGCAGTGGGTGGTCTCGGGCGCGCCCGAGGGCTCCCCGCTGCATGTGCTGCCGCTGTACGTCCACGTCGAGCGGTACCGCGAGGAGCGGGGCTACGAGAAGGCCCTGGACCTGCACTGGGCCACCGAGGACGCGGCGCGGGACGTCGACAAGGCGCTGCGCCTGTGGTTCGACCACGCGGAGCGGGAGACCAGTTCGCTGCTGGACCTCAACCATCTGGCGCACGCCCTGTGGGGTGCGCTGCAATTCCCCGAGGCGGCCCGGGTCTTCGAGGCGCTGGGCCCGTATTTCACCCCGCTCCCCTGGGCCTACCGCACCTCCGACGCCAATGACCGCGCACAGGCCGAAGAAATGTTTCTGCGCGCCCGGGTCCGCAGTCTCGCGGGCGCCCGCGGGAACAGACCCGGCGCCGACGGCTGAGCCGTCCCCTCACCCCCCGCGATTTCCGTCTTTTCCCCACCCGCTGCTGACCGTCCCCGTCGACCCTCCCGGGAGGTACGTTCATGTCCACGCCCTGGTCCCGTTCCGTTTCCACCCCGCAGCAGGACGAAGAACAGAGACTGCGCGAGCTGGGATACCAGCCGGTGCTGGCCCGCCGCATGGGCAGCTTCGGCAATTTCGCCATCAGTTTCTCGGTCATCTCCATTCTGTCCGGCTGCATGACCCTGTACGGATTCGGGCTGGACACCGGCGGCCCCTCGGTCATGCTGTGGGGCTGGGCCGGGGTGGGACTGTTCGTGCTGTGCGTGGGGCTGGCGCTGGCGGAGGTCACCAGCGCGTATCCGACCTCCGGAGCCCTTTACTACATGGCCGACCGGCTCGGTGGCCGCGCCTGGGGCTGGTACACCGGGTGGCTCAATCTGCTGGGGCTGCTGGGCGCGATCGCCGGTATCGACTACGGCGCGGCCCAGTTCACCGGAGCGCTCCTCAATCTCCAGTGGGGATTCGAACCCACCCCGCGCTCGACCATGGTCATTTTCGTCTGCATTTTGTTGCTGCATGCCACACTCAACCTCTTCGGCGTACGTCTGGTCAGCCTGCTCAACTCCATCAGTGTGTGGTGGCACTTGGCGGGTGTCGCGATCATCGTCGGGGCGCTGGCGATCATTCCGTCCCATCACCAGTCGCCGGAATTCGTGTTCACCGAATTCGTCAACAACACCGGCTGGTCGAATCCCCTCTATGTGACCGCCATCGGTCTGCTGCTCGCCCAGTACACCTTTTCCGGATATGACGCGTCGGCACATCTGTCCGAGGAAACCTCCAACGCGTCGGTGTCCGCCGCCCGCGGCATCGTGCGCGCCATCTGGGTTTCCTGGATCGCCGGATTCATCCTGCTGGCGGGGCTGACGTTCGCCATCCAGGACTACGCGGGCACCCAGAAGAGCGCCACCGGGGTGCCGCCCGCGCAGATCCTCATCGACGCCCTCGGCACCGGCGGCGCCACGGCCATGCTGCTCATCGTCATCGCCGCGCAGCTGTTCTGCGGGAACGCCGAGGTGGCGGCGGCCAGCCGGATGGTGTTCGCGTTCAGCCGGGACGGCGCGCTGCCGGGCTCCCGGCTGTGGCAGCGGGTCAGCACCCGCACCCAGACCCCGGTGCTCGCGGTGTGGCTTTCGGTCGGGGTGGCGTGTCTGCTGGCCCTGCCGTCCCTGTACTCGGAGACCGCGTACGGCGCGGTGACGGCCATCAACGTCATCGGCATCACGCCCGCCTACGCCATCCCCGTCTTCCTGCGGCTGCGTGCCGGGGACCGGTTCCAAAAGGGGCCGTGGCACCTGGGCCGCTGGAGCAAGCCGATCGGCTGGGTGGCGGTGGTGTGGGTCGCGCTGGTGACGGTGCTGTTCTGCCTGCCGCAGTCCAGCCCGGTGACGGTCGATTCGATGAACTACGCGTCGATCGCGCTGGCCGCGGTGCTGATCCTGGCCACCATCTGGTGGTTCGTCGCCCGCCGTTCGTACAACACGCCCTCCGCCTACGGGTCCGCCCGTGAGGAGGCGGAGATCGCCGAGGGCATCGTCTGAGCCGGGGCACGAGCTGAACCGGGACACGAGCTGAACCACGCCACTGCGGGGCCGGGAGCGCAGAATCGTATCTGCGCACCCGGCCCCGCAGTCGCGCGCGCTCACTCCCCGCGCAGCAGCGCCGAGACCGGGGGCCGCTCGCGCTTCGCGCCGTACGCGAGGAAGTACGCCGGGGCCTTCTTGAGCCACGGCGCCCTCGTCAGCACCTCCGCCAGCCGCAGCGGCTTCGCGCCCCCGCCCAGCGGTGACTGCCCCGCGAGCAGCGGCGCGATGACCCGGGCGTGGGCGATCCGCTGGAGCGCCTGGGTGCCAGCGGCGGTGGGCCAGCGGCGGCGCTGGACGGCGCGGACGTCGTGCAGGCCCACCGTGCCCTCGCGCAGCGGTCCGGCCAGGTGCCGGGCGGCGGCGACGGCGTCCTCGACGGCGAGGTTGATGCCGATGCCGAAGACGGGCGACATGGCGTGCGCCGCGTCCCCGATGCACAGCAGTCCGGGGAGGTGCCAGCGGCGCAGCCGGTCCAGCCGTACGTCCAGCAGCTTCACCTCGTCCCAGGAGCGCACCTCCGGTTCGCGGTCGCCCATCCACGGGATGGCCGCCGCGAACGATGCCAGGAACCGGTCCAGACCCCCGGCGCGGCGGCTGGCGTCGGCGCCCTTGGGGATCAGCACGGCGCACTGCCAGTAGTCGCCGCGGTCGATCATGGCGGTCAGGAAGCGGTCGCCGACGTTGCCCACCAGCCCCCGCGGATCGCCCTCGTGCCGCGGCACCCGGAACCACCAGGCGTCCATCGGACAGCGGAACTCCCGCAGCCCCAGCTCGGGCAGGAGGCGGGCCAGCGAGCCGCGGCCGTCGCAGGCCACGGTGAGGGTGGCGCGCAGCTCACCCTGGTCGCCTTCGGCGGTGCGGTAGCGCACCCCGGTGATCCGGCCGCCCTCCTGGAGGAAGGAGGTGGCCTCGGTGTTCATCCGCAGCCGGAACGACGGCTCCTTCCCGGCCTCGTCCGCCAGCAGGTTCAGCAGATCCCACTGCGGCACCATCGCGACGTAGTTGTACGGGCCCGGCAGCGCGCTCAGATCGCCGACGGTGAACAGCTCGCCGTCCGCGCCGATCGGCAGTTGCACGGAGTGGACATGACGCTGCGGCAGCGCGGCGAACCGTTCGGCCAGGCCCAGGTCCTCCAGCAGGGCCAGGGTGCTGGGATGCACGGTGTCACCGCGGAAGTCGCGCAGGAAGTCCCCGTGTTTCTCCAGGACGGTGACGTCCACGCCCGCCCGGGCCAGCAGCAGCCCGAGGACCATCCCGGCGGGACCGCCGCCCACCACGCAACATGTGGTCCGCTCCATCGATGTGCTCCCTTCGGGGTGCCTTCGGCGCCGCTTCGTATCGATTCCCTCCGGACGCCCGGGGCCGGGCGCGGCAGTCGGGTGAACGTCACGGCTCCGCTATCGCCGGATGGCGATTGGCTTGAGTCTTCCCGGACTTCCGTCCGTATCCCCCGCTGAACGGCGTGGGGCACTAGGAGGTCTGTATGGCAGCCGAAACCGATCCCGTCCGGACGGGCGGGCGTCACGTGATCGAGCCGACCGCGATCTTCCGTGCGGGGCCGGAGTCCGGCGAGGGCGCGGACGAGCCGGTGGAGGAGTGGATGGAGGATCTGCATCTGTTCCGGCCGCCGGGGGAAATGGGCGCGGAAGACGAGGCGGTGTCTCCGGAGGCGCGGCGGTTCGCCGAGGACGAGACCCAGGAGATCGACCCCGGCGTCGCGGGGCCCGGCTCCTGGGCCGCCACGGATCCGATGCCCGAGCCCACTGCCCCGCCGCCCGCGACGGCACGGCGCCATCCCCGGACCGCCGTGCTGATCGTCGCGGGCGTCGGGCTCGGCGTCGCCCTCGCGCTCGTCCTGCTCCTCCCCGGCGGCGCGGCCATCAGCGTCGCCTCGCCGGGCGGCGGCCCCACCGCGTCGGACGCCGCACCTTCGCCGACCGCCTCCGCCGCCCCCACCACGGCGGTCCCCGCGCCGCCGGGGAGCCAGGCCGGGGTGCTGAGCCAGGGCGACAGCGGTCCGCAGGTCTCCGAGCTCCAGACGCGCCTGCTGAAGATCCCCGACGTGTACCGGGACGGGCAGGTCAACGGCCGGTACGACCAGACGCTCACCGAGGCCGTGGCCCGCTTCCAGCTGTGGTATGGGATCCGGGGCGACGAGGACGGGGTGTACGGGGACGCCACGCGTCGCGACCTGGAGTCCCGTACCGGCACCGTCACCTGACGGCTATCGGGCGGCGCCGAAGACCTGGGTCCAGTACGTGCCCGCGCGGCTGCCCGTGGCGTAGCCGACGCCTATGTGCGTGAAGTCGGGCTTGAGGATGTTGGCGCGGTGGCCCGGGCTGTTCATCCAGCCCTGGACCACCTCCGCCGGGCCGCGCTGCCCGCACGCGATGTTCTCGCCGATACCGCGGTGGGTGGCCCCGGCGGCGGTGGCCCGGTCCCAGGGCTGACGGCCCTCGGGGCTGGTGTGGTCGTAGAAGTCGCGGACGACCATGTCGTCGCTGTGCGCCTGCGCGGCCGCCGTCAGCCGCGGGTCGGGGGCCAGCGGCGCCAGCCGGGCGGCGGCGCGCTCGGCGTTGGTGAGCGCGATCACCTCGGAGGTGAGGCGGCGCAGCCCGTCCGCGGTGAAGGGCCGCGCCCACACGGCCGTCCAGAACACGTCCGCGGTGCCGGACGCGCGGCCGATGCCCACATGGGTGACCGCCGGGTCCCGGAACGGGCCGCGGCCCTCCTCGCCGGACAGGCAGTACTCGATGAACGCGTCCGGGGTGCGCGGCCCGGAGACCAGGTGCTCGGCGACCGTGAGCGGGGCGTAGCCGCTGGCCGCGATCCGGTGGTGGAGCGACGTCCCGTCGGGGCTCTCGGCGGCGAGTGCGCCGTGGGCGGCCATGGCCGCCGCGTGCGCCTCGGCGGCGCGGGTCAGGCGCGGGTCGAGGGTCACGGGTGGGACGCCGTGGCGGGAGCGGGCGGCGTTGACGAGCCCGAGAGTCCCGTCGCCGCCGCCGTCGCCGGTGGTCGGGGGCGGCGTGGGCTCGTCCATCACGTCGACGCCGAAGTCGCGGGCCACTCCGGCCAGCCCGTCCGCGTACCCCTGGCCGATCGCCCGCACCTTCCACCGGGCGCCGCGCCGGTAGATCTCGGCGAGCAGCAGCACGGTCTCCGCCGTGGGGCGCGCCGGGGCGAACCGGGCGAGCGGGGCGCCACCGCTTCCGGTGACGCTCATGACGGGCGCGGGCAGCCGCCCGAGCGGGGTACCGGGGTCGGCGGGGCTGACGACGACGGTGACCCGGCTGGCGCCGGGGCGCAGCCGCTCGGGCCGCACGGTGACGGTGTCCCCGTCGACCCGGGTGCCGGGGGCGGTGGGCTGGTTGAAGAAGACGAAGTCGCCGTCGCCCGTGACCTTTCCGTCGTCGCCGG
Organism: Streptomyces sp. NPDC021115; assembly: GCF_044333065.1. Taxonomy (NCBI): domain Bacteria; kingdom Bacillati; phylum Actinomycetota; class Actinomycetes; order Kitasatosporales; family Streptomycetaceae; genus Streptomyces; species Streptomyces sp. NPDC021115. The sequence continues at coordinate 146,444 of NZ_JBIRQF010000010.1, forward strand.
TGATCAGCGCGGAGAGGTCGAAGGGGCCCGGGACGCGGATGGTCAGCGTGCCGTCCGGCAGTGGTTGGTTGCCGCCGGGCACCAACTCGGCCATGGGGCCCTCCCCTCCTCGCGTACCGCGGATCCACCAGGCCAACGGCCCGATCCCGGCGGCGGTTCCCACGGTTGCCGTGCCGGGCCCGTCCGTGGTGCCTTCCGGTCTTCGCGGGCCGCGGGGTGGGTGGTGCCTGGGGCTTTTTGTCCCCTACCCGCCCCTTCCCGAACCAAGGGGCTCCGCCCCCTGGCCCCCGGACGCCCTCCGGGCGTGTCCTCAATCTCCCCCAGCTACCGCTGGGAGGTGCCCCCTGGACGGGCTGGATTTCCAGCCCGTCCGGCGATTGACGATCCGGATCCGGGGCGGAGAAGCCCAGCCCGCAGCCCCTCCGCCGTTTGAGGAGCGGGGTCCGGGGGCGAAGATGCCCTGCCCGCGGCCCCACCACCGTTTGAGGAGCGGGATCCCGGGACGGAGATACCCCGCCCGCGGCCCCTCCGGCGATTGAGGAACGGGGCCCCGGGGCGCAGGTGCCCCGGCCGCAGCCCCTCCGCCGTTTGAGGAACGGGGCCCTGAGGCGGAGAGGCCCCACCCTCAGCCCCTCCACCGGTTGCGGAACGGGGCCCTGGAGCGGCGATGCCCCACCCCCTCCTCCGTTTGAGGAACGGGGTCCCGGGACCGAGATGCCCAGCCCACAGCCCCTCCTCCGGTTAAGGAACAGGGTCCGGGGGCGGAGAAGCCCAGCCCGCAGCCCCTCCGGCGATTGACGATCCGGATCCGGGGCAGAGATGCCCCGCCCACAGCCCCTCCACCGGTCGAGGAACGAGGTCCCGGGGCGGAGAAGCACAGCCCACAGCCCCTCCGGCGATTGAGGAGCGGGGGCCGGGGCGGAGCCCCGGGTTCGGGGAGGGGCGGGTAGGGGAAAAGGCCCCCGGAGGGGTCAGGCCGGGGTGGCGATGTACTTGTACTCCAGGAACTCGTCGATGCCGACGCGGCCGCCCTCACGCCCCAGCCCGGACTGTTTGACGCCGCCGAAGGGGGCCGCCGGGTTGGAGACCAGGCCGGTGTTGAGGCCGACCATGCCGACTTCGAGGCGTTCGCTCACCCGCAAGGAGCGGTTGAGATCGCGGGTGAAGACGTAGCCCACCAGGCCCCATTCGGTGCTGTTGGCGGTGGCGACGACTTCGTCCTCGTCCTCGAAGGTGAGGACCGCGGCTACGGGTCCGAAGATCTCGGTCTCCATCAGCCGGCTGGCGGGCGAGACGCCGGTGAGCACCGTCGGGGGGTAGAAGCATCCGGGGCCTTCGGGAGTGGCGCCGCCGACCAGGACCTCGGCGCCGCGCGCGACGGCGTCGGAGACCAGTTCCTCGACCTTGGCACGGCCCTTCCGGTCGATCAGCGGGCCCACGTCGACGCCGGGGCGATTACCGGGGCCGACGTCGAGGGCGCCCATGCGCCGGGCGAGGCGGTCGGCGAACTCGGCGGCGACCGAGGAGTGGACGAAGAAGCGGTTGGCGGCGGTGCACGCCTCGCCCATGTTGCGCATCTTGGCGGTCATGGCGCCCTCCACCGCGACGTCGAGGTCGGCGTCGTCGAAGACGATGAAGGGGGCGTTGCCGCCGAGTTCCATGGAGGTGCGGACGACGGCGGGCGCGCACTGGGCGAGCAGGGTGCGGCCGACCTGGGTGGAGCCGGTGAAGGACAGCTTGCGGATGTGGCCGCCGGTCAGCAGCGGTTCGACGACCTCCCCGGCCCGGGAGGTGGTGATGACGTTGAGCACCCCGGCGGGCAGCCCGGCCTCCTCCAGGATGCCCGCGAGGGCGAGCGAGGACAGCGGCGTCTGCGGGGCGGGCTTGAGCACCATCGTGCAGCCCGCGGCGATGGCCGGGCCGATCTTGCGGGTGCCCATGGCCAGCGGGAAGTTCCACGGGGTGACCAGGAGACAGGGGCCGACGGGGCGGCGCATGAGCAGCATGCGGTTCTTGCCGTCGGGCATGGTGGCGTATCCGCCGTCGATACGGACGGCCTCTTCGGAGAACCAGCGGAAGAACTCGGCGGCGTACGCGGCCTCGCCGCGCGCCTCGGCCAGCGGCTTGCCCATTTCGGCGGTCATCAGGGCGGCGAGGGAGTCGGCGCGCTCCATGATGAGCTCGTAGGCGCGGCGCAGGATCTCGCTGCGGGCGCGGGGCGCGGTGGCGGCCCACTTCTCCTGGGCGTCCAGGGCGGCGTCGAGCGCGCGCTGCCCGTCGGCGGGGCTCGCGTCGGCGACGTCGCACAGCACCTCGCCGGTGGCCGGGTCGTCGACCGGCATGGTCTCGCCGCCGGCCGCGTCGGACCAGGAACCGGCGATGTACAGCTTCTTGGGCACCGTCGCGAGGACGTCGCCCGCTGCGGGGAACGAAGGGGTGGGCAGGGCAGACATGTCGGCGATCTCCTTCTGTGGCCGCCGCCCGCGCGGGTGGCGGGCGGCGGCCGGGGGTTCCCGTGGGTGATGTGCGGCGTGCGGGGACAGCGAGCGGCAGGCGGCCGCGTCAGGCGGAGGTGCCGGCGCTCACGGCGGCGGACCAGGCGCGCAGCCCCTCGTCGATCGCCGCTTCGTCGACGACCAGCGCGGGGATCATCCGGACCACATGGTTCCAGGCGCCGCACAGGAGCAGCAACAGCCCCTCGTCCACGGCGGCGCGCTGCACCCGGCCCGCGGTCGCCGGGTCGGGTTCGCCGTCCTCGGTGACGAACTCGCTGGCCAGCATGAGGCCGAGGCCGCGGACGTCGCCGATGGCGGGGGTCTTGGCGGCGATGTCCTCGAGGCCGGAGCGCAGCCGGCCGCCCATGGCGTCGGCGTTGGCGACGAGGTTCTCGTCCCGTACGACGTCGAGGGTGGCAGCGGCGGCGGCGCAGGCCACCGCGTTGGCGCCGTAGGTGCCGCCCTGGGAGCCAGGCCATGCCTTGGCCATCAGTTCCTCGGAGGCGGCGATGCCGGACAGCGGGAAGCCGCTGGCCAGGCCCTTGGCGGTGATCAGGATGTCGGGGCGGATCCCGAAGTGGTCATGGCCCCAGAACCGGCCGGTGCGGCCGACGCCGGTCTGCACCTCGTCCAGGATGAGCAGGAAGCCATGGCGGTCGGCCCGCTCGCGCAGTCCCTGCATGAAGCCCTCGGTGGCGGGTACGTAGCCGCCCTCGCCCAGCACCGGCTCGACGATGAGCGCCGCGGTGTCCTCGGGCGGCGACATGGTCTGGAGGACGTAGTCCAGTTCCTTCAGCGCGAACCGGGTCGCGGTCTCCTCGTCCCAGCCGTACCGGTAGGCGGTGGGGAACGGGGTCACCACGACGCCGCTCATCAGGGGCGCGAAGCCGGAGCGGAAGCGGGTCCCGGAGGTGGTCATGGACGCGGCGGCGACGGTGCGGCCGTGGAAGCCGCCGTGGCAGACGATGACGTTGGGCCGGCCGGTGGCCTGGCGGGCGAGGCGCAGCGCGGACTCCACGGCCTCGCTGCCGGAGTTGTTGAAGAACAGACTGTCGAGGCCCTCGGGCAGCACTTCGCCGAGCTTTTCCGTCAGCCGCTGGAGCGGCTTGTGCATGACGGTCGTGTACTGGCCGTGGATGAGGGTGCCGACCTGCTCCTGAGCGGCGGCGACGACCCGCGGGTGGCAGTGTCCGGTGCTGGTGACGCCGATGCCCGCGGTGAAGTCCAGATAGCGCCGTCCGTCCTCGCCGTGGAGGTAGGCCCCCTCTCCGCGGACGGCGACCACCGGAGTGGCTTGGCGGAGCTGCGGCGACAGATTGGTCATGATCTCTCCCAACACCCACGGAACGGCGGTGGACCGGACTGCTTCGGGACTGCTCAGGGACGCTCAGGGACTTCTTCGCGACTGCTTCGAGCGTGCGGGAGGGGACCGGCGAAAGACAATGATCATTGTGTCGCGGGCAGGTGATCGGGATGGACGTTCTGTCAACCGTGACCGGGTGGACACTTTGTCAACGTGATGCCAGAGTGACCCGCATGAACGGCCCCGCTCCGCTCACCCTCGGCGACGCGCTGCGGCTGCCGGTGCTGGCCGCCGGGCGGCCGGAGGTGGTGTCCGGCCATGATCAGCTGTCCCGTCCGGTCCGCTGGGTGCACATCACCGAACTGCTGGACCCGGCGTCCTTCCTCAAGGGCGGGGAGCTGGTCCTCACCACCGGGATGCCGCTGCCGGAGGATCCGGTGCTGGTGCGCCGGTATGTGGAGGAGCTGGCGGACATCGGCGCCGCGGGCCTGGTCATCGAGCTGGTACGGCGCTATCACGAACCGCCGTCGGAGCTGGTGAGCGCCTGCCGGGCCCGGGATTTCCCCCTCGTGCTGCTGTCCCGGAACGTGAACTTCGTGGAGGTCACCCAGATCGTCCACTCGATGATCATCGGCAGCCAGATCGAGACCCTGCGCCGGGCGCAGGACGTCCATGACACCTTCACCGCGCTGACCCTGCGCGGCGCGGAGCCGGACGAGGTGGTGGGCATGGCCGCCGAGCTGAGCGGCCATCCGGTGGTGCTGGAGAATCTGGTCCACCGGGCCGTGATCTGCGGGGCTCCGGGCCATGGTGTCGAGGGGGTGCTGACCGACTGGGAGCGGCGCTCGCGCGCCACGCCCTCCCCCGACCGCACCGAGGTGCGCGGCCCGGAGAACTGGCTGATGACGGCCGTGGAGTACCGGGGCGAGCGCTGGGGGCGGCTGGTCATGCTGCCCGACGCCGAGGGCGCCCCGGCGCTCGGCCCCGAACACGCGATGGTCCTGGAGCGCACGGCCACCGCCCTGACCATCGCCCGGCTGACCCAGCACACCCGGTGGGAGCGGCGCGCCCAGCGCACGCTGCTGCTGGACCTGGTCGAGCAGCGCTGCCGCTCGGCCGGGGAGGCGCGGGCCCGGGCCGAGGCGCTGGGCATGCGGGTCATGGGGCGGCGGCTGATCGTCGTGCTCGTCACCCTGGCCCCGGGGCTCGGCGGCGAGGAGCCGGGCGAGCTGGAGGACCGGCTGACCGAGGAGATGGCGGCGGCCGGGGCCGCGGTGCTGATCGGCGCGGTGCCCGGCGACCATCTGGGGGTGCTGCTGGCGTTCCACCCGGCCACGCCCTGGCGGCCGTTGGTGGAGCGGCTGAGCCGTTCCGTACGGGAGTCCCATCCGGACGCGGTGGTGAGCGTGGGCTGCGAGGTGTCGGACCTGTCGCAGACCGCGCGCTCCTTCCAGCAGGCGGCGCGGGTCGCGGACGCCGCCGTCCCCGGAACGCCGGACAAGCCGTTCCATGAGCTGAGCGATATCGGGCTACGGCAGTTGCTGTACGCACTGCGCGACGACGTGCGGGTGCAGGAGTACGTGGAACGGCAGCTCGGCCGGCTGGTGCAGCACGACGAGCGGCATGGCACCGATCTGGTGACGACCCTCCACGCCTATCTGGACGCGGCGGGCAACAAGACGGTGGCCGCCAAGCGCGCGAGCCTCTCGCGGCAGGCGTTCTACCAGCGGCTGCACGCGATCCAGCGGGTGCTCGGCGCCGATCTGGAGTCGGGGGAACAGCGCACCCAGCTGCATGTGGCGCTCACGGCGTTCAGCGTGCTGCGGCTCGCCCGTGGCTCCGGCCCCTCGTGACGCGGCGGCGCGGGAGACACCACGCCGTCGCGTGACAAGGGGCCGGGCCGTCGGCCGGTGGAAAGGCCGGGGGCTCACTTCACGAAATCGTCGACGACCTTCGGCGGCCAGGAGCCGACATTGAGAACGCCCACGGAATAGGCGCGGGAGACCAGGGCCGCCCGGTTGGGGACCCGCAGCTTACGGAGCAGGCGCGTCACGTGGTATTCGACGCCCTGGCGGCTGAGATAGAGCCGGGAGGCCAGCGGAACGGTGGAGAGTCCGGCCGCTATGCCCTCCAGAATGCGCGCCTCGATTTCACTGAGGATCTTCTTGCGGCTGGTCACCATGTCCAGCTCCTGGCCGCCGTCCACGGGCCGCAGCACCACCAGCAGCGAGGCGACGTGCGAGCTGCCCTCGCGTACGGCGACGGCGGTGAGCGCGCTGGTGAAGGCGGCGCCCTGGGCTCCGATGACGACCACATGGGCGGCGAACCGGTGGCGGGTGCCGTCGGCCAGCCGGGACATCTGATGGCGCAGCGCCTGCTGCGCGCTGGGGTGCACCAGATCGAGGAAGTCGCGGCCGCAGACGCTCATGGAGGAGTCGTCGTCGAACTGCCGGAAGAACTCCCGATTCGCCTGCTGGACCGTCAGGGACGGGTCGAGACAGACGACACACGCCCCGGACTGGTCGAACTGGCGCAGCAGATCCGCGTACTCGATCTGATCACATTCGAGCTCATGGGGGGCTGGCCGAGCCGCATCTGCTAGAGCGGAGACTGCCAAGGGACTGCCATCCCTTCCTGTTTATCAATGAGCGGGTGCGAATGACCGGCGCGAAATGACCGGACATGAATGGCCGGGAACGAATGCCGCGGCTATTCAATTCGAATACCTTTTACAGAATGGAGACTAGGGATATCCCCACGCATGAGTCAACGTCAGCAGGGGTGCGTCGCCCAATCCTGTGGTACCGCACCCCGGGGGTTCGGTCCGCACCACGGGGGTTTCGGTGGTCGGTTCGGTGGGTTCGCCGACCTGGGAACTTGTCTGGATCGGGCATCGCCCGGCCGGAGTGCGGGCAGGTCGGGAAGACCGGCCGAGGCCGGTTGGACACCCGTTGAATTAGCGCCGTTAACGCAAGATTTCCGAATCCAGCCGGGGCAGGATCTCCATCAGCTGGCGACGGCCGGTAATGTCCAGCTTGCGGTAGGCGTGGGTGAGGTGCTTCTCGATCGCGCGGGAGGTGACGCCGAGCCGCCCGGCGATCTCCTGGTTGGTGAGGCCGCCACCGGCCAGGGAGACCACCGTGCGTTCGGTACGGGTCAGCGCGGCCTCCGGCCGTGGGGCGGGCGTACCGCGCCCCTGTTCGGTCTGCTCGACCAGCCAGGGCGCGCCGCAGGCCGCGGCGAGGACTCCGGCCTCCCGAAGCAGGGCCGCCGCCTCGGCACCGTCCAGCCGCCGGGCCAGCAGGGCGAGCGAGCGGGCGAGTTCGAGTTCGTTGGCCGAGGCGCGCAGCACATCGGCCGATTCGCGCAGCAGATTGGTTCCGTGGGCGCCGCCGTACAGCCGCCCCTTGAGCCGCAGGGCGCGGCCCAGCGCGACGGGGGCGCCCCAGTCCTCGGCGCGGGCGTGCTCCTCCTCGGCGAGCGCCAGCGCCGCGCGGGACTCCCCGATGCGGTGCTGGAGGGCGGCCGCCCAGGGCCGCCAGCGGAAGAGGACGGGATTGCGCCAGCCCGCCGCCTCCAGCTGCCGCCCGCAGGCCAGCAGGGTGTCCAGCGCGCTGGTCCAGCGGCCGTGCCGGACGTCCTGGGACGCCTTGAGCAGCTGGAGCGAGGAGGTGAACGCCAGGTAGGCGGACCGGCGCCGCCCGGCCGCGTCCAGCAGCCGTTCGACCAGTTCGGCGTCCTCCAGCTCCAGGGCGACGCCGGTGAGGGCGACGGTGGCGAGGATCCCGGCCTCCGGCCAGTGCGCCCCGGCCAGCCGCATCGCGCGCTCGGCGGGCTCCCGGGCCCGGGCCGCCCGGCCGCGCGCCACCAGCAGCAGCGCCTGCTCGGCGTGGACGAGCGCGTCGACGGCCGTGCCGTCCTGCCCCGGGGACCGCGGTTCGGGCGCGGGCCAGGAGCTGATGCCGCGTACCGAGTCGGCGGCGACCAGCGCGACCGCCACCAGGGGAAGCGGGGAGTGGGCCCGGTTCGCGGTGGCCGGTTCCCGCTCCAGGACGCGGCCCGCGAGCCGGGCGACCTCGGCCGCCGGGCGGCGGGTGGTGAGCATCGCGGCGTTGAGCAGTACGGTGGCCAGCTCGCGTTCGGCGGTCGAGCCGATCGGCGGTTCCGGGCCCAGCGCCGACAGCCGCTCCACGGAGGCGGCCAGCCCCGCCGGGTCCTCGTATTCGACGTAGCGCAGCCGCGCCTCCAGCCGCAGGGCCACATCGCGCGCCGAGCCGTCGAGGGCGGAGGCCGGGCCCAGGTCCTCGACGACCTGGTGGAACAGGTCGAGGACCGCGGGCGGCACCACGCCCACGACGTTCGGCGAGATCCGCAGCGCGGCGGCGGCCCGCTGGCGCGGCGTGGTCAGCAGCGGTATCGCCTGGGAGATGTGGCGTTCGCACGCGGCCGGGTCGAATCCGCGCTCCGCGGTGGCCAGGTCGATCAGCATCCGCCCGCGGCTCTCGCCGGACAACGAGGCGTCGAGCAGGGCGCGCCGCAGATACCGGGTGGCGATGTCCGGCGCGCCCCGGCGCAGCGCGGTGTCGGCGGCGGCCCGCAGCACCTCGACCGACCACGGGTGCTGGGAGGCGGTGACGGCCATCAGCTGGGCGGCGACCAGTTCGGCGGAGGAGCCGTTGCGGTAGAGGAGGGCCGCGGCGGTGTCGTGCAGCCGCTCGCGCTCGGCGACGGTCATCGAGGACTCGACGGCGTCCTGCACCACGTGGTGGACGAAGTGCGGCTCCTGTTCGTCCGCCAGCAGGCCGAGCTGTCCGAGGGTGCGCAGCGCGGCGGCGAAGCCGATCGGGTCGAGGCCCGCCAGCCGGGCCATGAGGTCGGGTTCGCCCTGGTCGCCGAGGACGGCGATGGCGGCGGCCAGGTCCCGTACCGGCTGCGGCTGGGTGCGCATGCAGCCGGCCAGCCGTTCGCGCAGCTGGCTGGGGCGCTGGCGGCGGGCCGCCTCGGTGTGCCCGGCGGTGGGCCGGTGGCCGTCGACCGCGAGCGTCACCAGGACGGACCGCAGGAAGAGGGGGTTGCCCGCGGAGATCTCGTGGCAGGCGCGGCTGAACTCCTCGTCGCCCGGCTCGCCGAACTGGTCGAGGACCATCTCCGCGACGGCCCCGGGGGACAGCGGCGCGGGGCGCAGCACCCGCTGTGCGGCGTCGGTGATCTCGCGCAGCGTCAGCTGCCGGGCGCGCGGATCGCCGTCGCGCAGGGTGAGGACGAGGACGACGCGCAGCCCGTGCAGCCGTTTGACGAGGTAGGCGAGCCAGCGCAGCGAGGGGGCGTCCACCCATTGGAGGTCGTCCACCAGGATCAGCACCGGATCACAGGTGCCGACGTCGGCCAGCAGGGCGCGCAGTCCGTTCAGCACCGTCTCGGACAGGGTGACGGAGCCGCACTCGCCCAGCGGCAGGGCGTCGTCGGCGAGGACCATGCGGGTGAAGTCGCCGTGCTCGCGCAGCCAGCGGTCGCGCTGCTCGGCCGGCGCGCCGGTGAGCAGGCTGTCGAAGAGCTGCCGGACCACACCGAAGGCGAAGTCCTGCTCCATCGCGGCTGCGTTGGCGCGCAGCACGCGGACGTCCTCCCCCGCCAGCAGGGCCAGCCGCTGGAGCAGCGCGGTCCGGCCGATGCCGAGCGGACCGGTGAGCAGCAGCAGCGACGAGGTGCCCGTGGCGGCGGCGCGCAGGGCCTGCTTGACCTGCGCCACCTCGGTGTCCCGCTCAAGCAACATCCGTGCCGTATCCCTCCGTCGCCCGCAGCAGCGCATGGAGTTCCGCGCGCCCGCCGATCCGCAGCTTGCGGTAGGCGCCGCTGAGCCGCAGCTCCACCGTGCGCCGGGTCACCGACAGCATTTCGGCGATCTCCCGGTTGCCGTGGCCGAGTCCGGCGAGGGTGGCGGTGCGCCGCTCGGGTTCCGTCAGCGTCGCCCAGGCGGGGTGCGGGCCGAGCCCGGGCACAGCGGGCTGTCCCAGCCGTTCGGCGAGGGAGCGCACCCGCCCGGCCAGCCTGCTGGAGGGCCGTTCGGTGGTGGTGAACGTGAACAGCTCGGCCACCAGCGGGGCCGCGGCCTGCCGGTCCCCCGCGTCCAGTTCGACGGTGGCCAAGTCGATCAGCGCACCGGCGTAGGCCAGCCGGGCGGCGGTGGGACGCAGGGTGTGCACGGCCTCGCGGAACAGGTGCACGCGGTCCTCGCCGGCCACCCTTCCGGCGCCCAGCTGGGCCCAGCCGAGGGTGCTGGCCGCGCCCCACCGCCGGGCCAGCGCGGTCTCCTCCCGGCTCAGCCGCTGTGCCTCCTCGTGGTCGCCGAGCGCGGCGCACACTCCGGCGGCCATCGAACGCCAGGGCATCAGGGCGGGGTTGTCCCGGCCGCGGCGCAGCAGCAGCCGGCCGCAGCCGCGGAACAGCTCCAGCGCCTCGGGGAACCTGCCGTCCCGGCAGGCCACCAGCGCCCGGGCGAACAGCAGATGGCCGAAGGACGCGCCGTCCTGTGTCTCGGCGGTGTCGGGCGCGGCGGCCAGCTCCCTGGCCTGGTCGAGGTGGCCGCTCTGCAGGGCGACGGTGATCCGCACGCCCGTCAGATAGGAGACGTGGTACGGATGCCAGTGGCGGTGGGGCAGCGCGCGCCCGGCGGCGGCGACGTCCCGTTCGGCCGCGTCGAGCCGTCCCCGCCGCAGGTTCAGCTCGCCCCGGACGGCCAGGACGAGCGCGGCGGCGGCCCGGGCACTGCGCCGCCGCAAATCGACGTGGAGGGCGTCCAGCCGCATCTCGGCCTCGTCCAGGTCGTCGGTCAGCAGCAGGACCCGCCCGGCCGTGATGCGGGGCAGGATCAGCGTGTCGCTGCCGGGCTCGCCGGTGAAGACGCTCCGGGCCAGCGCCCTGGCGGTGGGCAGGTCCTCGCCGTGCAGGGCGAGCTGCCGGGCGCGGGCGGCGGCCTGTGCCGGGTCCTCGGGGCGGGCGGGCAGCGGGGGGATCTCGGGCAGCAGCAGGTCGGCGTCGTCGTCCTGGCCGGGGTCGGCGAGCCGGAACAGCCCGGCCAGGGAGTCCCGTTCGGCGTCGCGGGCCGCGGGCAGCGCGCTCACCACGGCGGTTCGCAGGCTGTCCACGCCGCCGCGGGTGAGGCCCAGGTCGGCGGCGCGCACCCGGGCCCCGGCGGGTGCGTCACCACCGGTCCGGATGATCTCCGCGAGCCGCCGGTCGCTCGCCTCGGGGGCGGTCAGCACCTCGATGGCGGCCAGCTCCAGGCTCAGTTGGGCGCGCCCGTGGGGGTCCAGCGGCTCCTCCAGGGCGCGGGAGAGGCAGGCGATGGCGCGCTCGGAACGGCCGGCGCGGAGGGCCGCGGCGCAGGTGCGGCGCAGCACATGGACCACCCAGGGTTCGCCGAGCGGGCGGGCGCCGAGGAGCAGTCGGGCGATGTCCTCGTCGGACAGGGCCGCCCGGTGGGCGAGTTCGGCGGCCCGGGCGTGCAGATCGGCCCGTTCGGCGTCGGTCATCTCCTCAAGGATCCAGGGCCGTGCCTCGGGGCAGCACAGCCGCAGCCCGGTGCCTGAGGCGGTGGCGAGGCCGCTGGCCTCCAGCGTCGCGCCGAGTCCGGGTTCGCTCGCCGCGCGGGGTCCGGCGAGCGCGTACAGCAGGGGCAGGTCGAGGAGTTCGCCGCAGACGGCCAGCGCGCGCACCACGGCGACGGCGGTGTCGGACAGTCCGCCCAGCGCGCGGGCGACGTAGTCGCCGCAGATGGTCTCGATGAGCGCGCGCAACTCCGGTATCCGCCCGGCGACGGGCTCAAGTCCGCGGGCGGTGAACCGGCGCAGCGCCTCGTGCAGCACCATCGGGTTGCCCGCGCTCAGCTCGTACGCCATGGCGTCGAACGGTTCCTGTCCCGGGGTGCCGCACACCGCCGTCACCAGGGTGGTGACGTCCCGCGCGGTGAACGCGGACAGCGCGAGCTGCCGGGTGGGCACCGGGCCCGGGAACGGGGAGCCGCCGCACCAGCCCGGGTGGCTGACGCCGCTGCTGCTGGCCAGCAGCGCCACCGGCACGCCGGGCAGCCGCCGCACCAGGGCCCCGAACCAGCGCCGGGAGGCCGCGTCCAGCCGTTCCACCTCGTCGACGACGACGAGGGTCGGCCGGTCGCGGGCGCTGCGCAGCAGTTCGGCCAGGCCGGGCAGGCCGTCGTCGCGTTCGGGTTCGACCAGCGCCCCGAGCGAACCGTCGTCGATCCCGTCCATGGTGGTCAGGAGCTGTTCCACCACGCCGTAGCGCAGTGCGCTCTCGCCCAGGGTGGCCTGGGCGGTGAGGACGCGCAGCCCGCGTTCCTCGGCGAGTCGGGCCGTCCAGCACAGCAGCGGGCCCTGGCCGAAGCCGGGCCGGCCGGAGACGGTGACGACCGCCGGGCGGCCCGCCGCCAGGTCGGTGACGACCGAGGCCAGCACGGCCTGCTCTCGTTCGCGTCCGGGGAACGGGACCCCGTTGAGCTGCATAGGGTGACTATATGTCGAGCACATATTCGGAGTGCGGAGGAGCGCCGCGGCGTCGCGCTCAGCGATGGCCACGCGCCGCGGACACCCACTCCGGAGCCTGCGGATGCGAAACGCTCGGGGTGCGCAGCACCGAGGCCAGCTCGGCCCGCTGGGCCAGCCCCAGCTTCCGGTAGACGCTGGTCAGATGCGTCTCGACGGTGCGTACCGTGACGAACAGCGACTGGGCGATCTCCCGGTTGCCGGACCCGGCCGCGGCGAGGGTGGCCACCTTGCGCTCGGTGCCGGTGAGCAGGTCCACCGGGGAGGCGGTGATCTCGCGCATCCGGCCGCCCGCGGCGACCAGCCGCCGCCGGGCGCCCTTGGCGAGCGCCAGCGCACCGCAGCTCTGGGCGAGGTCGGCGGAGGTCCGCAGGTGTTCGCGGGCGCCGCGGGAGTCCCCGGCGTCCAGCAGGGCGGCGCCGAGCGTGAATTCGGCCCGGGCGTGCTCGGCGCGGGCGGGTGAGGCGGACAGATGCGCGACGGCCTCGTTGAGCAGGCCGATGCCGGTCTCTCCGCGGGTGGTCACGCCGCGGGCGAGGGCGGCGAGTCCGAGGGCGCGCGGGGTGCCCCAGCGACGGGCGAGTTCGGCGCCGTGGGCGACGATGTCCGCGGCCTCGTCGGCGCGCTTCTCGGCCGCGTACACCGAGGCCGCCTCGGCCCACCAGGGGATGAAGCACGGGTTGGCGAACCCGGTCTCCTCCAGCGACGAGCCGCAGTCGAGCAGCAGCCGCAGCGCGGTCCGCCCGTCGCCGAGCGCCCAGCGGGCCCGGGCGCGGGCCATCAGATACCAGTGGTACTCCATGACGAACCCGTCCAGGTTCGGGCGGGTGACCTGGCCCAGCAGCTCCTCGGCGCGTTCGGGCTCACCCCGGTCGATCAGGACGGTCGCCAGGGCGATCTGAGGCATCGTCATATGGCTGCCCCACCGCTCATGGCCGACGATCTCCACGGCGGTCTGGGCGTCGGCCAGCGCGTCCGGCATGGCGCCGAGGCCGTGCAGCATCAGGGCGCGGGTGGAGAGGGTGAGGACGTAGCTCCACACCGCGGCGTTCTCCTGGCCGTACCGCAGCGAGCGGTCCAGCGCCTCCATCGCGTCCTCGACCTCGTCGGCCAGGTTCAGGGTGAACGCGGAGAAGAGCAGCGACCAGTTGCCGAGCGCCACCCCCGAGGGGTGCAGGGCGCGGCGGGCCTGACGCACCGTGCGCTCCGCCGAGGTGCCTTCCATCGCGCTGAGCACGGTCATCATGGCCAGCAGCTGCCGCTGCGCGGGCGTGTCCCCGGCCGGTTCGGCCAGCCCCTCGAACCGCTCCCGGACCGTGGTGATGGTCCCCTTCTCGTCGCATCCGCTGATCAGCAGCGCGGACCGGACGAGGGTGAGCAGTTCGCTGTCGCGCGGTTCGGGATCGTCCCCCAGCTCGGCCTCCAGGGCGTCCAGCACGCCGCCGAGCGTCCGTACGGCGGCCGGTGACTGCTGCACCGTCAGGCAGGTCATCCCCAGCTGGACGGCGATGGGCGCCTTGGCCCGTACGTCGGGGGTGAGGGCGAGGGCGTCCTTCAGCAGCTGGATCGCCTCCGCCGGGTGGGTCTCGGCGAGCGCACCGGCCAGCTGGACGCGGGCGGACACGCTGTCGGGCTCGGCCTCCAGGACCCGGCGCAGATAGCGCGCCGCGGCCTCGGGCGCGCCGCGGGTCCCGGCCTGGGCGGCCGCCTCCCGCAGCACCCAGCGCATCCACGGCTCGGGGGTGCCGGGCACCAGCAGCACCTGGTTGGCGACCTCCTCGGCAGGGCGGCCGATGTCGCTGAGCAGCTGGGCGGCCCGGGCGCGCAGACCGGCCAGCGCGTCGGCCCCGGCGGCGTCGAGCACGGCCGAGCGCACCACGTCATGGACCAGCTCGCGACGGTCCGGCGCCACCACCTCGGCGCCGCGCAGCAGCGTCACGGCCTCCTCGACACGGGCGGCGGGCACCGCGGCGAGGGCGCCGAGGTGCTCCGGGTCCTCCTCGCCGAGCACGGCGATCGCGGTGGCCACGTCCCGGACCCAGCCGGGCTGGCGCTCGAACAGGGCGTGCACCGACTGGGCGACCACGTACTGGCCGACCTCGGCGATCCCGCGGATCCCGGTGTCGTCCGGCCGCGCGCCCTTGGCCCGCAGCTCGTGCAGCAGCCGGGTGACGGTGAGGGGGTTGCCGCCGCAGACGGCGGTGGCGCGCTCGGCGAAGGACGGCGCGACGGGGACCGGGAAGACCTGCCGGGCCAGCTCGGCCACGTCGTCGTCGGTCAGCGGGCCGAGCCGGACCGCCGAGGTGCGGGGCTGGGCGGCGATGTCGGCCAGCGCGGCGGGGGCGACGGGCTCCGCCCCGGTGCGCTGGGCGAGCACCACGAGCAGCGGCAGGTGGTCGGCACGGCGCAGCAGGAAGTCGATCCAGCGCAGCGAGCTTTCGTCGCACCAGTGCGCGTCGTCGAGGACGAGCGCGAGCGGGCCCCGGGTCATGAGGTTCACCGCGAGCCAGTAGAGCCCGTGGAGCACCGGGTAGACGGTCGCGACCGAGGCCGGGTCCTCCTCGCCGGGGCGGGGGACGAGCGCGGGCAGGGCGCGGCGGGCGCTGCCCTGGAGCAGCGGGGAGTCGTGTGCGTCGTCGGCGGTCAGCCCGAGGGGGCCGAAGAGGGCGCGTACGCCGCCGTATCCGGAACCGGCCACGACCTGGCCGCAGGTGCCGTGCAGGACGGTCATCTTCCGGCAGGTGTCACTGTCGAGGAAGGCGCGCAGCAGGCTGGTCTTACCGATTCCGGCGGGCCCGGAGAGCACCACGAGCCCTGACCGCCCGGCGCACGCGGCCTCCGCGTGGCTGGCCAGTTCGGTCAGCTCGGCGGTGCGGCCGACCAGCATGCTGAGTAAACCGGAATCGTTGGTCCGGTCCAGCACAATGGCCCCCCTCGCACCCCCGATGACGCGAAAATCCGCACAAATAAACTACTTGAAGCGATCATCAGGCTACACGAACAGCATCATGGCGATCAACGCCGATCGCAGACATGCGCTTATGTGCGCGCTTCTGCGCGCGGAGCTACCGGCGCAATGGCCCGGAGCCGGAAGGTGTGGTGAGGGCGTGCACCGTTCCGTCCCCGGGCCGATTCGTATCACTGTGTGGGTACGAGGCGTGGAGTCGGCTATGGCATCTCCCTTCGGTCGGACTTCACCCCGCCTGGTCGGGGCAGGTGCGGGGCGCCGGGATGACGCGCCCGTCAGGGAGCAGTTCCCCCGTGTCCGCGAAGATCACCACTCCATTGCAGAGCAGGCTCCACCCCTGCTCGGGGTGGAACGCCACCAGACGCGCCGAATCATGGTCGGGTGCGTCGGCGGGCGGACAAGGGGGCTGGTGGAGGCACATGGCGAACCTTCGATCTTCCGCCGGCGTTCGGCGGAACTCTTCACGAGGCCACCAGGATGGAACGGCGGAACGGACCGCCGGGAGGGGAGATCTCCCCGGATCGCTACCTGATCCACCCCCGGGAAACCCCAGGTCACCCAGGGCGACCACCGCTCACCCCCGGTGCCCGCCGGAGGGGCCCGCACGAGGGCTGCGCAGGGCCGCACCCCGGGCATAGCCTGGAACCGGGACCGTTCGGGACGAGCGGGAAAACCGCTCGCCCGAGGCGGGTGCGAGGCATCGATGGGTGCGGTGGCGACCGGCACCCCGACCGGGCGGCAGACAGGCTGGCTGCCGGCCGAGGTGACGACTTTCGTGGGGCGTCGGCACGAGGCGGCCGAGGCCAGGCGGATGCTGTCCGCCTCCCGGCTGGTCACCCTCACCGGAGTGGGCGGGGTCGGCAAGACCCGGCTGGCGCTGCGGGTCGCCGAGGAGGCGCGCCGGGCGTTCCCCGACGGGGTCTGGCTGGTCGAACTGGCCGCCCTGGACACCCAGGATCTGCTCGCCCCGTGCGTGGCCGAGGCCCTGGCCGTCCGGGACCAGTCCGCCCGGCCGCCACTGGACGTCCTCGTGGACCATCTGCGCGACAAGCAGGCCCTGATCATCCTCGACAACTGCGAGCATCTGGTCGGTGGCTGCGCGCTGCTCGCCGACCGGCTGTTGCGGGCCGCTCCCCGGCTGCGCATCCTGGCCACCAGCCGCCAGGCGCTGGGCACCGCCGGGGAGCAGACGCTGGCCGTTCCGGCACTGGCACTGCCCGACGCCGCCGGGCCGCGGCTGTCCACCACGGCGCTGGCCCAGTGCGACGGGGTGCGGCTGTTCGTCGAGCGGGCCGGGGCGATCCTGCCGGGCTTCGCCGTCACCGACACCAACCGGGACGCCGTGGAACGGGTGTGCCGGCGGCTGGACGGCATTCCGCTCGGAATCGAGCTGGCCGCCGTACGGCTGCGCGCCCTCTCCGTCCAGCAGCTGCTGGACCGCCTCGACGACCGCTTCCGGCTGCTGACCACAGGATCCCGGTCGGTGCTCCCCCGCCACCAGACGCTGCGGGCGCTGATCGACTGGAGCCACGATCTGTGCACCGAGCGGGAGCGGCTGCTGTGGGCCCGGGTCTCGGTCTTCGCCGGAAGCCTGGACCTGGAGGCGGCCGAGGCGGTCTGCTCGGGCGACGGCATCGCCCGCGAGGATGTGCTGGACCTGGTGACCGAGTTGGTGGACAAGTCGGTGCTGCTCCGGGAGGAGCACGGCACCACGGTGCGCTACCGGATGCTGGACACGCTGCGCCAGTACGGCCGGGAACGGCTCGCCGCCTCCGGGGAGGAGCCCGTCCGGCTGCGGCGGCACCTCGACTACTACCGGCAGCTGGCGGCCGACGCGCGCGCCGCGCTGTTCGGCCCGGCCCAGGTGCAGTGGTTCACCCGGCTCCAGCTGGAGCACGCCAATCTGCGCAGCGCCCTGGAGGCGGGGCTCGCCGATCCGGCGGAGACCACCTGCGGTCTGGGCATCGCCGCCGACCTCCTCTACCACTGGATCACCAGCTACTACCTCGGCGAGGGGCGGCGCTGGCTGGACGAGGGGCTCGCCGCCTGCCCGGAGCCGACCGAGGTGCGGGCGCGGGCGCTGTGGACCAACAGCTGGCTGGCCATCATCCAGTCCGACACCGACGCGGCCGCGGCCATGCTGGCGGAGAGCCGGGCCATCGGCGAACGGCTCGGCCTGGCCCCGGTCCTGGCGTACGCGGCGCTCTACTCCGGCATGGTCGCCATGTACCGGGGCGACGTACCGTCGGCGACCGCGCTCTACGAGGAGGCGGTGGCCCGCCACCGGGCCACCGGCGATCCGGTCGGGCTCGCACTGGCCCTCATCCGGCTCTCCCTGGCCCACTCGTTCGTCGGCGACGCGCCGCGCGCCATCGCGCTGGGTGAGGAGTCGCTGGAGGTGTGCGACGCCTACGGCGAGGGCTGGCACCGGGCGTACACGATGATGGCACTCGGCGTCGAGGTGTGGCGGCAGGGCGACACCGCCCGCGCGACCGCGCTGGAGAAGGACAGCCTGACCTTCAACCGCTCGCTCGACGACCCGCTGGGCGTGGGGGTCGATCTGGAGGTGCTGGCCTGGATCGCCGCCACCGACCGGGACTACCGGCGCTCCGCCCGGCTGCTGGGCGTCGCCCGGAGCGTCTGGCACTCGGTCGGCGCCCCGCTGTCCGGCTACGGGCACCTGGCCCACTACCACGACGAGTGCGAGGCGAAGGTGGCCCGGGCGCTGGGCAGACCGGCGTACAACGCGGCCGTCAAGCAGGGCGCCCGGCTCGGTTACGACCAGGGGCTGGTCTACGCGCTGGAGGACGAACTGCCCACCGGGGAGGCGGCGGCGCCCGAGCGGCCCTCGCCGCTGACGCCCCGGGAGACCGAGATCGCCCAGCTCGTCGCGCAGGGGCTCAGCAACAAGGAGATCGCCACGGCGCTCGTGATAGCACAGCGCACCGCCGAGGGCCATATTGAGCACATTTTGAGCAAACTTGGTTTCAGCTCGCGTGCTCAGGTAGCTGTGTGGGTAGCGCACCAGGACCGGGCCGCCCTCACCGACGGCGAGCGTCCGCCGGACGACCCCGCCTGACGCTCCGACCGCCGCCGCCCCTCCGAACGAGCGGGCGACAGGATGAGCGAGGGGCGGAATTTTATTCGATCAGGGCACACCTGTCGCTCGGTTTCGCGCACACACCACGAAAATCCTCAGGTCCCCCACGTTTTTGGGATCATGCGTCAGGCTCGAGGGACGAGCCGCAACGGTCGTGATTGCACGACCCCTTGCGACCGAGGAGGTCCCGCCGTGACTGTTGCCGCAGTCGGCAATTCCGGTGATGCCATGGAACTCTTCCGTGGCACCGCCCACAGCCCGTCGTTCTTCGCGCTCAACCGCGCCGGGCTCACGGGTGGCGGACAGGAGCTTGTGGACTTCTGCATCCCGTGCAACCCGTATTTCCCCACCCCCGCCATGTTCGCCGTGATGGCGGTCAGGCTGCGGGAGATCCTCACGTACTACCCGAGCTCCGCGGACACCATCACCGCCGAACTGGCCGATGTGCTCGGCCTTCAGCCGCAGACCATGGCGATGGGCAACGGCTCGACCGAGCTGATCACCTGGATCGACCATCTGCTGGTGAAGGAAAGCCTCGCGGTGCCGATTCCGACCTTCGGCCGGTGGACCGACCAGCCGATGGAAACCGGCAAGCGGGTCGACATGTTCCAGCTCCCGGAGATGAGCGGATTCCAGCTCGACCCGCAGGCGTTCGTCCAATTCGTCCGGTCCCGGGGATCGCGGGTCGCCGTCATCTGCAATCCCAACAACCCCGACGGCGGGCTGCTGTCCCGCCAGGCCGTCATCGGCCTCATGGACGCGCTGTCCGATCTGGACCTGGTGGTGATCGACGAGTCCTTCCTGGAGTTCGCCGACGCCGAGGCGTATCCGAGCGTCGTGGACGAGGCGATCCTGCGACCCAACGTCATCGTGCTGCGCAGCCTCGGCAAGAGCTTCGGGCTGCACGGCGTCCGCTTCGGCTATCTCGTCGCCAATCCCGCGCTGGCCGTGCAGATCCGCTCCCGGCTGCCGAAGTGGAACCTGAACTCCTTCGCCGAGGTCATCGTCTTCATGCTCAAGCGGTACCGGCAGGAGTACGTGCAGAGCCTGCGCATGCTCAGCCGCGACCGGCAGGAGATGACCACCCAGCTGGCCGGGCTGCCCGGGATGACGGTCTTCCCCTCCCAGGGCAACTTCGTCTTCGTCAAGCTGCCCGGCGGTACGGACGGCTCCTGGGTGCGGGACCAACTCCTCAGCCAGCACGGCGTCCTGGTGCGCGAATGCGGCAACAAGCTGGGCAGCAGCAGCCAGTTCATGCGGCTGGTGGTGCGCTCCCAGCCAGATGTGCAGCGGCTGCTGACCGGGCTGAGCACCGTGCTCTACGGGACCTCCTACTACGCGCCCCAGATCAGTTACGAGCAGCAGCGCGGCTGGGACGTCCAGGCGTCGCTCACCTCGGGACCGGCTCAGCAGCTGGACTACCAGTACCAGCAGATGCCGCAGCTGCCCGCGGCCCCCGCCGCCCCCGAGCCCCAGCCGCCGACCCAGCAGACTCCGCAGCAGATGCAGCAGATCCTGCAAATGCAGCAGATGCAGCAGATGCCACAGCAGCAGCTGTACTCGGCGAACGCGCTTCCCGCGCCGCAGGGCGTGGCCTCGGACGGATACGGGCAGTCCGACCCGTACGGGCAGTCGGTGTCGTCCGGGCAGTCGGCGTCGCAGCCGCCCGCCGAACTGGCGCCCGCGTACGTCGCCACTCCCCCGGTGCAGACGCCGCTGTACCAGGTACCGGCGCAAGCGCAGATGCCCCAGCAGCCGATGCAATCGATGCAGCAGCCCTCCCAGATGGCACAGCAGCAGATGATGCAGGCGGCGATGCAACAGCCCCAGATGGCACAGCCTCAAATGGGGCAGCCTCAGATGGGCCAGTCCCCCATGGGCCAGCCTCAGATGGGCCAGTCCGCCATGGGCCAGTCCCCCATGGGACAGCCCCAGATGGCACAGCCCGATATGGGCCAGCCCCAGATGGGGCAGATGCAGCAGGCCCCGGCGCCGCAGCCCCAGGCGGCGCAGGGCCAGGCGCCGTATCTCCAGATGGCCCAGACCCCGCAGGCACAGAACCCGCAGATGCAGATGGCGCAGGCCGAGACCGGCCAGATCCCGGTGATCCAGCCGCAGGGCGCGACGGCCGGGTACGCCCAGGGGCCCTCGCCCTCGGAGCAGACGGCGCTCGACCAGATCCCGCTGTACCGGCCCGAGCCGAGCGCCGTACCGGAGCCGTCCCCCGCGGAGCAGACCCAGGTCATCGACTACGACCCCGCCGAGCTGAGGGCCTCCGCCCCGGCCCGGCCCGCCCGGCCCGCCGATGCCGACAAGGACCCGGACGGCTCCGGACCGGCCCTGATGCGCTACCCGCGCCCGGCCGCGTATCTCCAGACGGACGACACCGCGTCATGAACCGTGCCGCCCGGCCGGTCTGCCGCCTCCCGGGCGGCGGCAGACCGGTCCGCATGGCGCCGTAGCCGTATCGCTCAGCCCCACTCACCGCGTCGTTGCCCCATCCCGCGGCCTCATGGCAAATAACACTCTGAATTGTGCAGAGTTGCTTGTGCAGTGTGTCTGGGCCGTACTGGACATGGCAGACTGCGGGCATCAGCCACGGGGGCAGGGGAGGTAGCAAGGTGAGCGAACCGCGGTCGGCCCCGACCGTGGGCCAGGTCGTGCTCGGGAAACGCCTTCAGGAGCTGCGCGAGAAGGCGGGCTTCAAGCGCGAGCAGGCCGCACAGGTGTTACGCGTCGCCCCGGCCACCGTCCGCCGCATGGAGACCGCGGAGGTCGCCCTCAAGGTGCCCTATGTGCGGATGCTGCTGGACTCCTACGGGGTCGTCGGCGCGGAGCTGGAGGCGTTCATCGCCCTCACCGAGGAGGCCAACCGACCCGGCTGGTGGCAGCGGTTCCACGACATCCTGCCGGACTGGTTCAGCGTGCACGTCAGCCTGGAGGGCGCGGCTGAGATGATCCGGGCGTACGAGCCCCACTTCGTCCCCGGCCTGCTCCAGACCGAGGACTACGCGCGCGCCGTCATGCAGACCGGCGCCATCGGCAAGGCCGGACCCAAGGAGGCGGAGCGGCATGTGGCACTGCGCATGGAGCGCCAGTCGCTGCTGAACCGCCCGGACGCGCCACGGCTGTGGGTCGTGATGGACGAGACCGTGCTGCGCAGACCCGTGGGCGAGCCCGCGGTGATGCGCAGACAGGTGGACCGGCTGCTGGAGAGCACCGAGATGCCGCAGGTGACCCTGCAGATCTCGGAGTTCACCTCCGGCCACCATCCGGGCACGTATGGCCCCTTCGTCCTCTTCCGCTTCGCTGTTCCCGAACTGCCGGACATGGTCTACGTCGAGTACCTCACCGGCGCCGTCTACCTCGATGAACGCATCGAGGTGGCCTCGCATCTGGAGGCCATGGACCGCATGGCGGCCCAGGCGGCAACCGCACGACGCACAAAGGAAATCCTCCACGATTTCCGCAAGGAGCTCTGATCTGCATGGATCGCATCTACAACGGCATGCGCGCCACCGACCTCGGCACCGAAGGCTGGCGCAAGCCGTGGAGCGGTGGCAACGGCGGCAACTGCGTCGAGGTCATGAAGCTGGACGACGGCCGGGTGGCGATCCGTCAGTCCAAGGACCCGGACGGTCCGGCGCTCATCTACACCCGCAACGAGATCACCGCGTTCATCCAGGGCGCCAAGGAGGGCAAGGCCGACTTCCTGGTGTCCTGATCCCGATCTTCGAAGCCGTCCGCCCGCCTCCGTGACCGACCATCACGGAGGCGGGCGGCGGCGTTTCTCCGTGCTTACGAGGCACCGGCCGCGAGCGCCGTCAGCAGCCCGACGGCGAGTGCGGTGCGGGCCGGGACGGCGTCGAGCAGGGTGTGCTCATGGCGGGCGTGGGCGCCGGAGCCCAGGGCACCGAGGCCGTCGAGGACCGGGCGGCCGAGCGCGGAGACGAAGTTGCCGTCGCTCGCGCCGCCGACCGCGGTCTCCTCCAGCCCCCAGCCCAGTTCGGCCGCGAGGGCGTGGGCCTGCTTGAACAGCCGCCGGGACGGCTCGTTGGGAACCATCGGCGGCCGGTTCCAGCCGCCGCTGACGGCCAGCCGCACCCGCGGGTCGGAGGCGGCGAGGGCGGCGAACCCGGCGTCGATGCGCGCCATCTCGGCCGGTTCGGCGATCCGGATGTCGATGCCGCAGCGCGCCTGGGCGGCGACCACGTTGCGGCCGGTGCCGCCGCTGATCAGCCCAACGTTCACGGTGGTGCCCCGCTCCGGGGCGGCGAGGGCGGTGATGTGCGGGACGACCTCGGCCAGGGCGTGGATCGCGCTGGCTCCGGCGAGCGGGTCGAGCCCGGCGTGCGACTCGACGCCGTGCGCGGTCACGTCGAACAGCCCGACGCCCTTGCGCGAGGTCTTGAGCGCCCCGTTCTGCGCCGCCTCGAACACCAGGGTGGCGAGGACGTCCTCGCTCAGCCGCTCGATGTGCGGCCGGGAGGCCGGGCTGCCGATCTCCTCGTCCCCGTTGAGCAGCAGCCGCACGGTCGGATGCGGCAGCCGCAGCTCGCGCAGCAGCCGCAGCGCCCAGACGGCCTGCACCAGACCGGTCTTCATGTCGAAGACGCCCGGTCCGCTCGCCTTGCCGTCGGCCACCTCGAACGGCCACTCGGCGAGGGTTCCGGCGGGCCAGACCGTGTCGTAGTGGCACAGCAGCAGCACGGTGCCGGGCGCGGTGCCGCGGTAGGTGACGGCCAGCACATCGCCCTGCGGGCCGCAGTCGTGGCGCTCCGTCTCGTCCGGCTCGCCGAGCCGTGCCACCAGCCAGCCGCGGATCGCGGCGAGCCCGGCGTCCAGCAGGTGCTTGTCGTCGCTCGGCGTCTCCAGTTCCACCAGCGTCCGCAGGTCGTCGGTCATCTCGGGCAGTGCCCGCTCCGTCGCGGCGGCGATGTCGGAGAGCGTCATCAAGGGATCCTTCCGGGAGGGGGGTTCGGTTGCTCAGCGGACGGGTGCGCCGGGGCCGAGCGGAATGCCCAGCGCCCACCAGGCGTAGAACAGCAGGGTCCAGGTCACCAGCATGGCCAGGGACAGCGGCAGGGTCAGCGAGGCGAGGGTGCCGATGCCCGCGGAGCGCCGGTAGCGCTGGAGGAAGCCGAGCGCCATCACGAAGTAGGCGCTCATCGGGGTGATGGCATTGGTGCAGGAGTCGGCGATGCGGTAGATCGCCTGGGTGGCCTCCGGGGGGACGTCCAGCAGCATCAGCATGGGGACGAACACCGGGGAGACCAGCGCCCACATGGCCGATCCGCTGGTCATCGCCACGTTGATGACCGTGCACACCACCACGATGCCCAGGAACGCCATCGGGCCGGTCACTCCGAGGTCCTTGAGGAGATCCGCGCCGCGGATGGCGAGCACCTCGCCCACGCCCGTCCATTTGAAGTAGGCGAGGAACTGGGAGATGGCGAAGAACAGCACCAGGATCGGGGCCATCTCCCGCATGCCCTGGGCCATGAACTCGGGGATGTCGCGGCTGGAGCGCACGGTGCCCGCGGCCCGCCCGTACACCGTGCCGAGGAGCGCGAAGAGCACGCCGAGCACCACGGCGATCCCGGAGAGCACGGGCGATCCGACGATGCTGCCGCCCTCGCCGCGCAGCGGCGACCCGGCGGGGATCATGGCCACCACGACCGCCGCGAGGAAGAGCAGGAAGACCAGCCCGCTGCGGCGCAGTCCGCGCCGCTCCTCGGGGCGCAGGTCGAGCGAGACCGGGTCGGTCTCGCCCTCCGCGTCGGCCGTGCCGGTGTCCGGCGGCAGCGCCGCCACCTGCCGGGCCAGCACCTTCTCGGTGACGAAGGTGATGACGGCGGCCAGGACCACGGAGGAGGCGATGGAGAAGAAGTAGTTGGACAGCGGGGTGACGGTGTATCCGGGGTCGACCGTGTGCGCGGCCGCCGTGGTCAGCCCGGACAGGACGGCGTCCATCGGGGTGATCAGCGGGCTCGCGTCGTAACCGGCGGACACGCCGACGAAGGCCACCACGATGCCGAGGACCGGGCTGCGTCCGACGGCGCGGAAGGCCAGGCCGCCGAGGGGGACGAGCACCACGTAGGCGGCGTCGGACGCGATGTGGGCGACCATCGCGGTGAAGGCCAGCGCGAACGTCATCCAGCGCGCCGGGACCCGGGAGACCCCTGCCCGCAGCATCGCCGTGAGCATCCCCGACTTGTCGGCGACGGCGACCCCGAGCATCACCACGAGGATGGTGCCGAGCGGCGGGAAGGTGGCGTAGTTGGTGATCGCGTCGGTGATCATCGAGCGGATGCCGTCGACCGAGATCAGGCTGCGCACGACGACGGTCTTGCCGTCGGCCGGATTGTCCGCGGACACGTCCGCCGCGGCCAGCCCCCAGCTCACCACCGCGAGCAGCGCGCTGAGAATGGCGAACAGCCAGAAGGGGTGGGGCAGTTTGTTGCCCGCACGTTCGATGGCGCCGAGCACCCGGAGCAGACCGGACAGCGCCGCGGAGTCCTTCGCGGGCGCCCCGGGCGGCGTCTCTGGTGGGGTGTTGTCGGGCGTGGTGGTGGTGTCGTTCGAGCTCACCGGCCGCACTTCCTTCGTCGGATGACGCAAGCGTGGTCGTCCATTAGAGAAGGGCTGACGGAATGAGGCAAGTAAAAGCTTTGTTACGCAAGAATGATTCACCGATCAGGCACTCATCGCACGATACATTCGCTCCCATGCCGGACACTTCTTCGCTCGACGATGCCGATCTCGACCTGGTGGCCGCCCTCCAGGTGGCCCCCAGGGCCCCGCTCAGCGCGCTCGCCGAGGTGCTCGGCAGCTCGGCGAGCACGGTCGGCCGACGGCTGGCCCGGCTCGCGGACGAGCGGCTGCTGCGGGTGATCGGGCAGGTGGAGTGGCCGATGCTGGCCGAGGGCAACCCCATGCACATCTGGGTGGCCACCGTCCCCGGGCAGGCACGGCAGGTGGCCGGGCGGCTCGCCGAACTGCCCGAGATCCCGTTCGTGGCGACGACCACGGGCCGCACCGATGTCTACTGCTCGCTGCACGCCACGCGCCGCGCCGGGGCGCGGGAGCTGCTGATGAACCGCATCCCGTCCGTCCCCGGCGTCCGGTCGGCCCACACCGAACTGGTGCTGCGGGCCTCGGCCAAGTCCGACTCGTGGCGGCTGCGCCGGCTCGGCGACGACCAGTTGCGGGCGCTGCGGGAGGTGGCAGAGCCACCGGCCGACCCACCGGCCGATCCGCTCGACGGGCCCGCCACCGTCGCCGACTTCAGCGCCGAGGAGCTGGGCGCGGTCGAACTGCTGCGCCACGACGGACGGGCCAGCGCCGCCGAAGTGGCCCGCGCACTCGGCATCAGCCGCTCGACCGCCTACCGGCTCACCCAGTCGCTGCTGCGGCGCGGTCTGGTGCGGCCCCGGGTGGAGATCGAGCCCGCGCTGCTGGGGTACGCGCTGGAGGTGGTGGTCGAGCTGCACGCGGCCCCCGGGGCCATCCAGCAGGTGGCCGACGACCTCGCCCGCCACCCCTCGGCGCGCTATGTCTCGATCGTCGCGGGCACCTCGTCGGTGATCCACCACGGGGTGTTCCGGGACGAGGAGGGGCTGGCCGTCTTCCTCACCCACGACCTGGCCGCCTTCCCCGGCATCACCGCCTGCGAGGTGTCGGTGATGCTCGATGTGCTGCGCCGCTACTGGATCGGCCGCGAGGACGGACGCCTCGTCACCGCGGACTGACGCCCGGCGAGCGGCCCATGGGCCCGGAATCGGGAGAAGCCGAGGGGCCGACCGGCGTCCGAGGGCACGCCCCGGAGCAGCGTGCGCCCCCGGAGGTGCGTCCAGCGGGGCGGCGCACCGCCGGGTACGCCAGAAGGCCGACGGCGCACGGCCGGTGACGACCGGCACGCACCGTAGGCGCGCTGCCCATCCTGGGGTACGGACCACCGCGCGCCGATTCCCTCGATGCGGTGGGCGATGCCGTACGCAAATGACGGCATCGAACCTCGCGGAGGCTCCGGGCGATCCGGGGTCAGGAGGTGATTATTCGGAACCGCCCGTGCGAGCGATCTACCGTGATGAAGTCGATGTGAGGCAATGATATGCGCGGCGGCACGCTTCCCGCTATACAGGGGCCGCGTGATTCTCCGCCAGTTCCCGGCCGCTGCGGGGGCCGCCGCATATTCGGAGAACTGGCGCGGTACGCGGGTGGTCCAGGAGCCGATGGACGGCGGGAGTTTGGGCAAACGGGACGTCAAGTTCGCCCGTCAGCCTTCGAGTTGTCCGGGCGTCCCGTCTCCTTGGTGCCGGGTCAAAGCCGGGCGGGGGACGCGGGAGTTGTGGCCGGGGTTCTTCGGTCGCCGCGTCCCGTATCCCGCGCCGACGGGCAGCGGTGACGCGGGCAGAGCGGGCCGGAGCGGGCCGTGGGGCGGCCGCCCGGGCCGGTGTCGGGACCGGGACCGGCCCCGGCGGGCCCTCCCCCGCGGCCGCTCCCCTTCTCTCGCGGTGACGGCCGGGTCCCGGGCCGGGGTTCGCGGGAGAAGGGGAATAGCGGAAGGCCGGGTGGAGAGGGGAGCGCCAATACGGACGGAGCCCCCTCTTCGGCTTCCCGGCTTTCGCCGGGCCCGGCGGGGCCGGACCGGTGCGTCCTCTTCCCGGCCCGGTGCCCCGCACCGCCAAGGGGCCGATCTTGGCCGGGCGGCGGGCGCAATAGCGCTCCCCAAGATCAGTCCGCCGCGGCCCGCGGCCGCACTCCGCCGCATTGGACCGCCCGCGGACCGGCCCGGAATTCGGCCGGTCCCGCGAAGATGATCTGCCAGTGGTCCAACGGGAAACCAATCCGCCGGAAAAGCGGCCTCCCACCGGGCCTACCTGAGAATGATTTTCCGCCGCCGCGGTCCGCGCACGGCACGCGGCGGAGAGTGAGCCCGGGCCCGGCCGCCCCGGCCGTACCGTCAGCCCCGGACCTGTCCGTGCGCCCCCCCGGCCCTCCACGCGCCTTCCCTCGCACAGCTGATGGAGCGTCACCCGATCAGGGGGCGGGTTCCGGGAGCGCGCGGCGCCCCGTGACCACCCCTGCGCCTTGTGACCGGCCGTCCCCGGCTGCGGTACTCGTACAGCCCGCCGGGACCTCCGGAGGGCGACGTCGAGAGCCGTTGTGGAGAGGAACCAGCCTCATGGCCGTACGAGGAAGTCACCGCCGCCCCGCATCGCCCAGCCGGGTCTCCCCGCTGTGCGCGGTCCTGACCGCGGGCAGCGTCGGCATCGTCCTGCCGTTCCTCAACACCGGCGCCGCGCAGGCGGCCCCGGTCGACACCTGGAACAAGGTCGCCGCGTGCGAGAGCGGCGGCAACTGGCGCATCAACACGGGCAACGGCTACTACGGCGGGCTCCAGTTCTCGCAGCACACCTGGGCCGCGTACGGCGGCACCCGGTACGCCTCGCGGGCCGACCTCGCCACCAAGAACCAGCAGATCACCGTGGCCGAGGCGGTGCTCCGCGCCCAGGGCCCGGGCGCCTGGCCGGTCTGCTCCGTGCGCGGCCGGCTGTCCCGGTCCGGCCCGGCCGCCGCCGAGGCGGCCGACCGCGGCGCCGCGCGCAGCGCCAAGCCGCCCGCGAAGCAGCACCCGAAGCGCACGGTCAAGCCATCGGGTAAACACAGCCCCCGGCGCGCTGCCGGGTCCGGGTCCGGTTCCGGGGCGGCATCCGGTTCGTACGCGGTGCGCCGCGGCGACACGTTGTCCCGCATCGCCACCCGCAGCTCGATCAGCGGCGGCTGGAAGGCGCTGTACCACGCCAACCGCAGGACCATCGGCGTCAATCCGCATCTGATCCGCCCCGGACAGCGGCTCACCCTGCCCTCGGGCACGGTCCGCCCGGCCAAGTGGCAACCCCGCCACCGGACCGCCGCCGCGCACACGGCCGCCGCTCCCCGCCACGCCGCCCGGCAGTCCGCGGCGCATCGGCTCGCGGCGCCGGTCAACGGCCCGATCACCGCGGCGTACGGGGTGCGCGGCCCGCGCTGGGCGAGCGGCCACCACACCGGTGTGGACTACGCGGTGCCCGTCGGGACGTCGGTGCACGCGGTGGCGCCGGGCACGGTGGTGGCCGCGGGCTGGGCGGGTGCGTTCGGCTACCAGGTGGTCATCCGCCACGCCGACGGGCTGTACACCCAGTACGCGCATCTGTCGGCGCTGACGGTGCGCACCGGCCAGAGCGTCGACACCGGGCGCCGGATCGCCCGGTCGGGCAACACCGGCAACACCACCGGCCCGCATCTGCACTTCGAGGTGCGCACCACCCCGCGCTACGGGTCGGACGTCGACCCGGACGCCCATCTCCGCCCGTACGGCATCGGCGCCTGACGCCCGCCGACCGTCCCCGGCACGCGCGCGGCTCCGGCTGAGCGCCACTTCGGACCATTTCCGGGGGTGGGGGGAAAGGGAGGCCGCCCGAGGCACGGCTCGGGCGGCCTCCCGCCGTCTGCTGCGGCGGTCAGTACCAGATGGCGATCGGGAACTTTGGGTCGGTGCCCTCCGGCGGATCGGGCAGGCTCTTGGCCGTGTCGAGCGCGATGCGGTGCGCGCTCCAGGCCGCCGCGGCGGCGTCGAGGACGTCGTCGGACGGCACCCGCCCGGCCGGGCCGAGGTCGTCGGGCAGCACGATGCCTTGGGCTTCGAGCAGACGGCGGCGTACGGCCTGGCCGTTCCAGCCCTTCTTGCTCCAGGCGACCGGCGTGTCGTCCCGCATGGCCGCGAAGGAGATCTCGGGATGGACCTCGTGGAGCCGGTGGCCGCCGCCGTCCCGGCAGGCGTTGGCCTCAAGCAGCTTCGCCGCCAGCCCCCACGACTGGCGGCTGAGCCCGGCGCCGGTCAGCTCTCGGCAGCGGGCGTTCGCCGTGTCGTAGTCGGGCTGTTCCCAGACCGACCGCGGCGGCACCGGGAAGACCCGCGAGCGGTGCGGCCCCAGCCGTTCGGCGGCCAGCTCCTCGGCGCGGCGCCGCCCGGACTCCAGCAGGCCCAGCGGCATGTCGACCGTGACCACGTCCGCGTCCCCCACCCGGGCCAGGAGATCGCTCAGCCCGCCCGCCGTCTCGGCACTGTCGAACGCGCCGCCGCGCAGGATCACCGCGACCCAGCCGGAGCGGCAGGCGTCCACCCCCACGACGCGGTACGGGGAAGTCATCGGCCCGTCACCGCCGCCCGGTAGGGCGGGAAGAACGCGCGCAGCTCCTCCGCGTACAGCTCGGGCTCCTCGAACGGCGCGAAGTGGCCGCCGCGCGGGGGCTCGGTCACGCGCGTCACGTTCGCCGTGCGGTCGAGCCACGCCCGCGGCGGGCGGACGACATCGCCGCGGAAGATCGAGAACCCGGACGGCACCTCGACCCGGCGGGCGTACTGCGCGGGCGGGATCGCGGCGTTGGCGCGGTAGCTGCGCATCGAGGAGCCGATCGTCCCGGTGAGCCAGTAGAGCGTGACGTTCGTCAGGATCTCGTCCTTGGTGAAGCTCCGTTCGATGTCGCCGTCGCAGTCGCTCCACGCCCGCAGCTTCTCCACGATCCACGCGGCGAGCCCGGCGGGCGAGTCGGTGAGCCCGAAGGCTGCGGTCTGGGGCTTCGTACTGTGCATGGCGGCGTAGCCGCCCTCGGCCGCGCCCCAGGCCGTGGCGCCCTCGAACCGGGCGCGCTCCTCGGGGGTGAGGTCCGCCGGGTCGCCGGTGAAGCGGGGGAGGCCCGCGTCCGTGCGGTGGACGCCCACGACCCGCTCGGGGTGGTCGAGCGCGAGGAAGCGGCTCACATGGCTGCCCATGTCCCCGCCCGCCGCGCCGAACCGCTCGTAGCCGAGGACGCCCATCAGCCCGGCCCACAGACCGGCGACGGCGATGGTGCCGAGCGGCGGTCCGGTGGGGCGGTCGGAGTACCCGTAGCCCGGCATGTCGGGCACCACCACGTCGAACGCGTCGGCGGGGTCGGCGCCGTGGGCGCCGTGGGCGCCGGGGTCGGTGAGGAGCGGGACGACCTTCGTGAAGCGCCAGAACGAGTCCGGCCAGCCATGGGCGAGGACCAGCGGCAGGGCGGGCCCGGCCGGGGTGGCGGCCGCCCGGGGGTGCACGGTGGCCGTCGCGTCGGGCATGGACCTCACCGTACACACGGTCAGTGGGCGGTGAGCCCGCCGTCGACCACCAGTTCGGAGCCGGTCAGATACGACGACTCGTCGCAGGCGAGGAACAGCATGGCCGAGGCGACCTCGTCGGCGCGGCCCGCCCGGCGCATGGGCGTGCGTACGATGTCCGGCTGCTGGTCGCCCTCCTCGTCCAGGATGTCCTGGATCATCGGCGTGGCGATGACCCCGGGGTGGAGGGAGTTGACCCGCACGCCCTGACGGGCGTATTCGACGGCGGCGGTCTTGCTCAGCAGCCGTACCGCCCCCTTGGACGCTTGGTAGGCGGCGGCCGCTCCGCTGCCGATGAGCCCGAGGACGGACGAGGTGTTGATCACGGACGCGTTGCCGGTGGCGCGGAGCAGCGGCATGGCGGCCTTCATCCCGAGCCAGCTGCCCTTCTGGTTGACGTCGATGACGCGGTCCCAGGCGTCTTCCTCGGTGTCCTCGATGCCCGGCCAGTCCACGATGCCCGCCAGGTTGACCAGCACGTGCAGGGTGCCGAACCGCTCGCGCACGGTGGCGATCGCCGCGTCCCATTCCCGGGCGGAGGAGACGTCCAGCGGTGCGGTCACCACCTCAGCGCCGGTCTCCTCGATGCGCCGGGCCAGTGCGGTAAGGGGTGCCCGGGCCACATCGGTGAGGACCAGGCGGGCGCCTTCGCGGGCGAACAGTTCGGCGGTGGCGGCGCCGATTCCGCCCGTGGCGCCGGTGATCAGTGCGACCTTGCCTTCGAGGCGGCCCGTGTCCTTCGTCATGCTCGATCTCCCTGAGAGCGGCTCGCTGTCCGCCGCCGAGTCTGGGCGCCCCGCCGGGGCCGCGACCAGGACGTTCGCTGCCTGGGTGCGGCACACCCAGGCCCTTCCCCCGGGACCCGCCTAGCCTGGGCGCATGTCCGACAACGAGCTGGGAGACTTCCTGCGCGTGCGGCGCGCCGGGGTGCGGCCCGAAGACGTGGGGATGGCGAGCTACGGCCTCCGCCGGGTGGCCGGGCTGCGGCGCGAGGAGGTCGCCGTGCTGGCCGGGGTGAACGCCGACTACTACGCCCGTCTCGAACAGGGCCGTGAGCGCCATCCGTCGGCCCAGGTCCTCGACGCCCTCGGCCGCGCCCTGCACCTCGACACCGACGCCCGCGCCCACCTCCACCGGCTGGCCGGGATCGCGCCGAACGACCGCCCGGCCGCGCGGCGGGACGTGGTGAGTCCGGCGCTGCGCCAGCTGATGGACGGTTACGCCCACACCCCGGCCTTCGTCCTCGGCCCCGCGCTGGACCTCCTGGCCAGCAACGCGCTGGCCGACGCCCTGTACTCGCCCTTCGACCCCGCGGACAACCTCGCCCGCATGGTCTTCCTCGACCCGTCGGGCCGCGACTTCTTCGCCCAGTGGGACTGGGCCGCCCAGGCCACGGTGGCCAATCTGCGCGAGGCGACCGGCCTCGATCCGGACAACCCCCGGCTGCGGGCGCTCATCGGCACCCTGACCGAGCGGAGCGCCACGTTCTCCGCCCTGTGGCGGGCCCACACCGTGCGCGGCAAGACCCGGGACGCCAAACAGCTCAGCCACCCGGACGTCGGCCCGCTCACCCTCACCTACCAGGCGTTCGACGTCCGCGACGCGCCCGGCCAGCAACTCGTCATCTACCACGCGGAGCCCGGCAGTCCCAGCGCGGAGGCGCTCTCCCTGCTCGGCACCCTCGGCGCCACCCGGCGCCGGACGGCGTCCGGCCCCCGCTGAAATTCGGTGGCCGGGTGCCGTCCTGCCCGGCACGCTTGTCGGCCATGGAACACCCGTCCCACCAGATCCGCGCACTGCACACCCCCACCACGGTCACCGTCTACCAGGCGTACGGCCCGCACATCGGCCTGCCCGCGGCCCGCGACGGCCGGTTCCCTTCCGCCTGGAAGCGGGACCGGATGACCTGGATCAAACCGTCGTTCCTGTGGATGATGTACCGCTGCGGCTGGGGTCTGAAGGAGGGCCAGGAAACCGTCCTGGCCGTCGAGATCACCCATGAGGGCTTCACGTGGGCGCTGCGCAACGCCTGCCTCTCCCATTACGTACGCGGCCTCCACCCCGACCAGGCGGCCTGGAAGCGCCAGCTGCACCGCTCGCCCACCCGCGTCCAGTGGGACCCGGAGCGCGACCTCCATTTGCGGCCGCTCCCCCATCGCTCCCTCCAGCTGGGCCTCGCGGGCGAGGCGGCCCGCCGGTACGCGGACGAGTGGACGGTGTCCCTCACCGATGTCACGCCGCTGGCCCGCGAGATCCATGCCCTGGTCCGGGCGGGCAGCCTCGACGAGGCGGCCGAGCGCCTGCCCGAGGAGCGCCCCTACCCGGCGGGCGACGATCTCCTCTCCCACCTTCGGGTCGCGTAGCTCCCGGGGCGTTGACGCGCCCTGTCCTCCCCCATATCTTTCGTTCGAAGTTCTGAGCGACGTACGGGATTTCGAACGACAAGATTCGGAACGGGAGACGCATGCCCCGCACACGCTGGAGACTCGGCCTCACCATCGGCGCCCTGCTCGCCGGTACCGTCACCGCCGTCCCCACGGCCGCCACCGGCGCTCCCGCGCACACGGCGGCGGACACCACCGACTACACGCTGTCCGTCGACCCGTCCGCCAAGGGCCCGGCGATCGACGACTCGATGTACGGGGTGTTCTACGAGGACATCAACCGCGCGGCCGACGGCGGTCTGTACGCCGAGCTGGTCCAGAACCGGTCCTTCGAGTACGACCCCGCCGACCACTCCTCGTACACCCCCATGACCGCGTGGACCGAGGCCGCGACCGGCGGCGCCACCGGCAAGGCCGCGGTCGTGGACGACGACGGGCGGCTGAACGAGCGCAACCGGCGCTATCTGCGGCTGACGCTCGACGGCACCGGCGGATCGGCGGCCCGGTACGGGGTGACCAACTCCGGTTACACCACCGGGATGGCCGTCAAGGCGGGCGAACGCTACGACTTCTCGGTGTGGGCACGCACCGACCAGCGCTCAGGTACGCCGCTGACCATCGGCCTCGGCGACGGCTCCGGCAGCGACGCGCTCGCGCGACCGCTGCGCACCACCGTGCGCGGCGACCGCTGGACCAAGTACACCGGCACCCTCACCGCCACCGCCTCCAGCGCCGCCGGACGGCTCACGGTCGCCGCGGGCGGCGGCGGCACTCTGCGGCTCGATATGGTCTCGCTCTTCCCCCGCGACACCTACAAGCACCGCCCGAACGGCCTGCGCAAGGACCTCGCGGAGAAGATCGCCGCGCTGAAGCCGGGCTTCCTGCGCTTCCCCGGCGGCTGTCTGGTGAACACCGGCAGCCATGAGGCGTACGAGGCGCCCAACTGGCCGCGCAAGCGGTCCTACCAGTGGAAGGACACCGTCGGCCCGGTCGAGAGCCGCGCCGTCAACGCCAACTTCTGGGGCTACAACCAGTCCTACGGCATCGGCTACTACGAGTACTTCCAGTTCGCCGAGGACATCGGCGCGACGGCGCTGCCCGTGGTGCCCGCGCTGGTCACCGGCTGCGGCCAGAACAAGGCCACCGACGACCCGGCGCTGCTGAAGCGCCACATCCAGGACACCCTGGACCTCATCGAGTTCGCCAACGGTCCGGTGACCTCGACATGGGGCAAGAAGCGGGCGCGGATGGGCCATCCGAAGCCGTTCGGCCTGACCCATCTGGAGGTCGGGAACGAGGAGAACCTGCCGGACGAGTTCTTCGCCCGGTTCACCGAGTTCCGCAAGGCCATCGAGGCCAAGTACCCCGACATCACGGTGATCAGCAACTCCGGCCCCGACGACAGCGGGCAGACCTTCGACCGCGCCTGGGACCTGAACCGGGCGGCGGGCGTGGACATGGTCGACGAGCACTACTACAACAGCCCGCAGTGGTTCCTGGAGAACAACCAGCGCTACGACGCTTACGACCGCTCGGGCCCGAAGGTGTTCCTCGGCGAGTACGCCTCCCAGGACAACAAGTGGTACAACTCGCTCACCGAAGCGGCGTACATGACGGGCCTGGAGCGCAACGCGGACGTGGTCAAGCTGGCCTCGTACGCGCCGCTGCTGGCGAACGAGAACGCGGTGCAGTGGCGGCCGGACATGATCTGGTTCGACAACTCCGCCTCCTGGGGCTCGACCAGCTACGAGACGCAGAAGCTGTTCATGAACAACGTCGGGGACCAGGTCGTGCCGAGCAAGGCGTCCGCCACCCCCGCCCCCAGCGAGCCGATCAGCGGCGCCGTCGGCCTGTCGACGTGGGCCACCAGCGCGGCGTACGACGACGTCAAGGTGACCGCCGCGGACGGGTCGACGCTGCTCAGCGACGACTTCTCGGGCGATGACGCGAAGTGGACCAAGGCCACCGGCACCGGTTCGTGGGCGGTCAGGGACGGCGCGTACGTCCAGTCCGACGCCGCCGCCGAGAACACCATGGTCACGGCAGGCGACAAGGGGTGGCGCGACTACGACCTGCGGGTGAAGGCGACGAAGAAGTCCGGCAAGGAGGGCTTCCTCATCGCGTTCGGCGTCAAGGACACCGGCAACTACTACTGGTGGAACCTCGGCGGCTGGGGCAACACCCGCTCCGCCGTGGAGAAGGCGGTGGGCGGCGCCAAGCAGACGATGGCCGAGGACGGCACGAAGATCGAGACGGGGCGTACCTACGACGCGCGCGTCGAGGTGCGCGGCCGCCAGGTGACGCTGTACCTGGACGGCAAGAAGTGGGGCAGCTTCACCGACGACAAGGTGGCCGAGCCGTTCCGCCAGGTGGTGACGCGGGACAAGGCCACCGGTGAGCTGATCGTCAAGGTCGTCAACGCGCAGAGCACGGCCGCCCGTACCCGTATCGACCTGGGCGGGGCCAAGGTGGCGCGGACGGCTAAGGTGACCACGCTCCAGGGCGCGCCGGACGCGGTCAACACCGCATCCGAGCAGCCGGTCGAGCCGGTCCGGTCCAGGCTCGACGGGGTGGCGAACACCTTCACGTACACCTTCCCGGCGGACTCGGTCACGTTCCTGCGGATCAAGACCAAGCGCTGACACACGGCAGCACGGAAGGGGCGGGGCCGGCAGCGGTCCCGCCCCTCTTCGCGTCAGTCCTCGCCGGCGGCGGCGCGCCGGGCGCTCTCGCGGCGCGGCTTGAGCGGGGCGTCCTGGTCGCTGAACAGCTCCGGATGCTTCGTCCGGATCTTCTCCACATCGCTGAAGACCAGCCGCAGATGGGAGCGCAGCGCCTCGTCCGCCCGATCCAGATCGCCCTCCTCCAGCAGGTCGACCACCTCGCGGTGCTGGCCGATCAGCAGCGACATCTGCTGGGTCATGGGCAGCGAGAGCCTGCGGGCCCGGTCCAGCTGGGCCTTGGCCTGGCTGACCACGGGCCATGCCGAGCCGTGTCCGCTCACCGCCATCAGCCGGGCGTGGAACTGCTCGTCCAGCTGGAAGAAGCCCGCCATGTCGGACTGCGCGTCGGCCTCCTCCTGGGCGATCAGCAGCACCCGCAGCTCGGCCACATCGCGCGCCGTGGCCTTGCCGACGGCGTCGCGCAGCGCCGCGCACTCCAGCGCCTCCCGGATGAACTGGGCGGAGGCCACATCGCGCTCGCGGATGCGCGAAACGAACGTCCCCATCTGCGGGTAGATGTCCACAAGACCCTCGTCGGCGAGCAGGATCAGGCTCTCGCGGACAGGGGTGCGGCTGACGCC
This sequence comes from Streptomyces sp. NPDC021115, assembly GCF_044333065.1. NCBI lineage: Bacteria > Bacillati > Actinomycetota > Actinomycetes > Kitasatosporales > Streptomycetaceae > Streptomyces > Streptomyces sp. NPDC021115. The sequence goes on from NZ_JBIRQF010000010.1 coordinate 182,737, forward strand.
CAGCTCGGCCGCCAGGTCGTTCTCCGACACGGCAGAGCCGGGGGCCAGCTCCAGGCCGACGATGCGTGAGCGCAGCACCTCATGGACGAGCTGCCGGGTGTTGCGCCCCCGGGAGCGTGCCGCGTGCAGTCCCTCAGCCGATGCCATCCGACCCCTTCCGAACTCTTGACCGATCTCGCTGACGTACTTGTATGGTAGCCGACCAGCAGCCCGGGCTCCACCCCGGAGCCGGTGCAGTGAGGAGCAGATACGCATGGCCACGATCACGGAGGCGACGGTCATCGTCACCTCTCCCGGTCGCAATTTCGTGACCCTGAAGGTGACCACGTCCGACGGTGTGACCGGACTCGGCGACGCCACGCTGAACGGGCGCGAGCTGGCCGTGGCCTCCTATCTGGAGGACCACCTCGTCCCGCTGCTGATCGGCCGCGACCCCGCCCGCATCGAGGACACGTGGCAGTACCTCTACAAGGGGGCGTACTGGCGCCGCGGCCCGGTGACCATGACCGCGATCTCGGCGGTCGACACCGCGCTGTGGGACATCAAGGGCAAGGTCGCCGGGATGCCGGTGTACGACCTGCTGGGCGGCAAGGCCCGCGAGGGGGCCATGGTCTACGGCCACGCCAGCGGCGGCGACATCCCCGAACTGCTCGACGACGTCGCCCAGTTCCAGGAGATGGGCTACCGCGCGATCCGCGCCCAGGCCGCCGTCCCCGGCTCGCCCGGCACGTACGGCATCCGCCACGGCACGGTCGCCACCGTCTACGAGCCCGCCACCGGCGCCCTCCCCGAGGAGCAGCCGTGGTCGACCGAGGCGTATCTGGACTTCGCGCCGCGCTATCTGGAGGCGGTCCGCGAGCGGTTCGGCTTCGACTTCCACCTGCTGCACGACGTCCACCACCGGCTCAGCCCCACCGAGGCGGGGCGGCTCGGCCGCAGCGTGGAGGATCTGCGGCTGTTCTGGATGGAGGATCCCACCCCCGCCGAGCTCCAGGACTCCTTCCGCCAGATCCGCCAGTCCACCACCACCCCGATCGCGGTCGGCGAGGTCTTCAACTCCATCTGGGACTGCGAGCAGCTCATCACCGAGCGGCTCATCGACTACATCCGCGCCTCGGTCGTGCACGCCGGAGGCATCACCCACCTGCGGCGGATCTTCCATCTCGCCGAGCTGTACCAGGTGCGCACCGGTTCGCACGGCGCCACCGACCTGTCGCCGGTGAGCATGTCCGCCGCCGTCCATCTGGACGTCACCGTGCCCAACTTCGGCATCCAGGAGTACATGGCGCACGATCCGCTCACCCATGAGGTGTTCCGGCCGACGTACGAGCTGCGCGACGGCGCGCTGCACCCCTCGGAGGCGGCAGGGCTCGGCATCGAGCTGGACGAGGAGGCGGCCGCCCGCTTCCCGTACGACCCGAAGTACCTGCCGGTGAGCCGCCGTACCGACGGGTCGGTGCACGACTGGTGAGCACCGCACAGCGGCTGTCCCTGGCCACCCTGTCCGCCGTACCGGAGGGCCTGCGCCCGCCGGTCGGCCCGCGCGCGCTGCGCCCCCGGATCGTGCACCTGGGGATCGGCGCCTTCCACCGCGCCCACCAGGCGCTGGCCACGCAGGCCGCCGAGGCGGCGCACGGCGGCGGATGGGGCATCGCCGGGGTCACCCAGCGCAGCCGGGCGGTGGTGGACGCGCTGCGCCCCCAGGACGGGCTGTACTCGTTCACCGAGCGGCGGCCCGAGGGCCCGGTCACCCGGGTGGTCGGCTCGGTGACCGAGGTGCTGCACGCCGCCGACGACGCCGCCCGGCTGACCGGGCTGCTGGCCTCGGAGGACGTCACCGTGGTGACGCTCACCGTGACCGAGAAGGGCTACCGGCGCGACCCGGCCGGGGGCGGCCTGGCACTGGAGGACCCCCTCGTACGCGCCGACCTGGCGGGCTCCGCAGCCCCCGCGACCGTCGTCGGTCAGCTCGCCGCCGGGCTGCGCGCCCGGCTGCGGGCGGGCGGCGCGCCGCTGTCGGTGGTGTCCTGCGACAACATGGCGGCCAACGGCGCGGTCCTGCGGCGCCTGGTACGGGACTTCGTGGCGGCGAGCGGCTGGGACGAGCGCGACCGCCTCCTCGACTGGCTGACCGGTTCGGTGGCCTTCCCCGCCACCGTCGTCGACCGCATCGTGCCCGCCACCACCGACGCCGACCGCGAGACCGCGGCCCGTGCGCTCGGCGTGGCCGACGAGGGCGCGGTGACCGGCGAACCGTTCACCCAGTGGGTGCTCCAGGACATCTTCGCCGCCGACCGCCCGCGCTGGGAGGAGGCGGGCGCCCGGTTCGTCGCCGATGTGGCCCCGTACCAGTCCGCCAAGCTCCGGCTGCTCAACGGCGCGCATTCGCTCCTCGCCTACCGCGGCCTCGCCGAGGGCTGCGAGACCGTGGCCGACGTCCTCGCCACCCCCTGGGGCGAGGCGGCGGTGCGCGCCTACTGCGCGGAGGCCGCGCAGAGCCTGCCGCCCGCCGAGGGCCTGGACCTGCCCGGGTACATCGACAGCCTCGTCGTCCGCTTCGCCAACCCCGCCATGCACCACCGGATCCGGCAGATCGCCATGGACGGATCGCTGAAGATCCCCGAACGGTGGCTGGCCCCGCTGCGCGAGTTGCGCGCCGCCGGGCGGGACACCCCCGAACTGGTGGCGGCCCTCGCCGCCTGGGCCCGCGTCACCCGCGACCACCCCCTGGACGACCCCGAGGCCGAAGCGCTGCGCCGGGCCTGGGACGCCCGGCCCGCGCGCGACGCCCTGCGCCGCCTGCTGAGCCTGCTGGGCGCCGACGACCTCGCGGACGACACCGCCCTGGTCGCCTCCGTGGCGGCGGAGCTGCCCTCCGCCGCCCGGCCGCGCTGACCACACGCACCACCCCTTCAAAGGAGAGCCGCCTTGAAGACCCCCAGAGTCGTCCCCGCGACCGGCACCCCACCTCAGGACGAGGCCACCGCCGCGCCACCGCGCCCGCGCGGGCTGCGGCACAACACCCGCTGGCTGATGGCCTTCCTCTGCTTCCTCGGCATGACCGTCAACTACGTCGACCGTGCCACCATCTCCATCTCCCTGCCCTATATGACCGATGACCTGCACATCGGCCCCGAATGGCAGGGCGTCATCCTCAGCATGTTCTTCGTGACCTACGCGCTGGGCCAGCTGCCCGCCGGGGCGCTGATCGACCGGTACGGCGAGAAGAAGATGTTCGCGCTGGGCGGGCTGATCTGGTCGGTGGTCACCGTCGCCACCGGCTTCGTCCGGGGCATCGGCAGCCTGCTGGTCGCCCGGCTGGCGCTGGGCGCGGGCGAGGCCCCGGCGTACCCCTCGTGCGCCAAGTCCGTCTCCCGCTGGTTCCCGGTCCGCGAACGCGCGCTGGCCAACAGCGTCTGGGACAACGGCGCCCGGGCCGGTACCGCGGTCGCCGCCCCGGTGGTCACCGCGCTGATCGCCTGGCAGGGCTGGCGGATGGCGTTCTGGGTGACCGGCGGGGTCGCCCTGCTGTGGGTCGCGCTGTGGCTGAAGGCGTACCGCGAGCCGTCCGCGGCCGGGGGGATCAGCGCCGAGGAGCGCGCGTACGTCACGGCGGGCGGCGCCCGGCTGGAGGAGACCCCGGGCGAGGACTCCGCCGCCGAGGGCACCGAGGAGACGGCGCCGGAAGGGCCCGCGGTGCGCTGGCGGGACCTGTTCCGGTACCGCACGGTCTGGGGCATGATGATCGGCTTCTTCTGCCTCAACTACGTCATCTACTTCTTCATCACCTGGTTCCCCAGCTACCTCGTCGACGCCCGCGGCTTCGACCTGCTGAAGCTCGGCTTCTACGGCGCCCTGCCCGGCCTCGTCGCCATCGGCGGCAGCCTGCTCGGCGGCTGGACCAGCGACACCCTGCTGCGCCGCGGCTGGTCGGTGACCCGGGCCCGTAAGACCTGCCTGGTGTGCGGGATGCTGTTCTCCTCGGTCATCGCCTTCGCCGTGCTCGTCCCCAGCGCCATGTGGGCCCTGACGCTGCTGTCCGTCAGCTACGCGAGCCTCGCCTTCTCCGCCGCGTCCGTGGCCAGCCTGCCCGCCGACGTCGCGCCCACCCCGCGCCATGTGGCCTCGCTCGGCGGCATCCAGAACTTCGCGTCCAACCTGGCCGGTGTGCTCGGCTCGACCACCACCGGGCTGCTGCTGGGCTTCTTCAACCACTCCTTCGTCGCACCGCTGATGCTGTCCGGTGCGCTGTGCGTGGTCGGCGCGCTCACCTACGGGCTGGTCATCAAGCGCGTGGAACCCCTGCGGATCTCCGCCGCCTGAGCCCCCTTCATCCCCGCACGCACATCACGCACCAGGAGAACCACCTTCGATGAACGACGCCACCGCCGCCGTCCTGCACGGCCCGAAGGATGTGCGCATCGAGCGGCGCCCGATCCCCGAACCGGCCCCGGGAGAGATCCTGGTGGACATCGGCGCCGTGGGGCTGTGCGGCTCCGACCTGCACTACTACGCCCACGGCGAGAACGGCCCCAATGTGCTCCGCTCCCCCACCGCACTGGGCCACGAGGCGGCCGGAACGGTCGTGGCGGGCGACGGCACCCACCCCGTCGGCTCCCGGGTCGCGATCGAGCCCGCCGTCCCCTGCGGACGCTGCGCCGCCTGCCGCGGCGGGCGCTACAACCAGTGCCACGACGGCCACTGCTTCGGCTCCCCGCCCACCGACGGCGCGCTCATCGGTCAGCTGGCGGTGCCCTCGGAGTTCGCGCATCCGCTCCCCGACGACCTCCCGCTCACCGCCGGAGCCCTGATCGAACCCCTCGCGGTCGCCCTGCACGCGGTGCGCCGCGGAGGCGTCGCCGTCGGGGACCGGGTCCTGATCACCGGCGCCGGGCCGATCGGCCTGCTCGTCCTCCAGGCGGCCCGCGCGGTGGGGGCGGGCGAGGCCGTGGTCACCGATGTCAACCCGGGACGGCTCGCCCACGCCAGCCGCCTGGGGGCCGACCGGGTACGGGACACCGCCCACGAACCGCTGCCGCGGGAGCAGGTGTTCGACGTCGCCCTCGACTGCTCCGGCATCGAGACCGCCCTCGTCGGCGCCGTGCGGGCGCTGCGCCCGGGCGGTACGGCCGTCGCCGTCGGCAACCCGGTGCGGCCGCTCACCGCGCTGCCGCTGGCCTGGATGCAGCGGCAGGAGCTGACCCTGGTCACCGCGTTCCGCTACGCCGGGGAGTTCCCTGCCGCGGTGGCCCTGGCCGCGGCCGGACGGGTCGACCTGGAGTCCCTGGTGACGGCCCGGTTCCCGCTGGAGCGCACGGCCGAGGCGCTGCACACGGCACTCACCGACGCCCGGCAGCTGAAGGTCGTCATCGAGCCCTGAGCAGGGGCCGTCGCGGAGAGCGCCGCAGAGGCCGTCGCGGGAGACGCGGCAACGGACGTCACAATGGACCCATGTCCAAGCGCACGCGCCGTACCACCCCCGTGACCTGCCCCTGCGGACTGCCCGCGCCGTACGCCGACTGCTGCGGCCGCCTCCACCGTGGGGAGGCCACGGCGGCCACGGCCGAGCAGCTGATGCGGTCCCGGTACAGCGCCTTCGCGGTCGGGGACGAGGGGTATCTGCTCCGCAGCTGGCACTCGACGACCCGGCCGCCCCGGCTCGAACTCGGCCCGGGGCCGCGGTGGGTGCGGCTGGAGATCCTCGGCACGACGGACGGCAGCGCGTTCCACTCGTCGGGCACGGTGGAGTTCCGCGCGCATTACGTGGACGGCGGGCACGCGGGCGAGCAGCACGAGAACAGCCGCTTCACCCGAGAAGGGGGCGCGTGGGTGTACGTGGACGGCGTGTCCCTGCCCTGAACGCGCCCCCACCCGGGCCCCTCGGCACCGCCGAGCGGTGATTGTTCTCCATGATGTCGCCCACGCCTTCTGGCGCGCCGTCATCTCCATGGCGATGCTGGGGCGCTGTGCGTGGGAACCACGCGCCTCCCATGGCCCCATGGAGCTGCCATGTCCCGTGTCGCGTTCACCAGACCCGTGGCGGCGCTGGCCGCCGTCTGCGCCCTCGTCCTGGGTGCCGGAGGCCAGGCCGCCGCCGACGGCACCCCCGCCCCCGCCCCCGAACCCCTCCCGCGCTCCTCGTCGGAGATGCTGCGGCCGATCGCCCCGCCGGCCGCCGTCGGCCCCGCGTCCGGCACCCGGTCCGTCACCGAGGACGACGGAATCCGCACCGCCCGCTCGGAGCGCCCGGTGGCCCCGGGCGTGAAGCTGACCTCGTACGACCGGCTGGAGTCGGACAAGTGGCTGCGGGCCGACGCGCTGTCGGTCGACCTCACCGGCTCCGCGAAGGTCGACTATCTGCACACGGACAAGGTCGCCCGGCGCGAGCCCGTCTCCCAGCTCGCCCGGGAGCACGACGCCGGGCCGGGGCGCCGCACGGTCGCCGCGATCAACGGCGACTTCTTCGACATCAACCAGACCGGTGCCCCCGAGGGCACCGGTATCGGCGACGGCCGGATGGTCAACTCCTCCAAGTCCGGCTCCGGCAACGCGGTCGGCATCGGCCCGGCCGCCGCGGGGCGCATCCTCCAGCTGTATTTCGAGGGCACCCTGACCCTCCCGGACGGCCCGCGTCCGCTCGCGGCGGTCAACGCCTCCGACGTCCCGGGGGGCGGCATCGGCGCGTACAACGCCCAGTGGGGCGAGGCGGACCGGGCGCAGACCGTGGACGGGGCTCGGCGCACCGCCGAGGTCACGGTCGTGGACGGCAAGGTCACCACGGCGGCCGGAGCGCCCGGCAAGGGCGCGATTCCCGAGGGCGCCACCGTGCTGGTCGGCCGCGACGCCGGGGCGGACGCCCTCCGCGGGCTGGCGGTCGGTGACGCGGTGTCGTGGGAGTACCGGCCCCGTACCGACAGCGGCGACACCCCTCGTACGGCGGTCAGCGGCCGTGAACTCCTCGTCGTGGACGGCGAACCGGTCGGCCACGACGGCGAGGGCAACAACACCCCCGCGCCGCGCACGGCCGTCGGCTTCTCCCGGGACGGCCGCACGATGCAGATCCTCACCGTGGACGGGCGGCAGGCGGACAGCGGCGGGGTCACCCTCACCCAGCTGGGCCGGATGATGAAGGACGCGGGGTCCTACAGCGCGCTCAACCTCGACGGCGGCGGCTCGTCCACGCTGCTCGCCCGCGAACCCGGCAGCGACACGGGCCGGGTGGAGAACAGCCCGTCCGACGGCAGCGAGCGCCCCGTGCCCAACGGGCTCGCCTTCACCGCCCCCGACGGCAGCGGACGGCTCCGGGGCTACTGGGTGGAGACGGCGACCGGCGCGGCCGACGCGCCCACCGCCGATCCCGTCCGGGGCGGCCATCCGGAGCGGGTGTTCCCGGGTCTGACCCGCCGTCTCACCGCCGCGGGGTACGACGAGACGTACGGCCCGGCCGAGGGCACGCCGCACTGGCAGTCGGCCGACCCCCGGGTCGGACGGGTCGGCGCCGACGGCACGTTCACCGCGCGCCACGGCGGCGACACGACGGTCGTCGCGCGGCGCGGCGCCGCCCACGGCTCGATCGGGCTGAGCGTGCTGGACGATTTGAACCGGATTCAGCCCACCACCCGGCTGCTCGGGCTCGCCGACGCCGGGGCCACCGGCCGCTTCGGGGTGGTCGGGTTGGACGCGCACGGCACCAGCGCGCCCATCGAGCCGTCCGATGTCCGGCTCACCTACGACCACGCGCTGTTCGACATCGCCCCGGATCCGGCGACGGGGAACTTCACCGTCAAGGCCCGTGGCGACCGGGCCGCGGGGCAGGTCAAGGTCGCGGTCGGCGGCGCCGTCACCGTACTCGCCGTCACCGTGGGCCTGACCGACCAGCCGGAGGCGTCCTTCGACGACGCCGGGCGGTGGACGTTCAGCCAGGCCCGCGCCTCGGGTTCGGCGCGGGCCACGCCCGACGGCCGCAGCGGCACCGGTCTCGAGCTGACGTATGACTTCAGCCAGTCCACCGCCACCCGCGCCGCCTATGTCACCCCGCCGGAGCCGATCGCGGTGGACGGCCAGCCGCAGTCGTTCGGGCTGTGGATCAAGGGCGACGGCAAGGGGGCGTGGCCGACCCTCCACCTCAAGGACGCCGCGGGCTCGGACCAGTTGCTGCGCGGCCCCTACATCACCTGGACCGGTTGGCGACATGTCGACTTCACGGTCCCGGCCGGGATCGCGTATCCGCTGAAGGTGAGCCGCTTCTATCTCGCCGAGACCGCCGCCGCACGCCAGTACACCGGCGGTGTCACCCTGGACGACCTCACCGCGCAGGTCCCGCCCGCCGTCGACCTGCCGAAGGAGGACGCGACCCCCGACCCGCTCATCTCCACGGCCGCGCGCACCGAAGGCCGGGACTGGCGGTTCGCGGTGATGTCGGACGCCCAGTTCGTGGCGCGCGCCCCGGACAGCCCGCTCGTGGCCCAGGCCCGCCGCACCCTGCGGGAGATCAAGGCGGCGAAGCCCGACTTCCTGGTCGTCAACGGCGACCTGGTCGACGAGGGATCGCCCGCCGATCTCGCCTTCGCCCGCCGGGTGCTGACGGAGGAGCTGGGCGACGACCTGCCGTGGACGTACGTGCCGGGCAACCACGAGGTGATGGGCGGCTCGATCGAGAACTTCACGGCCGAATTCGGCCCCGCGCACCGCACGTTCGACCACCGGGGCACCCGCTTCCTCACCCTCGACACCTCACGTCTGGGACTGCGCGCCGGTGGCTTCGACCAGATCAAGGAGTTGCGGAAGCAGCTGGACGCGGCCGCCGACGACCGGGCCGTCGGCTCGGTGATGGTGATCGAGCACGTCCCGCCGCGCGACCCCACCCCGCAGCAGGGCAGCCAGCTGAGCGACCGCAAGGAGGCCGCGCTGCTGGAGAACTGGCTGGCCGACTTCCGCCGCACGACGGGCAAGGGCGCCGCGTTCATCGGCAGTCATGTGGGCACCTTCCACGCCTCGCGGGTGGACGGCGTCCCGTATCTGATCAACGGCAACGCGGGCAAGAACCCCGCCACCCCGCCCGGCCGGGGCGGCTTCACCGGCTGGTCGATGGTGGGCGTCGACCATGTCTCGCCGGGGCAGCGGGCGGCGGCGCGCCGCGCGCCGTGGACCGGCGGGCCCGACTGGGTGTCGGTGCAGACCCGGGCCCATGTGGACGGGCTGACGGTCACCGCGCCGGACGAGCTGCGCACCGGGCAGGACGCGGACGTCACGGCGGCGGTGCTCCAGGGCGAGGGGTCCGGTGCCCGCACGGTGCCGGTCGGCTGGCCGCTCAGCGCGGACTGGACCGGCTCGCCGAACGTGTTCATCGGCGATGTGGCCCGCGCCCGGCATCCGGGCCGCCATGTGGCCGCGTTCGACCCGGCGACCGGGAAGCTGACCGCGCTGCGCCCGGGCACGGCGACCCTCGCGGTCACCGTGAACGGCGCGACGGCGCAGGCGCGCTTCTCCGTCACGGCACGCGCGGCGGCGAACGCCGCCTAGGGGTGGCGGCCGGTGGGTGCGGGGCTCCCGCTCCCACCGGCGTCAGGCGTCCCAGACCCGGCGGACCTGTTCGAAGCGGGTGGGCAGCGGCGGGCGGCGCGCGGCGTAGCGGGCGTTCGTACGGTGGACGAAGCGGCGCCACGAGAGCACAAGACCCTGCCGGGTGATGGGCAGCCCGGCCGCGACGGTCACCCCGTTGTCATGGGTGTGGTGGACCGTGAGCAGCAGCGCGTCCGGGATGGAGCCCTCCAGTTCGGCGCACAGCTCCTTGCGCACCAGCAGCCAGCGGCGCAGGACCAGGATCGTTCCGGCGTCCAGGCCGTGCCGACGCGGGACCCGGTGCTTGCCGTGCTCGATGGTCACCCATCCCGCCTCCAGGTCCAGCGACGCCATGGTGCAGCGCAGCAGACCGCCGTAGCGGGCGCCGCTGGCCCGGGCCAGCCCCACGATCACCGCGAGCCGTACCGTCTCCGGCTTCGTGCCGTTCTCCAGGGCCTGCACCGACAGCAGCCGCCAGATCCACTCCGCCTCCGCGGCCGACACCACCGGACGCGGATACCGCTCCTTCTCAGCCGTCACGCTGCCACCTCCGCTTGGCACATTATTTATGCCGGTGGGCGGGTCACAACCCCAGATCGCTCAGGCCCGGGTGGTCGTCCGGGCGGCGGCCGAGCGGCCAGTGGAATTTACGGTCCGCCTCCGTGATGGGCAGATCATTGATGGAGGCATGACGCTGCATCATGAGACCGTCGGCGCCGAACTGCCAGTTCTCATTGCCGAAGGAGCGGAACCAGTTTCCGGACGCGTCATGGCATTCATAGGCGAAACGCACCGCGATGCGATTGCCCTCGCAGGCCCACAACTCCTTGATGAGACGGTATTCCAGCTCTTTCGCCCACTTCCGGGTCAGAAAGTCCACGATTTCCGGACGGCCGTGCGGGAATTCCGTGCGATTGCGCCAGCGCGAGTCGACGGAGTAGGCGAGGGCCACCTTTTCGGGGTCACGGGTATTCCAGGCGTCCTCCGCCTGACGGACCTTCTGGATCGCGGTCTCCCGGGTGAACGGCGGAAGCGGCGGGCGCTCGGTCACATTCTCTCCTCGACGAACTGTGCGGTGATCCATGGATGACGGTTCACACGGTACGGTCGGCGCGTGCGTCTTCTGCTGATCTCGGACACCCATCTCCCACGACGGGCCAAGGAGCTGCCGCGGGAGGTGCTGGACCAAGTGGCGCGCGCCGATGTGGTGATCCACGCGGGCGACTGGGTCGACACCGCCACCCTCGATCTGCTGGAGGCCCGCTCCCACCGGCTGATCGGCGTGTACGGCAACAACGACGGACCCGAACTGCGGTCGCGGCTGCCGGAGGTGGCATACGCGGAGCTGGGCGGGCTGCGCTTCGGGGTGGTGCACGAGACGGGCGCGGCGCAGGGTCGTGAGCGGCGCTGCGCGGAGCGGTTCCCCGATCTGGACGTGCTGGTATTTGGTCACAGCCACATCCCGTGGGACTCCACCTCGGCCGACGGGCGGCTCCGGCTGCTCAACCCCGGCTCCCCCACCGACCGGCGCCGTCAGCCGTACTGTACGTTGATGACGGCCGCGGTCGAGGACCGGCGGCTGACCGCCGTGGAGCTGCACCGGCTGCCGCCCCGCCGCCGCTGAAAGTCTCCCGCCCCGCTTCCCCGGGTGTGACCTCGTCCGCCCGTTCCTCTCGCCTCGCGTCGAGTTCTCTTCATCTCTCTCATCAGCCCCGCCCCGTCCCCCTCCGTGGTGCTGATGAGGAGTGTGTGATGACGGTACGGAGCGCTGCTCCCCGGCGGCGCGCGGCGCTGGCCGCCGTGTCGCTGGGAATGTTCTGCGTCCAGCTGGACGCCTTCGCGCTGAATCCGGCGCTGCCCCGGATCGGCCGCGACCTCGGAGCCGGCGCCGGGCTGTCCTGGGTGGTCAGCGGCTATCTGCTGGCGGCGGCCTCGCTGATGCTGGGCGCCGGGCGGCTGGGCGACGTGATCGGGCGGCGGGCGCTGCTGACGGCGGGGCTCGCGGTGTTCGGGGGCGCGTCGCTGGTGTGCGCGCTCAGCCCCTCGCTGCCGGTGCTGGTGGGCGCCAGGGTCGTCCAGGGGGCGGGCGGCGCACTGGCCATGCCGGTGGGGCTGGCCCTGCTGACGCACCTCTACCCGCCCGCGCTGCGCGGGCGGGCCCTGGGGTGGGCGATGGGCGTCGGGGGCGTCGCGACGACCTGCGGGCCGTTCGCGGGCGGGGTGCTGACCGAGGCCGCGTCGTGGCGTGCGGTGTTCTGGCTGAATGTGCCGGTCGCCGGGCTCGCGGCCCTGTGCGCGGCACGCGCGGCGGAGCCCGGGGGCGGAAGCGCGTCGCGCCCGGTGGACGGGAGGGCCCTGGTCGCGGCGACCGCGGCGGTGGCCGCGTTCGCGATGTGCGTCGACCGCGGGCCGGTGTGGGGCTGGGCGTCGGGGCGTACGGCCGCCGCCCTGGCCCTGGCCGCCGCCGGGTGCGTGGTCCTCGTACGGCGCGAACGGGCGGCGCCGCATCCCCTGGTGAGTCCCGCGCTGCTGCGCAACCGGCCCTTCGTGGCGCTCACCGCCGCCGGTGCGGTGGCCAATGCCGCGACCGTGGTCTTCCTCTTCGTGGTGCCGCTGTCGCTCCAGGGGCCGTGGCGGCTGTCGCCGGCGGCCGCCGGGGCGGCCTTCCTCGCCCCCGCCGCGGCCATGTCCCTGGCCGGGCCGCTGGCCGGGCGGGTCGCCCCGGCGCGGGCGGCCGGGACGATGGCGGGGTGTCTGGGGCTGGCCGGGGCGGGGCTGTGCGCTGCGCCGCTGGCGACCTCGCTGCCGGGCTATGTCCTGGTGGCCACGGGCTGCGGGGCGGCGCTCGGGGTCGCCGGCGCCCTCACCCTCATCGCCACCCAGGCCGCCGCGGGCCGGGAGCGGGCGGGCGAGGCTTCGGGTGTGACCAAGACGGTCATCACGACCGCGGCGGGCCTGGCGGTGACCCTGTGCGCTCCGGCCTCCGGGACGTCCCTGACCTCGGCCGGCGCGGTCTGCCTGGCTGCCGCGCTACCGCTCGCCGCCGGGGCGCGGCGGGGGCTGCGGCCCTCCGGCGAGCCCACGGATTGAACCCGTGGCCCGGTTGCGACAAAGTTGAACATAAGGCACCTATCCCTTATCCGGCTCGGTGGCCGCACCGAACCCCGACCCGACGAGGGCGCCATGGCGTACTACGACGACTACGGCGATGCGAACACTCCTCCGATGGGCACGCCCGCCCACGCCTCCCCGTCCCCCAGGAGCGCGCCCGGCGTGCTGCTCGCCCATGACGTCGGCCTGCTGGTGATGCGGCTCGGGGTGGGGCTGCTCGTCGCCGGGCACGGGGCGCAGCATCTGCTCGGCTGGTGGGGCGGGCCGGGGATCCACCGGACCGGACTGGATTTCGGCCATTTGGGGTACCCCGCGCCCCGGGCGATGGCCATCATCGCGGGGCTCACCGAGACCGTGGGCGGGCTGGCGCTGGCCGTGGGACTGATCACGCCGCTCGCCGGGGCCGCCGTGGCGGGCTGCATGGCCAACGCCGTCGCGGCCACCTGGCACCTCGGCCTGTTCGGCGGCTTCGAGCTCCCGCTGCTCATCGGCGTCTGCGCGGCCGGACTCGCGCTCAGCGGATCGGGCCGTATCGCGATCGACGCGCTCATTCCGGGGCTGCGGTCGCAGCGGATCGGCTACGGTGTGGCGGCGCTCGTCCTCGCGGCGATCCTGGCGACGGTCACGATCCTGCTGCGCACCTGACGCGGCGCCCTGCTCGGGCGCGCCCTGATCCCGTCCGGGTTTCCGGTGAACGGGGCGCGGCGGTTCTCCGTATGGCTCTGTATGCGCCCTGGCAGGCGGGGCGCGGACCGAAGAACCCATACGGAGGACCAGCACATGAGTGAACGGTTCACTCCTCCCATCCAAGCCCTCCCGGACGGGGATGCCGAAGTCCGTCTGGTGCTCCATCTGCCCTGGGACGTGGTCTCCGCGCTGGGTCAGGAGGCCGGGCGGCTGGCCGCCCAGATGCACCGGCCGGTGAGCCTGGACGAGGCGGTCAGCCACCGGCTGCGCACCCAGGCCATGAGCGCCGCCCACGCCAAGCCGCCCCAGCTGGAGCGGAACCAGCCCGCGCCCACGCCGTCCCCCTCGGCACAGCCCACGACCCGCTCCCCCGGCGAACAGGCCCGGCAGGCGATCGACAAGATCAACGGTTCCGCCGCCTCCGCCAACGGCAGCCACGGCGGCCACAACGGGACCGCGCACAGCGGCGGCACTCAGGGCGGCTCCCACAGCGGCACCGAGACCTCGGGACCGCCGCCCGGCGCCACCGCCGCCGACACGCCGCCCTCCGACCGCGGCATCCTGGAACGCCCCGCCCGGGCCACCGGCCCGGTGAACGGGACCGCCCACGGCCCGGGGTCGCTGAACGGCACGGCCACCGAGATGCCGAGATGAGCACCACGGCGTAGTGGCCGTACGCGTGAGGGTGCCGTCCGGCGCGGACGGCACCCTCACGCGTACGGCAGCGGCACGGGCGAGCTGGTCAGGCGACCTTGACCACGTCGAGCGACCGGTTCAGGAACTGGACGAGCTGTCGCACCCGGATCTCGTCGGCGGCGTCCACCTCGATGGTGATCCTCCGCAGCCCGTCGACGGGCGCGGCGACGTCCATGGTGAGCACGTCGAACTGACGATGGGCCAAGATCGTGGCGACCCGGGCGACGGCCAAGGGCATGGCGACGACATCGAGTCGCAGCAGGTGTGTCGTTGCTGGCATGAGGACACGTTTTCAAGGGCCGGGTCCGTGCACAAGAAAAGTGCGCGGGCGAGGCGCGACACGCTTCTTGTGAAAAGTCGTTGCCCTACGAAAGTGAGCATTGCGGGAAGCGCTGCTTACACTTGCGGCATGTCGGCACCCGTACATCTCGACTCGGTCGATCTGCACATCCTGGAATTGCTGCGGGCCGACGGGCGGCGCACCGTTCGCGACATCGCACGGCTGGTGCAGCTCTCCCCGGCTCCGGTCCGGCGGCGCATCGCACGCCTGGAGGAGTCGGGGGTCATCACCGGCTACACCATCACGACGGATCAGGCGAAGCTCGGGCAGGGTCTTCAGGCGGTCACCGAGCTGCGTTTCACGGGTGACACGGATATCCACGACATCGTGGAGTTCGCTTCCACGCTGCCGGAGGTCGACGAGGTGCTGACGCTCACCGGCGATGTGGACGCGCTCGTCCGATTGCGCGTGGACAGCGTCGACGAACTCCAGAAGGTGGTCAATCGTCTGCGGCGCAAGGGGGTCGGGGTGCTCCAGACGAAGACGCTGATCGTCATCGACTCCTGGCAGCGCGGAACGCCCGTGCCCTGAGGGGGGTTCAGGGCACGGGCGGGGCGGGGGCGGGGACGCCGGTCAGGACTCCTCGTCGTCCATGAGCGCCAGCAGCGGGCCCCGCTCGTCCTCGGGGACGTAACCGGCGTAGTACTCGTAGAGCTTGCGCCGCGAGATGCTCGCCGCCGCCGGGCCGTCCCCGGCCCTGATCGCCTCCAGCACCTCCTCGTGGTGGCGGAGCGACTCCCGCATCAGCGCCGTGCTGTTGTGCGCGTGAGCGACCTTGTCCGAGATCAGCGAGAGGACGGCGCCCCGGACCACCTGGTTGCAGACCTCGATGAGGGAGTTTCGGCTGGCCACCGCCACCGCTTCGTGGAAGGCGACGTCCGCCGTGCTGAACTCCTCGTACCCGGTCTCGATCGCGTCGGCCATGACGGCGAGCGTCCGCTCCATGGCGGCCAGCTCCTCCTCGGTGCGCAGCCGGGCCGCCAGCAGGCTCGCCGATCCGTCGAGGATCATGCGGAACGAGATCAGCTCGGCCATCGACACATTGTCGAACTGGACGAGCCGGGTCATCTCCTTGGTCAGACCGGCCGACGAGAACGGCAGGATCTCCGGGCCGTTCGGGTCCCCGTGGCGCGAGCGCACCAGGCCGTTGCTCTCCAGCACGCGCAGGGCCTCCCGCACGGTGGGACGGCTGGCCCCGAACTGCGTCACCAACTCCCGCTCGCTCGGCAGCCGCTGCCCGGGCTTCAGGTCACCGCGCGCGATCGCCTGCTCGATCTGCTCGACGATGCGCTGGTAGAGCCGTACCGGCGAGACCTGCCGGAACTGTGCCCCGTCGCTCAAGGCTTCTCCCCTTCGGGCGTGGTCGATGTGTTCTGCTCCCCCGTGGGCGCCCCGAGGGCGTGGTCCGGCCAGCGCGGGACCGCCTCGGCAGGCCGGTTCCGTTCGTACCATGCCGCCGCCCTCAGAACGCCGAGATCGTCGAAACGGCGGCCCGCGATCTGCACCCCGATCGGGCGGCCGTCTGCCGTGAGACCGCAGTTGACGGTCGCGGCGGGCTGGCCGGACATGTTGTACGGCGCGGTGAAGCCGATGTGGGCCATGGTCTTCGCGTCCCCCGCGAACGGCATCGGCTGCTCGGCGGGGAACGCCGCCACCGGGGCCACCGGCGAGAGCACCAGGTCGTAGGGGACCGTGGCCGCCACGGTCTGCGCCTGGATGCGCATGATCTGCTGGTAGCACTGGAGGACCGTGGTGCCCGGTATGTCCGCGCCGCCCTGACACCAGCGGATGATGTGGGGGTGGACGCGCAGCCGGGCCTCGGGCGTCAGGGCGCGGAAGTCGTTCCAGGACCGCACCCGCCAGAACAGGTCCAGGTCGTCCAGCAGCTCCTGCGTCAGATACGGCTCGACCGGCTCCACGACGGCCCCCGCCGCCTCGAAGGCCACGGCGGCGCGGTTCACCGCGGCGAGGATCTCGGCGTCGCACGGCTCCCCGCAGCCCGCGTTCACCTGCACGCCCACCCGCAGTCCGCGCACCTCGCCGTCGAGCGCCGACCAGTCGATGTCCTGCGGCGGCAGGCTCGTCCAGTCCCGGGGGTCGGGCCGGCTCAGGACGCGCATGAACAGGGCCGTGTCCGCCACGGTGCGCGCCATGGGTCCGGCGGCGCGCCCCAGGTACGGGGTGTCCAGCGGGATCCTCCCGTAGCTGGGCTTGAGCGTGGCGAGGCCCAGCCAGGTGCCCGGCAGCCGGATCGATCCGCCGATGTCGGTGCCGACGTGGAGCGGGCCGTATCCCCCGGCGGCCGCGGCGCCCGCGCCGGAGCTGGAACCGCCCGTGGTCCAGTCGGGGTTCCAGGGGCTGCGCGAGATGCCGTGCCTGCTGGAGACGCCGGAGGAGAGCATGCCCCAGTCCGGCATCACGGTCGAGCCGAGGATCACCCCGCCGGATTCCAGGACCCGCGCGGTGATGGGCGCGTCGGACTCGGGGACGACCGGCTCGGTGCCCGCGTTGCCCGAGGGCATGGGGACGCCTCTGCGGGCGACGTTCTCCTTCAGGGTCACGGGTACGCCGTCGATGAGCCCGAGCGGTTCCCCCGCCGCCCATCGGGCCTCGCTGGCCTGGGCCGCCTTGCGGGACTCGTCCGCGTCCCGCACCCAGAACGCGTTGAGCACGCCCTCCCGGGCCTCGATCACCGACTGGACGGCGTCGTGGACCTCGACCGGCGACAGCGTGCGGTCGGCGAATCCCGCGACCATCTCGACGGCAGGCATGGCGGCCAGGGCCTGTTCGGTGAGCACCCGCACTCTCCTTCGCTCGTGCTCCCTCGGGGCGTGAGAACCCTTGACAGGAACAGCTTCAGTCGTCACGGTACCTGGCAAGTGAGCTTACTGGTCAGGCCAGTCATAACGGAAGGGTGGCGTCCATGACGCGGGACACCAAGGTCGTGCGGCTCGCGGTCATTCCGGGCGACGGAATCGGACCGGAGGTCGTCGCGGCGGCCGTCCCCGCGCTCCGGGCCGCGCTCGAAGCCGAGGGCGACCGGCTCGAGGTGACCGCGTTCGACTGGGGAGGCGATCGGTTCCTACGGCACGGCGCGGCGATGCCGGACGACGCGGCCGACCTCGTCAAGCAGACGGACGCCGTGCTGTTCGGCGCCGTGGGGCGCCCCGATGTACCGGAACACGAACTGGTCTGGGGCCTGATCATCGGCCTGCGGCAGCAGCTCGACCTCGCCGTGAACCTCCGCCCGGTGCGCGCGTTCCCCGGCGTTCCCACCAAGGTGCGCGACACCGAAGGCGTGGACCTGGTGATCGTGCGCGAGAACACCGAGGGCGAGTACGTCGGGGCGGGCGGGCTGGCGCACGCCGGGAGCGGACACGACCTCGGCATCGAGGTCGCCGTGCACTCCCGCCGGGCCATCGAGCGCGCGGCACACCAGGCCTTCGCCCTGGCCGGGCGGCGGTCGGGGCGGCTGTGCCTGGTGACCAAGTCCAACGCGATGCGGCACGGCTATCCGCTGTGGGACCGGGTGGTGCGCGAGGTCGGCGAGCAGTACCCGCGGGTCCAGCTGGAGACCGTGCTGGTGGACGCCATGGCCGCCCGTATGATCCAGGCTCCGCGCTCCCTCGACGTCCTGCTCGCGAGCAACCTGTTCGGCGACATCCTGTCCGACCTCGCCGCGGTGCTCGCGGGCGGCATGGGCATGGCGCCCAGCGCCAACGTCCTGCCGGGCGGTGAGGTGCCGGGCATCTACGAACCCGTCCACGGCTCCGCGCCCGACATCGCAGGGAAGGGTGTGGCGAACCCGGTGGCCTGCCTGCTCTCCGGCGCGATGCTGCTCGACGACCTCGGACACACCGGCGCGGCCCGCCGGGTCCGCGACGCGGTGGCGGACGCCCTGCGGGATACCAGCCACCACACGGCCGACCTCGGCGGCACCGCCACCACGGCGGACGTCGCATCAGCCGTTCTGCACGCGATGGAAGACCAGGGGTAGGTAAGCACGTATGAGACATCACAAGCGGCTGGCGCGGCGCCCCGCGGCGTTCGTGGCCACGCTCGCCTGCCTGCCGCTGGCAGCCTGCTCGGCCGGGTCCACGGCAACCGGCAGCGCGGGGAAGAACTCCCTGAACATCGGCCTGACGGCCGAGCCGGCCAACTTCGACTTCACCAAGACCGAAGGTGCCGCCATTCCGCAGGCACTGCTCGACAACGTCTACGAGAAATTGGTGAAGCTGGACCAGTCCGGGAAGATACGGCCCCAACTGGCCACGTCCTGGAGCCTGTCCAAGGACCGCAGGACGTACACGTTCCACCTGGTGAAGAACGCCACCTTCAGCAACGGCGCACGGTTCACGGCCGAGGACGCCAAGTTCTCCATCGAACGCGTCAAGACCGACTGGACGCTGGTGCAGAAGACCCAGATGGATGTCGTGGACTCGGCGCGGGCGGTGTCGCCCACTGAACTCAAGGTCACCCTGAAGAGGCCGAGCAACGACTGGCTGTACCGGATGACCACCCGCGTCGGCGCGATGTTCAGCCGGACCGGCGTGCGCAAGCTGGCCACCGAGCCGGTGGGCACCGGCCCGTACGTGGTGAAGAAGTGGAACCGCGGCGACTCGATCACCTTGGCCCGCCGTCAGGACTACTGGGGGCGCGAACCGCACTTCGCGTCGGTCACCCTCAAGTACTTCAAGGACCCGACGGCCATGAACAACGCGCTGCTCACGGGCACCATCAACGTGATCGGCCAGATGCAGTCCCCGGAGTCCCTGTACCGGTTCGAGAACAACTCGAAGTACAAGGTCATCGAGGGCACGACCAACGGCGAGGTGGTCCTCTCCCTCAACAACGGCTCGGGCCCGATGAAGAATCCAAAGGCCCGCCAGGCGGTCCGCTACGCCATCGACCACAAGGCTCTGATGGACACCTGCTGGGCAGGCCGCGGCAAGCTCATCGGCAGCATGGTCCCGCCGACCGACCCGTGGTACCAGAACCTCACGGACCTGTATCCGTACGACCGCGACAAGGCCAAGAAGCTCGTCAAGGAGTCCGGCGAAGCCGGGCGTACGCTGCGGCTGCGGATTCCGACGCTGCCGTATCCCACCGCGTGCGGCACCGTGGTCAAGAGCCAGCTCGAACAGGTCGGGTTCAAGGTCAAGCTGGACCAGTTGGAGTTCCCCGCCGCCTGGCTGACCACCGTGTTCAAGAACGCCGACTACGACATGTCCATCATCGGCCATGTCGAGCCCCGCGACATGCAGACGGTGTTCGGGAACAAGAAGTCCTACATCCGCTACGACAACCCGAAGTTCCGGGCGTTGCTGGCGAAGGCGGACCAGGGCACCCGGGAGCAGCAGATCACCGACATGCGGGCGGCTGCCCGGCTGCTGTCCAAGGACGCCGCGGCCGACTGGCTGTTCCTGCTGCCGAACCTGATGGTGGCGGACAAGGACATCACCGGTCTGCCCGTGAACTCCGTGTCCGAGTCCCTGGATCTCACCGGCCTGGGCCGGTCCTGAAAGGCGGCGTGAACCAATGATCGTCCGTCTGGTGCAGCGGATCGGGATTCTCCTGGCCAGCCTTGCCGCGAGCTCCGTGCTGGTGTTCGCGTTCATGGCGGTACTGCCAGGGGATCCGGCCCGCGTCGCTCTCGGAACCAGCGCGTCGGACTCGGCCGTGGCGCAACTGCGAGAAGAGTTCGGGCTCGACCGGCCGCTCGTGGCCCAGTACTTCCATTGGATACACGGGCTGCTGACCTTCGACCCGGGGAACTCCTACATCTCCCACGCCCCGATCGGCCCTCAGCTCGCCGACCGCCTCCAGGTCACGCTGTGGCTCGTCGGCACGGCCATGGTGATCGCCCTGATCCTGGCCGTCCCCATGGGCACGCTCATGGCCGTACGGCACCGCAAGCCGTCCGGGCTGCTCCTCTCGGCCGTGTCCCAGGTCGGCGTGGCCGTCCCGGCGTTCCTCGCGGGCATCCTGCTGATCACCGTGTTCGCGGTAGGGCTCGGATGGCTGCCCGCGAACGGCTGGACGCCCCCGGTGCAGGATCCGGTGCTGTTCGTCAAACAGCTGACCATGCCCGCGGTGGCCCTCGGCATGGTGCAGGCGGCGGTGCTCACCCGCTATGTGCGCAGTGCGGTGCTCGATGTCCTCCGGGAGGACTATCTGCGCACCGCCCGCGCCAAGGGGCTCCGTCCGACGCGGGCGCTGCTGCGGCACGGCCTGCGGAACGCGTCGGTGCCCGTGGTCACCGTCCTGGCGTTGCAGCTCGCCACGCTGCTGGTGGGCTCCGTCGTCATCGAACGGGTCTTCGTCATCCCCGGGCTCGGCAGTCTGCTGCTGGACAGCGTCGCCAACCGGGACCTCATCGTGGTGCAGGACGTGGTCATGATCATCGCAATGGCGGTGCTGCTCGTGAACTTCGTGGTGGACATGGTCTATCTGCTGATCGACCCGCGGCTCAGGGGAGGTGCGGCATGAGTGCTCCGGAGCTGGAGGCCGACGTCGCGTCCGCGGCGCCCGCCGCCCGCCGTCGTCGCCGCCCGGTCACGGGCAGCCTCCTGGTGGGCGGGCTCATCGTGGCGCTGGTGATCGGCATGGCGCTGCTGTCCTTCGTATGGACCCCGCACGATCCGACCCTGGTGGATCCCGCGGTGCGGCTCCAGGAGCCGTCGCTGGAGTACTGGTTCGGCACGGACAAGTTCGGCCGCGATGTGTTCAGCCAGATCCTGGTGGGCTCGCGCACCACGCTGTTCGTCGGCTTCGTGGCGGTGGGGGTCGCCGCCCTGATCGGGGTGCCCCTCGGCATCGTCGCCGGAATGGGCCCGCGCTGGTTCGGCGAGCTGCTGATGCGCGGCAACGACCTGCTGCTCGCCTTCCCGGCGCTGCTGCTGGCCATCATGTTCGCCGCCGTGTACGGGGCGGGCACGCTGGTCGCGATGATCGCCATCGGCATCGCGTCCATCCCCCACTTCGCCCGGCTGATCCGCGGCGGCACGTTGCAGGTGATGCGGACCGAGTACGTCATCGCCGCGCGCGCGGCGGGCCGCGGGCCGTTCGCGATCGCCGTGCGGCATGTGCTGCCCAACGTCAGCAGTCTCGTCATCGTGCAGGCGTCGGTGGGTTTCGCCATCGCCGTGCTCGCCGAGGCCGCGCTGTCCTTCCTGGGCTTCGGCACCCCGCCGCCCACACCGTCCTGGGGCCGGATGCTCCAGGAGAGCCAGGAGCTGCTGTCCATCGCCCCCCGGCTCGCGGTGTTCCCGGGTGTCGCGATCGCGGTGGCGGTGCTCGGATTCAACCTGCTCGGCGACGGGCTGCGCGACCGTTTCGACCCCAAGCTGGAGGACCGCCGATGACCCCGGTACCCGACACGGCACCGGCCTCCGAACAAGGCTCCGCCGATGATGTATTGGCCGTACGGAACCTCGACGTCACGGTCGGCGGCCGCACGCTGGTGGAGGACGTCGGCTTCACCATCCGGGCGGGCGAACGGGTCGGCCTGATCGGCGAGTCGGGCTCGGGCAAGTCGCTGACCGCGCTGAGCGTGATGGGCCTGCTCCCCGAAGGGCTCAAGGCCACCGGTTCGGTGCGGCTCGCCGGAGTCGGCCACGATCTGGTGGGCGCCGACGAGGGGCGGATGTCCCGGGTGCGGGGCAAGGAGATCGCCATGGTCTTCCAGGAGCCCATGACCGCCCTGAACCCCACCATGAAGGTCGGGCGGCAGATCGCGGAGGTGCTGCTGATCCACCGGACCAGGCCCGACCGGGCGTCCGCCCGCGAGGCCGCCGTGGAACTGCTCGCCCAGGTGGGGCTGCCCGACCCCGCGTCCGCCGCGGACGCCTATCCGCACCAGTTCTCCGGCGGCCAGCGGCAGCGGGTGGTGCTGGCCATCGCCCTCGCGAACGACCCGGCGCTCCTGGTCTGCGACGAACCCACCACCGCGCTCGATGTCACGGTGCAGGCGCGGGTGCTCGACCTGATCGTGCGGGGCGTGAAGGACCGCAGGTCGGCCATGCTCTTCATCACCCACGACCTGGCCGTGGTGGCCACCGCCTGCGAGCGGGTCATGGTGATGTACGGCGGGCGGCTGATCGAGTCCGGCCCGGTCCGGGAGGTGTTCACCCGCCCCCGGCACCGCTACACCCAGGGCCTGATCGGCGCCTCGGACCTGACGGCGGTCGACGACCGCGGGCGGCTGGCCACGATCCCCGGATCGGTGCCACCGGCCGGGCAGTTCCCCGCCGGATGCGTCTTCAGGAACAGATGCGCCGAGGCGACCGAGGCGTGCGCCACCAGGCCGGACTGGGTCTCGACCGGCCCGGACTCCGGCTACGCCTGCTTCCATCCGGTGCCCGGGGGCGGCGCGCCCGCCACCGGCACCCCTGCGAATCTGGAGGCCGGCCGTGGCTGAGCAGCCGACCAGCACCCCCCTCGCGCCCGAGACGCGAACCGGGCCCGCGGACGCCATCAGCGTCCGCGACGTCACGCGTGACTACCGGCGGCCGCGCACCTCGCTGCGTCACCCCAGCCCGCCGGTGCACGCCCTGCGCGGCGTCAGCTTCGATGTCCCGCAGGGGCAGCGGTTCGGCATCGTGGGCGAGTCGGGGTGCGGAAAGTCGACCCTGCTGCGGATTCTGGCCGGGCTCGACCGGCCCACCAGCGGCAGTGTCGCGATCGACGGCCGGGACATCACCGGGCTCCGGGAGAGACAGCTGAAGTTCGTCCGCGAACGGCTCCAGCTGGTGTTCCAGGACCCGATGAGTTCGCTGGACCCGCGCATGCGCGTCGGCGACATCGTGGCCGAGCCACTGGTCGCGCAGGGGCACCGGGACCGCCGGGCGCGGGTGGCCGAGCTGCTGGAGGCCGTCGGCCTGCGCGCCGACGCGGCGGACCGCTATCCGCACCAGTTCTCCGGCGGCCAGCGGCAGCGCATCTCGATCGCGCGCGCCCTCGCGCCCCGTCCGAAGATCATCGTGGCGGACGAGCCGGTGAGCGCCCTGGACGTGTCCGTACGGGCCCAGGTGCTCAACCTCATCGCCGACCTCGTCGACGAACTGTCCCTCACCCTGATCTTCGTCTCCCACGATCTGTCCGTGGTCCGCCATGTGTGCGACCGGGTCGCGGTCATGCACGCCGGACAGATCGTGGAGACCGGGTCCACGGAGCAGGTGTACGAGGACCCGCAGCATTCCTACACACGCAGGCTGATCGCCGCCGTTCCGACCCTGGGCAGGGCACTGTCCGGAGTGTCGGCGGCCGACCTCAACCGGGAGTAGCGACCGTGACCACCCACGCCAAACCCGCCGATGGAGCGTCCCCCGTGGCGGGGGAGTTCCCCGAGGGGCTTCCCATCGGTGACCACTGGGTCGAGGCACCCGCCACCGAGGACGTCCACTTCCCCTACGACGGGACGCTCGTCGCCCGGGCCCCCGTCGGGGACACCGGCCTCGCACGGCAGGCGCTGGACGCGGCCCTCGCGTCACGCGAGCGGGTCGGGCGGCTGCCCTCGCACACCCGCAGGGCCGCGCTGCTCGCCACGCACGAGGCCCTCACCTCCCGGCGCGCGGACTTCGAGCGGCTTCTGGTCCTGGAGACCGGAAAGCCGCTGGTCGACTGCCGGGTCGAGGTGGACCGCACCCTGCTGACACTGCTCACGGCCGCCGAGGAAGTGGCCCGGCTGCACGGCGAGACGGTGCCACTGGATCTGCTGCCCTCTGGTGAGGGGCTGCTCGGCTTCTGGACCCGCAAGCCGATCGGCGTGGTCGTGGGCATCGCGGGCTTCAACTACCCGCTGCTGCTCGCCGCGCACAAGATCGCGCCCTCGCTGGCCGCCGGATGCCCGATCATCGCCAAGCCCGCCCCGCAGACACCGCTGGCCACCCTGTGGCTGGTGCACCTCCTCCGTGAGGCGCTGCGCGCCCACGACGCGCCACAGGCCGCGGTGCAGTTGGTGACCGGGGGCCCTGAGGTGGGCGTGGCGCTGACCACCGACCGCCGGATCGGGGCGGTGTCCTTCACCGGTTCCGCCGCCGTGGGCCACCAGATCGCCCGGGACGCGGCGCCCACCAAGGTGCTGCTCGAACTCGGCTCCAACGCAGCCCTGGTGGTGGCCGCCGACGCCGACCTCGACGCCGCCGCGGACGCGGTCGTGCGCGGCGGGTACTACGCGTCGGGCCAGGCGTGCATCAGTGTGCAGCGGGTCATCGTGGTGGACGCCGTGCGCGAGGAGTTCGTGGCGCGCCTGACCGAGCGCGTGGCCCAGGTGGCCGTGGGCGATCCCCGCGACGCGGAAACGCGCGTGTCCGCGCTCATCGACCAGCGGTCGACCGAACGGGTGCGCGCGTGGCTGGCAGAGGCTCTGGAGGCCGGGGCGACACTGGCGGCCGGGGGCGGGGTCACCGACGGGGTGATCGAGCCCACCGTGCTGCTCGATGTGGACCGCGCCCTCACCGTCTGGGACGAGGAGGTCTTCGGCCCCGTGGTGGCGGTGCGGTCCGTCCCCGATCTGGAGACGGCCTTCGACGTGGTCAACGATTCGCGCTACGGACTCCACGCGAGCGTCTACACCAGCGCCCTGGACACGGCGTTCACCGCTCTGGACCGCCTGGAGGTGGGCGGAGTGGTCGTCAACGAGGTGCCCGGTTTCCGCTCCGACGTCATGCCGTACGGCGGTGTGAAGGACTCCGGGGCCGGACGGGAGGGCCCGAGGTTCGCCATCGAAGAGCTGACCGTGACCCGTATGGCAGTGATCCGCCCGACGACGAAGAAGCCGTGAGGACCACAGTGCAAGCAAACGACCACACCGACGCGGTGGACGCCTACTCCCGCCTGTTCCGGCTCGACGGCCGCAAGGCCGTCGTGGTGGGCGCGGGCAGCGGAATCGGCCGTGAGAGCGCCCTGGCTCTGGCCGCGCACGGCGCCACGGTCGTGTGCGCCGACCGCGATCTGACGGCGGCCGAGGAGTCGGCGTCGATGGGTCCTGGCCTCGTCGCGTACGCCCTCGATGTGCTCGACGGCGAGGCCGTCGCGCGGGCCGCCGAGGAGCTGGGCCCCGTCGACGTGCTCGTCTTCACCGCCGCGACGAATGTGCGTAAAGCCCTGCTCGACTACAGCGCGGCGGAGTTCGAGCGGGTCGTGTCGCTCAACCTGCGCGCGTCCTTCGACCTGATACGGGCCTTCGGCCGTGGCATGGCCGAGCGCGGCGGCGGAAGCATCATCGGCTTCAGCTCGATCCGCGCGGTGGCCGTCGAGCCGGGACAGGGCGTCTACGCGGCCACCAAGGCCGGGCTCGTCCAGATGATGCGCACCGCGGCGGCCGAGCTGGGCCCGTCGGGGGTGCGGGTGAACACCGTCGCCCCGGGCATCGTGGACACACCGCTGACCGCGCAGATCAGGGCCGTTCCCGAGTGGTCGGAGGCGTACGCGAGCAAGAGCGCCCTGGGCCGCTGGTCCCGGCCGGACGAGCTGGCCGGTGCCGTCGTCTACCTCGCGTCGGACGCGTCGTCCTTCGTCACGGGGAGCCAGCTCTTCGTGGACGGGGGCTGGACGGCGATCGACGGACGCTACACGCCGCCCAGCTGACCGCACACCGCACATACTTCAAGGCCCCTCTTCCGGGGTGAACCTCCCCGGAAGAGGGGCCTTGGGCCGTCAGGGGCCGGATCAGTCGATGCGCTCGAAGGGTTCGGCGCCCTCTTCGTCCGGCGCGACCGTGAAGACGACCTTCTCGAACGCCCCGGTGTAGGCGAACTCGCCGTCGTAGCTGGTCGAGGAGGGCGACAGGGTGTCCCGGCCGACGTCGAGGCCCTGCCAGCCCAGGAAGTGCGGGAGGACCCGAGGAATGTCCTCGGAGCCGACCGGCCTGCCGGACACGGACAGATGTCCGACGCCCCGCATGTCACCGGTCTTGACGAATTCGAAGGTCAGCTCCGCCGGGCCGGTGGGGAGTTCTTCCGTCGAGGTCACCGTGTACCGGGTGCCGAGGTAGTTGTATTCGTAGACCAGCCGGTTGTCCTTGACGTACAGGACGTATCCGCTGCTGATGTTGCCCAGGGACACCAGGACGCCCTCGTCCGACGCGGTGGCCCGGTCGACGTACGCGGTGATGCGGTGTGCGCGGTTCATCACCGGTGGCACCGCGGCGACGGGCAAATGGGCCATGCCGGGGTAGTAGGTGAAGGTGGTGCGCCTGCGCGGGGAGCCGGGGCGCGGGATCTTCGCCCGGTAGGCGAAGCCCTGGTCGTCCAGCGGCAGCACATCGTACTTCCCGGCTTCCACCCAGAAGCGGGCGATCATCTTGTGGAGCTGCTCGGGCCGCTCCTGCGCCAGGTCCTTGCACTCCGAGAAGTCGGTGTCGTGGTGGTACAGCTCCCACTGGTCGTCGTCGAAGGAGCTGCCGCGCTGGTGGAAGGCGACGGCCTTCCAGCCGTCGTGCCATATCGCGCGGTGCCCGAACATCTCGAAGTACTGGGCTTCCTTGCGCGTGGGCGCGGTCGGCGAGCCGAAGGTGTACGCCATGCTGACACCGTGGATCGGCAGCTGCGGGATGCCGTTGTAGACCTCGGGGGCCTCCACGCCGAGCACCTCGAAGAGCGTCGGGACGATGTCGTTGACGTGGTGGAACTGCTGCCTGACCTCGCCGGTCCGCGGCAGCCCCCGGGGCCACCGCACGATGAGCGGGCAGCGGACACCGCCCTCGTGGGTGTTCTGCTTGTAGCGCTTGAACGGTGTGTTTCCCGCCTGTGCCCAGCCCCACGGGTAGTTGGCGTGGGCGCGGGTGGTCCCGATGTCGTCGAGCCGGGAGACCATCTC
This sequence comes from Streptomyces sp. NPDC021115, assembly GCF_044333065.1. Classification (NCBI taxonomy): domain Bacteria; kingdom Bacillati; phylum Actinomycetota; class Actinomycetes; order Kitasatosporales; family Streptomycetaceae; genus Streptomyces; species Streptomyces sp. NPDC021115. The sequence goes on from NZ_JBIRQF010000010.1 coordinate 209,951, forward strand.
CCCCACGTCCTCGGCGATGCCGTTCTGGAAGGCGGTGGGGTTGAGCGACCCCTTCTGCCCGCCTTCCTGGCTGGCCCCGTTGTCCGAGAGCAGGATGGTGATGGTGTTCTCCATCTGACCGACCTGTTCCAGGAACTCCATGAGCCGGCCGATGTGGTGGTCGGTGTGGTCGAGCATCGCCGCGTACGCCTCCTGAAGGCGCACGGACAGCTGCTTCTCGTCCTCCGGCAGCTCGTCGAAGGGGACGACGCCGGGGTTGCGCGGCGCCAGTTCGGTGCCGGGTGGCAGGATGCCCCGTTCGATCTGGCGGGCGTGGCGGGTGGCGCGCTCGGCGTCCCAGCCGTGGTCGAACCGGCCCCGGTACTTGTCCAGGTATTCCTGGGGAGCCTGGTGCGGGGCGTGGGCGGCGCCGAACGCCAGGTACATGAAGAAGGGCTTGTCCGGAGTGACCGACGTCTGGTCGCGGACGAAGTCGATGGCCCGGTCGACCAGGTCCTCGCTGAGGTGATAGCCCTCTTCCGGGGTCTTCGGCGGGTCCACGGCGTGGTTGTCGTAGAACAGCTCCGGATAGAAGCTGTCCGTCTCGGCTTCCAGGAATCCGTAGTAGCGCTCGAATCCGCGCGACAGCGGCCACTGGTTGTACGGGCCGGACGGGGTGGTCTGTTCCATCGGCGCCAGATGCCACTTGCCCACGGCCATGGTGTTGAAGCCGTTGTCGCGCAGCACCTCGGGCAGGGTCGCGGCGGCCGTGGTGATCCGTCCGCGGCCGCTGGGGAAGCCGGTGTCGAAGTTGGACAGCATGCGCATGCCGACGGAGTGGTGGTTGCGTCCCGTCAGCAGGGAGGCACGGGTCGGCGAGCACAGCGTGGTGGTGTGGAAGTTCGCGTAGCGCAGGCCATCGGTGGCGAGGGCGTCCATGGCCGGGGTGTCGATGTCCGAGCCGAAGCAGCCGAGGTCGGAGAAGCCGACGTCGTCGAGCACGATCACCACGACATTGGGCGTGTCCTCGGGAGGCGTCCGCTGCTCGGGCCACCAGGGAGTCGACTCCTCGTAGGTGGTGCCGATCCTGCCTTGGAAGGTCCCGCTCGCGGACGGCGGTTGCGGGGCGGCGGTGGTCATGCGGGACGCTCCTTTGCCGAGGACGCTCCAGTTAACTGGTCTTACCAGTAATCCGTGTAAGTTTCACCTTCTCCTCTGGCGGTGTCAACCAAGTGCGGGTCAGCGAACCGGGGGCACGTCCGCCGCGCAGCGGAACCCCATGTGACCGGTGCTGCTGTCGGGTGTGTTGGAGGTGCGCGCGGCGACGCGGTAGCGGTTGCAGTACGACGCGTGGCACAGATAGGAGCCGCCGCGGATCACCTTCGCCTCCCCGGTAGGAGGCCCGGCCGGGTCGTGGCGGGTCTCCGGGCGGTCATCGGCGTGCCAGCTGGTGCTCCACCAGTCGGAACACCACTCCCACACATTGCCCGAGGTGTTGTACAGCCCCAAGTTGTTGGGACGGTACGCCTTGACCGGCGCGGTCCCCAGATATCCGTCCTCGCCCGTGTTGACCTGCGGGAACTTCCCCTGCCAGATGTTGCAGCGGTGCTGTCCCCGGGGCAGCAGCTCATTCCCCCAGGGGAAGCGGGCGCGCTCCAGACCGCCCCGTGCCGCCCGCTCCCACTCGCCCTCCGTGGGCAGCCGCTTGCCCGCCCATGCCGCGTACGCGGACGCGTCGCGCCAGGAGACGTGGACGACGGGGTGGTTCGACAGCTCGGTCCAGGACGACCCCGGTCCGTGAGGCGCCCGCCAGCACGCCCCGTCCACCGCGAGCCACCAGGGCGCCTGCGCCACCGTGCCGTCGCGCACCATGCGCCGGGCGTCGGGGTGGACGAGCGCGTAGAACACATAGGACCAGCCGTAGCGCTCGGCGTCGGTCCGGTAGCCGCTGCCGCGCACGAACGCCGCGAACTGCCGGTTGGTGACGGCGGTGGCGTCGATGAGGAACGGCGACAGCCGCACCTCCCGGACCGGGCCCTCCCCGTCCTCGGGAAACGCGTCGGCGTCGTCGCCCCCCATCGAGAACACCCCGCCGGGGATGCGCAGCATGGCCCGCAGCCCCTGCGCCCGCTCCCGCTCGGGGGCCTGGGCCGCGGGAGCCGTGGACGGCTCGGGGTTCTCCTGGCCGCCCCCGGCGCTGGGGGCGCAGCATGCGCCTGACATCGTGCCTCCGACCTCGGATGGTGTGCGGTTCCGTTCAATCACTGTGCCCAGGCCGGTGTCCAGGTCTCGGCGTCGGAGCGGGCGGCCGGGCCGGGGCCGAAGTGGCGGCGGAGGGCGGCGAGAGCCGGGTGGGCGTTGTCGCGGTGCCACAGCAGGGAGTGCGGGTAGACCGGGGTCGGGCCGCGCAGGGGGATGCGGCGCAGGTCGTGGTCGGCGGGCCAGACGAGGCGGGTCTGTTCGCCGACGAAGGTGGCCAGGGACCGGGAGTCGGCGATGGTGTCCAGCAGCGGCTCGGTGCCGAAGCCGGGGCCGGTGATCTCGATGGTGAACCCGAACGCGGTGGCGAGGTCGTCGTAGTAGGCGGTCGACTCGGTGCCGGGGGCGAGCCCTGGCATCCAGATCCGCTGTCCGGCGAGGTCGGCGGGGGTGATCGCGCGGGCGGCGGCGTGGTCGTGGGCAGGGCCGGTGAGCAGCTGGACGGGCTCGTCGAAGGCCCGGGCGGCGCCGATGTCGTCGGGGAGCTTCCGGCCGGGCATGGTGACGGCGCGGAACGACGCGTCGATGGTGCCGGAGCGGAGGGCGTCGACGGCCGTGTCGACGTCCACGAGGGTCACGAGATCCAGCTCGACCTCGGGGTGGGCGTGATGGAAGCCGCGCAGCACGGCGGCCGGGGCGAGCCGTCGGCCGATCACGTCGACGCGCAGCGCGCGGCGGCCCGGGCAGACGGAGGCGACGGCCCGCGCCTCGGCCCGGAGGAGTTCGCGGGCGTGGGGCAGGAACGCCTGTCCGTCGATGGTGAGCTTCGCGCCCCGCGCGGCGCGGGTGAACAGCCGCACGCCGAGGGTCTTCTCCAGCGTGGCGATGCGCTTGGAGACGGCCTGCTGGGTGACGGCCAGGTCGGCGGCGGCGTCCTGGAACCGCCCCGCCTCCGCGGCGGCCACGAACGTGCGCACGGCGTCGAGATCCACGCCGGGCAGGATAGCGGCACAACCGATGGTTGTGGGGTGCGGCGGATCGGTTGTTTGCCCCGGGGGTCCGCTGCCCGCTTGGATACCGGCGGTCAGGGTGCGGTGGTCCGGGTCGGCGGCGAGGGGTGCGTGGGGCATGGCGGGCAGACGGTCGCTGGGGCGGCGGTTCGGGTGGCTGTGGGCGGCGTACGCGGTCAGCGCGTACGGCACGGGGTTCGGTTTCGGCGCGTTTCCCCTGATCGCGGTGGTCGTGCTGCACTGCGGACCGGCCCAGGTGGCGGCGCTGGCCGCCACGGGGCGGGCGGTGGGGGCCCTGGTCGCGGTGCCGCTCGGCCCCTGGGTGGAGTTCCGCCGTAAGCGGCCGGTCATGGTGGCGATGGACCTGGTCCGGTTCGCGGCGATGGCGAGCGTCCCCGTCGCGTTCGCGCTCGGCGGCCTCACCTTCGTACAACTCCTCGTCGTCTCCGTCGCCGTCGCCGCGGCCAACATCGCCTTCAACGCGGCCACCGGTGCGTATCTGAAGGCGCTCCTGCCGCCGGAGGACCTGCTCGTCGCCAACAGCCGGTTCGAGTCCACGACCTGGACCGCGACGGTGATCGGGCCACCGCTCGGCGGGGCCGCGATCGGGATGTTCGGCCCGGTGACGACCGTCGTGGCCGACGCGGTCAGCTATCTGCTCTCCGCACTGGGCCTCCGCGCCATCGGCGGGACGGAACCGCGGCCCGCGCGCACCGGCGCACAGCGGCTGCGCCCGGGCGATCTGCTCGCGGGATGGCGCCACATCCTCGGCCACCCCGCGCTGCGGCCGCTGTTCTTCAACGCCATCGTGGTCAACGGCCTGATCATGGCCTCCGAGCCGCTGATGGCCGTCCTCCTGCTGGGCCACCTCGGCTTCGCCCCCTGGCAGTACGGCCTCGCGTTCGCCGCCCCCTGCGTCGGCGGTCTCCTCGGCGCCCGCCTGGCGCGCCCGCTCACCGCCCGGTTCGGGCTGCGCCGGGTGCTCCTCGTCACCGGGACGCTGCGCGCGTGCTGGCCCGTCGGGCTGGCGTTCGTCCAGCCCGGTGTCCCCGGGATCGTCCTGGTCGTCGTCGTCCAGCTCGGCCTGGTGACCTGCATCGGCCTGTTCAACCCCCTGCTGGCCACCACCAGGCTCGACCACACCGCCCCCGACCGGGTTGCCCGCACCCTGACCGCGTGGTCGGTCAGCAGCAGCGCCGCCATCGCGGCCCTGACCGCCCTGTGGGGTCTGCTGGCCGCCGTCACCGGCCCCCGCACCGCGATCGCCGCAGCCGGGGTCCTCCTGCTGGCCACCCCGCTGCTGCTCCCGCGCCACGGGAACGCGCCCCGGCCCGCGCCCGCCGGTGCCGCGGAGGCCGTCGATCGCGTCTGAGGGCGGGCCCTCAGCCGGTTCGTGGGCTCAACGCGGCTCCCGTAACCCGTCACCCGGGCGACCAGGTCGGCCCAGCCCGCCTCCAGCCGTTCCAGGGGCATCCCGCACTGCCGGGTCAGGTGGTGGATCAGGGCAGGGTCGAGATATCCCATCAGCACCTGGGCCAGACGCTCACAGTCGGCGTTCGGTGTGATCTGCCGCAGCAGGACCCTGACGTGCGTGGTGAGCGCCTGAGCCGACGGATGGGCGAACCGGCGAGCGGGCTCCGGCTCGGCCGCCAGTTGCAGGTCCAGCTGCTCCGCCGAGCGGCGCAGCAGCGCCACACCGAACGCCCGCAGCCGCTCCTCGGGCGGTGCTCCGGGGCCCAGCGGCGGCGGCCCCCGAGGAAGTCGGCCTGAAGCGTCTTCGCCGAATGATCCAGCAGCGCCATCAGGAGTCCGGTGCGGTCGCCGGAGCGCCGGAAGACGGTCCCCTTCCCCACCTGGGCGGCGGCCACCGCCTCCATCAACGGCACCATTCCGGCCGTCCTGAAGAACGCCATCGACTGGCTGTCCCGCCCGTTCGGCGCCGGTGCCTTCGGCGGCAAGCCGGTCGCCGTCGTCGGCACCGCCTTCGGCCAGTACGGCGGTGTGTGGGCGCAGGACGAGACCCGCAAGGCCGCGGGCATCGCCGGTGGCAAGGTGCTGGAGGACATCAAGCTCTTCATCCCCGGTTCGCTGACCCGCTTCGCGGAGACCCACCCGGCCGATGACGCCGAGGTCGCCGCGCAGCTGACCAAGGTGGTCGCGCGCCTGCACGGCCACGCGGAGGCCGCCGCCTGACCGAGCCCGTGCGGGCACGGATCACTCATCACCCGGGCACGGCTCTGTGTCCCGCGACATGCCCAGGCGCGGGGCGGCGCGCTGGGCGGGGGTGTAGGGGCCGCGCAGGGCCGAGCACAGGGTCCGGTGCCATTGGCCGGGGGAAAGGCGGAGGGTCCGGTCGTCGCGGGGGCTGAGCAGGCGCAGCGTATCGCCGGCGAGGCGCCAGGCGGCCAGGCCTCCCGTCGTAGGCTCTTCGAGACGACCGAGCAGGTCACCGCCGGGAGAGACCAGACCGATGTGCCCCAGGAAATTGACGACGAGGGTTCCGTCACCCGCCACGCCCAGAAGCCCCTCGGCTTCCTCCAGGCGACGGGTCCGGGAGTCCCTGTGCTCGTCGTCCACCCGCCACCACGCCACCCTGCGGTCGTCTTCGAGCGTGGCAAGCCGGTCGCCGTCGGGGGTGAAGGCCAGCCAGGCCGCTCCGTTGTAGCGGAGCGGAGCGCCTTCGAGCCGTGCGACGCGGGTGCCGCGCCGCGCGTCCCACACCTCGGCCCGGCCGCGCTCCCGCCATGGGTCGATGACCACCGCCACTTGGTCGCGGCGGCCCGGCCTCGGGGTGAGCTGACCCGTTTCGGGAAAGGTGCCCGATTCCGGCGGGGTCCGCTCCAGGTGGACGGGACCGCCGCTCTGGACTCCGGTGCGCGGGTCGAGCCGGACCAGGCTGCCGCCCCGGCAGAGGACCACCAGTTCACCACCCGCCGTCTGCACGATGTCCTGCGGCGCGTTCCAGGCCGGGCTGCCCGCCCGGCCGCAGTCCCACGCGACCCTCACCCGCGGGCGCAAGGTGTCGACGTCGTACAGGAGCGCGGTGGTGGACTTCTCGGACCAGACCAGCAGCGCGTCCGCGCCCTTCCGAGCGACCCAGCGCAGGCGGAGGTCGAGGTCCTTCTGCTTGCGGACGCGCTCGGGAAGGAGCGTGTCGCGCCGCTGGACGCCGGGGCCCAGCACCTCGAGCCGCCCCCGGTACAGGCGTGCGGTGCGCGGGCCGTCGGGTTCTCCGGCGAGGGCGGCATCGGTCGCCGATGTGTCGTCGTCACGGGCCTCAAGCGGTGGGGGCGCCGGTACGGCCCGCACCCGAAGCAGGGAATTGCCCTCGGCGGTGAGCAGGGTGCGCGGGCCAGGGCCGCTTCCGGCGACCGCGACACCCATGGAATGCGCCTTGCCCGGCACCGTGGCGGTCCAATAGCGGTGGCCGCCGCGTGCGTCGAGGATCGTGACGCGTCGGAAATCGCCCCGCTGGGCCGACGTCGTGCCGTTCTCGTCGACGAGGTGGGTTCCCGTCCCGTCCACGCGCCTGATGCTCCCCGGGAGCGTGCCGCTCGGCTGGTTCGCTCCGGGCACCATGGAGTACCAGCGGGCGGCGCCGTCCTCCGGCGTCACCCAGACACCGCGCCCCCGGTCGGCCTGCTGCTCTCCCAGGATGTCCTTCTGCCGGTAGACCCGGCGGACGCGCTCGCCGGAATCGGTGACATGGATGTCGAGAGAGCGCTCGAAGCGTGGCTGCCGCCCGCCGCTCACCTGCCGGTCAGCGGTCACGGCGATCCGGTCCCCGTTCCCGAGCAGCCAGGCGGAGCTGGGATTCTGAGGCTCCCGCCGGTCCACGGACCGTTGGGACATGGGCAGTTTCCGGCCGGTTGCCGCGTCCCACAGACGCACCAGCGCCCGTCGTCCGGCGTCCTCGGGGCGCGGCTCCTTGAAGCGGAAGAAGTGCAGCAGGCGCTTGCCGTCCTCGGAGAAGTCCACCGATGATTCGTAGACGTCCCCACGGTCGGCCAACGGGCCGGACACGGTGTGCGGCCGGGGGACGGTATCGGTCAGGTTCCAGAGCAGGACACTCCCGTCCGCCGTCGCCATCGAGTAGCGCCGGCCGTCGTCGCTGACCGCGTCCTGAAGGCCGCCCAATCCGAGATCGGTGGGTACGCCGCGCAGCCGTATCGCGCGTGGTCTGCCCTCGCGGGCACCGGTGACGGCCGTGACATCCAAGGCGGCCTTGCCATCCGGCTGGGAGATCACCACGAGAGTCCGGCCGTCGGGTGTCACCTTCATCGTCTGCGCCGAGCCCCGCCACAGCCCGCTGTGTGAGGACACCACGTCGTGCGCACGGACGTACTGAGCGAACAGGGCCTGCTGCGCCTCCGGCGTGTGCCTCGCCTGCCAGGCGCCCGCGGCGTAGCGGAACGCGCTGTCCGGTGAGCGCTCCGCCGTGTCGCCGGACAGTTCGCTCAGCTCCGCGGCAGCGGCCGTGCGCAGCTCGCGCAGGTCTCGTTGGCGGGCCCGGTAGGTGCCCACCGCGAGTGCCGTTGCCACCAGTGCCAGTGCGGTGACGAGTCCGGTGAGGCCCCAGAGGCGTCGCAGCCCCCGCCGCTGCCGCCGTCGCCCCGCCTCCAGGTAGGCCCGTTCGAGGTCGGTCAGGTCTTCGGGGCGGGCGCTCAGCCACTCCAGGCCCTGGGCCAGGCGCACCCCGTGCGGCAACAGTCCCGCGGGCCGACCGCGCTCCTCCCATTCGGCGGCGTCCCCCGCGGCGCGGTCCTGCCACTCGCGGAACTCGGCGCCGTCGCGCAGCCAGCCCGCCACGCGCGGCCATTCCCGGAGCAGTGCCTCGTGGACCACGTGCACGGTGCCGCCGGAGCCCTCGTCGGCGGCGCGCTGTGCGACGTCCCATACGAGGAGGCGGCGCCCGGCCAGCGTGCGCGCCAACTCCGCTTGCTCGGAGGGCAGTTGGCTGGTAGGCAGGGCCCGGCGGGTGAACCCTCCCCGGCCGTCGGGCCGGGCGAGCTGCTGGAAGAGGCGACGGGCGGCGTCCTCGGCCGTGCCGCTCCGCGCGAGGCACTGGTCGAGGGTGGTGTCGGCGTACGCGGCCAGGGCACCCCCGACGCCGCCGATCTCCTCGTATGCGGCGTGCGTCAGGGTATTGGCCTCGCGGCGGCGCCACAGCTGGGTGAGCGTGAACTGGAGCAGCGGCAGGCAGCCCGGCTCGCCGACGGCGTCGTTCACCAAACGCCGGATCAGGCCGTCCTCGAGGCGGAGCCCGGGCACGATCCTCACCGGTTCCTCGACGGCGCGGGTGAGCGCCTCCTCGGTCATCGGGGCGAGGAACGTCACCGCTCGGCCCAGTGATGCCGAGGTGTCGGCCGCGGTGAGCGCCTCCAGGGTGGCGGGCCGCGCGGTCAGCACAACGCGCAGTCCGCCGCCCTGTGCCGGGTCGGGGGCCTGCGCCAGCGCCGACAGCAGGTGGAAGGCCCGCAGCGCTCCGTGCGGCGCGTCGGCGGCGTACTCCTCGAACTGGTCGAGAAGGAGCACGGCGCCCCTCGGCCCGAGTTCGTCGCACAGTCGACCGCGCAGGGCGATCCGCTCCGCCTCGGACCCGGCACACGCCTCGCGCACCGCGTCGAGGCGCTCCGGGCGGGCGGTCGTGTCGGGCACCGCACCGTGCCAGACAGCGGCGACGGCCTCGGCGACCCAGGCGTCGGCGTGCTCGGGCGTGGTATCGGACGCGTCGGCGGGCCGGGGCACCCGCAGGGCCGACGGCGTGCGACGGCGCCGCAGGTCCGCCAATAATCCGGCTCTGAGCAGGGACGACTTACCGCTGCCCGAGGGGCCGACCAGGACGGTGAGGGGCTGGGAGTCCAGCGCCGCCACCAGCTCGCGCACCTCGTTCTCGCGGCCGTGGAAGTACCGGGCGTCGTCCTCCTCGAACCGGTCCAGACCGCGGAACGGACAGGGCAGGGACACGTCCGACCCGAGAAGACGGTCCACCGGGATCAGATACGCGGTGCCGCTGATCCCGTACCGCCCGCGGGTGACCAGCATCCCGACCACGGCGCCGCGTGCGACGTCCCAGACGGCGGCCCCGCTGAACCCCCGCCCGATGGGCACGCCGTGCGCCGCCAAGTCGAGCTGGAGCCGGTCGGCACGCTGCCGACCGCGCAGCACGCCGGTGGCGTTCACCCCGCGTGGCGCGTCCTCGGGGAAGCCGAAGGCGCGGATCTCCCCGCCCCACTCATCGCCTGTGCCGTCCACGAACGGCAACGGCTCCGTACCGTCCACCGCGTCGGCCAGGCGCAGGACCGCGATGTCGTCCTCCGGCCTCCAGGATTCCACCTCGGCGGGGACCGGGGCTCCCGCGTCGGCGCCGGTGAGCAGCGGAAAGTCCACGGAAACCGGTCCCTCGGGACGGCCCCCTCCTGACTCCTGCACCACATGGGCGCAGGTGCACACCAGCCGGTCGGCCACGAGGAAGCCCGCACCGGCGACCACCCCGTCGGAGCCGAACACCCGGGCGGCGCCCCGCTCGTACCGGGCCCCGCGCGGCAGAGAACTAGGGCGCCTCGCTTCGGTCACGCTCGCCGGGCCCCCATTCAACTCCCACGGTGAAGTGCGCCTCACCGGCGGTCTTGGCGAGGACCACGCCGGCCTCGGCGGTCACCTTCATGCCGAACTCCAGCGTGATCCGGTCCGGGCGGGACGACATCGTGCGCAGCGAGTCGACGACATCCTGGACGGCCGGGCGCACCCGGTCCACCGCGTTGCGCAGGGTGTCGGCGGCGTCCCCGACGGCGTCTGCCATCCGTTGCCTGCCGATGGGTTCGTACGGGTCGCCGGATGACGGGCGGGAGGGGGCGGGCGTGGTCGTCTCCACCCGCAGGAGTGAGCCGTCGTCGAGTTCGATCGTGGTGATGGCTGTCATGGCGCCAGGACCCGTCCTGTGGTGCTGAAAAAGCGGTCCTGCCAGACCGTATCCGCCGACGGGCCGGACGTCACCGAAATGAACGAGCCAAACAGGGCGCAGAGTTACTGGTCAAAGGTGATGCCGCACAGCCCGCGGATCTCGTCCATCGCCCGGAGGGTGACGACCGAGTCCGCCAGGGGCCGCAGCGGGGTCTCCCGCAGGCCCTCGGCGACGCACCGGGCCACCTCGGCGGCCTCGAAGTGCAGCGCGTCGTGGGCGCTTCGTGGCTCCGTGCAGGTCAGCGGCGTGCCGCCGCCGGAGGGTGTGAGGACGAGGTCGCCGGGCTGGTAGAAGGGGCCCGGCAGGCCGAGGGTGGCCCGGGTGCCCGCGATGGTCGCGGTGGTGGGGGTATCGCTGAACAACGTGGTGTGCAGGACGGCCTGGCCGCCCTGGGAGCCGCGGAGGATCGCCGCCGTCTGGCCGTTCACCCCTGCGGGATGGGGCCGGCCCGAGGCCAGCGTCTCCGCCGGTGCGCCCAGGACCCAGGTGGCCAGCGATACGGGGTAGGTGCCGAGGTCCAGCAACGGGCCACCGGCCAGTTCGGGGCGCAGGATGCGGTGTTCGGAGGTGAAGTGCTCGCCGAGGTCCGCCAGGACCGTGTGAATCTCGCCGAGGACACCCGAGTCGAGGACCTGGCGGATGATGTCGAACTTCGGCAGGAAGAACGTCCACAGGGCCTCGGCGCAGAACAGGCCCTGTGCGGCGGCGAGTGCGGCAATCTCGGCCGCCTGACCGGCGTCCAGACCGATCGGCTTCTCCACGAGGGTGTGCTTGCCGCCCTCCAGGGCGATCCGGGCGCAGGCGAGATGGGCGGTGTGTCCGGTGGCCACGTACACGACGTCGACGTCCGGTGCTGCGGCCAGCTCCTCGTACGAGCCGTAGGACCCGGGTATTCCGTGGCGACCGGCGAACTCCCCGGCGCGGGCGGCGTCGCGGGAGGCCACGGCCGTGAACCGCTGGCGGGTGTGGCGCTGGACGGAGCGTACGAATCGCTCCGCGATCCAGCCGGTGCCCATGACGCCCCAGCGCAGGGCGGGGGCGTCCATCGGGTCCGCGGTGCGCGCGACGGGCAGAGCGGTGGGAAAGGCGGGCACGGGTCAGACCTCCGGGACCTGGACGGGGACGGTCCGGCCGCCGTCCTTCATGGACGCGATGACGGCCCCGGCCACCGCGGACGCCACCAGACCGTCCTGGGCCGTGGCCATCGCCGAGGCGTGTCCCGACGGCAACGCGTCGACCCATGCCTGGAGTTCGAGCCGGTAGGCGTCGGCGAAGCGGGGGCGCCAGTCGGCGGGGTAGCCGGTGGACCGGGTCCGGGCCGAGTCCGTCACGGTCCGGGCCGGATCGGTGAGGGCGACGGTGCCGTGCTCGCCCACCACCTCGCAGCGGATGTCGTAGCCGTAACCGGCGTTGAGGAAGACCTCGACGGTGGTGAGGGCACCGTCGGCCGTGCGCAGCAGGATCAGCTGAGGGTCGCGGAGCCCTGACACCGCCGTCGTGGAACGTGGCGCGTGCCAGCTGACCTCCGTGACGGGCGAGCCGAGCAGCCATGGCACGGTGTCGAATTCGTGGATGGCCGAACCGGTGATGCTCAGCTCGTCGGTGCAGCCGGGGGCGGAGGACACGCCCCGGCTGACGCAGCGCACCAGCAGCGGGCTGCCGCAGTCCCCGGCGGAAACGGCGGACTTGAGCTCCATGTGGGCGGGGTCGAAGCGGCGCATGAAGCCGAGCGAGATCAGGCCGCCTCCGGCCCGCCGCTCCTCCCGGACGACCCGCGCGCACTCCTCGAGCGTGGGGGCGAGCGGCTTCTCGCACAGCACCGGCTTCCCGGCCCGTACCGCGGCGACGGACAGGTCGGCGTGAGTGGTGTCGTGGGAGGCGATGACGACTGCGTCGACCTCCGGGTCACCGATCACCGCGTAGGCGTCGGCCGTGGCCCGGGCGCCGGGCACGGTTCCGGCGACGGAGGCCGCACGCTCCTCGTCGACGTCCGCGACCAGCGTGACCTCGGCGCCGCAGACCTGGCGGTGGAGCGTGGCCACGTGGTCGGCACCCATGTTGCCCGCGCCGATCACTCCGATGCGCACGTCGCTCATGCCAGGTCCACCCACGCCCGGCTGTCGACGGACCGCGTCATGGCGTCCAGTACGGTCGCGCTGTGCACGGCGTCGTCCAGGGTGGCGCCGTACGGGGTGCCCTCGGCGATCGAGCGCAGGAAGCGGTACGCCTCGATCACCTTGAGGTCGTCGTAGCCCATGCCGGTCGCCGCGCCCGGCTGGAAGGCGGCGTACTCCCCGGCGCCCGGGCCGACGTACACCGTGCTGACCGGCTGGTCCTGGAAGGCCGTGCCGCGGCTGACGCCCAGCTCGTTCATCCGGCGGAAGTCCCAGAACACCGCGCCCTTGGTGCCGTGCACCTCGAAGCCGTAGTTGTTCTGCTCGCCGACCGAGACCCGGCAGGCCTCCAGCACACCGCGCGCGCCGGAGGCGAAGCGCAGCAGACAGTTGACGTAGTCCTCGTTCTCGACCGGGCCGGGTTCGCCGCCGGTGGCCAGGGTGTGTCCCGCGGTGGCACCGGTCGGGCGGGCCCGCTCGGGGATGAAGACCGCGGTGTCGGCGGTCAGGGAGGCGATGTCGCCCAGCAGGAAGCGGGCCAGGTCGGCGCCGTGTGAGGCCAGGTCGCCCAGCACTCCGCTGCCGCCGCGATCCCGCTCGTAGCGCCAGGTCAGAGCGCCGTCCGGATGGGCCGCGTAGTCGCTGAAGAGCCGGACGCGGGCATGGGTGACCGTGCCCAGCTCACCGGAGGCGATGAGTTCGCGAGCCATCTCGACGGCGGGTGCGTTGCGGTAGTTGAAGCCGACCGCTCCCCGCACACCGGCCTTGGCGACGGCGTCGGCGACCGCGCGGGCGTCCTCGGCGGTGAGGCCGACCGGCTTCTCGATCCAGATGTGCTTGCCCGCCTCGGCCATCGCGACGCCGATCTCGCGGTGCAGGAAGTTCGGCGCGGTGATGCTGACGGCCGCCACCCTCGGGTCCCTCGCGACCTCGCGCCAGTCGGGGGTGGCCGAGGCGAACCCGAACCGCTCCGCGGCCTCCTCGGCCCGGCCGGGCACCGCCTCCGCCACCGAGATCAGCTCCGGGCGTGCGTCCAGGTGCGGGAAGTGGTGCGGGACACGGGCGTAGGCCTGGGTGTGCACCCGGCCCATCCAGCCGAATCCCACAACGGCGACACCGAGCGTGCTTGCCATGACTGCCCTTCCTTGGACCGTTCCATCCTTGCTCCGCCCCACCCTGAATCCCGTCCTCCCTCGTGTCAATGCTTTGACTTTCCGATCCTCCCTATGGAACGGTCCAGCTATGAGACCCCCGACGATCCGCGACGTGGCCGAGCGGGCCGGCGTGTCGAAATCCCTGGTCTCCCTGGTGCTGCGCGGCTCCGAGCAGGTGAGTCCCGAGAAGCGGCAGGCCGTACTGGCCGCCGTCGAAGAGCTCGGCTACCGGCCGAACGCCGCCGCCCGCAGCCTGAGCGAGCAGCGCACCCGCTCGGTCGGCGTGCTGCTGAACGACATGCGCAACCCCTGGTTCGTGGAGCTGCTGGACGGCCTCAACTCCCGGCTCCACGACAGCGGTCTGCGCATGCTGCTCGCCGACGGCCACCTCAACCGACGCCTCGGCGATGACCTCACCCGCACCTTCACCGAGCTACGGGTCGACGGGCTGATCGCCGTGGGCACCCTGCCCCCGTCGGACGCGCTGCGCGCCGCGGCCACCCACATCCCCACCGTGGTGGCGGGCGCCCGTGAGCCGGTGCTGCCCCGCGTCGACGTCGTCGCCAACGACGACGAGCACGGCGCGCGGCTGGCCACCGAGCACCTGATCGGGCTCGGCCACCGCCGGATCGCCCACATCGCCGGTCAGGGCGTCGTCGGCGAGCTGCGCCGACGCAGCTTCGAGGCGGTCGTGCGCGAACGCGGCCTGGCGGACACGGCGCGCGTCGAGCAGGGCGACCTGACCGAAGAGGGCGGCTACCGGGCCATGGTCCGGCTGCTCAGCTCCGCGCCGCGGCCGACCGCGGTGTTCGCCTTCAACGACATCGCCTGCGTGGGCGCCCTGTCGGCGGCCGAGGAGTCGGGTCTCCAGGTCCCGCGGGACCTCTCCCTCGTCGGGTACGACAACACCTATCTCTCACGTCTGCGGCACCTGTGGCTGACCACCGTGGACAACGCCAGCCACGACGTCGGCCGCCGCGCCGCGCAGCACCTCCTCGACCGGATCGCGGATCCGGCGCGCCCCGGACGGACCGTCCTCTCACCGCCCGCACTCGAAGTACGGGGTACCACGGCGCCGCCCCCGGCCGACTGCCGGCAGATCGCGCCTTAGCCCCGCCGCTCCCTAGACGGCGACGTGGCGGTGGTCGAGCGCCGCCGCCTTCAGCAGGGTCACCACGGCGGCGATGTTCCGGCCGATCGTCGAGTTGATCCGCTCCAGCTCCCGCTTCTCCGGGGGCTCGTTGGAGGGGCGGCCCTCCGCCAGGATGGCGACGCGCGACAGTCCGGCGGCGGCGAATCCGCACACACCCGCCTCGCCGACCATGGTGGCGGAGTCGCTGTGGGGCAGCGTGACGCGGCTGACGTCCGCCTCGGCGATCAGCATGAAGCCGTCGAGGGCGAAGCCCCTCTGCTCACCGAGCGACCACTCCTCGATCCGGCCCGCCGCGGTGTCCTTCACACCGCGACCGGTCTGCGCATCGGCGTCTGCGTCACCGGGCGGCGTCACGATGGTGGGGTCCAGGGCGAGGCCGCCGAAGGTGCCATGGGTGAAGATCTGCCGGGCCTGGGCCGGGTTGGTGCCCCGGGTGATCACGACCGTGCCCTGCGCCCTGAGTCCCGCGAGAGTGGTGGCCTGGCGTTCCCACTCGGCGGCCAGCTCCAAGGCGGTTCCGTGGTTCATGTTCTGCTGGCACCACGCCCGGTCCGCCGCGGCCGTCGCCGCGCATTGCGTCGCCTGCGCGACGAAATCTGCGTAGACCCGCTGGACGTCCTGCAACTCGAACGCCGCGGCATCGTTGGCCGCGACGAAGGCGATCGAACCCAGTACGGCGCGCTGGGGAGTGCCCTCCTTCGGCGCCGCCGCGCCGACGGCTCAGCCGGTCGCGCAGGACATCGGCGATGCCCCACCCTCCCAGCGTCGGATTATCGGCATCCTGGTCGAAGCCGAGGAACTGACCGAGTGCGACACCGTGCAGCCCCTTCAGGGCCCCGGTGCGGGTCAGCTGGGTCAGTGCGCGGTCGACCTCGCCCAGCCCTGTGCCTCTCTGGTGTTCGAGGAAGAGGATCGCCCCCTTCAGGCTCGGCAGTCCGGCTCCCGCCTCGGTGCGGACCGCGTCAAGGTTGCCGCCGACCAGGACTCCGGTCGCGGTGCCCTCGACGGTTGCCGCCGCGGTTGCTTGGCTGGTGTCCCGGTGGAGGGTTACGGAGTCGGTGGTCATGAGTGCGCGGCGAAGGGCGTCGGCCGACGCCGGCCCGGACCGTTCGTCGCTCCAGTTGGCGAACCGGGCCATGCAACGAGGCCAGGCCGCATCGCGCCCACAAGGCAAGGTGGAGGTGGGTGATGTCGCTGAAGCCGACCAAGGGCTTCGGGTCGCGCCGCAGGGTGTCAGTGTCCAAGTCGTCGACGATGCGGTAGGCGCCTTTGCCGCCCCGGGTGGCGATCACGGCGCGGACTCCCGGATCACCGAACGCCGAGTTCAGGTCGAAGACTCGGTCCTCATCCCGGCCGGCCATATACCCCCACTGGTCGAAGACGTGCTCACCCAGCTCGACCCGGAGTCCCCATGAGGTCAGCAGCTTGACGCCACGGGCGACCCCGTCGCGGCTGGGTGGGCTGGCGGGAGAGACGATCCGTACCCGGTCCCCCGGGCCGCAACCGCGGCGACCGCACCGTCGGATGGCTGGCGAAGGCGTCCGTGCCGAGATCCTCCTACACCCACCGGTCAGCGTCGCACCTCCGAATACATGGAGGCACCCCCCTCAGAGCGGGGATCCCAACGCTGCCGGTTGGGCACAAGGTCCGGCGGTGTCAGCACGCGGTAGCCGTCCTGGTTGTGGGCAGCCATGTGCCGCAACATTTCCGGTGTCGGCACCCGGTCGTACCAGTCCGGCCAGCCATACATCACGTAGCATGCCCGTCCCGATCACGCATTCCTCCAATGTCCCGGCCATGGCGGGCCCGTCGGTCGCAGGGGCACGCACACCTGTGATCCGGCCGCCCGGACGCCACGGGATCTGCGCAGGTCGGCCACGGCGAAACAGCGCCGCAGCCACCGGTCGTGGCCGTCGTAGCGGGGCGTGAAGCCGGTGCGGCCGTGCACGGCGGCACGGTTGTCGATGACGATCAGGTCGCCGGCTTCGAGCACCGTGCCCACCAGCACGGCGCACATGGCGTCGTGGAGTTCGCCGAACGCCCGCGCCGCGGCCTCGTCCAGCGGCTCCATCGCGTGGAAGTCGGCGACGAGTTCGGGGGCGGTGTCCGGTCCGGACAGGACGGGCAGCGGAGGTGAGACGGCGCCGGCGTCGCCGGTGTGGCCGAACGAACTGCTGTGCCGGATCTTGAACAAGGGCTCGCGCAGCACGGATACACATTCGGCGGACAGCCGGGGCAGCGCCCGGCTGATGGCACCGGAGGTGGTGCGCGCGCGGCGCTCGCGGTCGGCGCGCAGGCACAGCAGGGTCAGGAAGTCCGGCTTGAACGGGTGGAAGCCGTCCTCGGTGTGCATTTCGAGCATCACACTGCCGCTGTTCTCCTGCCGCGACTCGGCGCCCCGGACCGGGATGATGTCCTGGACGAGGCGGCCGCCCTTCTCGTCGGCGTAGGCGATGACGTCGCCCAGCCAGGAGACCGCCGCGAGCTGGGCGAGGGTCGCCAGAGGCAGCAGTGACCAGTCAGGGGCGACACCGTCGGTCGGTGTCGGGGGCAGTGTGCCGTCGAGGGGCACGTTCCGCACGATCAGGGTCCCGTGCGGGTTGCCGGTCCGCCGGAAGTGGCTGAGCGCGCGGGCCATGCGGGGTGGCAGCCAGCGGGCCGCCACCTCGATCTCCGCGAGCAGTTCGGCGGCATCGAGCGATGCCGGGCCGGGGTGTGGCAGCGAGTGGGCCATCTCGGTGACGAGCTCGCGGAACCGCTCCGCCTCGTCCGGAGTCAGCTCCAGCGTCACCTCTTCCACACCACCGAGGGCGGTCTCCTGGGGGTGCGTGAGCAAACCGGTCCTCCTCACGGTCCGGTGCACAGTCCGGATCACGGTCTGATGCGCCTAAGCGGGCGGGTCAGGCCCCGGTCTCGTCCATGGCCCGGACGAGGCTCGTCGGACGCATGTCGGTCCAGTGCTCCTCGACGTAGGCGACGCAGGCTTCCCGGGTGTCCTCGCCGTGGGCGACCGTCCAGCCGGCCGGGACCTCGGCGAAGGACGGCCACAGCGAGTGCTGGCCCTCGTCGTTGACCAGTACCAGGTATCTGCCGTCGGGGTTCTCGAACGGATTGGTCATGAGTGTGTCTCCCTCTTTCCTGTCGTGGTGTCCTTGTCCGGGGTGTCGGTGCCGTTCAGCTTTCCGGCCAGCACGCGGCCGATACGGGCCAGTGGTACGGCCCGGCACATCTGGTGGTGGGTGCAGTCCACCGCGTACCGCTCGACCTCTCCGGTGACCCTGGGTTCCCAGGCGGCCGCGGCGGGCATGCCGTCGGGGCGCTCGACGGTCGCCGTGAAGTGCACGAGGTCTCCGTCGAACCGGCCGGGGACGTACGCCGCCGAGAGCCTTCTGTGGTGCGCGTAGACCTCGGTCAGCGCCGTGACGCGTCGCTCCCCGATGTCCGCGAGGGGCCCGCCGCTTCGTCGCAGGAGTTCGACGGCGTCTTCGATACTCAGGAGCTCACCGGTGTCCTGGTCGTGGCCCGCGAAGCTGAGCAGGGTCGACAGGATTTCCGCCACGTTCGTTTCGTCCACGGGCTCGACCGGGGTTCCGGCGTCCCGGGGGTAGGAGTCGAGCAGGGCGAGCAAGGCCACTTCTTCACCCTCCTGCTGGAGGCGGACCGCGATCGCGTGGGCGGCGAGACCGCCGAACGACCAGCCGAGGAGGTGGTAGGGGCCGGTGGGCTGTACCGAGCGGATCCGCTCGACGCAGTCGGTGACCAGATCGTCCATCGTCTCCGGGTACGCCTCGGGCCGGGCGAGTCCACGGGCCTGCAGCCCGTACACCGGCCGGTCCGGGCCCAGATGCCGCAGCAGCCCGGTGTAGCACCAGCTCAGGCCGCCGCCCGGGGGCAGGCAGAACAGCGGCGGACGGCCACCGGTGGCCCGCAGCGGGAGCAGGACGTCGAAGGCGTCGTCCGAGACCCCCAGGCGCAGCCTTTCCATGAGACGGCTGACCGTCGGAGCCGCGAACAGGTCCCGGACCGAGAGGTCCAGGCCCATGGTGTCCCGGATCCGGCTCACCAGCCGGATCGCGGCCAGTGAGTCGCCTCCGAGTTCGAAGAAGTCGTCGTCGATCCCGGTCCCGGCCACGCCGAGAACGTCGTCGAACAGGCCGGTGAGGACCTCCTCCTCGGGTGTGCGGGCGGGCCGCCCGGCGGCCGTGAAGCCGGGGCCCGGTTCGGGCAGGGCAAGCCGGTCCAGCTTGCCGCTGGTCGTCAGGGGGAAGGCGGCCAGCACGACCACGGTGGCCGGGACCATGTGCTCCGGCAGCGTCGCGGCGACGTGGCCACGCAGGTCGGCCGGACGCGGTTCGGCGCCGCGGGCCGCGAGTACGTACGCAACCAGCCGCCGTTGTCCGGGCCGGTCCTCACGGGCCACGACCGCGGCCTGGGCGACGGTCTCGTGCCGGGTCAGCACCGCCTCGATCTCGCCGGGCTCGATACGGAAACCGCGGATCTTGACCTGCTGATCCGCCCGGCCGATGAACCGCAGGACCCCGTCCCCGGTCCAGCGCACGAGGTCCCCGGTCCGGTACATCCGCTCCCCCGGCGCCCCGAACGGGCAGGCCACGAACCGCTCCGCCGTGAGGCCGCGCCGGTTCAGGTAACCCCGGGCGAGCTGGACACCGGCCAGATACAACTCCCCCGTCGCCCCGGGCGGCACCGGGCCGAGCCCCGCGTCCAGCACGTAGGCCCGCACGTTCCGCACGGGCCGCCCGATCGGCACCGGTCGGCGGTCCACGCCCGCGGCAGCCGTGTCCGGGGTGGCCGGCGGGGGACCACAGGTCCAGGACGTCGTGTGGATGGCCGTTTCCGTCGGCCCGTACAGGTGGTGCAGTTCCACGTCCAGCAGGCTCATGGTGCGGTCCCGCAGGTCCGCGGGGAGCGGCTCGCCGCCGGTCAGGACCTGCCGCAGGCCCGTGCATCCGGCGGCGGCGGGCTCGTCGAGGAAGACCCGCAGCATCGACGGTACGAAGTGCACGGTCGTCACCGCGTGCCGCTGGATCACCGACGCCAGGTACGCGGGGTCCCGGTGGCCCTCCGGATCGGCGACCACGATCCGGGCGCCGGTGGTCAGGGGCCAGAAGAACTCCCATACGGAGGCGTCGAAGGCGCCCGGCGCCTTGTACAGGACGATGTCGGAGGGCCCCAGCTCGAACTCGGCCGCCATGCCGAGCAGCCGGTTCACCACGGCGGCGTGCGGGACGACCACGCCCTTGGGGGTGCCGGTGGAGCCGGAGGTGTAGAGCACGTACGCGGGGTGCGACGGCCTCAGCGGTGTGGTGGTGTCGCCCGGGTTCCCGTCCGGCCGGTCCCCTGGGTCGCGCACCAGGCCGTCGGCGTGCAGCACGAGGACGGGCCGGGCGTCGTCGAGCATCAGGCGGGTCCGCTCGGCCGGCTGGTTCACATCGACGGGCAGATAGGCCGCGCCGGTCTTGATCACGGCGAGCAGGGCCACCACCAGCTCGGCGGAGCGCGGCAGGGCGAGGGCCACCACCCGCTCCGGGCCGGCCCCACGCTCGATCAGCGCGTGGGCGAGCCGGTTGGCCCGCGCGTTCAGCTGCGCGTACGTCAGGGTGATGTCCTCGGCGACCATGGCGACCGCGTCCGGGGAGCGGGCCGCCTGCGCCTCGAACAGGTCCCGCAGCGTCACCGGGGGCAGCGGCCGCGCGGTGTCGTTCCACCCCGTCAGCACCCGCTCGCGTTCGGCCGGGGCGAGGAGGCCGAGCCGCCAGATCCGCTGGGCCGGGTCGGCGGCCGCGGCCTCCAGCAGCCGCAGGAACCTGGTCACCAGGTCCCGGACGGTGTCCTGGTCGAACAGGTCGGCGTTGTACTCGACGCCACCGGCCAGCCCGCAGGGCAGACCGTCCGGTCCGCGCTGCTCGGCGACCCTGAACAGCAGGTCGAACTTGGCCGACCGCGACACGATCTCCTCGGCCCGGCACCGCAGACCGGGAAGGTCCAGGGACAGATCACCGGCGTGCTGGAGTGCCAGCATCACCTGGAACACCGGGTGCCGGGCCACCGAGCGGGCCGGGTTCAGCACCTCGACCAGATGCTCGAAGGGCAGGTCCTGGTGGGCGTAGGCGGCCAGTCCGGTCTCCCGCACCCGCTCCAGCAGTCCGGCGAAGCTCGGGTCCCCGCTGGTGTCGGTGCGCAGCACCAGGGTGTTGACGAAGCATCCGACGAGGTCGTCGAGGGCGTCGTCGGTGCGCCCGGCGACCGGTGTGCCGATGGGGATGTCGGTGCCCGCGCCGTCACGGGTGAGCAGGGCCGCAAGCGCCGCCGACAGGACCATGAACAGGCTCGCGTCGCCCGCGCGCGCCAGTTCGGCGAGCCGGGCGTGGAGGTCCGGGCCCACGCGCAGCGGCACCACCCCGGCGCGGGAGCCGGCCGTCTCCGGGCGGGGCCGGTCCCGGCGCAGCTCCAGTTCGGCGGGCAGCCCGTCCAGCGTGCGGCGCCAGTGGGCGACCTGGCGGGACAGCACGCTGTCCGGGTCGTCCGCGTCGCCGAGGAACCGGCGCTGCCACAGGGTGTAGTCGGCGTATTGCGCGGGCAGCGGCGCGAAGGACGGGGCCCGGCCCGCGCACCGGGCGGTGTAGGCGGCGGACAGGTCGCGGGCGAGCGGACGGTTGGACCAGCCGTCCCCGGCGATGTGGTGGAGCACGAGCAGCAGGACGTGCTCGTCCGGGCCGAGCGCGAACAGGGCCGTGTGCAGGGGCGGTTCGGCCGTCAGGTCGAACCGGTGCGCCGCGGTGTCCGCGAGGGCCTCGGCGAGAGCGGCCTCCTCGACTCGCCGGACGGGCAGGTCGACCGTCGCGTCGGCGGGGTCCAGGATGTGCTGGCGCGGTACGCCCCCGGTGTCCGGGTAGACGGTGCGCAGCACCTCGTGCCGGGCCACCACGTCGTTCAGGGCGGTGTGCAGCGCGGCGATGTCGAGGTCTCCGGTCAGGCGCAGCGCGTACGGCATGTTGTAGCCGGCCGACGTGGGGTCCAGCCGGTGCAGGAACCACAGGCGCGCCTGCGCGAAGGACAGGGGCAGTTCGGCGGGGCGTTCCACGGCACGCGGCGATGGCCGCCGCCCGTCCTGGGGCGCCGTGCCGAGCCGGGCCGCGAGCCCGGCCACGGTCGGGGCCTCGAACACGTCGCGTACGGCGAGTTCGGCGCCGAGCGCCGAGCGGATGCGCGACACCAGCCGGGTGGCGAGCAGCGAGTGCCCGCCGAGGGCGAAGAATCCGTCGTCGGTCCCGACCCCGGGAACGCCGAGCACCTCGGCGAACAGCCCGCACAGGACCTCCTCCGCGTGGCCGCGGGGCTCCCGGCCGCCGGCACCGCGCCGGCCGGCGGCCGGGGCCGGGGCCGGGAGGTCCCGGCGCGCCAGCTTGCCGCTCGGAGTGAGGGGCAGCGTGTCGAGCACGACGATCGCGGCGGGCACCATGAACTCGGGCAGCGCGGCGGCGGCGTGTTCCCGCAGCTCGTCGGGATGCGGCGGCCGGGCGCCGGGCGCGGGCACCACGTACGCCGTCAGACGCTGGTCGCCGGGCCGGTCCTCGCGCACCACCGCCACCGCTTGCCCGACCGTGGCGTGCCGGGCCAGCACCGCCTCCACCTCGCCCAGCTCGATCCGGAACCCGCGCACCTTCACCTGGTCGTCCGCCCGCCCGGCGAACTCCAGCAGCCCGGCGGCGGTCCAGCGGGCCAGGTCACCGGTGCGGTACATCCGCTCCCCCGGCGCGCCGAACGGATCGGCGGTGAACCGCTCGGCGGTCAGGCCCGGCCTGTTGAGGTAGCCGCGGGCGAGTTGCGCGCCGGAGAGGTAGATCTCCCCGACCACACCGGGCGGCACCGGGCGCAGCCGTGCGTCGAGCACGTAGACCCGCATGTCGCGGATCGGCCGGCCGATCACCGGCCGGGAGCTGTCGCGGACCCGGGCGCCGACGGCGTCCACCGTGCATTCGCTGGGCGCGTAGTAGTTGTGCACCTCGGTGTCCGGGTGCTCCCGCAGTGTCTCCCACAGCGCGGCGCCCGTGGCCTCCGCGCCGAGGAGGATCACCCCCGGCCGGTGCCCGGCGCCCTCCAGCATGCCCATTCCGGTCAGTTCGCGCAGCATGGACGGCGTGATGCCCAGGTAGTCGATGCGCCGGTCACGTACCCAGGTCAGCAGCGCGGCGGGGTCGCGACGGGTCTCGTCGTCCACGACGTGCAGTTCGTGGCCGGCCACGAGGCCGAGGAGCTGCCCCATGCTCGCGTCGAAGGAGAGCGAGGCGGTGTGCGCCACCCGCAGTCGCCGCCCGTCGGTGGCGGCCGCCTTCGCCGCCGCCGGGGCGAAGACCAGCTCGCGGTGGCTGGCGCACAGGTTCGCCAGGCCCGCGTGGGTCACCACCACGCCCTTGGGCACGCCCGTCGAGCCGGAGGTGTACACGACGTACGCCGCGTGGTCCCCGCGCACCGCCGGCCGTGGGGTCCGGGCCGGCGGCGGGCCGGCGTCGAGGGCGTCGTCGAGAGTTACGACGTCCGCCGCGCCGCCCTCCAGCCGTGCGGCAACCGCGCGTTCGGTCACCACCACGGGCACGGCCGCGTCGTCGAGCATGAACGCGAGCCGCTCCGCCGGGTAGCCGGGGTCCAGCGGCACGCACACCCCGCCGGCCTTCCATACGGCGAGAACGGCGGCGATCATCGCGGCCGACCGGCGTACGCACAGCCCGACCATGACATCGGGTCCCACACCGCGGCCGGTCAGCCGCCGCGCGAGCCGGTCCGCCCGGGCGTCCAGTTCCGCGAATGTCCACCGCGTCCCGCCGGACACCACGGCCACCGCGTCCGGGGTCAGCGCGGCCTGCGCCTCGAAGCACTCCGGCACCAGCGCGGCCGGGGCATCGCCGACGGTGCCGTTCCACTCCACCAGGACCCGGTTCCGCTCCGCCGGGGCCAGCAGGTCCAGGGCGCCGATCCGCAGGTCCGGGTCCGAGGCGGCGGTCCGCAGGACCCGGACCACCCTGCCCAGGACGGCCTCCGCGGTGTCCCGGTCGAACAGGTCGGTCTGGTGGTCCAGGCGCAGCCGCAGCGGTCCGCCCGGCATCACCATGAAGTTGAGCGGGTAGTGGGTGACGCCGTGGCTCGGTCCCGCCGTCACCCGCAGCCCGCCGCCGAGCGCCGCGGCGGCGAGTCCGTCACTCTGGGCCGGAAGGTTCTCGAACACGGTGGCCGTGTCGAACAGCTCGCCCGAACCCAGGGTGCGCTGGATGCCGGACAGCCCGACGTGCTGACAGGCCATCAGCCTCGTCTGGTCCCGCTGCAGACGGGCCAGCATGGCGGACAGGGGCTCCGCGGGGGTGAGCCGGACCCGGACGGGCAGGGTGTTGGCGAACAGGCCGATCATCTTCTCGGCGCCGGGCACCTGGGGCGGGCGGCCGGAGACCGTGGTGCCGAACACCACGTCCGTCCGGCCGGTCAGCTGGCCGAGCACGACCGCCCAGGCGCCCAGGAACACCGTGTTCAGGGTCAGGCCATGACGGCGGGCCAGTCCTTCGAGTGCCGTGGCGAGGTCACCGGGCAGGTCGCGCAGGACCTGACCGGGCAGCCCGGGCGCCCGGGACGGGTCCGCCGGCGCGACCCTGGTGGGCCCCTCGACGCCCTTCAGCACGTCGCGCCACACGTCCTCGGCGGCCGCCCGGTCCTGGCCGGCCAGCCAGGCCAGGTAGTCACGGTACCGGGCCGCCGGGGGCATCCCGTCCTCCCGGCCGCCGCGCGTGTACAGCTGGAACAGCTCGTCCAGCAGCAACTGCGCGGACCACCCGTCGATCACCAGGTGATGGGCGGTGAGGAGGAACCGGTGGCGGTCCGGGCCGAACCGGATGAGGGTGAACCGCAGCAGGGGCGGGCGGGCCGGGTCGAAGCGACGCAGGCGGTCGTGCGCGGCGAGCCGCTCCGCCTCCGCCTCCCGCGCGCCGGGGTCCACCGCGCCGAGATCGTGCTCCTGCCAGGGCAGTTCCACCGCGCTCGGGATGATCTGCACCGGCTCGTCCAGGTCCTCGTGCCAGAAGCCGGCCCGCAGGCTCGCATGGCGGCGGAGGAGAGCCGACGCGGCGGCACGCAGCGCCCCGGCGTCGAGGGCGCCGTCCAGGTCGAAGGCGCTCTGCACGGTGTAGAGGTCCAGCGCCGACTCGTCGTAGAGCGCGTGGAACAGCAGCCCCTCCTGCAGCGGTGCCAGCGGCAGGATGTCTTCCAGTTCCGTTTCCGCTTCCGCCCGCGTCATCGTGTTCTTCTCCTCCATGCGGCTTCGAGCTGCTCCAACTTGTTCTGGCTCATCCGCACCAGCGGTACGTCGGACGGGGTGCGGCCGCCCGCGTCGGGCCGGGCGGCGTGGGTGGCCAGGGCTTCCAGGGCGCGGCTCCAGGTGTCGGCCAGGTCGCGTACGACTGCCTCGGTCAGCGCCGCGCGGGGCCAGCCCCAGGCCGCGGTCAGCCGGGGGCCGTCCGGACCGTCCACGACGGCCACCCTCACCTCGGCCCGGTACTCCGGCGGCAGGCCGGGCCCCTCCGGCCACGTGCCGGACGGAACGCGCGGAAGCCGCCCGAGGTAGTGGAACGCCACCTGGGGCGAGGGCCGCTCGGCAAGCGCCGGGGCGGTGGCGGGGTTGAGGTGGCGCAGCAGACCGAAACCCAGACCGCCCTCCGGCAGGGACCTCAAGCCCTCCTTGACCCGCTTGAGCGCCGTCCCGGCGGCGTGCCCGCCGTCCCACACCTCGCGCCGGTCCAGGCCGGTCAGGTCCAGGCGGACGGGATGGGTCGCGGTGAAGCGGCCCACGGTGCGGGACAGGTCGATGCCCTCGGCGATGTGTTCCCGGCCGGGCCGCCGGACGTCGGCCACCACGGTGTCTCCCCCGGCTTCCAGCGGGTC
This sequence comes from Streptomyces sp. NPDC021115, assembly GCF_044333065.1. Classification (NCBI taxonomy): domain Bacteria; kingdom Bacillati; phylum Actinomycetota; class Actinomycetes; order Kitasatosporales; family Streptomycetaceae; genus Streptomyces; species Streptomyces sp. NPDC021115. Next base: position 235,465 of record NZ_JBIRQF010000010.1, read on the forward strand.
CGGGGCGGCCGGAGTGTCCCGGCGGCGCCGCCAGTCGGCCACCGCCAGCGCGAACGCGGTCAGCAGCACGTCCTCGGTATCGGCGTGGAAGACCGCCGGCACGCTGGTGAGGAGCGCCTCGGTGCGCTCGGCGGACAGGGTGACGGTCAGCGTCCCGGCCCCGGCCCCCGGCTCCCGGCCGGCCTGTGGCCGTATGCCGGGCTCCTCACCCGGCGCGTCGGGCCCGGCGAGGAGCGCGGTCCAGCGGGGCAGCTCCGCCTCCTGCCGGACGTCCTGGGCCCGGGTGCGCAGGTGCTGGGCCCACCGCCGGAACGACGTGCCGACCGGGGCGAGTTCGGGGCGGCGGCCGGTGGCGGCCGCCGCACAGGCCGCGGCCACGTCGGCCAGCAGGATCCGCCAGGACTCCGCGTCCGCCACGAGGTGGTGCAGCACGAGCGTCAGCCGCCCGGCCCGGCCGGGACCGGCGTCCCACCAGACCGCCTGGAGCATCGTCCCGGCCTCCGGTACGAGACGGGCCGCCGCGTCCCGCTCCGCCGCCTCAGGTCCGGGCCCGTCCGGTTCGGTGCCCGCCCGGCGGAAGCAGTCCGCGGCCCGGACCGTCCCGGGCGGCGTCACCTCCAGCAGCCACTCGTCCTGGCCCTCCCCGGCGGCTTCGCCGGGGGTACGGGTCAGGCGCGCCCGCAGCGCGTCGTGGTGGTCCAGGACCGCTTGCAGGGCCGCCTCCAGCCGTTCCGCGTCCAGCCCGGCCGGGACCTCCACGGCCATCGCCTCGTACCCGGTGCCGGGGTCGGCGCTGCGTTCCCGCAGCGCGTGCAGGGCCGGGGTCAGCGGCACCGCGCCGATGCCCGCCCGCGGCTCCCCGTCCGGGGCGGGCGCGGCGCCGGGCGTCCCGGCGGCGGTGGCCAGCGCCGCCACGGTCTTGTGCCGGAACACGTCCTGCGGGGCGATCGCCACCCCGGCGGCGCGGGCCCGGCCGACGACCTGGATGGAGACGATGCTGTCGCCGCCGAGGTCGAAGAAGTCGTCGTCGACGCCGACGGACGGGAGTCCGAGCACATCGGCGAAGATCTCGCACAGCAGCCGCTCCCGCGCGGTCGCCGGCGGGCGGCCCGCCGGGGTACCGGCCGCCTCCGGTGCGGGCAGCGCCCTGCGGTCGACCTTCCCGTTGGGCGTCAGCGGCAGTGCGTCGATGGTGACGACGGCCGAGGGCACGAGGTATTCCGGCAGCTTCTCCCGCAGCCGGGCGCGCACCGAGGCACCCAGGATCACCGGTGGCGCCGATGCCGGGTCGTTGGTGAAGGCCCGCAGCGACGACCGGTCCCCCGCCGTCGCGGCCACCGGGAGGTAGACCCCGGTGACGGCGGACCGTGTCGCGGTGTCCGCGTCGGCGAACACCGCGTCGAAGCGGCCCTCGCCGCCCTCGCCCGACCAGGTGACGGCCACCCAGTACCCGAGCCGCTCGCCCAGCTCGCACAGCGTCTCCGGGTCCACCGCGTCCTCGTCCGCCAGCCGGGCGTTGGGTATCCCGGTGATGCGCAGTGGCCGCGGCCGGCGCTCCGCCAGCAGCGTGGCGCATTCCTCGGCGCCTCCGGTCACCTCCCGCCAGCGCAGCACGGGCACGTCGGCGAACGACCGGGCCGGGGAGGTGAGCGGGGCACGGCGGAGCACGACGTCGTAGCGGTACCGGGACAGCTCGTTGTGGTACCGGCCGCGCTTGAGGCGGAGGTCCACGGCGCCGACTTCGGGCACGACCCCGGCCAGGGCGGGGAAGAAGTCCGGGTCGACCAGCAGCTCCCGCTCCGGCGCGGTGCTTCCGGTGGCCGCCCGCAGGGCCGGCAGGAGCCGCAGGTCGCGGATGTCACCGAGGAACAGGGCGCCGCCGGGTGCGAGCAGCCTCATCGCACCGCCGATCACCTCGGTCAGGTAGTCGGCGTCGGGGAAGTACTGGGCCACCGAGTTGAGCACGACGGTGTCGAAGTGGCCCTCCGGCAGCCCGGTGAAGTCGTCGGCCGGCTGGGCCCGGAGCACCACCCGGTGGGCGATGTCCGGTTCGTCCGCGACCTGCGCGGCCAGGGCTTCGACGGCGGCCGCTGACACGTCGGTGCCCCAGTACTCCGCGCACCCGGCGGCGAGCGGGGCGAGGATCAGGCCCCGGCCGACGCCGATCTCCAGGACGCGCCCGGAGCCCGGGGCCCCGCCGCCGCGCGGGCCCAGGTCCCGGATCGTCGCGACGGTGGCGTCCCGCCACTGCCTCATCTCCGCGACCGGGATCGGCTTCCCGTCGTATGCGCTGTTCCAGCCGGTGAAGTCCTCGCCGAACGGGGCGGGCTCCGATCCTCCGTAGAGCGTGTCGTAGAGCCGCCGCCACTCGCCGACGGCGGCCTCGGACTCCCCGGCCGTACCGGTCTCCGTACGGGTCCCGGTGTCTGCAGCCGGGACCACGTACCCGACCAGGCGGGTCCCGCCGGGGCCGTCGTCGCGGACCGCCGCGACGGCCTGGGCGACGCCCGGGTGGCCCGCCATGACGGCCTCGACCTCGCCGAGTTCGATCCGGTGGCCCCGTACCTTCACCTGCTCGTCCGCCCGTCCGGCGAACTCCAGGTCGCCCGCCGCGTTCCAGCGGGCGAGGTCGCCGGTGCGGTACATCCGGGTGCCCGGCGCGCCGAACGGGTCGGCGGTGAACCGCCCGGCGGTCAGGCCGGGCCGCCGGAGGTAGCCACGGGCCAGGCCCGCCCCCGCCAGGTACAGCTCGCCGACCACGCCCGGCGGCACCGGGCGCAGAGCGGCGTCCAGGACGTACGCGCGTGCGCCGGGGATCGGCGTGCCGATGGGCGGGACGCCGCCGTCGCCGGGCAGCGGACGGCTCATCGTGGCGCAGACCGTCGACTCGGTCGGCCCGTAGGCGTTGACCATCCGCCGGTCCCGGCTCCACGCCGCGGCCGTCTCCGGCGGGCAGGCCTCTCCCGCCACCACCAGGTCGGTCACCGGGGCGAGCTGGTCGGGCGTCATCACGCCCAGTGCCACCGGCGGCACGGTCAGGTGCGTCACGCCGTGCTCGGCCACCACCGCGCCGAGGTCGGGCCCGGGCAGCAGCCGTTCAGCCGGGGCCACCACCAGCGCCGCACCGGTCAGCAGCGCCATGCACAGCTCCCAGAACGCCGCGTCGAAGCTCGGCGAGGCGAACTGCAGGACCCGGCTGCCCGGCCCCGCGCCGAGGGACTCCCGGTGTGCGGACGCCAGGGCGGCCGCACCGGCGTGGGTGACGGCCACGCCCTTGGGCAGTCCGGTCGAGCCGGAGGTGTAGAGCACATAGGCCGGGTGTGCGGGCGTCAGCGGGTGGGCCCGGTCGGTGTCACCGGGGTCGGCGGCCGGGCGGGTGGCCAGGTCCGCGCGCGAGCCCCGGGCGTCGTCCAGGTCCAGCCGGGGCAGGCCGTCGGCGCCGGGCACCCGGGCGCCTCCGGTGCCGCCCGTCAGCAGCAGCGCGGGGCGGGCGTCGTCGAGCATGAACGCGATGCGCTCGGCCGGGTAGTTCAGGTCCAGCGGAAGGTAGGCCGCCCCCGCCTTGAGCGTCGCGAGGACCGCCACGATCAGGTCGGCGGAGCGCGGGAAGGCCAGGGCGACGATCCGCTCGGGTCCCGCGCCCCGGGAGATCAGCAGATGGGCCAGGCGGTTGGCCCGGGCGTTCAGCTCCCCGTACGTCAGCACCTCGTCCCCCGCGAGGACCGCCGGTGCTCCGGGGTCGCGCGCCACCTGGCGTTCGAACAGCGCCGGGAGGCAGTCCGGCGGGTTCGTCCGGTCGGCCCCGCCGACCAGCACGCGGCCGCGTTCGGCGGCGTTGAGCAGGTCGGCCCGGCCGATGGGGAGGTGCGGATCCGCGCAGACCGCTTCCAGCAGCCGGATCCACCGCGCCACCATCGCCTCGACCGTCCCCCGGTCGAAGAGGTCGGTGCTGTACTCGACCGTTCCGCGCACTCCCCCGAGGGAGCCACCAGCCGCTCCCGGCGGCGCGGGGCGTTCCGTGAGGCTGAAGAACAGGTCGAACCGCGAGGCGCCCGCGCCCACGGGTTCGGGCGTCACCTCGACGCCGGGCAGGGCCAGCCCCGCCTCCGGGGTGTTCTGCAGGACCAGGGCCACCTGGAACAGCGGATGGCGGTTCGGGGTCCGGACCGGGTTCAGCACCTCCACCAGGTGCTCGAAGGGCACGTCCTGGTGGGAGTAGGCGGTCAGCGCCGTCTCCCGCACCCGGTCGAGCAAGGCGGCGAACGACGGATCGCCCGAGGTGTCGGTGCGCATCACCAGGGTGTTGACGAAGAGGCCGACCGCGTCGTCGAGCGCCTCGTCCCGGCGCCCGGCGACCCCGCTGCCGATCGGCAGGTCCGTACCCGCGCCGAGCCGGGTGAGCAGGGCGGCCAGACCGGCGTGCAGCACCATGTGCAGGCTGGCCTCCCCAGCGCTGGCGAGGCCCGCCAGCCGGCCGTGCAGGGCTGGGCTCAGGTCGAAGCCCAGCATCTCGCCGCGGTACGTGGAGACGGCGGGGCGGGGGCGGTCCACCGGGAGCGCGAGCTGCTCGGGCAGGCCGGCCAGGGCCTTCGTCCAGTACGCCACCTCCTGGGCGAACCGGCTGTCCGGGTCGTCCTCGTCGCCCAGCAGCGCGCGCTGCCAGAGCGTGTAGTCCACGTAGCCGACCGGCAGCGGCGCCCACGACGGCGCCCCGCCGCGGCACCGCGCGGCGTAGGCGGTGGCGAGGTCGCGGGACAGCGGGGCCATCGACCAGCCGTCCCCGGCGATGTGGTGCACCACCAGCAGCAGGACGTGTTCGCGCTCGCCCATGACGAACAGCTCGGCCCGCAGCGGCAGGTCGGCCGCGAGGTCGAACGGGTAGCGTGCCGCCTCGCGCAGGGCGTCGCGCAGCCCCGGCTCGCCGATGTCCCGGACGATCAGTTCGGGGCGGGCGGCGGCCGCGTCCAGGACGACCTGCCGGGGCATCCCGCCGGCCGCGGGGAACACGGTGCGCAGGCTCTCGTGCCGCGCCGCGACGTCCGCCAGCGCGCTCCGCAGCGCCGTCCGGTCCACCTCACCGCGCAGGCGCAGGGCGACCGGCATGTTGTACGTCGCGCCCGGCCCTTCCAGCCGGTGCAGGAACCACAGCCGCGCCTGCGCGAACGACAGCGGCACCACATCGGGCCTGGGCATCGGCCGCAGGGCCGGCCGGGCCGCGTCCGCCCGGTGCTCCGCCTCGTCCAGCCGCGCGGCGAGCCCGGCGGCCGTGGGCACCTCGAACAGGGTCCGCACGGGCAGTTCGGTGCCGAGGGCGGAGCGGATGCGGCTGATCAGCCGGGTGGCCAGCAGCGAATGCCCGCCGAGGTCGAAGAAGTTGTCGTCCACGCCGACCGACGCCACGCCCAGCACCTGCGCGAACAGGTCGCACAGCGTCCGCTCGCGCGGGGAGGCGGGCGGGCGCGAGCCCGCCACGGAACCGAGGTACGGCGCGGGGAGCGCCGCCCGGTCGAGCTTGCCGTGGGCGGTCAGGGGAAGTTCACCGAGGACCGTCACCGCGGTCGGCACCATGTACGCGGGCAGCCGTTCGCGCAGCACCGCGGCCAGCTCGGCGGCCAGTCCGGCGCGCTGCCGCGAGGCAGCCGGGTCGTTCGCGAACGCCTCGGGCGGTGTGGTGGCGGCGGCCGGTGCCGGGCGGTGGACGCCACCGAGCACGGTCGTCGCCCGGCCGGAGGCTTCCGGGGTCACGAAGAGCACGTCGAGGTGGTCGGCGGTGTCGCCGGACCGGGTCACCGCGACCCGGTGGCCGGTGCGCCCGCCCAGGGCGTGGAAGGCGTCCGGGCCGAGTTCCGGCGCCGACGACCGCTCCGCGGCGTCGAGGAGGCCGATCAGTTCGGCGGGCGGGCGGCCCTCGTCCAGGGCGCGCAGGGCGGCGGCCTCGTCCGCGATCCGCTCGTCCGGTACGCCGGTCACCCGCAGCGCCTGCCCGCGGTGCCCGGTCAGGCGCCGTTCCAGGTCGTCCAGGCCGGACACGTCGTGGCCCCACCGCAGTTCCGGGGCGGTCTCCAGCTGGCGGGACACGGCGGGCGTCTTGTGCAGGACGGCGTCGTACCGGTAGCGGCTCAGCTCGTTGACGTAATCGCCGCGCTTCACCTGGAGGTCGACCCCGGCGATGTCGTCCCGTCGCGCCGCGAGCGCGGTGAAGAACGCGGGGTCCAGCAGCAGTTCCTTCTCCATCAGCAGGGCCCGGTCCACCGCCCGGCGCAGCACGGCGCCGTCGGTGGAGGGTGCGGCGCGGCGCAACTGTGCCGCGGTGTGCAGGCACCGCAGCAGCCGCAGATCGCGCACGTCTCCGAGGAACACGGCCCCGCCGGGGGCCAGCAGCCCCAGCGCGGTGTCGATCACGCTGATGAGGTAGCGGGCGTCCGGGAAGTACTGGGCGACCGAGTTGATCACCACCGTGTCGAAGAAGCCGGCCGGCAGGCCGCCCGTGTCCGCGGCGGACTGGACGCGCAGCTCCACCCGCCCGGCCAGCTCTTCCCGGGCGGCCACCTGGGCCCGCAGCCCTTCGACGGCGTCCGCCGAGATGTCGGTTCCCCAGTAGGTCTCGCAGTCCGGCGCGAGGCGGGAGAGCAGCAGGCCGCTGCCCACGCCGATCTCCAGCACCCGGCGCGGCCGCAGCTCACGGATCCGCGCGACCGTGGCGTCGCGCCACCGGCGCATCTGCCCGACCGGGATCGGCCGCCCGTCGTAGCTGCTGGTCCACCCGGCGAAGTCCTCGCCGAACGGGGCCGGTTCGGCGTCGGCGCGCCCGGGGCCGTAGAGGGAGTCGTACACCTCCTGCCACTCGGCGAGCTGGGTCCGTGCCGCCTCGCCGTCCCGCCGCTCGCCGGCCGCCGGGACGACGTAGGCCACCAGGTGGGTGCCGGACGCCCGGTCCTCCCACGCGACGACCGCCGCCCGCGCCACGGCCTCGTGCCGGGACAGCACCGCCTCGATCTCCGCCGGTTCGATCCGGTGGCCGCGTACCTTGACCTGCTCGTCGGCGCGGCCCGCGAAGACCAGGTGGCCGTCCGAAGTCCACCGGGCCAGGTCCCCGGTGCGGTACATCCGCTCCCCCGGCCCGCCGAACGGGTCGGCGACGAACCGCTCCGCCGTGAGCCCCGGCCGGTTCAGATAGCCGCGGGCGAGCTGCGCCCCGGCCAGGTACAGCTCCCCCGTCACGCCGGGCGGCACCAGCCGCAGTCCGGCGTCGAGCACGTACGCCCGGGTGTTCGGGACGGGCCGCCCGACCGGCACCGGGCCGTCCGGGACGGCGGCGCCGGGCGGCACCCGGTAGGTGACGCAGCCCACCGTGGCCTCGGTCGGCCCGTACTCGTTGACCACCGTGGCCTGCGGCTGCGCCCGCCGCCAGGGCCCGAGCCGTTCGCCGGTGAGCTGCTCGCCGCCGACGACCAGGTCCGCGACCGGCGTGACGGTCCCGTCCCGCCCGGACGGGGCGGCGAGCGAGACGAGGTGGCTCGGCGTCGCCTTGAGGAACGTGTACGGTCCGGGCGCCGGGGCCCCGGGGGCCAGATCCCCGATCAGCACCCGCCCGCCGCTGGTGAGCGGCGCGAACAGCGCCGTGACGGTCAGGTCGAAGGTGACCGCCGAGTGCAACAGCGCCGTCCCGGCCGTGCCCGGGTACGCCTCGCGGGCGAACGCCAGGTAGGCCGCCACCGCACGGTGCTCGACGAGCACGCCCTTGGGCCGGCCCGTGGAGCCCGAGGTGTGGATGACGTACGCGGGATGCGCGGGACGCAGGTCCGCCGTCCGGTCGGCGTCCGTCGGATCGCTCGGCGGTTGCTCCCCGGCGACCCGGAGCACGTCGGGGGCGTCGATGGCGAGCCACCGCGAGCGCGGTCCTGGCAGGTCCGCGGCGAGCGCGCCCAGGGTGAGCCCGCAGGCCGCGCGGGTGTCGTCGAGCAGGAAGCGGAGCCGCTCGGCCGGATGGTCCGGGTCGAGCGGCAGGTACGCGGCGCCCGCCTTGAGCACGGCCAGCAGCGCGACGACGAGACCGGCCGAGCGCGGCAGGGCGACCGCCACCACCTGCTCCGGGCCGGCGCCGCGGCCGATGAGCGCGTGCGCCAGCCGGTTGGCCCGCGCGTTCAGCTCGGCGTACGTCAGATCGGTGCCGCCGTCGGTCACGGCGACCGCGTCCGGTGTCCGCGCGGCCTGTTCCTCGAACGCCCGCGGCAGGGTCGTGGGCGGCAGCGGGGACACCGCGCCGTTCCACGTCCCCAGCAGGCGCTCGCGCTCGGCGGCGCCGGTGAGGCCGAAGGCGCTGATCGGCCGGTCCGGCCCGGCCGCCGCGGCCTCCAGCAGTCGCACCAGGCGCGCCGCCAGGGCCTCGGCGGTGGGGTGGTCGAACAGGTCGGCGCTGTACTCCAGCACCCCGTCGAGCCGGTCCGGGTGACCGGTCTCGGTGTAGCGGTCGGTGAGGCTGAACAGCAGGTCGAACTTGGCCGCGTCGGTCTCGGCGACGTCGGGGGTCACCCGCAGGCCGGGCATGGCGAACTCGGGCTCGGCGTTGTTCTGCAGCGTCAGCATCACCTGGAACAGCGGGTGCCGGGCCGCCGACCGGGCCGGGTTGAGCAGCTCGACCAGGCGCTCGAACGGGACGTCCTGGTGGGCGTAGGCGGCCAGGTCGGTTTCCCGCACCCGCTCCAGCAGACCGGCGAAGGTGGGGTCCCCCGAGGTGTCCACGCGCAGCACGAGAGTGTTGACGAAGAAGCCGACGAGGTGGTCGAGGGCTTCGTCGGTGCGTCCGGCGATGGCGCTGCCGATGGGGATGTCGGTGCCGCCGCTGACCCGGCTGAGCAGGGCGGCGAGCCCGGCCTGCACCACCATGAACAGGGTCGTGCCGTGTGCGCGGGCCAGTTCCGCGAGCCGCAGATGAGTTCCGGCGTCGAGGGTGAACAGCACCCGTCCGCCCCGGTGGCCGGCGACCGCCGGGCGGGGCCGGTCGGTGGGCAGACCCAGTTCCCCGGGCAGCCCGTCGAGAGTGCGCGTCCAGTGGGCGATCTGGGCGGAGATCAGGCTGCCGGGGTCGTCCTCGCTGCCGAGGAGGTCGTGCTGCCACAGGGCGTAGTCGGCGTACTGGACGGGCAGCGGCGCCCACCCCGGGGCCCGGCCGTCGCGGCGCGCCGCGTAGGCGGCGGACAGATCACGGGCGAACGGCACGTTCGACCAGCCGTCACCCGCGATGTGGTGCATCACCAGCAGCAGCACGTGGTCATCCGCGCCGAGGGCGAAGAGCTCGGCACGCAAAGGGAGTTCGGCGGTCAGGTCGAACCGGTGCCCGGCCGCTGCGGCCAGCGCCCCGGCGAGCGCGGCCTCGTCGGCGCGGTGGACCGGAAGGGCGACGGAAGCCTCCCCCGGGGCGAGCACGGCCTGGTGCGGGACCCCGGCGGCCTCGGGGTAGACCGTGCGCAGCGTCTCGTGCCGGGCGATCACATCGTTCAGGGCGGCGTGCAGCGCGGCGATGTCGAGGTCCCCGGCCAGGCGCAGCGCGAACGGCATGTTGTACGTCGGTCCTGACGCCTCCAGCCGGTGCAGGAACCACAACCGGGCCTGCGCGAACGACAGCGGCACGGTGTCCGGGCGGTGTGCCGTGGCGCGCAGGGCGGGCCGCCGGTCGTCTCCCCCGGCGTCGATCCGGGCGGCGAGCCCCGCCACCGTGGGCGCCTCGAAGACGTCCCGCACGGTCAGCTCCGCGCCGAGTACGGCGCGGACCCGCGAGATCAGCCGGGTGGCCAGCAGCGAATGCCCGCCGAGGGCGAAGAACCCGTCGTCGATTCCGGGACGGGCGCACCCCAGCACCTCGGCGAACAGCCCGCACAGGATCTCCTCCGGCGCGGTGCGCGGCCCACGGCCACCGGTCGGTCCGGTGAGATCCGGGGCCGGGAGTTCGCGCCGCGCCAGCTTCCCGCTCGGCGTCAGCGGCAGCGCGTCGAGCACCACGACCGCGGACGGCACCATGAACTCCGGCAGCGCGGCGGCGATGTGCTCCCGCAGCTGCTCCGGAAGCGGCTCCCGGGCGCCGGGCGCGGGCACCACGTACGCCGTCAGACGCCGGTCGCCGGGCCGGTCCTCGCGCACCACCGCCACCGCTTGCCCGACCGTGGCGTGCCGGGCCAGCACCGCCTCCACCTCGCCCAGCTCGATCCGGAACCCGCGCACCTTCACCTGGTCGTCCGCCCGCCCGGCGAACTCCAGGACCCCGTCCCGCCGCCAGCGGGCCAGGTCACCGGTGCGGTACATCCGCTCCCCCGGCGCGCCGAACGGGCTGGCCACGAACCGTTCGGCGGTCAGCCCGGGCTGGTTCAGGTAGCCCCGGGCGAGCTGGACGCCCGCCAGGTACAGCTCTCCGGTGACGCCCGGCGGCACCGGGCCGAGGCCCGCGTCCAGCACGTAGGTCCGTGTGTTCCGGACCGGTCGGCCGATCGGCACCGCGCCCGGCTCGTCGTCGCAGGCCCAGGCGGTGACGTCGACGGACGCTTCGGTCGGCCCGTACAGGTTGTGCAACGGCGCGCCCAGGATCTTCCGCGCCCGCCCGGCCAGATCGGCGGGGAGCGTCTCCCCGCTGCACAGGACCCGGCGCAGTCCGGTGAGGCCAGCCACGGCGGGTTCGTCCAGTGCGTCGAGGAAGGCCCGCAGCATCGACGGGACGAAGTGCACGGTCGTCACGGCGTGTTCGCGGATCACCGACGCCAGGTACGCGGGGTCCTTGTGGCCCCCGGGGCGGGCGACGACCAGCCGGGCTCCGGTGATCAGCGGCCAGAAGAATTCCCAGACCGAGACGTCGAACCCGGACGGGGTCTTCTGCAGGACGGCGTCGGAGGGCTCCAGCCGGTAGGTGTCCTGCATCCACAGCAGCCGGTTGACGATGCCCGCGTGCGGCACGGCCACGCCCTTGGGGCGGCCGGTGGAGCCGGAGGTGTAGATGACGTACGCGGGGTGTGCGGGTCTCGACGCGACGGCCGGATCGGTGTCCGGCCGGTCCTCGTGGTCCCGGATGTGCGCCGGGTCGTCCAGGACGAGGACCGGGCGGGCGTCGTCGAGCATGAGGCGGACCCGTTCGGCCGGGAGGCCGGGGTCGACGGGGAGGTAGGCGGCGCCGGTCTTGAGGACGGCGAGCAGCGCGACGACGAGTTCGGCCGAGCGGGGCAGGGCGACCGCCACCACCCGCTCGGGTCCGGCGCCCCGCGCGATGAGGCCGTGGGCGAGCCGGTTCGCCCACGCGTCCAGCTCCCGGTAGGACAGGGTGGTGCCGTCGGCGATCACGGCGACGGCATCCGGTGTGCGGGCGGCCTGTGCCGCGAGGAGTTCGGGCAGGGTGGTGGACGGGACCGGGTGCCCGGTGTCGTTCCACACCGTCACGACCCGCTCGCGCTCGGCCTCGTCGAGGACCGGAAGGTCGGCCAGGGTCCGCGCCGGGTCGGCGGCCACCGCCTCCAGCAGCGTGACGAAGCGGTCGGCGATGCCCCGGGCCGTGTCCGCGCCGAACAGGTCGCTCGCGTAGTCCAGGACGCCGCTGATCCCGGCCGGTCCGCCGTCCGGGCCGGTCTCCTCGGTCACCGTGAACGCGAGGTCGAACTTCACCGCCGTGGTCGGCACCGGCAGCGGGCCCGCCTCCAGCCCGGGCAGCAGGCCGAGCGGGACGGCGTCGGTGTTCTGGAGCGCCAGCATCACCTGGAACAGCGGGTGGCGGGCCAGCGAACGGGTCGGTTCGACCACGTCGACCAGGTGCTCGAACGGCACGTCCTGGTGGGCGTAGGCGGCCAGGCCGGTCTCGCGGGCGCGTGCCACCAGTTCGGTGAAGGCCGGGTTGCCCGAGGTGCTGGTGCGCAGGACGAGGGTGTTGACGAAGCAGCCGACGGCGTCGTCCAGCGCGTCGTCGGTGCGGCCCGCGACCGGGGTGCCGAGCGGGATGTCGGTACCCGCCCCCAGCCTGGTGAGCAGGGCGGCGAGCGCGGCCTGCACCACCATGAACAGGCTCGCGTCGCCCTCCCGGGCGAGGTCGCGGAGCCGGGTGTGGGTCGCCGCGCCCACGGTGAACGGCACCCGGCCGCCCCGGTGGGAGGCGACGGCGGGGCGCGGCCGGTCGGTGGGAAGGGTGAGCTGTTCCGGCAGGTCGGCCAGGGCCCGCGTCCAGTACGCCACCTGGTGGGAGAGCAGGCTGTCCGGATCGTCCCCGCTGCCGAGGAGGTCGTGCTGCCACAGGGCGTAGTCGGCGTACTGGACGGGCAGCGGCGCCCACCCCGGGGCCCGGCCGTCGCGGCGCGCCGCGTAGGCGGCGGACAGGTCCCGGGCGAACGGCACGTTCGACCAGCCGTCACCCGCGATGTGGTGCATCACCAGCAGCAGCACGTGGTCATCCGCGCCGAGGGCGAACAGTTCGGCACGCAAAGGGAGTTCGGCGGTCAGGTCGAACCGGTGGCCGGATGCGGCGGCCAGCGCCCCGGCGAGCGCGGCATCGTCGATCTCGCGGACCGGCAGGGCGGGAGCGGCCCGCTCGGGGTCGAGCACGAGCTGCCGGGGGGTGCCGCCGGTGTCGGGGTAGACCGTGCGCAGGATCTCGTGCCGCGCGGTCACATCGGCGAGGGCGGCGGTCAGCGCGGCACGGTCCAGGGCTCCGCGCAGCCGCAGCGCGAGCGGCATGGTGTACGCGGCGCCGGCGCCGTCGAGCTGGTGCAGGAACCACAGCCGTGCCTGCGCGTACGACAGCGGCATCGGGTCCGGGCGGTGCGCGGCCGGGAGCAGCGCGGGCCGCACCTGGCCGTCCGTGTCCTCGATCCGGGCGGCCAGGCCCGCCACCGTGGGTGCCTCGAACACGTCCCGCACGGCCAGTTCCACGCCGAGTACGGCGCGGACCCGCGAGATCAGCCGGGTGGCCAGCAGCGAATGCCCGCCCAGGGCGAAGAACCCGTCGTCGATCCCGGGACGGGCACACCCCAGCACCTCGGCGAACAGCCCGCACAGCATTTCCTCGCGCGGAGTGCGCGGCCCACGACCGCCCACGGACGCGGTGGGGTCCGGGGCCGGCAGGGCACGCCGCGCCACCTTTCCGCTCGGCGTCAGCGGCAGCGCGCCGAGCACGACGACCGCGGCGGGCACCATGAACTCCGGCAGGCTCCGGGCGGTGTGCGCCCGCAGGGCGGCCGGGTCCGGGACCGCTCCGGGCGCGGCGACCACGTAGGCGACCAGCCGCCGGTCGCCGGGGCGGTCCTCCCGTACGACGGCCACGGCGTGGGTCACGTCGCGGTGGCGCGACAGGACGGCCTCGACCTCGCCGAGTTCGACGCGGAAACCGCGGATCTGCACCTGGTCATCGGCTCGTCCGGCGAATTCCAGCGCCCCGTCGGCGGTCCAGCGGCCCAGGTCGCCGGTGCGGTACATCCGCGTCCCGGGCGGCCCGAACGGGTCGGCCACGAAGCGTACGGCGGTCAGTCCGGGGCGGCCGTGGTAGCCGCGGGCGAGCTGGGCGCCCGTGAGGTACAGCTCGCCCACCACACCGGGCGGGACCGGGCGCAGCCCGGCGTCGAGGACGTACGCCGCCATGCCGGGGACCGGCCGTCCGATGCGGGGCCGTTCGGCGCTCGCGACCGTGGCGCCGATGGCGTCGACGGTGCATTCGCTGGGCGCGTAGTAGTTGTGCACCTCGGTGGCGGGCAGGGCGCGCAGCTCCCGCCACAGCGCCGGGCCGGTGGGCTCCGCGCCGAGCACGATCGCGGCGGGCTGGTGTCCGTCGCCGCCGAGGTGGCCGAGGGCGAGGAGTTCCCGGGTGAGGGTCGGGGAGACGGCCAGGTAGCCGATCCGGTGCCGTCGTACGTAGGCGCCCAGCGCGGCGGGGTCGCGGCGGGTGTCCTCGTCGACCACGTGGAGTTCATGGCCTGCGAGGAGGCCGAGCAGCTGGCCGACGCCCACGTCGAACGACAGCGACGCGGTGTGCGCCACTCGCAGCCGCCCTCCCGACGCCCGTGCCGCCGGGGCGAAGACGCGTGTCCGGTGGGAGGCGTAGAGGTTGGCGATGCCGCCGTGCCGCAGGACCACGCCCTTGGGCACTCCGGTCGATCCGGAGGTGTAGACGACGAACGCGGCGTGGTCGGGGCGGACGGCGCGCGGCGCGAGCGGCTCGCCGGACGGCTCCTCGTCGTCCGAGTCGCCGGAGTCGTCCAGGTCGGCCAGGTCGGCCAGGCCGTCCAGCGGGACCAGGTCCGCGGTGTGGCCGCCCAGCCGCGCGGTGGCCGCCTCCTCGGCCACCAGGACGCGCACCCCGGAGTCGGCGAGCATGAACGCCAGCCGCTCCTCGGGGTATCCAGGGTCCAGCGGTACGCACGCCCCGCCCGCCTTCCAGATGCCCAGCACCGCGGGCACCATCGCGGCCGAACGGGTCACGCACAGCCCGACCAGGGTGTCCGGGCCGACGCCGCGCTCGGCCAGCCGCCGGGCCAGCCGGTCGGCCCGCGCGCGCAGCCGGGCGTACGTCAGCGTCTCGCCGCCGGCGACCACCGCCTTCGCGTCCGGGGTCAGCGCCGCCTGCCGCTCGAAGAGTTCGGGGACGGTGAAGGCGGGCGCGGCGGCGGGGGTACCCGCCCACTCGGTGAGGATCCGCCGCCGCTCCTCGGGGGCCAGGATCTCCAGCGTCCCGATGCGCGCCTCCGGCTCGTCCGCCGCGGCGCGCAGCAGCGTCACGAAGCGGGCCAGCAGTTCCTCGGCGGTGGACTGGTCGTACAGGTCGGCGCTGTACTCCAGGAGGCCGCCGAGCCCTTCGGGTTCACCGGCCGGACCGCGCGCCTCGGTGAGGCCGAAGGAGAGGTCGAACTTGGCCGCGCCCACCTCGGCCATGTCCGGGCTCACCCGCAGCCCGGGCAGCTCCAGCCGGGGTTCGGCGTTGTTGTGCAGGGTCAGCATGGTCTGGAACAGCGGGTGCCGGGCCGCCGACCGGGCCGGGTTGACGACCTCCACCAGGTGCTCGAACGGCACGTCCTGGTGGGCGTAGGCGGCGAGCGCGGTCTCCCGTACCCGGGCCAGCAGATCGGTGAACCCGGGGTCGCCGGAGGTGTCCAGGCGCAGCACGAGGGTGTTGAGGAAGAAGCCCACGAGGCCGTCGAGGGCGTCGTCGGTGCGTCCGGCGATCGCGCTGCCGAGCGGGATGTCGGTGCCCGCGCCGAGGCGGGTGAACAGCGCCGCGAGACCGGCCTGCAACACCATGAACAGGCTCGCGCCCGATGCGCGGGCCAGCGCGTCCAGCCGGGCGTGCAGGTCCGCGTCGATGCGGATCGGTACGCTTCCGCCGGTGTATCCGGCGACCGCGGGGCGGGGCCGGTCGGTGGGCAGGGTCAGCTCCTCCGGCAGCCCGTCGAGGGTGCGCGTCCAGTAGGCGATCTGGCCGGAGATGAGGCTGTCGGGGTCGTCCTCACCGCCCAGCAGTTCCCGCTGCCACAGCGTGTAGTCGGCGTACTGGACGGGCAGCGGGTCCCACCGCGGCGGCTCGCCGCGCAGCCGGGCCGCGTAGGCAGTGGACAGGTCGCGGGCCAGCGGGCCGTTGGACCAGCCGTCACCGGCGATGTGGTGGATGACCACCACCAGCACATGGGTGTCCGGGGCGAGCGCGAGGAGTTCGGCGCGCAGCGGTGTCCGGTGGGTGAGCTGGAACCGGTGGGCCGCAGCGGCGGCGACGGCCTCGGCGAGGCGGGCCCGCCCCGGCTCCCCGGTGTCGTCGATCCGGCGCACCGGCAGCTCGACCGCGGCAGCGGCCGAACCGGCGTCGAGCACGACCTGGTGCGGTACGCCTCCGGTTTCGGGGAAGACGGTGCGCAGGCTCTCGTGCCGGGCCACCACGTCGCCGAGGGCGGCGGTGAGGGCGGTGTGGTCGAGGCCGCCTTCGAGGCGTACGACGAACGGCAGGTTGTAGTTGGGGGCCGCGCCCTCCATCTGGTGCAGGAACCACAGCCGGGCTTGCGCGTAGGACAGCGGGATCGCCTCGGGGCGGTGCGCGCGGGGGCGCACCGGGGGGCGTCTGCGGCCGTGGGCTCCGGTCAGCCGGGCGGCGAGACCGGCCACGGTGGGGGTCTCGAACACGGCGCGGATGGGGAGTTCAGCGCCGAGTACGGTGCGGACGCGGCTGACCAGGCGGGTGGCGAGGAGGGAGTGACCGCCGAGGGTGAAGAACCCGTCGTCGACCCCGGCCCGGTCCACGCCGAGGACCTCGGCGAACAGCCCGCACAGGATCTCCTCCTCGGGGCCGCGCGGCGGGCGGCTCGCACCGGTCCTGGCCCGGGCGGGCGCGGGGAGGGCACGCCGGTCGACCTTGCCGTTGGCGGTCAGCGGGAGCGCGTCGAGCGTGGTGAACAGCGCCGGGACCATGGCCTCGGGCAGCCGCCGCGCCAGGTGCGCGCGCAAGCCCTCGGGGTCCGGTTGTTCCGCGTCGCCGGCCGGGACGACGTAGGCCACCAGCCGCTGGTCGCCCGGCCGGTCCTCGCGGACCGCCACCGCCGCCTGGACGACGGCGGGGTGGGTGGTCAGCGCGGCCTCGACCTCGCCGGGTTCGACCCGGTGGCCCCGCACCTTGACCTGGTCGTCGGCCCGGCCCGCGAACATCAGCGTCCCGTCCGCGGTCCACCGGGCCAGGTCCCCGGTCCGGTACATCCGCTCCCCCGGCGCGCCGAAGGGGCCCGCCACGAACCGCTCGGCGGTCGCCACCGGCCGGTTCAGATAGCCGCGCGCGAGCTGGGCTCCGGCGATGTACAGCTCACCGGTCACCCCGGGCGGCACCGGCCGCAGCCGGTCGTCGAGCACATAGGCCCGCATGCCCGTCATGGGGCGGCCGATCGGGAGGGTGTCGGTGTTCGTGGCCTCGCCCGGGACGAGGGGGAAGTCCAGGCATCCGACGGTGGTCTCGGTGGGGCCGTAGTGGTTGACGACGGACACCCGCGGGTGGCGGGCGCGCCAGGCGGCGAGCGGCCCGGCGGGCAGCGCCTCGCCGCCCAGCACCAGCTGCTCCACCGGGGCGAACGCCTCGGGCAGCGCGGCCAGGAGCGCCAGATGGCTCGGGGTGGCCTTCATGAACGTGGCCGGGGTCCGGGCCAGCCGCGCCGTAAGCCAGGGGCCGTCGTCCAGCGCGGCCACCACCGCGCATCCGCCCGAGGTGAGGGCGCCGTACAGGCCGGTGACGGCCAGGTCGTAGGCGAGCGCGGTGGGGACCAGGACCGTCCCGTCCAGGCCGGTGTAGACGCGCCGGGCGCGGGCCACGTAGTCCGCCAGGCCGCGGTGGCCGACCACCACGCCCTTGGGGGTGCCCGTGGAGCCGGAGGTGTAGATGACGTAGGCGGGGTGGTCGGGCAGCAGTGGAGTGATCCGGTCGGTGTCGCGGGGGCACGTGGCGGGCTGCCGTTCCAGCGCCCGTACGGTCCCGAGGTCGTCGAGCAACAGACGGCCGGGGTGCGCGGGCAGGTCGGCAGCCGCCTGCCGGATCGTCACCAGCAGGGCCGGGGCGGCGTCGCCGAGCAGGACGGAGACGCGCTCACGGGGCTGGGCGAGGTCGATCGGCAGATAGGCGGCGCCGGACTTGAGCACGGCGAGGAGGGTGACGACGAGTTCGGCGGAGCCGGGCAGCGCGACGGCGACCACCCGTTCCGGTCCGGCCCCGAGGGAGATCAGCAGCCGGGCCAGGCGGTTCGCCCGGGCGTCGGCCTCGGCGTACGTCCACTCGGCGTCCGGCGCGGCCACCGCGGGGGCGTGCGGGGTGGCGGCGGCCTGCCGCGCGAACAGCTCCGGCAGCAGGGCGGGTGACCGCCCGCCGGGTGCGCCGGTGTCGTTCCACGCGGTCAGCAGGCGGTGGCGCTCGGCCGCGCTCAGCATCTCCAGGCGGGACAGGGGCCGGTCCGGGTCGGTGGCGGCCGCCTCCAGGAGCCGTACCCAGCGGTCCGCCAGGGCCTCCACGGTGGCGCGGTCGAAGAGGTCGGCGCTGTACGAGGCGTAGCCCTCGATACCGGCCGGGTCGCCGTCGTCCGTGGTGGCCCCGGTCAGGTTGAGCGCCAGGTCGAACTTGGCGGTGTCCGACTCCACCCGCTCGGCGACGGCGCGCAGACCGGGCAGGTCGACGGCCGGTCGCAGCCCGCTGTTGAACGTCAGCAGCACCTGGAACAGCGGGTGGCGGCTCAGCGACCGGGCGGGGTTGAGAACGTCGACCAGGCGCTCGAAGGGCACGTCCTGGTGGGCGTGGGCGGCCAGGTCCGTCTCGCGTACGCGGACGAGGAGTTCGCCGAACGCCGGGTCGCCGGAGGTGTCGGTGCGCAGCACCAGGGTGTTGACGAAGAAGCCGACCAGGTCGTCCAGGGCTTCGTCGGTACGGCCCGCGACGGGCGTGCCCACGGGGATGTCGGTGCCCGCGCCGTGCCGCGTGAGCAGCGCGGCGAGCCCGGCCCGCAGCACCATGAACAGCGTCACCCCGTGGCGTTCGGCCAGGGCCGCGAGCCGCCGGTGCGCGGCGGCGTCCAGGCGCACCGGTACCGTGCCGCCCCGGTGACCGGGCACGGCGGGGCGGGGGCGGTCGGTGGGGAGGTCGAGTTCGGCGGGGAGCCCGGCCAGCGCGCGGGTCCAGTAGGCGACCTGGCGCGCCCCGGCGCTGTTCTCGTCGGCCTCGTCGCCCAGCAGTTCCCGCTGCCACAGCGCGTAGTCGGCGTAGGCCACCGGCAGCGGGTCCCAGCGCGGCGGCCCGCCGCGCAGCCGGGCCGCGTAGGCCGTGGACAGGTCGCGGGCCAGGGGGACCATGGACCACGCGTCCGCGGCGATGTGGTGCACCACGACCGACAGCACGTACCGGTCCGGACCGAGGATGAACAGCTCGGCGCGCAGCGGGGTTTCGCGGGTCAGGTCGAAGGCGGTGGCGGCGCTCGCGGCCAGGGCCCGGTCCAGTTCGGCCGGGCCGACGTGGCGTGCGGGCAGGGTGACGGCGGCGTCGGCGGGGTCGAGCACGGTCTGCCGGGGCGCGCCGTCGGACTCGGGGAAGACCGTGCGCAGGGGCTCGTGGCGGCACACCACGTCGGTGAGCGCGGCCCGCAGGGCGGTCGGGTCGAGCGTGCCGTCCAGCCGCAGCACGAACGGCATGTTGTAGTCGGCCCCGGCCTCCGGCCCCTCCAGCCGGTTGAGGAACCACAGCCGGCGCTGGGCAGAGGAGAGGGGGACCGCCTCGGGCCGCTCCATGGGGCGCAGCGGCGGCCGGGTGGACCCGTCCGCCGCGCCGAGCGCCGCGGCGAGACCGGCCACGGTCGGGGCCTCGAACAGGGTGCGCAGCGGGAGTTCGGTGCCCAGCGCGGTCCGTATCCGGCTCAGCAGCCGGGTCGCCAGCAGGGAATCCCCGCCGAGGTCGAAGAAGCCGTCGTCGATCCCGGCCCGCTCCACGCCGAGGACGTCGGCGAACAGCCCGCACAGCAGCCGCTCGGTCGCGTCGCGCGCCTCGCGCCGGGCCCCCGCGGGGGTGAACTCCGGGGCCGGGAGCGCGGCCCGGTCGAGCTTGCCGTTGACCGTCAGCGGCAGCCGGTCCAGCACGACGACGGCTGCCGGGACCATGTGTGCGGGCAGGATCCGCGCCGCGTAGGCCCGCAGCTCGGCCGCCTCGGGGCGGATGCCGGGCGCGGGGACCGCGTAGGCCACCAGCCGCTGGTCGCCGGGCCGGTCCTCCCGCAGGAGCACCACGGCCCGGGCGACCGCCTCGTGGCGGGCGAGCGCGGCCTCGATCTCCCCGGGCTCGATCCGGAACCCGCGCAGCTTCACCTGGTCGTCGGCGCGTCCGGCGTAGTCCAGCCGGCCGTCCTCGTGGAGCCGGGCCCGGTCCCCGGTGCGGTACATCCGCGTCCCCGGCGGGCCGAACGGGTCGGCCACGAACCGTTCCGCGCTCAGCCCCGGGCGTCCCAGGTAGCCGCGCGCCAGACCGGGCCCCGCCACGTACAGCTCGCCGGTGACGCCGGGGGGAAGGGGCTGGAGGGCGCCGTCGAGCACGTAGGCGCGCAGGTCGGGGATCGGCTCGCCGATGACGCCGCGGGGTGACTCGGCCATGGCGTCGGCCTCGCCGAGCGGCGCCGCGGTGACGTGCACCGTGGTCTCGGTGATGCCGTACATGTTCACCAGCCGCGGGGCGTCGGCCGGGTGGCGCGCGTACCAGTCCCGCAGCCTGCCGGGGTCCAGCGCCTCGCCGCCGAAGATGACGGTGCGCAGGGCGAGTTCCGCCGGGCGCTGGGCCTCCTGGACGGCGCGGATCAGTTGGTGGAAGGCGGACGGGGTCTGGTTGAGCACGGTGACCCGCTCGCGTACGAGCAGGTCCAGGAACTCCCCGGGGGCACGGCCGACGTCGTGCGGTACGACGACCAGCCGCCCGCCGGACAGCAGCGGGCCCCACATCTCCCAGACGGAGAAGTCGAAGGCGAAGGAGTGGAACAGCGTCCACACGTCGTCCGCGCCGAAACCGAACCACGCCTCGGTCTCGGTGAACAGCCGCACCACGTTGCGGTGTGGGACGACCACGCCCTTGGGGGTGCCGGTCGATCCGGAGGTGTAGATCACGTACACCGGGTGTGCGGGGTCCAGCGGGCCGGTGCGGTCGGCGTCGGTGAGGTCGCCGCCGGGCGTGGCGGCCAGGGCGCGGAGGGTGGTGTCCGCGTCGAGCGGCAGCGCGGCGTCCGTGCCGTGCGGCAGCCGTGCGGCCACTTCGCCCGTGGTGACCAGGCACACCGGGTCGGCGTCGGCCAGTGTGAGCGCGATCCGTTCGGGTGGATAGCCGGGGTCGACCGGCAGATACGCCGCGCCCGCCTTCACCACCGCGAGGAGGGCCACCACCAGGTCGGCGGAGCGTGGCAGTGCCACGGCCACCAGCCGTTCCGGCCCGGCCCCGCGCCCGATGAGCAGCCGGGCCAGCCGGTTGGCCCGGTCGCCCAGCTGTGCGTAGGTCAGGGCGGCGTCCCCGGCGGTCACCGCGATGGCGTCCGGGGTGCGGGCGGCCTGTTCCTCGAACAGCCGCGGCAGCGTGTGCGGCGGGGCGTCGTGGCGGGGGGCGGGGGCGGGTGACACCGCGCGTGCGCGCTCGTCGGGCGGCAGCAGGTCGAGCCGGCCGATCGGTGTCTCCGCGCCCGCCGTCGCGAAACTCTCCAGCAGGCGCAGGACGCGGCGCCCGTGGGCGGCGCCGTCGTCGGCGTCGTACACCGCCGGGTTGGTGTCCAGGTGGAGGCGCGGCGTGCCGTCACCGGCGCGGTCGTCGACGCACAGGGAGAGGTCCTGGACCGGACCGATCGAAAGGTTGCCGGGGACGGCCCGCGCCTCGCCGAAGGCCAGGTCGTAAAAGAAGGGCATCACGTTCACCGTCGGGCCGAAGAGGCGCCGACCACCGGCCACCGCCCCCAGCTCCCGGCTCAGGTCCTCGTAGCGGTAACGCTGGTGCCTGAGCAACTGCCGGGCCTCGTCGGTGACGTGCCGCAGCAGCTCCCGGCCGGTCATCGCGGGCCGGATGTCCAGCCGCAGCGGCAGTTCGTTGGACATCGGCCCGCGGATGCCCCGTCCGGCGCCGGTCCGCCCGGTCACCGGGACGCCGAGGGCCACGTCGCCGGCGCCGGTGGTCCGGCTCAGGTACACGGCTGTGGCGGCCATCAGCACGGTGGGGAAACCGACCCGTAATCGGCGTGCCAGCGCCCGCAGTCCGGCCGTGGTCGCGGCCGGTATCCGGGCGGTGTGCCGGTGGAAGCTCCGCGAGACAGCACTGGTCCGCCCCGAGAGGCTCACCGGTTCGGGGCGGTCCGTCAGCCGGCCCAGCCAGTGGTCCCGGTCACCGGCGAAGCGTTCCGATCCGCGGTACGCCGCGTCGTCGGCCAGCAGCAAGTCCAGCGAGCCGCTGCCGTCCTCGCGCACCGGCTCACGGCGCACCAGGGCGGTGTACACCTCGGCCACGCGGTGCGCGAACAGCGCGCACATGTATCCGTCGGTGACCAGGTGGTGGCCGCGCAGATAGAGGACGTGGCGGTCGTCACCGGTCCGCAGGAGCGCGAGGACGAAGGTCCGGCCGGACTCCAGGCTCACCGGACGCGCCACTTCGGCCCGCATCCACGCCTCGGCGGCGGCGCGCGGATCAGGTTCCCCGGACACGTCGAGCACCGGGAACGGCCAGTCGGGCACCGGTGCGTACACCTGCCGGGGGCCGTCGTCGTCCTCGGTGAAGCCGACATTGAGCGTGTCGGTCTCCGCCACCGCCCGGCGCAGCGCGTCCTCCAGTGAGGCCACCTCGAGCGGACCCGTGATCTCCAGGTACTCGGCGGTGTTGTAGGCCGGGCTCGTGGGATCGAGCCGCTGCGCGAACCAGATGCCTCGCTGCGCCACCGAAAGGGGCCAGCTGCGGCGCGGATCACCGGACACTACTCGTCCAATCTTCCGGCACTCACCGAACGGCAAGGCAAGTGGAATCGATGATGATGTCCCAAGCCGGGACCAGCAGTGCGGTAGCGATTGCGCGCTTGGAGAGTACAAAGGCTCCGGTCAGGAGCTCCACGGTGACCTACGCCACGTTTGACGCGTCAACTCTCACATCGCGCGGCTCCTCGCCCGGCCAACGCGGCCGCCAACCCGGCAGACCACGCATTACCCGTGGTAGGTCTTGGGAGGTCCTGACGTGTTCTGTTCACTCATCTCATGTGATCAAGCCATAATGTGCCCCCGGTAGTTGCCTCAAGCCCGACGCCCGGCCCGAAGAAGCCCCGGAGTCCGTCGCCCGTGGGCCCGATGGGCAGGCTGTGCGGTGACGGCGAAGGCAGCCGCCGCGTTCGCGCCCCCGCGCGGCCTCCACCGGGCTCGGCCCCGCTGCCGAGGAGAGCGAAGAAAGCTCACCCGTTGGGCGTCGCCCGCGCCGTTGCTGTCGTGCGCCGCTCGGATGCCCTCGGTCTGGAACGCGGCGTCGAAGGCGCCGGCGTACTCGCTGTCGCGGTCCCGGATGAGGAAGCGCAGCGAGTCCATGCGTATGCCCAGGCCGGTGGCGAGGTTGCGGGCCTGCTGGGTGGTCCAGGCCGCGGTCGGGCGTGCGGTGACGCCGGCGACGTGCAGGCGCCGGGTGCGGTGCTCGAGGAAGATGTCCCGCCGTAGGAGCACTGCTGGGACAGAGAGAAGACATCGAGTCATCCGGTGGAGAAGCCCCACAGGGTGGCCGCGTCGGCCCGGTCCTCGGCCTGAAGCGCCTTCGCTGTGATGGTGGCAACCGCGTGTTTTACACGGGTGGGCCCTGCTCGACGCCCATCGCAGTACTGCGGCTTCAGAAGCTTCAATGGGTGCATGGTTGATGCTTTGTGGGACCGCCTGTCGCCGATGACGCGAGCAGAGGTCGATGGTCTGATCACCGCTGGCCGTAACGTGCAGGCCATCGCGCTGATGCGAGAACGCGTCGGCGCGCCTCGGCCGGGTCTCCGTGACTGCGTTGACCTTCTGGAGCACCGTGCCAGAGTTCTGCGGAAGTAGCTGCGCCTGTGCTGGTGCCGTCCGGCAGGCTGCGGGGGCGCTCAGCTCTTCACGCACCTTCTCAGCCCTCGGCACGCCCGGCAGCGTGACCGTGCCGGCCTCGCCGCTCGGTGCCCCGGCCGGAGACAAGTGGGACGGTTTGGCGTCGCTCGTCTGCGGGGCCGCCGGATGCGGAACCGCCTGAGGCCGCGGTGACCGCGCAGGACACATCCAGAGCAGCGGCCACCTGTCTCGCCTATGCGTCGAAGCCCAACCACAGCGGCTCCCGGATGACGGGTACCGGGGGCCTCAGCTCATGCTCAGGTGGGCCTGTGACCTGCACCAGCGAGGCGGACCTCGAGTTCTGCAACAACTTCTCGAACATGTGGATGACGGCAGCGACCTCACGTCAGCTCGAGCGGCACTACGGGCCATGGCACGGCAAACAGCCCCGTCCTGTACGTGCCCTGCGCGCAGTGGGAAATTGGGGGGCTGTGGCAGTGGGGCTGATCCTCGCCCCAGGCCCTTCCACTCGCCGTTGAGAGGGTCGACCGTGACCTCGGACCACGACATGCTTTGGACCCGCTGCGCGCACCTGGGCCGTGTTCTGCTGCCACTGATGGACCAAGAGCCATGGCGGCAGGCCCGTCGTCACGAGAACCTGCGGACCTGGGGCATCGACACGGGCGAAGGCGAGCAGCTGATCGAGGTCTTCGCGGCTCTGGCTGCCCACGCCGTCGCGGCGGAAGCTTCCGTGTCCGCCGCGGAATTCGACGCTCTGCCCCTCAGCGCCGTGGCCGACGCGGCGACCGGCAAGCGCGACATCGACCTGCTCACAGGGCTCCCGGGAACCTTCGCCGACAGCCGTGACGGACAGACCGTCGGCCTCTTCCGCCTGTACGCCTACAAGGGTGAGCAGTCCGGCCGCTGGCTCTTCCAGCTGAGCAGGGAACTGCGCCATACGCTGATCGTCCTCGCCGAACGCTCACCGGTGCCATCCCCCACGTGCGGGGACGTGTTCCGCCTGGCGGCCCAGGTCGGCCTGCCGCAGTGATCGAGCGCGCCCGCTCGGCTGCGGAGCGGGCAGCCATAGACCGTGATCTTCACGGTTGAAGGGCGGCTTGTCGGCGTAGTGGCTGCGGCGGGAACGCGCTTGCTGCCGCCCGTCGAGACGGACCTCGGTGGTCGGCAGTCCGTCGCGTCGCTGGAGCCGGCAGCAGCCGAGCGTCAGGCGCTCATCGAGCGCTGGGGCGAACGCCACGGTGGCGCTCCGCCGGTGAACAGTGGCGTCCCGGCGCCCAGGACGACGGGCGCGAGGTGCAGCACCAGGACGTCGACCAGCCGGCGTCGAGCCAGGGCTGCGACGTCCCGCCACTGGGCGAAACTGCCGACCACCCTCCGCACCAGCCCTTGCTTAACCTATCGAATATCGATAGATTTCCATCGGAATTCGGTGGAAGGATGGGCCATGGGAAAGCTGACCGTGCGCGCGCTGCGCGCCGTGCTCGTGGTGGTGCTCGCCGGCACCGTGTTCGTACAGGCAGGGATGGTGTGGGCGTTGGCCAGTGGGAGCGACCCGGAGGACGGGTCGCTCCCACTGACCTCGCTGCGTGTGGCCACGATCCTGGGCATGGTGTCGGTCCAGGTCGCCCTGGTCTGCGTGTGGCGGCTGGTGGCGATGGTGCGTCGCGGAACCGTGTTCTCCCACGCCGCCTTCCGGTATGTGGACGGTGTGATCGGCGCGATCGTGGCGGCCGCCCTCGTCTGGTTCGCGGTCACGGCCATCAACGCGCCGGGGCAGCGGGACGACCCGGGCGTCACCGTCATCATGGGCGGGATCGGCGTAGCCATCCTGGGAGTCGCGCTCATCGTGCTCCTCCTGCGGATGCTGCTCGCCCAGGCCGTCGCGCGCGACGTCGAAGCATCACAGATGCAGGCCGAGTTGGACGAGGTGATCTGATGCCGATCACCGTCGACATCGACGTGATGCTGGCCAGGCGGAAGATGTCCGTGGGCGAACTCGCAGACCGCGTAGGGATCACACCCGCCAACCTGGCGGTACTCAAGAACGGCCGCGCCAAGGCGGTGCGCTTCGCGACGCTCGCCGCTCTCTGCGAGGTGCTCAAGTGCCAGCCGGGCGACCTGCTGCGCTGGGAGGCCGAGGACGCCGCAGGCGAATGACATGCCCTTCCAAGATCACGGACTTCTCGACGCCCCGTGATCCGACACCGCCCCAGCCACCATGGCCCGAGCCGGGAAGCACCGGTTCCTGAGTGGTCGTGCTGGCTGCCGGGCCGGAATCCGCGAGCTGCCAGTACGTGCGGTACTGGGCGGTTTGCGCCTCCGTGAGGTCGGAGGGGAAGTCGTTCTGGGTCATTCCCCGATGAGATCGCTTATTCGAATCCGAAGGGCAACAGGGCACGGCAGCCGAAGGGGGCTGGTGGAGCTTGAGTGGTTCGCGGCCGTCCTGTCGCACGACCTAGCCGGTGCGCCGGGTCTGACCGGAATTCTGTGGAGGTGTTCGGCGCCCACGTGCTCTACTTCAACGGTGGGCAGCTCGAATATGGACTACCGCGGTTCCGGGTTCTGGGTACGCGACGCCCAGGCTGAGGTGTGGCTGTACCTTCTCGCGCAGGAAGCCAAGACCATCGCCGCTCCTGCCGAATGGCTCGTTGCCGCCCGAGAGCACTGGGAGCTGCAGGCCACGCTCGGATTCACGGGATGTGTGTCGCCCTGTCTGGACGACCACCTCGGAACCCATCCCGACCGCGTCTCCCTCACTATCGACCTGTCGGAGCGCGTCATGCAGCGACTACTCGCGTGGTCCCCGGCCATCCCGAAGGACGTGGCGAACTCCTTCGGCACGGGCGGGCAGGGGTCGTGGTTCTTCGCAGACGTGCCCACCGAAACCCACTTGGCATGCGGTCGCGCCTTCATCAGCCTTCTCCGCGGGGAGTTCCCTCCCGGAATCCACCGGTGGGCGCTTTGAGCTCACGCGGTAGAACGCTCGTGGCCGGGCCCCGTTCCGGCTCTCGCGGGTACGTATCCTCATCCGACCGTGACAGCGCTGGGCGGTTTCCTCGATCGAAGCGCAAGGGGCGGTCGAGGAGGCAGGCGACCATGCTGGGGCCGCCGAGGGCAGTCTGCCACGATGATGCCCTCGGCTTGCGCGGTCAGGAACTCGCGCCAGGTGGGGCCTGAGCGACGTGGCGCGGGGTCGACGCCGACCGCGTTGAGGATCTCCCAGACCGTCGAGGCGGCGATCCGATGCCCGAGCCGAGCCAGCTCCCCTGGATCCGTCGGGTCGGTGTCCCCACCTCGGATTCTCCCGGGCCAGCCGTACAACGAGTGTCTTGAGCGCTGCCGGGGTGAGTGGGCGTCCGGTACGCCGGCGCGCGGTGTAGTCCCATTTCGCGGCGATGAACCTGCGGTGCCAGGCAAGCAGGGTGCCGGGGGTGACAGGGAAGACCTCATGCCAGTGACGCCGGGGTATCAGCCCGGACAGGGCGGCGAACCAGAACCGGTCGGCGGGCTCATAGCGGACCGGTCCGGCCAACTGGCGGCGCAGAACCGCGTTCTCGTGCCGCAGCACCAGCAGTTCCGCGTCCTGCCGTCTCGCAACGGAGGAGCACCGATGGAACATCCAACAGCTTCCGGGTCACCTTGTACAACAAGGACACGATCACGGAAGGCATCATCCCAGCGAACTGACCGCGCACCCGCTCACCTGCGGCGATGAGTTTTCGAGCGGCACAGGATGGCAGGTGCCGTGCGAGAGCGGAGAGCACGGCACGACCAGCCCCTGAGAGCTGCGGCCGCACTACTTGTCGGCGAAGCACAGCGACCTCATGGCGAAGCGCGACGAGACACCCTTCAGGCGCCCTGCATTTCGAAGGCTTCGGCGCCGCCTCCGGCCCATGTCGCAGGGTTCTGACACAGCTCCTGCTGACTTCGCAGTACTCTCGCACGCGCCGCGCGTCGAGCAGGTGTCAGCAATAGGCGCGCACCGCCCAGACGAGACTCCAGTTGATCTCGGTGGGACCGGAGTCGGCGGGCGCGACATGGTTCACGGAGCCGTAGTAGTCGAACATCTTGACTATGCCGCCTCCGGGAAGGCGGTTGTCCCAGTATCCGACGCCGCTCCAAGGCACTAACGCGGACTCGCCGCAGTGCAGCACGAGCTGGTCGCCGCTGCCGCTGGTGGCGCAGAACGCGTCGGGCACGGTGCACGGAGCCGCGGCCGCACGGCTGGTTGAGAAGTTGTCGGTGGCGGCGGCGCCGGTGGTCGTGCCTGTCAGCGCCGCGGCCGAGAGGGCGAGGACGGTGAGGGCGGTGCGTGTCTTGCGCATGTGCGCCTGCTTTCGTGGGGTCCGGTTGCTGTGGTGACAGCGTGCTGGAACGGGTGTGGGAGAACCAGGGGCGAATCTTGATTGTGCCGGTGGTCGGCGGCGCGTACCACGATCGGGCACGCTGGGCCTTGCGGCAGCGCTGCGCCTACGTACGCCTAACGCTTGAGGCTCGCGGCCCACCGCGGCGCAGTCCGTCTGCGGCGGGCCCTTGCGATCCTGACGGACATCGGCGACCCACTCGCGGCCGCCGTTAGCAAAAAGAGGCCGAAAACTCATCTGCGTAGGTCAGCCACGAATGCGGCCGCATCATCGCAGCCGATGTCCACGAATTTCTCCGGTTTCGACACGGAAAGGCGCCACGCCCCGAATCCCCACACCCGCCGCAGCCACGCTCCTCACATCACGCAGAGTTACACCCGCGATCAGAGGTAGTCGGCGACCTCACGTCCACGAGACCCGGCAGGCCGGTTTCCACGCCACCTGAATCATCGTCAGCAAAGTCAGCATTGGGTCAGCATCAGACCCGCCACCTACCGCCAAGGCCCGACGCCAGCGCCAAGATCTCAAACCGCCAGAACCCAGCCCCGAAGCGAATGGCCCGCAGCACGCCTCAGTACCGCCTTGTGGAAATCCCACAAATCTGGCGCATGCCCGGGCAGTGGAAAAGGTGACGCACTCCGGCCGCTTTCTTTGGACACACATCCCGGCGCCGAGCACATCGTGTAACTATGACCAGGCGATGCCGGGACGACCGGGAGGGAAGATCCCCAGACCTCTCGTCGCTGCCGCCTCGCACAAGTCTCGATGCGTGCGACAGGAGTGGAACACCGAATGCCCAGCCCTTCCGCCACCCAGCCCACCGCCCAGATCGGCGTCACCGGGCTCGCCGTCATGGGCAGCAACCTCGCCCGCAACTTCGCCCGGCACGGGCACACCGTCGCGGTCCACAACCGCACGTCGGCCAAGACCAAGACGCTCATCGAGGAGCACGGCCACGAGGGGAACTTCGTCGCCACCGAGACCGCGGCGGAGTTCGTCGCCGCGCTTCAGCGGCCGCGGCGGCTCGTCATCATGGTCAAGGCCGGTGCGCCCACCGACGCCGTCATCGAGGAGTTCGCGCCGCTCCTCGAAGAGGGCGACGTGATCATCGACGGGGGCAACGCGCACTTCGACGACACCCGGCGCCGGGAGAAGGCCCTGCGCGAGCGCGGGCTGCACTTCGTCGGCACCGGCATCTCCGGCGGCGAGGAGGGCGCGCTCAACGGGCCCAGCATCATGCCCGGTGGTTCGGTGGAATCCTACAAGTCGCTCGGCCCGCTGCTGGAGAGCATCTCCGCCAAGGTGGACGGCACCCCGTGCTGCACCCACATCGGCCCGGACGGCGCCGGCCACTTCGTGAAGATGGTCCACAACGGCATCGAGTACGCCGACATGCAGCTCATCGCGGAGTCGTACGACCTGCTGCGGCGCGCGCTGGGGCTCACGCCGGGCGAGATCGCCGAGGTGTTCCGCACCTGGAACGGCGGCCGGCTGGAGTCGTACCTGATCGAGATCACCGCCGAGGTGCTGGCGCACACCGACGCCGCGACCGGCAAGCCGTTCGTGGACGTGGTGCAGGACCAGGCCGAGCAGAAGGGCACCGGCCGCTGGACCGTCCAGACCGCGCTGGACCTGGGCGTTCCGGTGAGCGGCATCGCCGAGGCGGTGTTCGCCCGCTCGCTGTCGGGCCACGCCGATGTGCGGGACGCCGCGCAGGGGCTGCCCGGACCCACGGCCGAGCGGCTCACGGGCGAGGCGGCCGAGCGGTTCGCCGACGAGGTCGAGCAGGCGCTGTACGCGTCGAAGATCGTGGCGTACGCGCAGGGCATCCACCAGATCGAGGCGGGCAGCCAGGAGTACGGCTGGGACATCGACGCCGGTGCGGTGGCCCGCATCTGGCGCGGCGGCTGCATCATCCGGGCCCGCTTCCTGAACCGGATCACCGAGGCGTACGGCAAGGAGAACAAGCCGGTCACGCTGCTGGCCGACGACTACTTCGCGCAGGCGCTGGGCGAGGCGCAGGACGCGTGGCGGCGCGTGGTGTCCACCTCCGTCGAGCTGGGTGTGCCCGCGCCCGGTTTCTCGGCGGCGCTGGCGTACTACGACGCGCTGCGCTCGGAGCGGCTGCCCGCGGCGCTGGTGCAGGGGCAGCGGGACTTCTTCGGTGCGCACACCTACCGGCGCACCGACCGCGACGGCTCGTTCCACACCCTCTGGGGCCAGGACCGCAGCGAGCGCGACGCCTGAGGCCGGGGCCCGTGTGGGCGCCCCTGGGCAGGGGCGCCCACACGGGCCGCCGTCACGGCGTGTAGCGCCGGAAGTCGGGCACCGCGACGGCCAGGCCGAGCATCAGCACGGTGACCAGCAGCCCGCCCGCGGCGACCGCCGTGCGGGGCCCGAGGAGCGAGCCCGCCGTGCCGTGCAGCAGATCGGCGACGCGCGGGCCGCCCGCCACCACCACGGTGAACACGCCCTGCATCCGGCCGCGCATGTCGTCGGTGGCCGCGGACTGGAGGATCGCGCCGCGGAACACCATCGACACCATGTCGGCCACGCCCGCGACGGCGAGGAACCCGGCTGCCCACCACAGGCTCGAGCTGAGGCCGACACCACCGATGGCCACGCCCCAGGCCACCACAGCGACGATGACCATGAGGCCGTGGCGGCGGGCCCGGGAGAAGGTGCCGGAGAGCAGCCCCCCGGCCACCGCCCCGAGCGGGATCGCGGCGAAGAGCAGGCCGAGCGCGAAGCCCTCGCCCCAGGGCGCGTAGGTGTGTGAGGCGAGTTGCGGGAAGAGCGCCCGTGGCATGCCGAACACCATGGCGATGATGTCCGCGAGGAAGGACAGCAGCAGCACCCGGTGGGCGGTGATGTAGCGGAAGCCGTCGGCCACGTCACGCCATCCGGCCCGTGATCTGCCTTCCGGCCCGCCCTCCTGCGCGGAGGACGGCAGGGGCGGCAGGGCGGGAAGCCGCCAGACGGCCCACAGGGTGACGCAGAGCGCGATGGCGTCGGCCAGATAGAGGGTGGGCAGACCGACGACGGGTATTAGCGCGCCCGCCAGCAGCGGCCCGACGATCATGCCGGTCTGGGCAACGGTCGACTGGAGGGCGCCCGCGGCGGGCAGCTCGTGCTCGGGGACGAGCCGGGCGATGGAGGCGTTGCGGGCCGGGGAGTTCATACCGAAGAACCCCTGCTGGGCGGCGAGCAGCACGATCAGCACCGGCACCGAGTTCAGACCGGCGAAGGACTGCGCCCAGAACAGCAGCGAGGTGACGGCGATCCCCGCGTTGGTGACCAGCATCAGGGTGCGCCGGTCCATCCGGTCGGCCACCACCCCGCCCCACAGCGCGAACACCACGAGCGGCAGCAGCCCCGCGAAGCTCGCGTAGCCGACCCAGGCCGAGGAGCCGGTGATGTCGTAGATCTGCTTGGGCACGGCGACCGCGGTCAGCTGGCTGCCGACGGCGGTGACCGTGGTGGACGTCCACAGTCGGCGGAAGGGGCGGTGGCGCAACGGCCGGGTGTCCATGACCCAGCGGCGCCAGCCGGTCTTCGGCAGGGCATCCGGGTCGGTTACCCGGTCGGCGGGGGTGTCGTCGGGAAGTGGTTCTCTGGCGTCGTCGGTGCCTCGCGTGGTCTCCACGGCGGTTTTTATTTCCTCCTGCATCCACTTCGGTCGCGGACCATTGTGACGGTCCGCGGCCGGAGCAGAGCCCCCGTCTCAGCCCTCGGCCGCCGGGCGCACGGCGTGGGGCCGGTGGATGCTGCCGTCGAGCGAGGTCAGCCGGGCGCCGCTGCCGTCCCAGCGGTCGGCGATGATCTCGGCGGCGATGCTGACCGCGGTCTCCTCTGGGGTCCGGGCGCCGAGGTCGAGGCCGATCGGGGAGGCGAGCCGGGCCAGCAGGTCCTCCTCGATCCCGGTCTCGCGCAGTCGGCGCAGCCGGTCCTCGTGGGTGCGGCGGGAGCCCATGGCGCCGACGTACGCCAGCGGCAGCCGCAGCGCCTCCTCCAGCAGCGGCACGTCGAACTTGGGGTCGTGGGTGAGGACGCAGACCACGGTCCGCCCGTCCACCCGGCCCGCCTCGGCCTCGGTGCGCAGATAGCGGTGCGGCCAGTCGGTGACCACCTCGTGGGCCTCGGGGAAGCGGCGCTTGGTGGCGAAGACGGGCCGCGCGTCGCAGACCGTGACGTGGTAGCCGAGGTACGTGCCGATACGGGCCATGGCCGCCGCGAAGTCCACGGCGCCGAACACCAGCATCCGGGGCGGTGCGGCGTGCACCGACACGAACAGCGTCAGTTCCTCGTCGGTGCGGACGCCGTCGTAGCCGTAGCGCAGGGTGCCGGTGCGCCCGCCCGCCAGCAGTCCGCGCGCGTCCTCGGCGACGGCCGCGTCCAGCCGCTGGGAACCCAGGGAGCCGGTGGCGGTGTCCTGCCGGACCACCAGCCGCCGGCCGAGCCGCCCGGCCGGGTCGGGGCCGTCGACCGCCACGCAGACGACCTCGGCCACCGGTTCGCCCTCGCGCACCGCGGCGGCCACGTCGTCGTATTCGGGGAAGGCGGCGGGGTCGATGCGCTCCACGAAGACATCGATGATTCCCCCGCAGGTCAGGCCGACCGCGAAGGCATCGTCGTCGCTGACCCCGTACCGCTGGAGGACCGGTGTGCCGCTGTCGGTGACCTCCTGGGCCAGTTCGTAGACCGCGCCCTCCACACAGCCTCCGGAGACGCTGCCGACGGCCGAGCCGTCCGGTCCGACGAGCATGCTCGTGCCCGGTGGCAGCGGTGAGGAGTGCCAGGTGGCGACCACCGTGGCCCGGGCGAACGGTTCACCGGCGCGCCACCATCGGTGCATCTCCGCTTCGACGTCTCGCATGGAACCCCATTCTCCTCGTCACGAACCCGGCCCACGAACCTCGCCACGGCCTCTCGCCACGGCCTCGCCATGCATGTAAGAGGTTGATACATTCAATGTATGAGCCTCTCACATCGCTCTCCCAGTAGCGACATCAGCTTGCGGATCAACGGCACGACCCACGCCTTGACCATCGACAACCGGACGACGCTGCTCGATGTGCTGCGCGAGCGGGTCGGTCTCACGGGCACCAAGAAGGGCTGTGACCACGGACAGTGCGGCGCCTGCACGGTGCTGATGGACGGCGAGCGGGTGAACAGCTGCCTGATGTTCGCGGTGGCGGCCGAGGGACGGGAGATCGTCTCGATCGAGGGGGTGGCGGATCTGGCGGACGGCGCGGGGCTGCACCCGGTGCAGCAGGCGTTCCTCGACCACGACGGCCTCCAGTGCGGCTACTGCACCCCCGGCCAGATCTGTTCGGCGATCGGCGCGCTCGGCGAGGCGCGGCGCGGCTGGCCGAGCCATGTCACCGAGGACACCGCGGCCGGGGTGCCGGGCGCCACGGACCTGGACGAGACGGAGGTGCGCGAGCGCATGAGCGGCAATCTGTGCCGCTGCGGCGCCTACGGCGGGATCGTGGACGCCGTCATGGAGGCGGCCGGAGCCGAGGGCACCGAGGGCGCCCGGGCCGCGAGCTCTGCCGGAGGCGTGCGATGAAGGAGTTCGCCTACGCCCGTGCGGGCGACGCCGCCGAGGCGGCCGCGCTGATGGCCGAGCGGCCCGACGCCAAGTATCTGGGTGGCGGGACCAATCTGGTGGACCTGATGAAGCTCGGGGTGGCGGGCCCGGGGCTGCTGATCGACGTGTCCCGGCTGCCGTACGACCGGATCGAGCACCGCGACGACGGTTCGGTGCTGATCGGCGCCACCGCGCGCAACGGCGACCTGGCGGGCGACCCGGGCATCCGGGAGCGCTTCCCGCTGCTGGCGCAGGCGCTGCTGGCGGGCGCCTCCGGGCAGCTGCGCACGGTGGCCACGGTGGGCGGCAATCTGCTTCAGCGCACCCGCTGTGTGTACTTCCAGGACGTGTCCAAGCCCTGCAACAAGCGCGAACCGGGGTCCGGTTGTCCGGCCATCGGGGGCGCGCACCGCGATCTGGCCGTGCTGGGCACCTCCGACCACTGCGTGGCGTCCCATCCCTCCGACATGGCGGTGGCGCTCGTCGCGCTGGACGCGGTGGCGCATCTGCGGTCGGTGGACGGCGCGACGCGCACCGTCCCGGTGGCGGAGCTGTACCGGCTGCCTGGCGACACTCCGCATCAGGAGACCGTGCTCGGCCACGGCGACCTCGTCACGGCCGTCGAGCTGCCCCCGCCGCCGAGTGGCGCGGCCATGCGGTACCGCAAGGTGCGGGACCGCTGGTCGTACGCGTTCGCGCTGGTGAGCGTGGCGGCGTCGGTGTCGGTAGCGGACGACGGCACGCTCGCGGATGTACGGATCGCGCTCGGCGGCGTGGCGCCGCGCCCGTGGCGCGCCGGGATCGCCGAGGAGCGGCTGCGTGGCCTGCGGCCGGACGAGGAGACGCTGCGCGAGGCGGCCCGGGCCGAATTGGCCGAGGCGCGGCCGCTGCCGGACAACGCGTTCAAGGTGGATCTGGCCACCGATCTCATCGTCGCGGTCATCCGCGATCTCGTCGCGAGGAAGGACCGCGCATGACCACCGCGACCACCACCCGGCAGACCGTCGGCGCGCCGATGACCCGGGTCGACGGCCTCGACAAGGTCACCGGGGCGGCGCGCTACGCGTATGAGTTCCCGACGCCGGACGTCGGCTATGTGTGGCCGGTGCAGGCCACCATCGCCCGCGGCCGGGTGACGGAGGTCGACGGCGCCCCGGCGCTGGCCCGGCCCGGTGTGCTGGCGGTGCTGGACTCCGGGAACGCCCCGCGGCTGAACACCGAGGCACCGGCGAGCCCCGATCTGTTCGTGCTCCAGTCCCCCGAGGTGGCGTACCACGGCCAGATCGTGGCCGCGGTGGTGGCCACGTCGCTGGAGGCGGCGCGCGAGGGCGCGGCGGCCGTGCGGGTGAGCTACGAGCAGGAGCCCCACGATGTGGTGCTGCGTTTCGACGACGAACGGGCCCATGTCGCCGAGACGGTGACCGACGGCAGCCCCGGCTTCGTCGAACGCGGCGACACCGAGGGCGCGCTGGCGGCCGCGCCGGTGCGCACCGACGCCCTGTACACCACTCCGGTCGAGCACACCAGCCCGATGGAGCCGCACGCCACCATCGCCGTCTGGGACGAGGACCGGCTGACGCTGTACAACTCCGACCAGGGCCCGTTCATGTCGTCCCAGCTGCTGGCGGCGGTGTTCGGACTCGAAGAGGGCGCGGTGGAGGTCATCGCGCAGTACATCGGCGGCGGTTTCGGCTCCAAGGGCATTCCGCGCTCCCCCACCGTGCTGGCGGCGCTCGCCGCGAGGCACCTCGGCCGTCCGGTGAAGATCGCGCTGACCCGGCAGCAGATGTTCCAGCTGATTCCCTACCGGGCGCCCACCATCCAGCGGATCCGGCTCGGTGCCGAGCGCGACGGTCGGCTGACCGCGATCGACCACGAGGTGGTGCAGCAGTGTTCCGCGATGGTGGACTTCGCGGACCAGGCGGGGACTTCGACGCGGCTGATGTACGGGGCGCCCCACGTCCGTACGACGGTGAAGGTGGCGCCGCTCGATGTGCTGACCCCGGCGTGGTTCCGCGCGCCCGGTCACACCCCGGGCATGTTCGCGCTGGAGTCGGCGATGGACGAGCTGGCCACCGAGCTGGAGATCGACCCCGTCGAGCTGCGGATCCGCAATGACACCGATGTCGACCCCGACAGCGGCAAGCCGTTCAGCAGCCGCGGTCTTGCGGAGTGTCTGCGGGAGGGGGCGGCGCGCTTCGACTGGGCGCTGCGCGATCCGAAGCCCGGCATCCGGCGCGAGGGTCGCTGGCTGGTGGGCACCGGCGTCGCCGCCGCACACCACCCGGACTATGTGTTCCCCTCGTCGGCGACGGCGCGCGCCGAGGCCGACGGGATGTTCACGGTACGGATCGGCGCCGTCGACATCGGGACCGGCGGGCGCACCGCGCTGACCCAGCTGGCGGCGGACGCCCTCGGCATCCCTGTCGAGCGGCTGCGGCTGGAGATCGGG
Source organism: Streptomyces sp. NPDC021115 (assembly GCF_044333065.1). Classification (NCBI taxonomy): domain Bacteria; kingdom Bacillati; phylum Actinomycetota; class Actinomycetes; order Kitasatosporales; family Streptomycetaceae; genus Streptomyces; species Streptomyces sp. NPDC021115. The sequence goes on from NZ_JBIRQF010000010.1 coordinate 271,403, forward strand.
CGCGCCTCGCTCGGCCCGGCGCCGTTCGCGGGCGGCTCACTGGGCACGGCGTCCTGGGGCTGGGCGGTGGACAAGGCGTGCCGTGCGCTGCTGGCGGAGCTGGACAGCTACGGCGGCGTGGTCCCGGACGGGGGCCTCGAGGCGCGGGCGGACACCACCGAGGACGTGGAGCTGCGGGCCTCGCTCTCCCGCCACTCCTTCGGCGCCCACTTCGCTCAGGTCCGGGTGGACACCGACACCGGCGAGATCCGGGTCGACCGGATGCTGGGGGTGTTCGCCGCGGGGCGGATCGTCAATCCGAAGACGGCGCGGTCGCAGTTCCTGGGCGCCATGACGATGGGTCTGTCGATGGCACTGCTGGAGATCGGCGAGGTCGACCCGGTCTTCGGCGACTTCGCCAACCATGACTTCGCTGGCTACCACGTCGCGGCCAACGCCGATGTCCCGAAGCTGGAGGCGGTCTGGCTGGACGAGCGGGACGACACCCCCAACCCGGTGCGCGGCAAGGGCATCGGCGAGCTGGGCATCGTGGGCGCGGCGGCGGCCGTGGCCAACGCGTTCCACCATGCGACCGGGCAGCGGGTGCGCGATCTGCCGATCCGCGTCGAACGCTCCCGCGACGCGCTGCGGGCAGCGCGCGCCGAGGCCCACAAGCGCGGGCCGGGAGCGGCGGAGCAGGGAAAACCGGTCGGGTAAGGTCGCCCGGATGGCACCCACCGGCAAGGGGCGCGCCACGTACCACCACGGCGATCTAGCCGCCGCGCTGGTGCGGGTGACGCTGGAGATCGTCGACGAGGTCGGGGTGCGCGGTTTCTCCGTAGCGGAGGCCGCGCGCCGCACCCGCGTCAGCCCCGGCGCGCCCTACCGCCACTTCGCCGACCGCGACGCGCTGCTGGCGGCCGCCGCGCTGGAGGTGTCGCGGCGGCTGCGAGCCCTCTATCTGGAGGCGGTGGCCACGGTGGAGTCACCGCAGGAGCGGCTGGCCACCATGGCGGACAGCGTGGTGCGCGCGGCCGCCCGCTTCCGGGGCGGGTACGAACTCCTCTACGCCCCCGGTGTGCGCACCGCCCACCCCGACGTGGTGACGAGCAAGCGGGAGTTCGTGGACCTGCTGCTGCCGAGCGCGTTCGAGGTGGTGCCCCGGGAGGGCGGTGCGACGGCGGTGGCGCTGCTGGAGGCGTTGCAGGCGCTGACCCGGGGGTACGCGACCCTGTTGCTCGACGGCGTGTTCGGCGACCCGGACGAGGTGGTGGAGGACGTCGCCGCCCGGGCGACGCGGTCGGCGCGGGCCCTGGTGGCGGGGTATTCCACGGCACCGATGGGCGACTGATTTTCCCCGAAATTCCCTGCCCGGGGCGGACATTCAAGGTTTCCCGCTTTATGACCGCCCATATCGGCGGCAGTGACGTCGGCAACCGCAGGGTGGACCCATGGAATTTCCAAAATCTCTTCCATATGTTTCTTCTACGCGCGTACCTTCGGTGCGGACTGCTCTCCCCACGGAGCACCAATTCCGGAGGAACAGATGTCCTTAAAGGCCGGAAAGGGGCGGCACCGGGCCCCCTCGCGCTGGCGTTCGCCGTATGCCGTCGGCGGTTTGGGCGCCGCGGTCGGGGCCACTGTCCTCGCCACGCTCGTCCCCGCGATGGCGTCGCCGGACGGCCCCGACACCGACTCCGCCCCGAACCGCACCCTGTCCGCGCCCGTCCCGCACCCCGAGGGGGACTGGATGGGCTCGACCCTCTCCGAGCACGAGAAGACCGCCCCGCAGGCGGCCCCGGCCGCCACTCCGAAGGCCGGGACGGTGGAGGGCGTCGACGTCAGCAACCACCAGGGCTCGGTCAACTGGACATCGCTGTGGAACAAGAACGTGCGGTTCGCCTACGTCAAGGCCACCGAGAGCACGACGTACAAGAACCCCGCCTTCTCCTCGCAATACAACGGCGCGTTCAAGAAGGGCATGATCCGCGGCGCGTACCACTTCGCCCTGCCGAACAAGTCCGGCGGTGCGGCGCAGGCGGACTTCTTCGTGCGCAACGGCGGTGACTGGTCGAACGACGGCAAGACGCTGCCGCCCGTGCTGGACATGGAGTACAACCCGTACGGCGGGTCCTGCTACGGCAAGACGAAGGCTCAGATGGTGAGCTGGATCAAGGATTTCAGCGGCCGGGTGAAGTCCCTCACCGGCCGCGATCCGGTGATCTACACGACCACCGGCTGGTGGAGGTCCTGCACCGGCAACAGCGGCGCCTTCGCCTCGAAGAACCCGCTGTGGGTGGCGCGCTACGCCGCCTCACCGGGGGCGCTGCCCACGGGGTGGAAGACGCACACCTTCTGGCAGTACACCTCCACGGGTGCGGTGGTGGGTGACCACAACCGCTTCAACGGCAGCCTGACCGCGCTGAAGGCGCTGGCCAAGGGGTAACCGCCCACCCCGCCCCACGCCGGGGCGGGGTGGCGAGCGGTCAGCCGCCGAGTGCGCCGGTCAGGCCACCGACCACACCGTCCAGGGTGTCGCCGAGGCCGTCCACCACATCGCCGACCACGCCCGTGCCCTTGCCGCCGCCGTTCCCCGGCTGCGGCGAGTCGCTGGGCTGTCCGCTCGGGGTGCCGGGAGAGGTCGGGCCGCCGCTGGGTGTCCGGGGCGGCGACGAGGGGTCGGCGGGGGTCTGGTCGGCGCGCTGGTTCGGCGAGGTGGCCACATCGGTGTGCGCGGGCGTGGAGGGCGTCGCGCTCGGGGTGTGCGACGGGGTGGCCGCCGGGGACGGCTCCGTACCGCCACCGCCCGTACCGCCCGTACCACCCGTGTGGTCCGCGCTGTCCGTCCGGTCGTCGAGGGGCCGCGGCGTCGCGGACTGCGATGGCGAAATATGGCTTCCCGCGGGCTTGTCATCGGCCGTGGGATCGATGTCCGGTACCTGCCCCTGATGCGTGCCGACATCGGAGCGGGCCTGCGTGGACTTGTCGCCCCCTACCGAGGAGTGCAGGCCGAAGGCTATGGTCCCGGCCACTCCGAGGGCGGCGGCCGCCTTGAGGGATGTGGCCCGGGCCTGCTGGGCAGGGGTCGGGCGGCTGTGTCGGCCCATATCGCTGATGTCTCCCCGTTATTACGTCAAGAACACGCCAGATGATAGTCATGGGTCCCCGGTGTGCGAAGAGCCGCACACCGGGGAGAACCCATGACACATCGGCCGTTAAGGTGGCACAGCGCTAGCGCGCCACTTCCGGATAGAAGTCACGCGACTGCCCCTTGGCGTCCTTCAGCCGCCCGAGCAGGCTCGCCGGATACTCGATGACCCAGTAGCTCACCACCGCCGCGGCCACCGCCACCACCAGCACGATGAGCACGGCCAGCGGAAAGCCCTCCTGGCCCGCTGGCGGCAGCAGTCCGGCCTCGTAGAGACCGAGCATGATGGGCTCGTGCCAGACGAAGAGGCTGTAGCTGGCCAGTCCGATCGCGGTGAGCCACCGGGCCGACAGCCATGCCTCCCACCGCCCCTGGGTGCGCACATGGAGGGTGGCGAACAGCAGCACGGTCCACAGCACGGCGGAGAGCGGGTGGTAGAAGGTGGTGGCGAAGTCCTCGGGGTCCGCGCTGAGCAGCGACAGCACGTACAGGGCCACGAGCGGCGCCACCCGCAGCGGGATCGTCACCTTCGGGCCGAGCCGTCCGCGGTCGCCGAGGGCGACGGTCAGCACCGCGAGCCCCATGCCCGCCGCGAATCCGCCGAAGCGGGCCTGCGGCCCGAAGTACACCGGCCATTCGGTGTGCGGCACCTCGAACCCGTAGTGCGCGACGGCGATCCACACCATCGGGCCGATGTACAGCAGCGCGCAACCCACGGCGCACACCGCCACCCGCGCGGCCCTGCGGTCCAGCCGGTGGCAGGCGCGGACGGCCAGCGGGCCGAGCGCCACCAGCGCCACGTAGAACATGATTTCCAGCGACAGCGACCAGGTGGGGCCGATGGTGTAGAAGATCTGTTCCTTGTCGAACACCTGGGTGAAGGTGAGATGCCGGACCAGGTCAGGCCAGTCTCCCGGCAGGGACGGATTGCGGGTCGCCCAGATGAACAGGATGGCGAGGAAGTACAGCGGCACGATGCGGATGGCGCGCCGGAAGAGGAACACCCGGGCGGGCTTTGTCGAGCCGCCGTCGATCGCGGCCCGCGCGTAGGACAGGGTCAGCAGATACGCCGACAGGACGAAGAAGAAGTCGATGACCTCCAGCGAGACGAGCGCGTTCGCGTAGGGGTCGGCCACCGGCGGATGGGAGCCGTCCCGGTCGTACGTGAAGTACTGCTGCCACACGTGGAAGACGACCGTGGCCATCGCGGCCAGCCCACGGAAGCCCTGGATCTCGCCGTTGCGGCGGCGGGCGGTCGCGGACCGCGCGGGTTTCACGGCGGCGACCGCTTCGGGGCGGGCGTGGTGGTTGTTGACGGTGGACAGGGTGCTCATGCGCCGGGCACCGCCTTGTCACCGCCGGGCCGCGTGGTACCGCCGGACCGCGGGGTGACCCGCCACTGGTGGTCCCGCAGCACCTCCTTGAGCAGCGCCTGACGGGCCACGATGTTCTTGAAGTGGCTGAAGAAGAAGGTGGACACCAGGAGATACCGCCAGAACCAGGCCCTGCGGCGGCGCAGTTCGGGTATCGCGAGCCGCCAGGCGAACAGCGCCTGCACCACTCCGGCGGAGAGCGTGAACAGGGTGGCCAGCAGGCAGAGCGGCACCGCCCAGTCGAGTTCGCCGGGGCCGCCAGCGCGCCAGGCCGCGTACAGCAGGACGGGCAGGATCTGAAGGGTCAGCCACGGCTGCACCTCGCGCCAGCCGAGGAGGACGAACAGCCCCGCCTTCTGGCGGAGGGTGAAGTCCCGGGAACGCATCGCGCCCCACAGATACTTGAGCGACACCTGGAGCCAGCCCTGCGCCCAGCGGGACCGCTGGTTCCACAGCGCCTTGAGGGTGGTGGGGGCCAGCTCACGGGAGACGAGGGTGCGGTCGGTGGCGATCTTGGCGCCCTCGTGGAGGGCGCGCATGGTGGCATCGATGTCCTCGGTGAGCATCGAGCCGTGCATCCGCGTGCGGGCGAGCAGATCGGTGCGCCAGAAGCCGTTGGAGCCGCCGAAGACGCCGAAGGTGTAGAGCCGGGTGCGGCCGGGGTGGCTGACCGCGTAGATGGCCTCGAACTCGACGCCCACCAGCTTGGCGACCCAGGAGCTGTCCCCGTTGCGGATCACGCAGTGGCCCTGGACGACGTCGTAGCCGTGCGACAGCCAGTGCCAGGCATTCCGGAAGGCGTCGGGGGCGGGGTGGTGGTCGGCGTCGAAGATGCCGACCATGTCGCCGCGTACCCGGGTGACGGCGGCGTTGATGTTCTGCGCCTTGGAGGTGGAGCCCGCCACCGGCAGCAGTACCAGGCGCGGATCCTTGCGCGCCATGTCCCGGAGGGTGTCCTCGACGGGCATGGGATGCGGGGTGTTGTACGCGAGCACGATTTCGAGCTCGCTGGGGTAGTCCAGCCGCAGGAACGATTCGACAGTGTCGACGATGGTCGCGGCCTCGTTGGGGAGATAGGCGGCGATGACGGCGCTGGCCGGTGGATACGGCTGTGCGGGCCGCTCGGGGCGGGACTTCGCGTCGAGCGAGAAGAGGCATTCCAGCACGATGAGCACCGCGGACACGATGAGGCCGCCGACCACGACCCAGTAGGCGGCCGATCCGATGTCCCAGCCCAGCTCGTACGTCTGCTGGTAGAACACGAAGGGGATGGCCACGCCGAGGACGAGCACGAGTAAGGGCGAGAGGGCCGAGAGCAGGGCCTGCACCGCCACGGTGAGACGGCGCCGCCCGCGGGGCGCGCCGCGCATCCAGGCCGCGTACTTGACCGGGCGCAGGTCCCGGTGGCGGATGGACTCGGCCACCGCGTCCCGGGCCTGGTCCACGGCCTGGTGGCGGTCGGGGCAGTCGGTGAGCGGGGTCCAGCCGATGGCCGGGGTCAGCCGCACGTTCTCGTCGGCGACCACGAAGCGGGTACCGGCCACGGTGTTGGCGAACTGCTGGAGGCCGCGGCGTGCGGTGTCCTCGTCGACGCCCGGCATCAGCATCAGCAGCCGTCCGTCGTCGTCCCAGCCGAGCCGGTCGCACACCCCGCCCAGCTTCTCCGCCACCCCGGCCAGCCGCTCGGCGACCTCGCGGCGCACCCGGGGCCCGAGCCGGGCCTCCAGCGCGGCCATCTCGGCGACACCGACCATGGCCACGACGCCGCCGCTGCGGCTGTCGTCGGCGCGCTTGAGCTCCCGGTCGAGTTCGCCCAGGAAGTGCGGCTGGGAGTAGAGGCCGGTCCGCGGGTCCAGCAGCAGGTTCTCGACCGGCACCGGGACCCGGCGCAGCTTGGCCTCGATGCGGGCGGCCAGTTCGACGGGGTCGGAGGTTTCCGGTACGCAGTCGTCGGCGCCGCCGCGCAGCAGGTCGGCGACGCCGGTGGGCCCGGAGTCCGTGGTGACCATGAGCAGGGGCAGGGCCCGGCCCGCGGGGACGGCACGGACCTCGCGGATCACCTCCAGTCCGTCGAGGCGGTCGTCGAGGGCGACGATCGCGTCGGGCGGGGTCTGCCGGAGCTGCCGGTCGACGTCACCGGGCCGGGCGTGGCTCACCTCGTGGCCCGCGGACACCAGGGTCCGGGTCAGCTGGTCGATTCCCGGGCCGGGCGCGCCGATCGCCAGCACATGTCCGCTCGGGCCGTCGGCGGCGGCCCGGGGCGTTCCGGCGTCGTCGGGTTCGGACGAACCGTCAGTCGGCGCTTCAGATGACGCGCGTGACCGCGGATGGTGCGAAATGAGCACCTGAGGAGTTCCTTCCTTGCCAAGTCGTGCGTCACCGAACGGGACACGGGGCGCGATGCCGGGCACGCGGACGTTCCGTCCGCGCGGGGGCATGCCGAGCGTGGCCGTTGATCTGCCCGATACGGGCGGTGGGGTGGCGACTCGCCGTTGGTGAGGCTTCGCGTGGGGGTTTTCGAGGTCGCTACGCGGCGGCCGTGACCGGTCCGCGGCCACGGGAGCCGGGTCTCCGGCGATGTCCGGGACAGACGCGTACGGCTCTTGCCGGGCCTCGGGACACGCGAGCGTGTTCCAGGGAAGTGTGCATGGGTCCCGTCCTTGTTCGGATCGTGGGGGGGAGGACCGAACGTCACCAGTGCGACCAACCGGCTTTTTGTACGGGCCAGTCGGAAGCCCCAGTCTCTTCGATGACAACAGAACCGCACAACACCATCAGGTAACACTCTCATTAATCGCTCACTGCGCTCCAGTGGCCGCCGAAGCGTTCGGCCTTGTCGGCGTCGTGTCGGTACGCGTAGGCGGTACGTCGGTGCGGTGTCGGTGGCCTCGATCACTCTTGCGAGAAGAAGGTATTCGGGGGACGGAAAAGGAGTTCACGATGCGGAATATGAGAGTCCTGATTTCCGGTGCGAGTATCGGCGGACCGGCGCTGGCGTACTGGCTGGACCGCTACGGATGCCAGGTCACCGTGGTGGAGCGGGCCGCCGGACTGCGGCCAGGCGGACAAGCCATCGACGTGCGGGGCACGGCGCTGGAGGTGTGCGAGCGCATGGGAGTGCTGGAGGAGATCCGCGCTCACAGCACCGGTCTGCGCGGTATGTCGACGGTCGACGCCGACGGAAAGGAACTCTTCAGCACCACCGAACGGACCGCGAGCGGCGGCGAGCTCGACCGCCCGGACGTCGAGATTCTCCGCGACGATCTGGCGAAGATTCTCGTGGACGCGGGAGGAAAGAACATCGAATATCTCTTCGACGACTCGATCGCCGCACTCGTCCAGGGCCCGGACGAGGTGGCCATCACCTTCCAGAGCGGAGTGTCACGCACCTTCGATCTGGTGGTGGCCGCCGACGGAGTGCACTCGGGCACCCGTCGGCTGGTGTTCGGTCCCGAAGAGAACTTCCTCCGCCCGCTGGGGAGCTATCTGGCGGTGTGGACCGTGCCGAACTATCTCGGACTGGACCGCTGGCAGGTCATCTACCCGATGACGGACGGCGTGTGGGGCGGGATGGTGATGAGCGTCCGGGACAACACCGAGGCCCGGGTCTACGTCGGCTTCGACTCGGACGAGCCGCCCACGAAGCTCCTCGGCGACCGGAACGCCTCGGAGCACAAGCGGCTGGTGGCCGAGCGGTACGCACACGCGGGCTGGGAGATGCCGCGGCTGCTGGAGTACATGTGGGGCGCGCCCGACTTCCACTTCGACGCGATCGCCCAGATCCACATGGACTCCTGGTCCCGTGGCCGGGTGGCGCTGCTCGGCGACGCGGGGTACTGCGGCTCGCCCGCCTCAGGACAGGGCACCTCCATGGCGCTGATCGGGGCGTATGTCCTGGCGGGCGAGCTGAAGGCCGCGGGCGGTGACCACGCCGCGGCCTTCGCCGCCTACGAGCGCGAGCTGCGCGACTTCGTGACCGCCAACCAGGAGATCGCCCTGGTCAACCAGCAGCGGATGGAGGCCGAGATCACCGGCGGCGACACCGCCGCGGAGGACCTCAACAAGCTGTCGGAGGACTTCTACCAGCTGGTCGACTCGCAGATCCTCAAGGACTACTGACCGGCTCAGGGCCGCGCTAGGACACCACGTCCTTCCGGCCGAAGCCGCGGAACGCGAGGGCGAAGAGCACCAGCGCGTAGGTCACCGACACCGCCGTGCCCTTCAGCATGCCACCCCACTCCAGCTGGGGCTGGAGTGCGTCGGCCCAGGCGAACTGCCAGTGCGCGGGAAGGAATTCGCGCCAGGAGCCCAGCGCGGTGACGGCGTCCAGCACATTGCCCACGATGGTCAGTCCGACCGCACCGCCCACCGCTCCCAGCGGTGCGTCGGTGACGGTCGACAGCCAGAACGCGAGGGCGGCGGTGATCAGTTGGGACAGGAAGATGTACGCCACCACCAGGGCGAGCCGGGTGAGCGCGTCGCCCGTGGCCAGCTCACCGCCGGTGGGCAGCCGCAGCGGCCCCCAGCCGTACGCCACCGTCCCCACCAGCAGCGCGACGAACGGCAGCAGCACCATCGCGGCCGCACTGAACGCCAGCGCCACGGCCAGCTTTCCGGCCAGCAGCCGCGCCCGGGGCACGGGCGCGGCCAGCAGATAGCGCAGCGAGGACCAGTTGGCCTCCGAGGCCACGGTGTCACCGCAGAACAGCGCCACGGGCACGACCAGCAGGAAGGCCGCCGAGACGAAGAGCGCGGTGGCCGCGAGGTTGGCGCCCGAGGAGGTGGCGGTCTCCATCAGGGTGACCCGGCCGTCCCGCCCCTCGGGCGCGCCGCCGATCGCGAACGCGGCCACGAGGACGAACGGCAGCGCCGCCAGCACCACGCCCATCACCAGGGTGCGGCGGCGGCGCAGCTGCCGTACCGCCTCGACCCGCAGGGGCAGGGTGTGGCGCGCCCGGTAGCCGGGCGCCGCCTCCGTAACAGAGCTCACGGGGCTCACGGAACTCGCCGGGCTCACCGGGCCGCTCATGCGGATCCTCCTTCGATCAGCGTCAGGAACGCGTCCTCCAGGCGCCGGTTGGGCCCGAAGCTGGTCACCGGGACCTCCAGCCGCACCAGCTCGGCGAGCAGCCGCGCCGGGGCGGCGCCGTCGACCAGGACGAGCAGCCCCGCGTCGGTGCGCACCGCGGAGGTGATGCCGGGCAGCGCGTTCACCTTGTCGACCACCGCGTCGTTCAGCTCGCCCTCGTGGCCGACCAGCAGGCTCTCCCCGGTGCCGGTGATCTCCCCGACCGGGCCCGCCTGCACCAGCCGCCCGCGGTCCATGACGACCAGATGGGTGCAGGACTGTTCGACCTCGGCCAGGAGATGGCTGGAGACGATCACCGTGCGGCCGGCGGCCGCGTACCGGATCATCACCTCGCGCATCTCGCGGATCTGGGGCGGGTCGAGGCCGTTGGTCGGCTCGTCCAGGATGAGCAGATCGGGCAGGCCCAGCATGGCCTGGGCGATGGCCAGCCGCTGCCGCATGCCCTGGGAGTACGTGCGCACCGCGCGCTCCAGGGCGTCGCCGAGGCCCGCGATCTCCAGGGCCTCGTCCAGATGCGCGTCCTCGGCGGGCCGTCCGGTGGCGCGCCAGTACAGCTCCAGGTTGGCGCGTCCGGTCAGATGCGGCAGGAAGCCCGCCCCCTCGACGAAGGCGCCCACCCGGGACAGGACGGGCGCGCCGGGCCTGATGGCCTGGCCGAAGACGCGGATCTCCCCGCCGTCGGGGCTGATGAGACCCATCAGCATGCGCAGCGTGGTGGTCTTTCCGGCGCCGTTCGGCCCGAGCAGCCCGAGCACCTGCCCCTTCTCGACGCGGAAGGAGAGGTCCCGTACGGCGTACCGGTCGGCGGACTTGGCGTAGCGCTTGCTGAGGTCGGTGATCTGGAGCGGTACGTCGGCGAGCTCGGGGTCCGGCGGCGGCGCGGCCGTCGGCCGACGCCCCGTCAGCAGCACGGCGAGCGCCACCACCGCGCCGCCCAGTGGCAGCCCCCACACCCACCACGACAGCGGTGCGGGCTGGTTGTGCACCCCGGGCGCGGTGGGCACCGTGAGTCCGTCGCCCGCGAGCGCGACGCGGTACGTGGCGGGCTGGGCCGGGGAGGCGTAGCCGAGGTCGGTGGAGGCGAGCACCAGCCGCAGCGAGTGGCCCGCGATGATCTCGTGGTCGACGGCGGGCAGCCGGAGCGTGACGGTCCTCCCCTTCTTCGCGTCGGTGACGCGGACGGGGGCGACCAGTTGGGAGGGCAGCGTCTGCTGTCCGTCCGGCCCGACGTCGTACACCTTGGCGAACACCACGGCGTCGTCGGTGTCCGCCCGGACGCGGACCTTCACCTCCGGCGACCCCGTGATCCGCAGGTTCTCCTTCTGCGGTGCGGAGTCGAAGCGGGCGAACTGGCCGGGGATGTCGAGGGAGACGCCGACCCCGAACGAGGAAGCTTGGGACAGGGCGGCGATGCCGGGCACCGCGGAGATCGACGGCGGTCCCCCGCCGGGCGGGTTCGCGAACGCCTGCTCGCGGCCGCGCAGCGCCACGGTCCGCCGCCCGTCCTCCAGCCCCGGATAGCGGTCGCCGGTGGCGCCGCGCAGCTGGACGGCGCCGTTGGTGGAGTCGACGCCCCCGGCGCGGGTGACCCGGAAGGCGGGCCCGGTGTCGGTGCCCCGGTCGCCCTTGAGGTAGCGGTCGAACCAGTCCCGGGTGCGGGACTGGACGCGCCCGGTCTCGCGGTCGCCGCCGTCGTGTCCCCCGTCGGTCCAGTCGACGTCGACCGGGGCGCCGTTGGCCTTGATCGCCTTCGCCATCTGATCGGCCTGGCCGAGCGGGAAGAGGGAGTCGGACTGCCCCTGGAAGATCAGCGTCGGCACCTTGATCCGGTCGCCCACGGCGGACGGACTGCGGGCCTCCAGCATGCGCCGGGCCGCGTCGTCCGGCTTTCCGGCGACCGCGACGCGCTCGTACATCGCGCACAGCTGCTTCTCGAACCGTCCGCAGCCCTGGTTGCGCCCGTCCCCGGCGGCCGGGGCGCTCGGCGCGGCCTGACCGCCCTGGCTCCCCTGACTGCCCTGGCCTTCCTGGCCGCCTCCGCCGCCCTGCGGTCCCGTCTGCGATCCCTGGGAGTCCTGGCCCTCCTCGCCACCCTGTCCGCCTCCGGAGAGATCGGCGGAGCCGGTGGTGAAGAAGAGCCCCGCCCACAGCTTCTTGAAGACGCCGTTCGGGAAGAGCGCGTCGGCCAGGTTCCAGTAGGTGATCTCGGGCGCGATGGCGTCGACCCGCCGGTCGTACCCCGCGGCGAGCAGCGACAGCGCCCCGCCGTACGAGGCGCCGGCGACGCCCACGCGCGGGTCGCCCTTGGCGTCGAGCCGCACCTCGGGCCGCTTGGCCAGCCAGTCGATGAGCCGCCGGGCGTCGGCCACCTCATGGCCGGGGTCGTTGAGCCCGATCTTGCCGGTCGTTCTGCCGAAGCCCCGCGCCGACCAGGTCAGCACGGCGTAACCGTCCCGGGCCAGCTCCTCGGCCTGCTCCCGGACGTCCTCCTTGCTGCCACCGAAGCCGTGGGCGAGCAGCACCGCGGGGCGGCGGCCCTGACCCGCGGTGAAGTACGAGGTGTCCAGGCGCGTCCCCGGCATGTCCAGCACCCGGTCCTCGCGGTGCACGGTCGGCCCGTCGTCGGCGGCTACGACGGAGGCCCAGGTGCCCGTGCCCGCGAGGACGGCGACGGCGGCCACCGTCGCGAGCAGCCGCCGACCGCGCAGGGTCTTTCGGAGATCCATGACAGAACCCTAGGCATGAGATGCCGACGCCGGAGCTGACATCAGACGGATTCCGTCCTGCTTCTCAAGGAGTATCCGGCAACGCGCCGTACACCAGATGCGGTACGCCGCGGATCACGCCGTCCACGGCGGTGAGTTGACCGTGCGCGATCCGGCCGCCCAGCGGGACCTGGGCGCGGCGCGGTCGACGGCCGGATTCACATCGCCCCGTAGCCGACGGAGAAAACGCACAAGTGCGGTCAGGAATAATCCTTGCCCATCACATCCGTAAAGGTTTCCGGGTCGACGGTGAATCCGCGAATGGTGCCGTGGATTCCCCATTCCCCCGATTCGTCCCGGGTGAACTCCGCGACCGTGGCTGCTGTGGCTCCGGAGACGCCGGTGAAATCTCCTTCCATCAGCTCGGTATATCCCTCAACAATCCGGACGCTGGTGTTCCGGATATCGCCGAAGGTCTTCCGCCCGCCGTTCTGCTGGATGGCCACACCGACCACGACGCGGGAGTACTCCTCCGACAGCCGCTCGAACTCCAGGGTCATCGCCTCGTCGGTGCCCAGCCCCTGGCCGGTGCGGCTGTCGCGGTTGAGGTAGATGGTGCCGTCGGGCGACCGGCTGTCGAAGTGCACCAGATACGCGGGTTCACCGTACGGATCGGTCGCGTGGTAGGTCCCTGCGACGATGTCGAGATCGTTGGCCGGCTCCCCGCTGGGGCTGGGGTCCCACTTGAGCGCCACCTCGATTTTCCCGAGCCCCTTGTTCAGACCACTCATCCAGACGTCCCTTTCGCCTTACCCGTGTTGAATACGCGTCCGGTCAATCCTATCGCGCGCAAGGCCAGTTGAGGCTTTGGCCAGGGGCGGAGCACCCGGTGCTGCGGATGATCGGCGATCTTCTCGGGCCGCCCGGCATTCACCCCGGTGTCCCCCCGGCGATGACGGCTCTCTACTATGGGCCTCCGTACTAACGGAGGTAAGCGTCTGACGGCGGAAGGAAGCGTCCATGCGGCGGCTGGGGGATCTCGAGGCGGAGATCATGGACCGTCTGTGGACGTGGCAGCGCCCGGCGACGGTGCGGGAGATCGTCGACGACATCAACACACAGCGGCCGGTCGCTTACACCACGGTGATGACCGTGGCCACCATCCTCTACAACAAGGGCTGGCTCCAGCGCGGCAAGGAGGGCCGGGCCTGGCTGTACTCACCGGTACGCAGCCGTGAGGAGTACTCCGCCGCGCTGATGGAGGACGCGCTGGGCACCAGCCAGGACCGCCCCGCGGCCCTCGCCCACTTCGTCGAGCAGATGGGCCCCGAGGAGGTCAGCGCCCTGCGCAAGGCGCTGCGGGCCGCCGGGCGGCGGAACCAGGAGTGATCCCGGCGCTCGCCCTGGCCTGCTACGCGGCCGCGGTCGGCGCCCTGGCCCCGCGGGTCCTGCTGCGCAGCGCCTGGCCGCACCGCTCCCCCGCGCTCGCCGTGGCCGCCTGGCAGGGGCTGACGGTGTCGTTCACGGTCGCGGTGGCGCTGGCCGCGTACCACCTCGCCGTCCCGACCGGACACCTTGACACCGGAATGGCCGGATTAGCCCAGTTCTGCGGGCTGACCTGGCACGCCCGTATCCCGGTACCCGGCCCCTTCGACCTCCCGGCCGTCCTGCTGCCGCTGCTCGTGGCGCTGCCCGCGCTCGTCCGCTTCGGCCACGAGGTGCTGCGGTCGCGGCGGGCCCGCTCCCGCCACCTGGGCGTGCTGGACATGGTCGGCCGCCGCTCGCCGCGGCTGCGCGCCACCGTCCTCGACCATGAGCTGCCCGCCGTGTACTGCCTGCCGGGGCGCTACCCGCGCGTGGTCGTCAGCACGGGTGCACTGCGGGTGCTGTCCGGCGCCCAGCTCGACGCCGTACTGGACCATGAGCGCGCGCACATCGCGGGCCGCCACCATCTGGCGCTGGCCGCCGCCGAGGCGTTCGCCGGGGCCTTCCGGTGGCTGCCGCTGGCGCGCACCGCCCGGGAGCAGACGGCGATGCTGCTGGAGATGGCGGCGGACGACCGTGCGCTGCGCCGCCACCCGCGCGAGACGCTGGCCACGGCGCTGTACGAGATGGCGGCGGGTCGCACCCCCCGTGGGGCGTTCGCGGCCGGTGGCCCCGGCGCCCTGGTCCGGCTGCACCGGATGCTGGGCCCGCGCCACCGTCCGCATCCCGCGCTGCGGCTCGCGGTGGTCACGGCCGCCGTGGCCCTCCCGCTGCTGCCCGCGGTGGTGGGCTGCGCCCCGGGGATGATGTAGCCACCCCCGGGACGCAGCGGTTGCCACCGCTTCCGTGACTCAGAGCCGGTCGAGGATCTTCCGCAGGGTGGTCACCTCGGCGGTCTGGTTCTTGATGACGTCCTCGGCGAGCTTCTTGGCGCTCGCGTTGCGGCCGTTCTTGCGCTCGTCCTCGGCCATGGTGATCGCGCCCTTGTGGTGGTCGATCATCATCTGCGCGAAGGCGCGGTCGAAGGAGGCGCCCTTGGCGGCCTTCAGCTCGTCCATGTCCTTCTGGGACATCATCCCGGCCATACCGCCCGAACCGTGATCCATGCCGGGCATGCTGTCCGAGGACGGCGAGACCGGCTTGCCCCAGGACTTCAGCCAGGACTTCATGGTCGTGATCTCGGGGTCCTGGGCCTTCTCGATCTTCCCCGCCAGGGAGGTGATCTGCCCGTCCCCGGCCCGGCCGTCCGCCAGCTTCGCCATTTCCAGCGCCTGCTGGTGGTGCGGGATCATCATCTGCGCGAAGGACACGTCCGCGTCGTTGAAGTCACCCGACGCCGGGGTCGCGGTGGCCTTCGCGGAGGCGGAGGAATCCTTGCTCCCGTGGTCCATGCCCTTCATGTCGTCGTTCCCGCCGCAGGCGGTGAGCAGCAGTCCGCCCGTGGCGACGATGGCCGCCACCGCGAGGCGGCGGCGCGATGCGTGCTTGATGTTGGTCATGCCGATGCACCTCATGCCGTGTGTGTTGTCGGTGTTCTGCGTTCGGTGTTTCCGCGGATGGCCGGGTACGGCCTATATCCGCAGCACCGACAACGTGGTGAGGTCGGGACCCGGCGAGGGAGGGACGGGCCGCGGCACGGCGGTCACCGGCGCCGACCGGGGCGGGGGCGGACCACGGCGCCGTACGAGGGCGGCCCGCAGCACGGCCGTGAGCACCCACGCGCCGAGCACCGCCACGCACAGCGAGGCCATGTCCATCCCGGTCATGGGCGCGGAGGGGGCGCGCTGCGCGGCGACGGCGGACCCGTCCCGGGAGCCGTGGTCGTGGGAGGCGCCGTCGTGGGAGGCGGCCATGGCAGGCGTGTCCCGCATGGCCTCGTGCGTCCCGCCGGAGGCATGTGCCGAGGTGCTCATGCCCGGGCCGCCGTCGGGGTGACCCATGGAGTGCATCATCAGCACCCCGAGCACGAGCAGGACGACGAACAGGAGGCGTCGCAGGACGCCGTCCGCTCGTACGCGTCCGCTCGCGCTCACGCCGTTCCTCCGCCGATAACAGTGATGGGCAGTCCGTCGCGACCACCCTACTGCTAAGGAGATTAGTACGCTCGGTGGGGTCGGCCCTCCCGCCGGTCCAGTTTGATCACCATGCGCTTCGCCTCTTCGGTGACCTCGGTGTCGAACGGTGTCGCCAGGGAGGGTGAAACGCTTGAAAATACGGACATATTCTTACTAGAGAGACTGTCCCGGGAGGGCCGGGCCAGTCGTCCGGGCCTCGCAGAGCGCAGGTGATCGCGTGGGTGTAAACGACCGGCACCCGGCACAGAACCACACCCCCGCGCAGGAACACGCCCCGGCGCAGGAGCACGCGCAGGTCCGGGAGGCGGAGCGGGCCCGGTTGAGTCTGCTCGAGACCGCGAGTGAGGGTCTGGGCGACGCGGAGCTGCTGCGGCTGGCGCTCGACCATCTGGTGTCCGGCCTTCAGGGCCTGGGCGGCATGGCGCATCTGCGCAGGCCGGACGGGCTGGGGCTGCGGCTGGTTGCCACCAGTGGCCTCAGCGGTCAGCTGCCCAGGGCGTGGCAGACCATCGAGTGGGGCGATTCGGTCGCTCCGATGGCCGCCTTCCACGCGGGCGCCGCCCTGTGGGCCGCCGACCCGGCAGGCCGTGACTCCCTCGCCCGGAGCATCCCGCCCGGTGTGTGCATGGCGGCCATCCCGGTGCCGATGAACGGCCGCCGGCCGCTCGCGGTGCTGTCGGTGCTGACGTCCTCCCCGCGGACGGGCGACGCGGCCCAGCGCGAGCTGGCCCGGACGGTCACCGGCTGGCTGGCCCAGCGACTGCGGCTGCTGGCGACCGCCACTGCGGCCGCCGCCCGGGCCCGGGGCCCGGAGGAGCAGCGGTCCGGGCTCTGGCTCCAGCGGGCGCTGCGCACGGCGCGGATCGGGGCCTGGGAGTGGGATCTCCGCGGCGCCACCCTGACCTGCGACGACCAGGCGCAGACGCTGCTGGGGTTCGAGCCCGGCGCCTTCGACGGCCAGGTCAACACGTGGCTGGGCGCCATCCACCCCGAGGACATGCCATGGGTGCAGGCGGTGTCGAGCACCGAGTCGCTGCGCGGCCGCAGCGAGTACAGCGTCGAGTACCGGGTGCGGCAGCCGGACGGGACGTACCGCTGGGTGCAGGCACGCGGCACCGTGGCCGCGCGGCGGGACGGCGATCCGGTCCGGGTGGTCGGCACGCTGTGGGACATCACCGAGACCCGCCGCTCCCGGGACGCGTTCAGCCGCGCCCTCCAGTACATGGGCGACGGTTTCCTGGTGGTCGACGAGGAGGGGCGGATCACGTTCGGCAATGTCGAGGCCGAGCGTTTCCTCGGGGCCACGGGGGAGCTGCGGGGCCAGGTGCTGTGGGAGCTGCCGCGGGCACGGGCGATCGGTGTGGAGCCGCGGTTCCGGCGCGCGGCGGCGGCGCGGGCGCCCATCGACTTCCATGCCCGGTGGCCGCGCAGCAACCGCTGGTACCACATCCGGCTGGTGCCGGTGCCCGACGGGATGACGGTGCACATCACGGATGTCACCGACCGCCGGGCGCTGGACGCCGAGCGTTCGGCCGCCGCCCACGCCGCCACCGAGCGCGCCACCCGGATCGCGGAGCTGACCAGCGCCTTCGCCGAGGCGCTGACCACGCGTGACGTGGTGAAGGCGGTGGCCGACCGGGTTCTGCCGCCGTTCGGGGCGACCGGGCTGATCTGCCAGCTCATCGAGGACAAGCGGCTGCGGGTGGTGGGGTCCACCGGCTACTCGGACACCTTTCTGAGCTTCCTCGACAACGTCCCGGTGCCACCCGAGGCTCCGCTGCACTCGCCCGTGACCCAGGTCCTCGGCTCCCGCACTCCGCTGTTCATCTCCTCCCCCGAGGACTACGCCAAGCGCTTCCCCGAGGTGGTCGGCTATCTGCCGCTGAGCGAGAAGAAGGCGTGGGCGTTCCTCCCGCTGGTGGCCTCGGACCACCGGGCCGGTTACTGCGTCGTCTCCTTCGACCGGCCGCGCCACTTCAGCGAGGAGGAGCGCACCCTGCTCACCGCGATCAGCGGACTGGTGGCGCAGGCGCTGGAGCGGGCCCGGCTGTACGACGCCGAGCACACCCGCGCCCAGGAGCTCCAGCGCGGGCTGCTCCCCCGTACGCTGCCCGCGCTGCCCGCCGTCACGGCCGCCGCGCGCTATCTGCCCGCCGGGGAGGGCATGGAAGTGGGCGGCGACTGGTACGACCTGATTCCGCTGTCCGGGGAGCGGGTCGCGCTGGTCATCGGCGATGTCATGGGCCACGGGCTGTCCGAGGCGGCCACCATGGGCCGGCTGCGCACCGCCGTGCACACGCTGGCGGATCTGGAGCTGCCGCCCGATGAGCTGCTGACCCATCTCAACGATCTGGTGGGTGCGCTCGGCGACGACTTCTACGCCACGTGTCTGTACGCCATCTACGATCCGACCACCAGCGTGTGCGCCTTCGCGTGTGCGGGCCATCCGCCGCCCGCCATCATCCACCCCGACGGCACGGTGCACACCCCCGGCTTCTCGCCCGACCCGCCGCTGGGCGCCGCGACCCCGCCGTTCGAGACCATCGAGGTGCAGCTGCCGGAGGACAGCATCCTGGTGCTGTGCACGGACGGGCTGATCGAGTCCGCGACCCGGGACATCGACCACGGCATGGCGTATCTCGCCCGCACCCTGGCCGACGCGCTGACCAGGACGCCGGATCTGCTGCCGCGTCCGAGCTCGGACGGTGGCGGTGGTCCGGCGGTGGACGGGGGCGACGGATGTGTCCTCGGCCGGCTCGACCGGCTGTGCGACACCCTCGTCGCCGCCCTGCTGCCCGAGCAGTCGCGCACCCAGGACGACGCGGCGCTGCTGGTGGCCCGTACGCATTCGATGACCGCGGAGAACATCGCGTCCTGGCGGCTGCCCGATGCGCCGATCGCCGCCGGGGAGGCGCGCCACCATGTCCGGGACCAGCTCGGCGCCTGGCAGCTGGACGAACTGGCCATGACCACGGAGCTGCTGGTCAGCGAGCTGGTCGGCAATGTGGTCCGGCATGCCAAGGGTCCCATCAGGCTGCGCCTGCTGCGCAGCCGCAGCCTGATCTGCGAGGTGTCGGACGGCAGCCCCACCACGCCACGGATGCGCCGGGCCTCGGACACCGACGAGGGCGGGCGGGGCCTCCAGCTGGTGTCCGCGCTCTCCCACCGCTGGGGCACCCGCTTCACCTCGACGGGCAAGTGCATCTGGGCGGAGCAGCCACTGCCCGCGAGCTGACCTCCGGGGCCGGTCGGCTCAGGCGGCCGGGCGGCCGGTCACCTCGCTCGCCAGCGCGTCGATGTCGGCGGCCGTGGCCCGGTCCGGGTCCCCCACGGTCATCCGGGAGGTTCCGGCGGGCAGGCCGCGGGCCGTCTGGGCGTGCTTGATCCGGCCGATGCTGGGGCCGAGCAGACCGACGGTGCGGTCCACCAGGTCCTGGAGCTCTGCGATCCTGGCCGGGTCGGCGGTGTCCTCGCGCAGCGCCGCGGCCAGGTCGAGGAAGGGCTCGGGGAAGGCGGCCGAGCAGCCGGAGACCACCCCGGCGCCACCGGCGGCCAGGACGTCGGCGAGCCGCTGGTCGTTGCCCGAGTACACCTCGAACTCCTCCGGGAGTTCGGCGCGGTACGCGGCCACCTCGGTGGAGGGCGTACCGCTCAGCTTGACGCCCGCCAGTCCGCACGAGGCGGCCAGCTTGCCGAATTCCACCGGTCCGACCGTCAGCCCGCTGCGCTCGGGGAAGAGGTACGCGTACAGCTGGACATCGGGGGCGGCGAGCCGGATCCGGCTGAAGTACGCCTCGAGCTCGTCCGCGCCCGCGGGCAGGTAGTACGGGGTGAGCGCGGCGATGCGGCGGGCACCGGCCGCCACCGCTGCCCGGGTGAGCCGGACGGCGGTGTGCGCGTCGGCGGCGCCGATGTGCGCGATCACGCCGTCGGCGCCCGCCTCCTGCAACGCGGTTTCGACCAGCAGCAGCCGTTCGCCGTCGCTGAGCGCGGGGAACTCTCCGGTGGTTCCGGCCACGAGCAGCTGTCCGGTGGTGCGGGCGGCGAAGCCGTACTGGGCGCGTGCCGCGTCCAGGTCGAGGTCGCCGCTCGGGGTGAACGGCGTGGTGAGCGCGGTGACGACGGTGCGCTGACGGTCCATGTGCCTGACTCCTCACTCGGAAAACCGTTATCCGTTTTCGGTTAACCGTTGACAGAGATCGTAACCGTGGCGAAAACTCATGCCACCCCTCAGGGGGTGTCTTGCCGGCAGGGCCGGATCAGCGACGGGAGCCCGGCATGACCGGCAAGACACCCCCTAGGCCCCACCACATCACTCCAGGAGCCGCATGTGATGTCCGAACATCTCGTGACTCTGTACCACCTGAACGATCTCGGCGCCGACGAGCTGCGTCGGCTGCTGCCCGGCCACCCCGATCTGCGCATCACCGAGATCGGGCCGGACGAGGACCCGCACGACCACCGGGACGCGCTCGCCGACGCGACGATCGTGCTCGCCCCGCTGGAGAAGGAGCGCCGCATCACCGCCGAGCTGCTGGCCGGGATGGAGCGCTGTCGCCTCGTGCAGTCGGTGGCCGTCGGCTTCGACGGCGTCGACCACCTCGCCGCCGCCGAGCGCTCCATACCGGTCGCGAACCTCCCCGGATTCAACACCGACGCCGTGGCCGACTGGACCGTGGGTGCCCTGCTCTCCCTGCTGCGCCGGTACGCGGCGGGTCACGCGAAGATCGAGAGCGGTGGCTGGGGGCCCGAGGGGCTGCGGGGGCGCGATCTGTCCGCGCTCACCGTGGGCATCGCCGGGTTCGGCAGCATCGGCCGCGCCGTCGCGCGCCGCCTCGACGGGTTCGGCAGCGACGTGCTGGCGCACGACCCGGTGCCCTCCGAGCCGGACCGTACGTATGTGAGCCTGGACGACCTCGCCGCCCGCTCCGATGTGCTGACCCTGCACATGCCGCTCAACGAGGCCACCCGTGGTGTCGTCGGGGAGGCCCTGCTGTCCCGGATGCCCCGGGGCTCGTACGTCCTCAACGCCGGACGTGGCGGTGTGGTGGACGAGGACGCGCTGGTGAAGGCGTTGGACTCGGGCCAGCTGGCGGGCGCCGCGCTCGATGTGTTCGCCGAGGAGCCGCTGCCCGCCGACTCGCCGCTGCGCGGCCGGTCCGATGTGCTGCTCACCCCGCACACGGCCGGGGTGACGGTCGAGGCGTACCACGCCATCCGGGCGCGGCTCGTCGAGAGCGTGGACCGCGTGCTGTCGGGCGAGGCCCCGCGCCATGTGGTCAACGGCGTCGTCAGCGGCGGCGTCCGGCCATCGGCGGGGGTGTGAGCGCGATGGCTCTCGGCAAGACCTCCGCACCGGCACCTGCCGCCGCCGGGCCGACGAGACCGGGGGGACGCGTCGGCAAGGTCCGCTTCGTCGTCCTCGGGCTGCTGTTCGCCGGTATCACCATCAACTACATCGACCGCGCCACGCTCAGTGTCGCGCTGCCGCACATCACCGATGACCTCGGGCTGTCCGACGGGGTCAGCGGACTGCTGCTGTCGGCGTTCTTCTGGACGTACGCCTTCGGCCAGATGCCCGGCGGCTGGCTCGCCGACAAGGTCGGCCCGCGCATCATGCTGGCCATCGCGAGCCTGTGGTGGGGGCTGGCCACCGCCGGGATGGGGCTGGCCCGCGGCGTGGCGTCGCTGGTGGGCCTGCGCGCCCTGCTCGGCCTCGGCGAGGCCCCGAGCTTCCCCTCCAGCGCCAAGGTGGTCTCCCGCTGGTTCCCGGCGTCCGAGCGCAGCTTCGCCTCGGCGACCTTCAACAACGGGAACGCGGTCGGCGGTGCCCTGTCCATCCCGCTGGTCACCCTGGTGGTCACCGGTCTCGGCTGGCGCTGGGCATTCGCCATCGCGGGCGGTCTCGGTGTGCTGTGGGCGCTCGGCTGGTGGCTCTACTACCGCGACCCGAAGGATCATCCGCGGCTGGGTGCCGCGGAGCGGGAGTACATCGAGTCGGGTCAGGAGAAGGAGACGGCCGAGGAGGCCGCGGCGAGCGCCCGGATCGGCTGGCGGGACCTGTTCCGCTTCCGGATGGTCTGGGCGATGATGCTCGGCTTCTTCTGCATCAACTTCGTTGCCTACTTCTTCATCACCTGGTTCCCGACGTTTCTGGTGGACGAATACCACCTCGACGCGCTGTCCTTCGGGTTCCTCGGCATGATCCCGGGCATCGCCTCCATGCTGGGCGGCTGGAGCGGCGGGCTGCTCTCCGACTGGCTGGTGCGGCGCGGCACCGAGCGTACGAAGGCGCGGAAGATCCCGCTGGTCGGCGGGCTGCTGGGCACCTCGGTGATCGCGCTCGCGGTCATCTCACCGGGTGTCGGCACGGCGCTGACCGCGCTGTCCGTCTCCTACTTCTGCTCCACCTTCGCGGCGGCGAGCGTCTGGGCGCTGCCCGCCGATGTGGCCCCAACGGCCGCACACGTCGGCTCGATCGCCGGGATCCAAAACACGGCGGCCAACATCGCGGGCATCCTCTCCCCGCTGCTGCTCGGCGTGCTCAAGGGCATCACCCACTCGTTCGTGCTGCCCCTGGCCCTGGCGGGATGTGTGGCCCTGCTCGGCGCCGCCACCTACGCGTTCCTGCTGCCGAAGGTGGAGCGCCTGAAGATGGCGGGGTGATGAGGGGGGAACTGAAAAGTGGTGGGGACGGGAGACCCCGCCGCGCCCCAGTGAAGAGGGCGCGGCGGGGTTCCCTTGTCGGTGAGCGGATCGGTCAGCGGTCGTTTTCCTGGAGGAGCGAGCGCACCATGCGGCACGTGGTGTTGGACGGCGGGTGCACCCCGATCCGGACCGCGGTGGCGCGTATCTTGCGGTTGCGCGCCTGCTCGGGGCGGTACACACCGGAGTTGAGCAGGGCGATGGCCAGGCGCATGGCCTTCAGCCGGCGGTTGTGGGTCTCGTACCACTCACGCGGACGCCCGGCGGGCATGCGCTTCTTCGGCAGGGTCGTAAAGCTCGGCAGGTCCGGAAGAGGGGTTACGGCAGCGGCCATCGGCATCCTCCTGGGACGGTCGGTCTCGCTCATTTCCACTGCCTCTATTCTACGGCGGGGGACTGACAAAGCAGCCTGGTCAGACGGCACATGGGCGGGATTCGACGGGCGTGCCGGGAGGGGTCTCGCGGTACGGTTGCGCCATGGAGATCTGGATCAATCCGGCGTGCTCGAAGTGCCGCAGCGCGCTCAGTCTGCTCGACGCGGAGGGCGCCGGGTACACCGTCCGCCGCTACCTCGAGGACGTACCCACGAAGGACGAGATCCGCGGCGTGCTGGCCCGGCTCGGGCTCGAACCGTGGGACATCACCCGGACCCAGGAGGCCGCGGCCAAGGAGCTGGGGCTGAAGGACTGGCCGCGCGACGAGGGCGCGCGCGACCGCTGGATCGCGGCGCTCGCCGAACACCCCAAGCTGATCCAGCGGCCCATCATCACCGCCGACGACGGTTCCGCGGTGGTGGGACGCACGGAGGAGGCGGTGCGGGAGGCGCTGTCGCGCCGCTCCACCGGCTGACGCCCGTACGCGAGAAGGGCCCCGGTTCCCGTGCGGTGCACGGGAACCGGGGCCCTCGGCCTCAGGGGGTGTCGCCTCAGCGGCCCCGGCCGGCGGTCGGCTGCGGGCGCAGCAGGAAGCGCTGCGTCTTGCCGCTGGAGGTCTTGGGCAGCGCGTCCACGAAGTGAATCTGCCGCGGGTACGCGTGCTTGGCGAACCGGTCCCGGACCAGCTGCTGAAGCTCGGCGGCGAGCGCCTCGCCCGGCTGGAACCCGGGGCGCAGGACGACGAACGCCTCGATGACCTCGCCGTACTCGTCGTCGGGGATGCCCACCGCGGCGGCCTCCGTCACGCCCTCGTGTTCCTGGAGCACGCTTTCGATCTCGAACGGGCCGATGCGGTAGCCCGCCATCAGGATGACGTCGTCGCCGCGCCCGGAGAAGAACAGATCGCCCTCCTCGTCCAGCGCCGCGGTGTCACCGGTGTAGAACCACCGCCCGTCGGGGCTGAACTTCTCGGCCGTACGCTCCGGGGAGCCGAGGTAGCCCTTGAACCACATCAGCGGGCTGGCCGCGAGGTCGATCGCCACCCGGCCGGGGACGCCCGTCGCCGCCTCGGCGGAGTTGGTGTCCTCGCGCAGGATCTTCACCGACCAGCCGGGCAGCGGGCGGCCCATGGAGCCGGTCTTGAGGTCGGTGCGCAGCTCCTCGTGCCACGCGTTGGCGATGACCATGCCGGTCTCGGTCAGGCCGTAGTGGTCGCGTACGGGGACGCCGAGCGTCTCCCGCGCCCATTCGACGACGTCCGTGGGCAGCGGTTCACCGGCCGCGGAGCAGCAGCGCAGTTGCAGGTCACCGGGGACGGTGGCGCCGGAAGCGCGCAGCTTGCGGTAGACGGTGGGTCCGGCGGCGAAGTTGGTGACGCCGAAGCGGGAGAGCAGGTTCCAGGTGTCCTCGGCGGAGAACAGGCTGTTGAGCAGCAGGCTGCGGTGGCCGAGGGCGAGCGGCCCGATGATGGCGTAGTAAAGGCCGTACGCCCACCCCGGGTCGGCCGCGTTCCAGAACACGTCGGTGGGCTGGTGGTCCAGGCTGAACTGCTGGTACATCACGAAGCCCGCGACGGCGTTCAGCGGGATCGGTACGGCCTTCGGGGTGCCCGCGGTGCCGGAGGTGAACAGCTCCACGATGGGGGCGTCGCCACCCACCGCCACCGGTTCGGGCTGCGGGGCGTGCGACTCCAGCAGCTCGGAGAAGGCGAGGTCGGAGCCGGTGGCCGGACCGGTCGTGATGATCTGCCAGGGCCGCTCACCGGGGAAACCGGCCTCCGGGTCCAGCTTGGGGCGCTGGTCGGCGTCGGTGACGACGGCCTTGGTGCCGTTGCCGATGGTGCGCAGCGCGATGGCGGGCGGGGCGAAGGCGGTGAACAGCGGCACCTGGACGGCCCCGAGCCGCCAGATGGCGAGGGACGCGATGAGCAGTTCGGCGGACTTGCCCATCAGGGTGGCGACCCGGTCACCGGCCCCGACGCCCAGGGCGGCCAGGGCACTTGCCATGCGCGACGAGCGGTCGCGGAGCTCAGCGAACGTCATGTCATGGCTGGTCAGGTCCTTGCTCACCAAGGTGAACGCCACGGCGTCGGCCGGATGCCGGTCGCACAGCAGGTACGCGGTGCACGCCGCTGGCTCACCGAAGGTCTTGAGCAGGTCAGCCATGCGCTGTTCTGGGCTGGTCAAGAGGGCTCCTTGGGCTGGTTTCCACACGTCGCGCCATACGGGAGGTCGGCGGCAGCCTTCCCGTTGGCCTGTACACGCTATCGCGCTTTGCGATGTGCTCCGCAGCGGTGTGCGACGGGATTCCGGCTCGTCAGCGCCTCGACAGCGGCTCGACAGCGGCTCGTCAATGCGGTGGCGCACACCGGGCTTCCGCCACAGCTTCGTCGCGGCTTCGTCTCGGAAGCCACAGCGGCACTCTGGCGTCACCTCGGCCCCCGGCCTACGGTGGCACCGGTAGTCCTCCCGTGCGCACGGCTGGTCCTGTCTGAGCACCACTTCCGGACAAGAGGTGAGCCTTGTTCCTCCGCCGAAGACGAGTCCGCCGATTAACGGTCGTCGCCACGCTCCTCGCCGCCCTGGCCGCCGTCGCGGCCGGGCCCGCGGGGGCCGCACCCGACCGTACGCCGAGTGCCCGGCCGCCGCTGGTCGACCCGATCGACCCCCAGCGCTGGCGCAACCCCGACGACATGACGTGGGCCGACTACCGCGCGGTCCCCGGCACCCGCTGGGCCGACCCCGACGTCAAGCCCACCAAGCGCACCTTCAAGGGCGCGCTGGTGCTCCTCGACTACCCGGACGAGGAGTTCACGGTCAGCCAGCCGGCGGGATCGACCCTGTTCGGCAACCCTCAGCCGTCCGCCTCCGGCATACCGCGCGACCGTCTGCCCCAGTTCTACGAGGACTTCCTCAACAAGCCCGGCGCGCTCAACAACGGTCACACCATCAACGAGTACTGGATGGAGGACTCCGGCGGCCGCATCGGCGTCGACCTGACGGCCTTCGGTGTGTACCGCATGCCAGCGAAGTCCTACCAGTACGGGGTGGAGGACTCGATGAACCCGGGCGCCTGCCCGGCCGGGGACACCTGCGACATGGACATCCGGGCAGACGGGAAGGCGGCGTGGACCGCCGACGTGGGCTCCGAGGAGACCGGGAAGTTCGACTTCGTCTTCTATCTCGCGGCCGGGCAGGACGAGTCGTCCACCTGGCAGGAGTTCGGCCAGATGAAGTTCGCCGACCGGCAGGACGTACCGGCCGTATGGGGCCCGCCCGCGCCCACCGGGAGCAACGCTGCGCCGACCCGCTACGTACCGTGGACGTCGTGGCAGGCCGCGGCCCGCATCTGGCCCAACGCGACGGACGGCTCGTCGCTCCAGACCGAGAGCTCCGGCATGGCCGTGTACGCCCATGAACTCAGCCACATCCTGGGCATCGGCGACAACTACAACAACCCCTACGGCACTCCACTCAGCCGCTCCTACACCGGCATCTGGGGCATGCTCTCCCGCGGCTCGTTCAACGGCCCCGGCGGTCCGCACACCCGGTGGCGGATACCCGCCACCGCCGGTGGTTCGATGGGCGCCCAGCATGTGCTGCGCGACAAGCTGAAGCTGGGCATCGTGGACGAGAAGAACGTCCTGCGCCTGGACCGGGACGCGCTGGCGGGTTCCGGGCTCGCCGTCGCCCGCGTCACGGCGCGCTCCGCGCCACCGGGCGAGAAGGGGCTCGCGGGCGTCAACATCACCATGGGCAGCGACCTCTCGCCGGCCTGCGACCGGAAGACCGACCCGCTGTGCGACGGCGGCGGCTACGACAACTACACCGTCGAGGTCGTGGACCGCATGGGCATGGACTCGTTCACCCCGGACAACGGAGTGCTGATCAGCAAGACGAAGAACAAGGATCAGGCCCCGTTCGCCTGGGTGGTCGACGCCCACCCCGAGGACATCGACATGGTGGACTTCCAGCGCCCCGACGGCACCACGCAGAAGATCACCATGGGCGACTACCGGCAGCTCAGCGATGCGCTCTTCCACGCCGGGGCCGACTCCGGCAGCCAGTACGAGTACATCGACAAGGCCAACCGGCTGCACTTCTACGTCCTCGACCTGAAGCGCGACCGGTCCGGTGTGCTCTCGTACACCATCGCCGTCAAGTCCCTGGACGGCTCGGGGCCGCAGCGGCGTGGCGTCGACCTGAACCGTGGCGTGGCGCAGGGCCACCCCTCGAAGGGCCGCGCGATGTGCACCTTCGATCTCGCCAACACCGGCCGCGCCGGGGGTGGCGCCCATCTGGACTCGGATGTCTACCGGCTGTCGGCCACCGCCACCGGCCGGGGCTGGTCCGCGTGGCTGCCCAACCAGCTCGCCGCCGCCAAGGCCGGAACGTCGGTCGATGTGGGCGTGGCCGTGACCGCGAAGAACGGAGCCGAACGGCACGGGAAGGTCGTCCTCACCGCCCGTTCCGAGAGCGACCCGCGCAAGACGGCCAAGGCCACGTGCGCGCTGCGCACGCGGTGAGCACGGCAGCATGACGGCGGCCCGCCGGGGCACCGGCGGGCCGCTTCCGTACGTGCAGTCGTCCGTGGGCCACGTGCCGTCAGCCGGACTCCGGCAACGGCACCCGGAGGGTGTCGGGGCCGCAGCCCTGCGTCCCCGCGATGATCCGCGCCGCGCCCATGGTGAGCGGCACCAGGCTCTGCTGGTCCACCTTGTCGGGGGTGTCCCTCGGGTCGAAGATGTACATCGGCGTGGTGATCAGCTGCACCAGCGGCACACCGGTGTAGTAGAAGTACGCGCCGTCGGTGGCCGGGTTCGGCGCGAAGGCGGTCGGCGACAGGATCCACGAGCGGCGCAGGTCCTCGGCCGCGATGGAATCAGCCACCAGCCGCTCCAGTGCGGGCGCCTGGGTGGTGAACCACCAGCGCACCTCCGGATCGTCGGTGGGCACGACCTCGCCGTCGACCACGACGGCCTGACGCGCGGCGTGTTCCAGATGCATTTCGAGGACGACCTGCGGAAACAGCTCGGGATGGGCCGCGATGAACGCCTGGGTGCCCGCGGCCCCGGCCATATGGCCCGACGTCAGCAGGAACAGCATGTTGTGCGGACGCAGCTCCTGGGGCACCGACGCCCAGAACCTGGCCTGCGCCAGTACGAGCGCCATCCCCGAAGCGTCCTCCACCGCCGAGGCCCACGGACCGTCGTGGTGTGACCCGACGATGACCCAGTGGTCCGAGGCACCGGGCAGGGTGCCCACCACATTGTGGGTGGTCTCCTCGGTGATGGTGGCATCGGAGACGATCCGGCCCTCGCACGCGCCGGAAGCCATCAGCTCGCGGACCCGCTCGCCGTCGCCGCCGCTCAGCCAGATACCCGGGACCGGGCGCAGCTCGGCGTCGTAGGGCCAGTAGAAGTCGCTGGTCTCCCAGGGCACACCGGTGAGCAGCCCGACGTACGCGGTGGCCCCGTCCTTGATGGCGATGTCGAAGTCCAGCACATGCGGAAGGTCGAACGGCACGGTCTGGACGAGGTCGGGGAAGACGCCCTCGGGGTCGTACGCGTCGGTGGCGCGGGCCTGCACCTCCGTCTGCGGCAGCTGTGTGAAGCCGATCTCCTGGACCGCGATGCCACCGCCCACGTCCCCGTCCTCCATCCGCACCAGCCGCCCCTCGGTGCCCTCGGTGGGGGTGGTGTACGGCAGGGCGAGCCCGGTGAAGCGGGTGGCCTCGCCGGGGCGGCCCGCGGGCCAGATCTCGAAAGCGGCGGACCGCGGCCGCCAGATCGGCGTGTCCAGCGGCTCCAGCCGGACGTCCTCCAGCCCCGTTTCCCGGAACTGTTCGGCGGCCCACTCCTCGGTCCAGCTGTCGGCGGCGCAGCCCGCCCGGCGAATGCCCTGGCTGACGATCAGTTCGATCCAGCCCATCATCTCCTTCGAGGTGGGTGCGCGATCGATGTACTTCTCCAGCGCCGGCCAGCCGCTCATCGCCATCCTCGCCATCCTCCTTCGTCCCGACGGTCCGGTTCATGCTCGGCGGCCGGTCTAAAGCTGGGCTAATGAGGCGCGCGGGCGGGCCGACGACACGTACCGCGGGCAAGCCACGCGTTAGAGCACCTTTAGGCGCGGCCCAAAGGATGGTCGCCATTACCGGCCGTTATCGACGGGAGTCGCGTGTGCGTACCGAAAGGGCAGTGCAGACGGGTGTTGTCGCCGTGGGTCTGGTGGCGTTCGCCGTCACTCCGGTGAGCGCCGAACCCGACACCAGGGACGACGCCCGGCCATCGCGCGCCACTTCCACGACCCCGCTGCCCGCACCGCCCCAGATTCGCGCCCTGGATTTCCTCCTCGGTTCCTACCGGTGCGAATACACACCCCCGCCGGGAAGCAGGGCGGCGGTGATGCACCTGACCACGAAACGGGCCATGGGCGGCCATTACTACTACACCGACGCGACGCTGGAACCCGGCCAGGTGGTCGGCAGGTCGTCGTTCGGATGGGATCCCGTGGACGGAAAGTTCATCGTCCAATACCACGACAACTGGGGTTCCTCCGCGAACTATTCATCGCCCGGCTGGAGGGACGGCCACCTGGTGTTCAAGGGGCCGCTCAGCCAGGTGGTCACGCCCAGCGCCACCGGAAAGACCGAAGGCGTGAACATGGACGTGGTGGACGATTACCAGATGCTCGGTCCCGGGCATTTCAAGGACGCCACCAGCTTCACCTTCCCCGACGGAACAACCTTGCGGGGCAGCTACGACTGCCGTCGCCACTAGCGGTCAGCGGTCTGCCGAGGGAAGTGGGTGCGCCGACCATGGCGAGCAATGAGGAAAAGCTTCTCGACTATCTGAAGCGCGTGACGGCGGACCTCCGTCAGACACAGCGCCGCCTGAAAGATGTCGAGTCGGCCGGGCACGAACCGGTCGCCATCGTGGGAATGGCATGCCGGTTCCCGGGCGGAGTGCGCTCACCGGAAGAGCTGTGGCAGCTGGTCGCCACCGAACGCGACGCCATCACGGAACTGCCCACGGACCGCGACTGGGACCTGGACACCCTCTTCCACCCCGACCCGGAGCACCCGGGCACCAGCTATTGCCGCGAGGGCGGCTTCCTGGACGACCCCGCGGGCTTCGACGCCGCGTTCTTCGGCATCAGCCCGCGCGAGGCCCTGGGCATGGCACCG
This sequence comes from Streptomyces sp. NPDC021115, assembly GCF_044333065.1. NCBI lineage: Bacteria > Bacillati > Actinomycetota > Actinomycetes > Kitasatosporales > Streptomycetaceae > Streptomyces > Streptomyces sp. NPDC021115. Next base: position 301,521 of record NZ_JBIRQF010000010.1, read on the forward strand.
CAGCAGCGCCTCGCGCTGGAGGCGTCGTGGGAGGCCATCGAACACGCGGGCATCGACCCGGAATCGCTGCGGGGCAGCCTCACCGGCACCTTCATCGGCTGCGACCACCTCGACTACTGCACGGACGCCTCCCAGGTGCCCGAGGGCTCGGCCGGGTACTTCACCATCGGCAGCTCCGCGAGCGTGGTGTCCGGCCGGGTCGCGTACGCCCTGGGCCTGGAGGGGGCCGCGGTGACGGTGGACACCGCGTGCTCCTCGTCGCTGGTCGCCCTGCATCTCGCCTGCCAGGCGATCCGGCAGGGCGAATGCCAGCTGGCGCTGGCCGGTGGCGTCGCCGTGATGTCCTCGACGGCTCCCTTCATCGGCTTCAGCGAACTGCGCGGGCTCGCCCCGGACGGCAGGTCCAAGGCGTTCTCGGCGAACGGCGACGGGATGACGCTGTCCGAGGGCGTCGGTGTGCTGCTGCTGGAGCGGCTGTCGGACGCCCGGCGCTACGGCCACCGGGTGCTCGCGGTGATCCGTGGTTCGGCGGTCAACCAGGATGGCGCCAGCAATGGCCTGACCGCGCCGAACGGGCCGTCGCAGCAGCGCGTCATCCGTCAGGCGCTCGCCAACGCCCGCCTCACGGCGTCGGAGGTGGACGCGGTCGAGGCACACGGCACCGGGACCCCACTCGGCGACCCGATCGAGGCGCAGGCGCTGCTGGCCACGTACGGCCAGGAGCGGCCGCACGATCAGCCCCTGTGGCTCGGCTCCATCAAGTCCAACATCGGCCACTCCCAGATGGCGGCGGGTGCCGCCGGTGTGATCAAGATGGTGCTGGCGATGCGGCACGGGATTCTCCCCGCCTCGCTGCACATCGACGAACCGACCCCGCATGTCGACTGGAGCGCCGGTGAGGTACGGCTGCTGACCGAGGCGGTGGAGTGGCCGCAGGGCAAGCATCCGCGCCGGGCGGGAGTGTCGTCGTTCGGCATCTCGGGGACGAACGCGCATCTGATCCTGGAGCAGGCCCCGCAGGACGCCGTGGAGGTCACTCCGCCGTCGGTCGTTGAGGTGGGCGGGGTCCTGCCGTGGGTGGTGTCGGCACGGAGTACGGAGGCGCTGCGCGGCCAGGCGGCTGCGCTGCTCGACCGGGTGACCGCCCCGGACGAGGACGTATCGCCGGTGGAGGTGGGCTGGTCACTGCTCAAGACCCGCTCGCTCTTCGACCACCGAGCCGTCGTGATCGGGGAGCACCGCGAAGAGCTGGCAGCGGGCTTGCGGGCGCTCGCGACCGGTGCGCCACACCCGGCGGTGGTCTGTCCCGGGGACGCTGTCAGTGTTTCGGGTCAGACGGTGTTCTTGTTCAGTGGTCAGGGCAGCCAGCGTCCCGGTATGGGGGCGGCTCTGTACGACCGGTTTCCGGTCTTCGCCGAAGCCTTCGACGAGGTCTGCGCC
>NZ_JBIRQF010000011.1:0-297115 GCF_044333065.1 Streptomyces sp. NPDC021115
AACCCCTGAAACACCGGCCCATAGCCATAACCCCGCCCGGCCAGCTCCCCATACAGGCCCGACACATCCACCGCCTCAGCCCCCTCCGGCGGCCAGACGTCGAAGGAGTGGCCGGGGGCCGGTGCCTCGCTCGCGAGCTGGCCGCTGGCGTGGCGAGTCCACGGTGTCTCGGACACCGCATCGTCGGGCCGCGAGTACACCGCAACCGAACGCACACCGTCGGCCTCAACCCCGCCGACCGAGACCTGTACGCGTACCGCACCCGAGTCCGGCACCACCAACGGCGCCTCGATCACCAACTCCCGCAAAGACCCCGCGCCCACCTCATCCCCAGCACGGACCGCCAGCTCCACGAGCGCCGCACCCGGCAGCAGCACCACACCCGACACCGCGTGATCAGCCAGCCACGGCTGAACAGCCAACGACAACCGACCACTGCACACCACACCACCGGTGTCCGGTACGGGCATGACCGTGCTCAGCAACGGGTGCTCCGCCGCCAATGCTCCATCGGCCGCCGGGACGCCAGAGGTCAGCCAGAAGCGCTGCCGCTGGAAGGCGTACGTCGGCAGGTCGACGCGACGCGCGCCCATCCCCGCGAACACCTGCTCCCAGTCCACCTCGACCCCGCGGACGTGCAGTCGTCCTACGGCGGTCAGCAGCGCGCGGGGCTCGTCGGTCACATCGCGGCGGAGGGTCGGCACACCGTCCTCCCCCACCATCGCAGTCAGCACACCATCGGGACCCAGCTCCAGGAACGTGGCCACCCCCTCCGCCCGCAGAGCCTCCACCCCATCGGCGAAACGGACCGTGCCACGCACGTGCTCGACCCAGTACTCCGGCGAACACAGACGCGCAGCGTCGGCCACCTCACCGGTCAGGTTCGACACCACCGGCAGCTGTGGCTGGGCATAGGACAGACCAGCCGCGACCTGACGGAAGTCATCCAACATCCCGTCCATCAGCGGCGAGTGGAAGGCGTGCGACACCCGCAGCCGCTTGGTCCGGCGCCCCTCAAAGCGCCCCGTCACCGCAAGAACCGCGTCCTCGGCTCCGGAGAGCACCAGCGACGTCGGCCCATTGATGGCCGCGATGCTCACGCCCTCGGTCAGCAGCGGGACCACTTCGTCCTCGGCAGCCTCGACCGCCACCATGGCCCCGCCCGCCGGGAGCGCCTGCATCAGCTGGCCCCGGGCCACCACCAAAGCCGCCGCATCCTCCAAGGACCACACACCGGCCACATACGCGGCCACGACCTCACCGATCGAATGCCCCGCAACGAAGTCGGGCCGCACACCCCACGACTCCACCAGCCGGAACAGCGCCACCTCCACCGCGAACAAGGCAGGCTGCGCGAAACCCGTCTCGTCCAGCAGCTCGGACTCGCCGAAGACGACCTCCTTCAACGACCGGCCGAGCAACCCATCCACGGCAGCGCACACCGCATCGAACGCCTCCGCGAACACCGGGTACGCCGCGTACAGCTCACGCCCCATACCGATCCGCTGCGACCCCTGACCGGTGAACACCACACCCAACCGGCCGGAGGCCACCTCCTCACCACGCACCGTGGACAGCGCACCTCGCGCCTCATCCACGGAGTCCGCCACCACCACCGCACGGTGATCAAAGTGCGCCCGCGACACCGCCAACGAGTAAGCAACATCCGTAAGGCTCACCGCGTCATGGGCCTCCAGATAGGCCGCCAGCCGCTCCGCCTGCGCACCCACCGCCTCCGCAGACTTCCCCGACACCACCAGCGGCACCGCACCACCGGAAACGACCCGCTCGGCGGCAGGCTCCTCCACCACCTGCTCCAGCACCACGTGCGCGTTCGTCCCGCTGATACCGAACGACGACACCGCCGCACGCCTCGGCCGATCCACATCCGGCCACTCACGCGCCTCCGTCAGCAGCTCCACCGCACCCGCCGACCAATCCACCTTCGGCGACGGCGCATCCACATGCAGCGTCTTCGGCAGCACACCCCGCCGCATCGCCTCGACCATCTTGATCACGCTGGCGACACCCGCCGTCGCCTGGGTGTGGCCGATGTTGGACTTCAACGAGCCCAGCCACAGCGGAGAGTCAACCGGGCGCCCCTGGCCGTACGTGGCCAGCAGCGCCTGCGCCTCGATCGGGTCGCCCAGCGACGTACCCGTACCGTGCGCCTCCACCGCATCGACATCCGTGCCGATGAGACCGGCGTTGGCAAGGGCCTGCCGGATCACCCGCTGCTGCGAAGGACCATTCGGCGCCGTCAGACCATTCGACGCACCGTCCTGGTTCACCGCCGAACCCCGCACCACAGCCAACACCTGGTGACCGTTCGCCCGAGCATCCGACAACCGCTCCAGCAACAACAGACCGACGCCCTCGGCCCACGCCGTACCGTCCGCACCGGCCGCGAATGCCTTGCACCGGGCGTCCATCGCCAGACCGCGCTGCCGGGAGAACGCGACGAACGCGCCCGGGGAGGCCATCACCGCGACACCTCCGGCCAGCGCCAGCGAGCATTCGCCCGAGCGCAGCGCCTGCGCGGCCAGGTGGATGGCCACCAGGGCCGAGGAGCACGCCGTGTCGATGGTGACCGCGGGGCCTTCGAAGCCGAAGCTGTAGGCCACGCGGCCCGAGGTGACGGCGCCCGCGCTGCCCGTGAGCGCATAGCCCTCGGCGCCCTCCTCGCCCTCCTCCAGGCGGGGGATGTAGTCCTGCGGCTTGGCTCCGGCGAAGACGCCCACGCTGCGGCCGCGCAGTGTGGCCGGGTCGATACCGGCCCGTTCGAAGACCTCCCACGACGTCTCCAGCAGCAGCCGCTGCTGCGGATCCATCGCCAGCGCCTCACGCGGGCTGATGCCGAAGAAGGCCGCGTCGAAGTCCGCGGCGTCGGCGACGAAGCCGCCTTCCCTGACGTACGACGTCCCGGAGCGCTCGGGGTCCGGGTCGTAGATGCTCTCCAGGTCCCAGCCCCGGTCCGACGGGAAGGGGCTGATGCCGTCGGTGCCACCGGCGACGAGCCCCCACAGGTCCTCGGGCGACGCCACCCCGCCCGGCAGGCGGCAGCCCATGGCGACGATCGCGATCGGGTCCGTCTTCTCGGACTCGATCTCGCGCAGCCGCGTCCGGGCCTGGGAAAGGTCGGCGAGCGCACGCTTGAGGTAACCGCGGAGCTTGTCGTCGTTCGTCGTCATGGAAGGTCTCCCCATCAGGAGGTTCGGGCGGTGGTGCCGGCGGTCACGAGGAGCCGAGCTCGCTCTCGGCGAAGTCGAAGAGCTCGTCGTCGGAGGCGGAGTCGAAGTCGAACTCCTCGTCGGCCTCGAAGGCGCCGCCGGACGACGCCCACCTGGTGGCCAGGGCCTGGAGGCGCTTGACCACCTGGGATTTCACCGTGTCCTCCAGGGCCGTGGAGCCGAACGCCGCTTCCAGGCGGTCGAGTTCGGACAGCACGGACGCCTCGGGAGTGACCAATTGACCCAACAGATACTCGGCGAGGGCGGCAGGTGTCGGATGGTCGAACACCGCGGAGGCGGGCAGTGCCAGCCCCGTGGCCGCCGTGAGCCGGTTGCGCAGCTCCACCCCGGTGAGGGAGTCGAACCCGATGTCCTTGAAGGCACGGTCCGGCGCGATGACGTCCTTGCCCGGTCGGCCGAGGACGGTCGCCGCGTCGCCGCGTACCAGCTCCACCAGGGTGCGCCGCTGCTCCGCCACCGCCATCGACGCCAGCCGGTCGGCCAGGGACACACCGGCCGCAGTCGGGGTGCCGCCGGGCGCGCCCGCGGTGCGGCGAGGCCGACGCACCAGCCCCCGCAGCATTGGCGGGAGGAGGTCGGCCGCCGCCTGTTCCGTCAGGGCGGCGACGTCGAACTTCACCGGCGCCAGCACCGCCTCCTCACCCCGCAGACCGACGTCGAACAGGGCCATGCCCTCTTCCGAGGAGAGCGGTTCGACACCGGCGCGGCTCAGCCGGGCCAGATCCGCGTCGCTCAACTTCCCTGTCATGGTGCTCGATTCGGCCCACTGGCCCCATGCCAGGGACACCGCGGGCAGCCCTTGCACCCGACGCCACTGCGCGAACGCGTCCAGGAAAGCGTTCGCCGCCGAGTAGTTGCCCTGCCCCGGGCCGCCGATCATTCCGGACGCCGACGAATACAGGACGAACGCGTCCAGGCCCAGATCGGCGGTCAGCTCGTGCAGTACCCGCGCCGCATCGACCTTCGGCCGGAACACCGCGCCCAGCCGGTCCGGGGTCAGGCTCGCGATCACACCGTCGTCCAGCACCCCGGCGGTGTGCACCACACCGGTCAGCGGCCGGTCATCGGGTACGGCGTCCAGCACCGTACGCAGGGAATCCCGATCCGCCACGTCACACGCGACCAGCGCGACACTCGCCCCGAGCCCTTCCAGCTCGGCCTTCAGCTCCTCGGCACCCGCCACCGCCGGTCCACGACGGCTGGCCAGCACCAGATGGCGGACACCGTGGGCGGACACCACATGGCGGGCGACGACGCCGCCCAGTGTTCCGGTGCCACCGGTGATCAGCACCGTGCCCTCGGGGTTCAGCACCCGCTCCGCACCGGCCCGGGCGAACGCCGCGGAGCTCCTGGCCAGCCGCGGTGCGTAGACGTTCCCCGCCCGCACCGCCACCTGCGGCTCACCCGAGGCCAGCACGGTCGCGATCAGCTCATCGGACGGCTCGCCACCGTCCACGTCCAGCACCACCACACGGCCCGGGTTCTCCGCCTGCGCCGAACGCACCAGCCCCCACACCGCGGCACCCGCGGGGTCGGTCACCTCCGCGTCGCCGAACACCCCGACCGCGCCGCGCGTCACCACGACCAGACGGTGCGCGGCGTCTGCGGACGAGCCGAGGAATGCCTGAAGCCCGGTGAGGACGTGTGCGACCAGCGCGTGGGCGCCCTCGGCTCCGTCCTCGGACGACATCGCTTCCAGCGATGTCACTTCTCCCGAACCGGCGGTGCCTACACGATCGTCCGCAGGCCGCATCGCCACCTGCGACCACTCGACGCGGAACAGCGCGTCATGTCCGGCCGTCGTCCTCAGTTCCTCGTTCGCGATCGCCCGCAGTACGAGCGAGTCCACGGACGCGACCGGCGCACCCGCGCCATCGGCGATCTCCAGCGACATCGACGCGGGGCCGGTGGGCGAGATCCGCACCCGCACCTCCGACGCGCCGGTGGCGTGCAGGGTCACGCCAAACCATTCGGCGGCCCGGCCCGGCAGCCCGGCAGCCTGTGCCGCGGCCTCCAGAAGCGCCGGGTGGATGCCGAAACGCCCGGCGGTGGCCGTGTGCTGCTCGCCGAGTCCGATGTCGGCGAAGACATCGGTGCCGCGCGTCCACACCCGCCGCAGGTCTCCGGGGAGGGCATCGACCGGGGCGGGCTCCGCGTCGGCCGGAGGCCATACGTCCACGTTCACCGGCGGGTTCGCCCCGGCGGCCGCCAGCGACCCGGTCGCATGGCGGGTCCAGGGCGCATCGCCCTTCTCGGGCCTGGAGTAGATGTCCACCGGACGCCGACCCGCGTCGTCCGAGGCACCCACCGAGACCTGCACCCGCACCGAGCCCGTTTCCGGCAGCACCAGCGGCGCCTCGCTCACCAGCTCCGGCAGGGAGCCGACGCCGACCTCGTCACCGGCGCGGAGTGCCAGCTCGACCAGCGCCGACCCGGGTACGACGGGCACACCCGACACCACGTGATCGGCGAGCCATGGCTGCGCGGCCAACGACAACCGGCCGGTGCACACCACACCGCCCGTGTCCGGAACGGCCACCACGGCGCCGAGCAGCGGATGGTCCATCGACACGTCGCTCATGGCGGGTGCGGTCGCGGCCAGCCAGAACTTCTCCTGCCGGAAGGCGTACGTCGGCAGGTCGACGCGACGCGCGCCCATACCCGCGAACACCTGCTCCCAGTCCACCTCGATCCCTCGGACGTGCAGTCGTCCTACGGCGGTGAGCAGCGCGCGGCGTTCGTCGGTCACGTCGCGGCGCAGGGTCGGCACCCCGTCCTGTCCGGTCATCGCGGTCAAGACGCCGTCGGGGCCCAGCTCCAGGAAGGTGCCCACTCCCTGCTTCCGCAGGGCCTCCACACCGTCGGCGAAGCGGACCGTGCCACGCACGTGCTCGACCCAGTACTCCGGCGAGCACAAGCGCTCCGAGTCAGCCGGCTCACCGGTCAGGTTCGACACCACCGGCAGCTGCGGCCGGGCATAGGACAGACCGGCCGCGACCTGGCGGAAGTCCTCCAACATCCCGTCCATCAGCGACGAGTGGAAGGCGTGCGACACCCGCAGCTGCTTGGTCCTGCGGTCCTCAAAGTGCTCCGTCACAGCGAGGACCGCGTCCTCGGCTCCGGAGAGCACCAGCGATGTCGGCCCGTTGATCGCTGCGATGCTCACGCCATCGGTCAGCAGCGGGGCCACTTCGTCCTCGGTGGCTTCGACGGCCACCATCACGCCGCCCGCCGGGAGCGCCTGCATCAGGCGGCCCCGAGCCACCACCAATGCCGCCGCGTCCTCAAGGGACCACACACCAGCCACGTACGCGGCCACGACCTCACCGATCGAATGCCCCGCAACGAAGTCAGGCCGCACACCCCACGACTCCATCAGCCGGAACAGCGCCACCTCCACCGCGAACAGAGCAGGCTGCGCGAAACCCGTCTCATCCATCAGCTCGGAGTCGCCGAAGACGACCTCCTTCAACGACCGGCCGAGGAGAACGTCCACGGCCGCACACACTTGGTCGAACGCCTCCGCGAACACCTGGTACGCCGCGTACAGCTCACGCCCCATACCGACCCGCTGCGACCCCTGACCGGTGAACACCACACCCAACCGGCCGGAAGCCGCCTCCTCACCACGCACCGCGACCAGGGCCTCTCGCGCCGCATCGGCGGAGTCCGCCACCACCACCGCACGGTGATCAAAGTGCGCCCGCGACACCGCCAACGAGTAAGCAACATCCGTCAGGCTCACCGCGTCATGGGCCTCCAGATGGGCCGCCAGCCGCTCTGCCTGCGCACTCACCGCCTCCGGCGACTTGCCCGACACCACCAACGGGACCACACCACCGGAAACAACCCGCTCGGCAACGTCCTCCTCAACGGCGGCCTCCAGCACCACGTGCGCGTTCGTCCCGCCGATGCCGAATGCCGACACGCCCGCGCGCCTCGGGCGATTCGCCTCCGGCCACTCGCGCGCCTCCGTCAGCAGCTCCACCGCACCCGCCGACCAATCCACCTTCGACGTCGGCGCGTCCACGTGCAGTGTCTTCGGCAGCACACCCCGCCGCATCGCCTCGACCATCTTGATGACACCGGCGACACCCGCCGTGGCCCCGGTGTGGCCGATGTTGGACTTCAGGGCTCCCAACCACAGGGGGCGGTCGGCCGGGCGTTCCTGGCCGTACGTGGCCAGCAGCGCCTGCGCCTCGATCGGGTCGCCCAGCGACGTACCCGTACCGTGTGCCTCCACCGCATCGACATCGGCGGACGAGACACCCGCGTTGGCGAGGGCCTGGCGGATCACCCGCTGCTGCGAGGGACCGTTGGGAGCCGTAAGACCGTTCGACGCACCGTCCTGGTTCACCGCGCTGCCCCGCACCACAGCCAGCACCTGGTGCCCATTCGCCCGCGCGTCCGACAACCGCTCCAGCAACAGCAATCCGACGCCCTCGGACCACCCCGTACCGTCCGCGCCGTCGGCGAACGCCTTGCAGCGGCCGTCCGGGGCGAGTCCGCGCTGCCGGGAGAACTCCACGAACACACCCGGAGTGGACATCACGGCGACGCCTCCGGCCAGGGCCAGCGAGCATTCGCCGCTGCGCAGGGCCTGGGTCGCGGAGTGCAGCGCCACCAGGGACGACGAGCATGCCGTGTCGATGGTGAGCGCGGGCCCTTCGAGTCCCAGCGTGTAGGAGATGCGCCCGGAGGCGACGCTTCCCGCGCTGCCGGTCAGCGCGTATCCCTCGGTGCCCTCGGCGCCGCCGCCGAGGCGCGGGGTGTAGTCCTGCGATCCCATGCCGGTGAACACGCCGACGTCCTTGCCGCGCAGGGACGTCGGGTCGATACCGGCGCGTTCGAAGACCTCCCAGGAGGTCTCCAGCAGCAGCCGCTGCTGCGGGTCCATCGCCAGCGCCTCGCGCGGGTTGATGCCGAAGAATCCGGCGTCGAAGGCGGCGACGTCGTGCAGGAAGCCACCGCGGCGGACGTACGACGTGCCTGCGGCGTCCGGGGCGTCGGAGAACAGATTGTCCAGGTCCCAGCCCCGGTCGGTCGGGAAGTCGCAGACCGCTTCGCGTCCCTCGGAGAGCAGGGTCCACAGCTCCTCCGGGGACCGCACCCCGCCGGGCAGTCGGCAGCTCATCGCCACGATCGCGATGGGGTCGTGGGCGGACGCGCCCGGCTCGGCCGCGGGCGCGGCGGCGACGGCCGTAGCGGTCGCGGCAGCGGCGTCGGTCGCCTGATCGCCGAGGAGTTCGGTGCGCAGGTGGTCGGCCAGCGCCACCGGGTTCGGGTAGTCGAAGACCAAGGTGGCGGGGAGCCGCAGCCGGGTGGCGCCCACCAGGCGGTTGCGCAGCTCCACGGCCGTGACCGAGTCGAACCCGATCTCCTTGAACGCCCGCTCCGCCACCACGGTCTCGCGGTCCGCATGCCCCAGTACGGAACCCGCTTCCTCGCGCACCAGATCGGTCAGTGTCCGGCGCTGCTCGGCCTCGGGCAGTTCCAGCAGCCGGGCGCGGAGCGCGGAGGCGGCGGCGTCCGGGGTGTCATCGCTGGTGGCGGCCAGCAGGTCGGTGACCTCCGGAAGACCGCGCAGCAGGGGGCGCGGCCGCGCCATGGTGAACGTCGGGGCGAAGCGGTTCCAGTCCATTCCGGCGACGACCAGGTGGGTCCGGTCGTGCTCGACCGCCTGCGCCAGTGCGGAAACGGCGAGGTGCGGGGCCATGAGGGTGACGCCGAGCCGGGTCATCTCGGCGGCCATCGCCTCGTCCACCATGCCACCGCCGTCCCAGGCGCCCCAGGCGATCGAGGTGGCGGTGCGGCCTCGGGCGCGGCGGCGGTGGGCCAGGGCGTCGAGGTAGGCGTTGGCACCGGCGTACGAGGTGAGGCCGGAGCTGCCCCAGGCGGTGGCGCCGGAGGAGAAGAGCACGAACGCGTCCAGCTCGTGATCGGCCAGCAGCTCGTCGAGATGCCGGGCCCCGGCGATCTTGGCGTTGCCCATCTCGACGAATCGCTCCACGTCGAGTTCGGACAGGGGTGCCTCGGTCTGGTTCGCCCCGGCGAGGTGCAGTACGGCGGTCAGGGGGTGTTCGTCGGGGACGAGGCCGAGCAGCGCGGCCACGGCGTCCCGGTCGGCGACGTCGCAGGCGGCGATGGTCACCCGCGCGCCCCGTTCCTCCAGCTCGGCGCGGAGGTCGGCGGCGCCCGGGGCGTCGTCGCCCCGGCGGCTGGTGAGGATCAGATGTGCGGCACCCTGTTCGGCCAGCCACCGGGCCACGTGTGCGCCGGTGCCACCGGTGCCACCGGTGATCAGTACGGTCCCGGACGGTGTCCAGGGGGTGGTGGGCGGGCCGTCCAGGGGTGCGCGCAGCATGCGTCGGGCGTAGAGGCCGTCGGTGCGGATGGCGAGCTGGTCCTCGCCGTCCGCCGCCGCCAGCGCCGCGCAGAGCAGGCCGATCGTGTGGCCGTCAGCGTCGCCGTCGGTGTCGGCGGGCAGGTCGACCAGCCCGCCCCAGGTGTCCGGGTGGTCCAGCGCCAGTACGGTGCCGACCCCCCACATCATGTGCTGGAGTTCGCTGGTCAGCTCGGCGGAGTCGGCCACCGCGACGCCGCCGGAGGTGACGGCCCAGAGGGGTGCGGTGATGCCCGCGTCGCCGAGTGCCTGCACCAGGGTGACGGTGTTGATCGTGCCCCGTGACCAGCTGGAGTGGACGGGGTGGGGGCGGTCGTCGAGCGCGAGGAGGGACAGGACACCGGCCACGGGCTCGTCGGGCAGCAGTTCGGCGAGTTGCTTGCGCTCGCTGTCGTCGGCCTCGACGCGGAGGATGCGTACGCCGCGCTCGGTGAGGCCGTCGAGGATCGCGTCGGTGAACGGGCTCGGCCCGGCGCCGAGCGCCACGAGCCAGGTGCCGGAGGCCGTGTGGGGGCCGGGGTTCACCCGCTCCCAGTCGAGGCGGTATCGCCATCCGTCGACGACGGACTGTTCGTGCTGTCGCCGCCGCCAGGACGACAGCGCGGGCACCACCTGGTCCAGCACCGAGGCGTCCAGGTGCAGATCGTCGGCGAGGGCGCCGGTGTTCCCGGAGTCGATGGCGGCCCAGAACGCCGCGTCGGCCGGGTCGGCTGCCTGCTTCGGCTTGTCGCCCGCGTCCAGCCAGTAGCGCTGGTGCTGGAAGGGGTAGGTGGGCAGGGTGACATGGCGGGTGTTGTCCTGGTCGAACGCGGCCGACCAGTCCACCTCCACCCCGGCCACGTACGCCTCGCCCACCGACCGCAGGAAGCGCTCCAGTCCGCCCTCGCCACGCCGGAGCGATCCGACCGCCGCGCCCTCGACGCCGGCCGCGTCCATCGACTCACCCAGCACGAACCCCAGCACCGGATGCGGGCTCATCTCCACGAACACCCGGCGCCCGCCGTCCAGCAGCGACTGGGTCACGTCCCCCAGCAACACCGTCTGCCGCAAGTTCCGGTACCAGTACGCGGCATCCAGATCGGCGGTGTCCATCACCTCACCGGTCACCGTCGAATGGAACGGAATCCGCGAGGACACCGGACGCACCGCGCCCAGTACCTCCAGCAACTCCGCCTCGACCTGCTCCACCTGAGCCGAATGCGACGCGTAGTCCACCGGAACCCGCCGGACCCGCACCCCCTCCGACTCCAACGCCTCCATCAGCGCGTCCAGTGCACCGGCCTCACCGGCCACCACCGTGGACGACGGACCATTGACCGCCGCCACCGACAGCCCCTCGCCCAAACGCCCCGCCACCACATCCGAGGGCAACGCCACAGACGCCATACCCCCGCCACCGGCCAGCCGCGACGCGATCACCTGACTGCGCCGCGCCACCACCAACGCGCCATCCTCCAAAGACAGCCCGCCCGCCACACACGCCGCCGCGATCTCCCCCTGCGAATGCCCCACCACGCCCACCGGCTCCACGCCGAACGACCGCCACAACCCCGCCAGCGACACCATCACCGCCCACAACACCGGCTGGACGACATCGACCCGCTCCAGCATGGCCTCATCGCCCAGCACATCGCGGAGCGACCAGTCCACGAAGGGCGCCAGCGCCGTTTCACACGCGGCCATGTGCTCCGCGAACACCTCGGACGACGCGATCAGTTCGCTCGCCATACCCACCCACTGCGCCCCCTGCCCCGGGAACACGAACACCACATCCCCGGACCCCGCACCGCCCGCGCCCGTGCCCGTCAACCCCGACAGCCCACCCGCAGCCTCACCACACGAACCCGCGACCACCACACCACGGCAGTCGAACTCCACCCGCGATCGCACCAGCGACGCCGCCACGTCGCGCAGCTCGACCTCAGGGTTCTTGGCCAGGAAGGACGCCAGACGCCCGGCCTGCGCGGTCAGCGCCTCCGGCGACTTCGCGGACAGCACCAGCGGCACCACACCCTCCGGCACCGGCCCCCGTTCGACGACCTCGCTCTCCGCCGCTTCGAGAACCACATGGGCATTGGTGCCACTGAGCCCGAAGGAGGAGACGCCGACGCGGCGCGGCTCCTCGCGCCGCGGCCACGCGCGGGCCTCGGTCAGCAGCTCCACCGCGCCCGCGGACCAGTCCACTTCCGGTGTCGGCGCGTCCACGTGCAGCGTCTTCGGCAGCACACCGTGCCGCATGGCCTCGACCATCTTGATGACCGCGGCCACACCGGCCGCAGACTGAGCGTGGCCGATGTTGGACTTCAGCGACCCCAGCCACAGGGGGCGGTCCTCCGCGCGCTCCTGCCCGTACGTCGCCAGCAGCGCCTGCGCCTCGATCGGATCACCCAGCGACGTACCCGTACCGTGCGCCTCCACCGCATCCACATCCACCGCCGACAACCGCGCATTCGCCAACGCCTGACGAATCACCCGCTGCTGCGCCGGACCATTCGGCGCCGTCAACCCATTCGACGCACCATCCTGATTCACCGCACTGCCCCGCACCACAGCCAACACCTCATGGCCAAGACGCCGCGCATCCGACAACCGCTCCAGCAACAGCAGCCCGACGCCCTCGGAGAAGCCGGTCCCGTTGGCGCCCGCCGCGAACGCCCTGCACCGGCCGTCCGGGGAGAGCCCGCGCTGGCGGGAGAACTCCACGAACATCTGGCTGTCGGACATGACGGCCGCGCCACCGGCGAGCGCCATCTCCGACTCGCCGGAGCGCAGCGACTGCACGGCGAGGTGGATGGCCACCAGCGACGACGAGCAGGCGGTGTCCACGGTCACCGACGGGCCTTCGAGGCCCAGGGTGTACGAAACCCGGCCCGAGGCGAAGCTTCCCGCGCTGCCCCGCCCCAGGTAGGCCTCCAGGTCCTCGGGGACCTCGTGCACCCGGGGGGCGTAGTCGTGGTGCATCACGCCGGTGTAGAAGCCGACGTTCCGCCCGCGCAGCGAGGTCGGGGGGATTCCGGCGCGTTCGAAGACCTCCCACGAGGTTTCCAGCAGCAGCCGCTGCTGCGGGTCCATGGCAAGGGCCTCACGCGGGGAGAGCCCGAAGAACGCCGCGTCGAATCCCGTGGCGTCCTCGATGAAGCCGCCCTCGCGCACGTAGGACTTCCCGGGCACGTCGGGGTCCGGGTCGTACAGCCCCGCCACGTCCCAGCCGCGGTCCGCGGGGAACTCCGAGATGGCGTCCACACCCTCGGACACCAGCCGCCACAGGTCCTCGGGAGAGGCCACCCCGCCCGGCAGACGGCAGGCCATGCCGACGATCGCGATGGGTTCCCACGACTTTTCCTCGATCTCGCGCAGCCGCCGCGTGGCCTGACGCGCGGTGGCGACAGCCTTGTTGAGGTAGTCGCGGTACTTCGTGTTGTCCACCATGGAAGGTCAGCTCCTCGCGGGAATCCAGCGGGCCGGGGCGTCAGGAATCACTGAATTCGTCAGGAAATACTGAATTCGTTGTCGATGATGTCGAAGACCTCGTCGTCACTCACCGAGGCGAGATCGTCGTCGGTCTCGCCGGTGCCGGTGGCGGTGGCGTCCGGGCTCCACTTGGCCGCGAGGGCCTGGAGGATCGTGGTGACCCGGCCGCGTACGGCGGGGTCGTCGGCCACCGAGGCGAGCGAGGCCGCCAGCTTCTCCGCCTCGGTCACCGCGTGGTGGACGGCGGGACCGCTGTCCGGGACCAGTCCTTCCCGCAGGTGGGGCACCAGGACCTCGGGGGTCGGGTGGTCGAAGAGCAGGGTGGCGGGCAGCCGCATCCCGGTGGCCGCGGACAGCTTGTTGCGCAGTTCGACGGCGGTGAGCGAGTCGAGCCCCAGCTCCTGGAAGGCCCGGCCCGGCTCGATGGCCGCCACGCCGGTGTGTCCGAGCACCACCGCCGCCTCGGCCCGCACCAGTTCCAGCAGGACGGCCGTCTGCTCGTTCTCGGCGAGTCCGGCGAGGCGTCGGCGGAGCGAGTCGGCCGTGGCGAGGTCGGTGCGCCGGGCCCTGGCCTCGGCGGCGACGATGCGGCGGGCCTCGGGCAGGCCCTGGAGCAGTGCGCTCGGCCGGGCGGAGGTGAAGGCCGGGACGAACTTCTTCCAGTCGATGCCGGCGATGGTCATCGTGGTCTCGCCGCCGGTCAGCAGCTGCTCCAGCGCGGAGAGCAGCGGCTCGGGCGGTACGGGTCCGATGCCCTGGCGGCGCAGCTGGGGCGCCGAGGTGGCGTCGACCATGCCACCGCCCGCCCAGGCTCCCCAGGCCACCGAGGTGGCGGGCTTGCCGAGGCCGCGCCGGTGCTGGGCCAGGGCGTCCAGGGAGGCGTTGGCGGCGGAGTAGGCGCTCTGGCTGCCGCTCCCCCACACTCCGGCGATCGAGGAGAACAGCACGAACGCGTCGAGGGAAGCCCCGTCGAGCAGTGCGTCGAGGTGTGCGGCCCCGGCGACCTTCGCGGACACGATGTCGGCGAATTCCGCCACGGTGGTGTCGGCGAGGGCGCCGAAGCCGTTGACTCCGGCGGCGTGCACCACCGCACGGACCGGGTCCCCGTCGGCCTCCAGCCGCCGCAGGAGTTCCGCGAGCGCCTGCCGGTCCGCCACATCGCAGGCGCCGAGGGTCACGCGGGCGCCCATCGCGGTGAGTTCGGCTTCGAGTTCGGTGGCACCGGCGCTGTCCGCGCCCCGGCGGCTGACGAGTACGAGGTGTTCGGCGCCCTTCCCCGCGAGCCACCGCGCGACATGGCCGCCGAGCGCTCCCGTACCGCCGGTGATGAGGACCGTGCCCGAGGGCTGCCACGCGGGCTGGTCAGCGGGGATGTCGAGCTGTGCGCGCTCCAGGCGGCGTACGGACGCCCCGTCCTCGCGCAGCGCGAACTGGTCCTCGCCCTCGCAGCCCCCGCCCAGTACGGCGGCCAGCCGCGCACCGGCCGGTGCGTCGAGCTTTTCGGGCAGGTCGACCAGTCCACCCCAGCGCGCGGGGTGTTCCAGTGCGGCCACCTGGCCGAGGCCCCAGTGGGCGGCCTGGGCCGGGCACCGTACGGGGTCAGTGGCATGGGCGGCATCGGTGGTCACCGCGCCCTGGGTGGCCGACCACAGCGGTGCGTCGATCGCGGCGTCGCCCAGCGCCTGGACCAGGGTGAGCGCCGCCGCGAGCCCCCGGGTGACGCCCGGCCGGTCGGGGAGCGCGGTCTCGTCCAGGGCGAGCAGCGACAGTACGCCCGTGACGTCGTGCCCCTCGGCCTGGTCACCGATCCGCCGGGTGAGCGCGGCACGGTCGGCGTCGGCCACCGGCAGCAGCAGGGGCTGTGCGCCGTGCTCGCTCAGGGCGGCGAGGCTCGCCCGTACGACATCGCCGTCCGCGTGCGCGGCGGGCGCCGCGACCAGCCAGGTGCCCGTGAGCGAGGGTGCGTCGGGCAGGTCGGCCGGGACCCAGCTGGTCCGGTACGTCAGGCTGTCGAGGCCGGACGCACGGTTCTGCCGCGCCAGCCGGGCTTCGGCGAGCTGTTCCGGTGTGACCTGCCGCCCGATGAGCGCGTCGATCCGTGCGACGGGCATGCCACCGGCGTCGGTGACGGTCACCTGCCACACGTCGTCGCCCTGGGGGACGAAGTGTGCGCGCAGCCGTGCGGCGCCGTGCGCCCACAGCGTGACCCCGTTCCAGGAGAACGGCAGCCGGGGAAGCCCGGTGCCGTAGATCAGCGGGGCGTGCAGCGACGCGTCGAGGAGCGCGGGGTGCAGGGCGAACCGGGAGGCGTCCTCCCGCTGCTGTTCCGGCAGGGCCACCTCGGCGAAGATCTCCTCGCCGCGGGTCCACACCGCTCGCAGCCCCTGGAACGCGGGCCCGTACTCGTATCCGCGCTCCGCGAGTCGCGCGTACACCGTGTCGACGTCCAGCGGTACGGCGGTGGCCCCGGCCGGTGGCCAGACCGCGGGCGGTTCGGTGGGTTCCGGGGTCTCGGCCACCAGGGTGCCGCTGGCGTGGCAGGTCCACTCCGCGTGGGCGCCCTCCGCCGCCGTCCCGGGCTCGGGCCGGGAGTACACGGACACGGCCCGGCGGCCGGTCCCGTCCGCCCCGCCGACCTCGACGCGCACCTGGATGTCGGTGTCCACCGGCAGGATCAGGGGCGCCTCGATGACCAGTTCCTCGATGACACCGCAGTCGACCTCGTGGCCCGCGCGGAGGACCAGGTCCACGAAGCCGGTGCCGGGCAGCAGAGCCGTGCCCCACACCGCGTGGTCGGCCAGCCAGGGGTGCGTACGGGTGGACCAACGACCGCTGAACACAAGGGCGTTGGAGCCTGGCAGCTCCACTGCCGCGCCGAGCAGCGGGTGGTCCGGCGCGGACAGTCCCGCCGTCGCCACATCGCCCCGCGGACGCTCGGCCCGCAGCCAGTAGCGCTCGTGCTGGAAGGGGTAGGTGGGCAGGGTGACATGGCGGGTGTTGTCCCGGTCGAACGCGGCCGACCAGTCCACGTCCACGCCCGCCGCATACGCCTCACCCAGTGATGACAAGAAGCGCCGCAGACCACCCTCGTCGCGCCGCAGCGAACCCACCACCACGCCGTCGACGCCCGCCGCGTCCATCGATTCACCCAGCACGAACCCCAGCACCGGATGCGGACTCATCTCCGCGAACACCCGACGTCCGCTGTTCAGCAGCGACCCGGTCACCTCACCCAGCAATACCGGCTGCCGCAAATTCCGGTACCAGTACCCCGCATCAAGGTCAGCGGTGTCGATCAATCCGCCCGTCACCGTGGATTGGAAGGGAATCGAGGAGGACACCGGGCGTATCGAGCCCAGCACCTCCAGCAATTCGGTCTCGATCTGCTCCACCTGAGCCGAATGCGACGCGTAATCCACCGGAATCCGCCGGACCCGCACCCCCTCCGACTCCAGCACCGTGGTCAAAGCCTCCAGCGCGGCCACCTCGCCCGCCACCACCGTGGACGACGGACCGTTGACCGCCGCCACCGACAGCCCCTCGCCCAAACGCTCCGCCACCACGTCCGACGGCAACGACACCGATGCCATCCCGCCCCCACCGGCCAGCCGCGACGCGATCACCTGGCTGCGCCGCGCCACCACCAACGCACCATCCTCCAAGGACAGCCCGCCCGCCACGCACGCCGCCGCGATCTCCCCCTGCGAATGCCCCACCACGCCCACCGGCTCCACGCCGAACGACCGCCACAGCCCCGCCAGCGACACCATCACCGCCCACAACACCGGCTGCACCACATCCACCCGCTCCAACGCGAACTCATCGCCCAGCACATCGAACAGAGACCACCCCACATACGGCGCCAACGCCTCACCACACCGCTCCATCCAGCCCGCGAAAACCTCGGACTCCCCCAACAACTCGACCGCCATACCCACCCACTGCGCCCCCTGCCCCGGGAACACGAACACCACATCCCCGGACCCCACACCGCCCGCGCCCGTGGCCACCAACCCCGACAGCCCACCCGCAGCCTCACCACACGAACCCGCCACCACCACACCGCGGCAATCGAATGCCGGACGTGCGGCCAGCGACGCCCCCACATCGGGAAGCGCGACCGTGGGGTTCTCGGCCAGGAAGGACGCCAGACGCCCGGCCTGCGCGGTCAGCGCCTCCGGCGACTTCGCGGACAACACCAGCGGCACCACACCGTCCGGCGCCGCCCCCCGCTCGACGACCTCGCTCTCGACCGCTTCGAGAATCACATGGGCGTTGGTGCCACTGATGCCGAACGAGGACACCCCCGCCCGGCGCGGGCGACCCGTCTCCGGCCACGCACGCGCCTCCGTCAGCAGCTCAACGGCACCCTCGGACCAGTTCACCGCCGATGTCGGCGCGTCCACGTGCAGCGTCTTCGGCAACACACCCCGGCGCATCGCCTCGACCATCTTGATCACACCGGCGACACCCGCCGCAGCCTGCGCATGGCCGATGTTCGACTTCAGCGAGCCCAGCCACAGGGGACGGTCCTCGGCGCGCTCCTGCCCGTACGTCGCCAGCAGCGCCTGCGCCTCGATCGGATCACCCAGCGACGTACCCGTACCGTGCGCCTCCACCGCATCCACATCCACCGCCGACAACCGCGCATTCGCCAACGCCTGACGAATCACCCGCTGCTGCGCCGGACCATTCGGCGCCGTCAACCCATTCGACGCACCATCCTGATTCACCGCACTGCCCCGCACCACAGCCAACACCTCATGGCCAAGACGCCGCGCATCCGACAACCGCTCCAACAACAGCAGCCCGACACCCTCGGCCCACCCCGTGCCGTCGGCGGCCTCCGCGAACGCCTTGCACCGGCCGTCCACCGCCAGACCGCGCTGCCGCGAGAACTCGACGAAGCTCCCCGGCGTGGACATCACGCACACGCCACCGGCCAGCGCCAGCGCGCACTCGCCCGAACGCAGCGCCTGCGCGGCCAGATGCATGGCCACCAGCGACGACGAACACGCGGTGTCCACCGTCACCGCCGGGCCCTCGAAACCGAAGGTGTACGACACCCGGCCGGACACCACGCTGCCCGCACCGCCGGTCAGCACATAGCCTTCGATCTCCTCGGACCCCGTGCCCATGCGGGGCGCGTACTCCTGACCGGCGACACCGGCGAACACCCCGACGTGGCGGTCGGGCAGCTCGGCGGGGTCGATCCCGGCCCGTTCGAAGACCTCCCACGACGTCTCCAGCAGCAGCCGCTGCTGCGGGTCCATGGCCAGCACCTCGCGCGGGCTGATGCCGAAGAATCCCGCGTCGAACCCGGCGACGTCGTCGAGGAAGCCGCCCTCGCGCACGTACGACGTCCCGGACGCGTCCGGATCGGGGTCGTACAGGCCCGCCAGATCCCAGCCACGGTCGGCCGGGAAGTCCGAGATCCCGTCCACGCCCTCGGACACCAGCCGCCACAGCTCCTCGGGATTGCCCACCCCGCCCGGCAGACGACAGGCCATGGCGACGATCGCGATGGGTTCCGTCCGTGCGCTCTCGGCCTCGCGCAGCCGCTCACGGGTCTTCTGGAGCTCGGTCGAGACCCGCTTGAGGTAAGCGAGGGACTTGTCGTCGTTCGTCATGGTTCCTCGTCTCGTATGTCCGGAGGGCGGCGGGTCAGGCGAGCCCGAGTTCGTTGTCGATGAAGGCGTAGACGTCGTCCGCCGTGGCCGAGGCGAGCTGGTCCGCGTCGGTGCCGTTCGTCTCGCCCGTGGCCTCGTCGAGCCGCGCGCCCAGGACGCGCAGACGGGTGCTGATCCGCGCGTCGGTGAGGTCCCGGGTGAGGAGCGCCGCCACCGCGGCCTCCAGCGAGTCGAGCGTGTCCAGGGTGGCCGCGACCGGGTCGGTGTCCTGGGACAGCTCCTGGTGCAGGTATCCGGCGAGCAGGGTGGGGGCCGGGTAGTCGAAGACCGCGGTCGCGGGCAGGCGCAGACCGGAGGCCCGGCCGAGGCGGTTGCGCAGTTCCACCGCGGTCAGCGAGTCGAATCCGGCGTCCTTGAACGCGCGGTCGGGCACGATCAGCTCGGGGTCCCGGTGCCCGAGTACGGTGGCGGCCTCCTTCCGCACCACCTCCAGCACCTGGTCCGCCCACTCCTCGGCGGGGAGGGTGGCCAGCCGCTCGGCGAGGGTCCGGCCGGTGGGCGCGCCCGCGCGCGCCGCGCGCCGCGGGGGGCGTACGAGGCCGCGCAGCAGCGGATGCAGTTCGCCGTGCTCGGCCAGGCCGCGGAGCGCCGTCGGATCGAGCCGGGTGGGCACCACTGCCGCGTCGTCACCGAGGAGCGCCGCGTCGAACAGGGCCGTTCCCTCGTCAGCGGTCAGGCCCACCATGCCGTCGCGCCGGGTGCGCTGGAGGTCGGCCTCGGTCAGCCCGCTGGTCATCTCGCTGGCCAGCGACCAGAAGCCCCAGGCGAGGGAGACGGCGGGCAGGCCCTGGGTGCGGCGCTGCCGGGCAAGGGCGTCGAGAAGGGCGTTCGCGGCGGCGTAGTTGGCCTGGCCGGGGTTGCCGAGGACGCCCGCGGCCGAGGAGAAGAGCACGAAGGCGGCGAGGTCCAGATCGCGGGTCAGCTCGTGCAGGTGGAGCGCGGCGTCGGCCTTCGGCCGGAACACTCCGGCGACACGCTCGGGGGTGAGCGCGGGCACCACTCCGTCGTCGACGACGCCCGCGGTGTGCACCACGCAGGTCAGCGGGGCGTCGGCGGGGACGGACGCCAGCAGGCGGGCCAGCGCGTCGCGGTCGGCGGCGTCGCACGCCTCGATGCGGACGGTGGCGCCGAGGCGGGTCAGTTCGTCGCTGAGGTCCGCGGCGCCGGGTGCGTCGGGGCCGCGCCTGCTGGTGAGCAGCAGGTTTCGGACGCCGTACGAAGTGACCAGGTGGCGGGCGAGCAGGGCGCCCAGGGTGCCGGTGCCGCCGGTGATGAGCGCGGTGCCGTCGGGGTCCGGGCGGCGGGGCACGGTGAGGACCGCCTTGCCGGTGTGGCGCGCCTGGCTGAGGTGGCGGAAGGCTTCGGGGGCGTGGGTCACGTCCCACGCGGTCACGGGGAGCGGGGTCAGGGTGCCGTTCTCGAAGAGTTCCAGCAGCTCGGCGAGCATCTGCCGGGTGCGCTCGGGTCCGGCTTCGGCGAGGTCGAAGGCGCGGTAGGCGACATCGGGGTGGTGTGCGGCGACCTCGTCGGCGTCGCGGATGTCGGTCTTGCCCATTTCCAGGAACCGGCCGCCGCGGGGCAGCAGGCGCAGCGACGCGTCGACGAATTCCCCGGCCAGGGCGTCGAGTACGACGTCCATCCCACGGCCCTGGGTGGCGGTGAGGAATTCCCGCTCGAAGGTGAGGGTGCGGGAGTTGGCGATGTGGCGGTCGTCCAGTCCGGTGGCCCGGAGCGTCCGCCACTTGCCGGGGCTCGCCGTGCCGTACACCTCGGCGCCGAGGTGGCGGGCCACCTGGACGGCCGCCATGCCGACACCGCCGGTGGCGGCGTGGATGAGCACCGCTTCGCCGGGCTGGATGGCGGCGAGGTCGTGGAGTCCGTAGTAGGCGGTGAGGAAGGCGATGGGGGTGGCGGCGGCCTGCGGGAAGGTCCAGCCCTCGGGGATGCGGACGAGGGTGCGGTGGTCGGCGACCGCCTCGGGGCCGAAGGCCCGGCCGGGGAAGAGGCCCATCACGCGGTCGCCTGGGGCCAGTCCGGTCACCCCGGGGCCGGTCTCCAGGACGACTCCGGCGCCCTCGCCGCCGATGGCGGCGCTGCCGGGGTACATGCCGAGCGCGATGAGGACGTCGCGGAAGTTCATGCCCGCGGCGCGGATGCCCACGCGGACGTGGCCTTCGGGGAGGGTTTCCACCGGGTCGGCGGGCACCAGGGCGAGATGGTCGAGCGTGCCGGGTCCGGTGGTGTCCAGGTGCCAGGCGCGGGCGCCGGTGGGGACGGTGAGTCCCTCGGCGGTGGCCCTGACCAGCCTGGGTGTGACGGCAGCGCCCTCGCGGACGGCGAGTTGCGGTTCCGCGGTGGCGAGCGCGCCGGAGAGCGCGCTGTGCGAGGCGGGGTCCTCGTCGAGGTCGGCCAGGACGATCCGGCCCGGGTGCTCGGACTGCGCGGAGCGCACCAGACCCCACACGGCCGCCCCGGCCGGGTCCGCGCTCTCGCCGTCGCGTACGGCGACCGCGCCGCGGGTGAGCACGACCAGTTGGGCCGTGTCGTCGTCCGGCTTGGCGAGGAACGCCTGGAGTTCGGCGAGCACGCGGGAGGTCAGCGCGTGGGCCTGGGCGGCGCCCGGGCCCTCGGCGACGGCTTCGACGACCTGGGCCGCCTCAAGACCGCCGGGCCGCGCTCCGGTGGACCCCACTTCGAGGGCGCCCGCTTCGGTGGACAGGGGGGTCCACGCGGTGCGGAACAGCGCGTCGTGGAGGTGTTCGGCCGCCGGGCGCAGCCGTTCGGCCGCCACGGGGCGCAGCACGAGCGAGTCGACGGTGGCGACCGGGGCGCCGGTACGGTCGGCGATGCGCAGCGACACCGCGTCGCCGCCCACGGGTTCCAGGTGGACGCGGAGGGCGGAGGCGCCGGAGGCGTGCAGCCTCACCCCCGTCCAGGCGAAGGGCAGCAGGCGCTCCCCGCCATCGGGTTCGGCGACGGCGCCGAAGGCGCTGAGGTGCAGCGCGGCGTCGAAGAGGGCGGGGTGGAGGCCGAACAGCCGGGCGTCGTCGTGGTGTTCCTCGTCGAGGGTGACCTCGGCGAACACCTCCTTGCCGCGGGTCCAGACCGCTCGTACGCCCTGGAACACCGGGCCGTACTCGTACCCGGCGGCGAACCGTTCGGAGTAGAAGTCGGTCACCGGGCGGGGCTCGGCGTCCGCCGGTGGCCATGAGGTGAGGCCGGGCCCGGGGTCCGGTGCGGCCGCCATCAGGGTGCCGGTGGCGTGCCGGGTCCACACGGTGTCCGCGGGGTCCGCGTCGGCGGGGCGGGAGTACACGCCCACCGGGCGGTCGCCGGTGTCGTCCGGGCCGCCGACGCAGACGCGCACGTCCACGGCGCCGGTGTCGGGCAGCGGCAGGGGCGCTTCCATGACCAGTTCGCGCAGGCAGTCCGCGCCGACCTCGTCGCCCGCGCGTACGGCGAGTTCGACGAGCCCGGTGCCGGGCAGCAGGACGGTTCCGGAGACGGCGTGGTCGGCGAGCCAGGGGTGGGTGGCCAGGGACAGCCGCCCGGTGCACACCACACCGCCGGAGTCGGGGAGCTGGACGGTGGCGGTGAGCAGCGGGTGCTCGGCGGGGCTGATGCCCGCCGCGCTCATGTCGCCCGCGAAGCCGCCGGTGTCCAGCCAGTAGCGCTGGTGCCGGAAGGCGTAGGTGGGCAGGTCGACGCGGTGTGCGCCGGTGTCCGCGAACATCGCCCGCCAGTCCACGTGGGCGCCGCGTTCGTACGCCCGGGCGACGGCCGTGAGCAGGGCGTGGGGCTCGGTCCTGTCGTCGCGCAGGCTCGCCACGCACTCCGTCCCGGCGGGCAGGTACTCCTGCGCCATGGCGGTCAGCGCC
Organism: Streptomyces sp. NPDC021115; assembly: GCF_044333065.1. NCBI lineage: Bacteria > Bacillati > Actinomycetota > Actinomycetes > Kitasatosporales > Streptomycetaceae > Streptomyces > Streptomyces sp. NPDC021115. Next base: position 22,694 of record NZ_JBIRQF010000011.1, read on the forward strand.
GCGCCGGGGCCGAGTTCCAGGACGGTGGTCACGCCCTGCTCGCCCAGGGCGGCCATTCCGGCGGCGAAGCGCACGGTGGCGCGTACGTGGTCCACCCAGTACGCGGCGGTGCACAGCCGCTCGGGCTCGACGACCGTGCCGGTCAGGTTGGACACGACGGGGAGGGCGGGCGCGGTGTAGCGCAGGCCCCGGGCCACGTCGGCGAACGCGTCCAGCATGGGGTCCATCAGCGGTGAGTGGAACGCGTGGGACACCCGGAGCCGCTTGGTCCTGCGGCCGCGGGCCGCGAACCCGGTCGCGAGGTCGGTCACCGCCCGCTCGTCGCCGGAGATCACCACGGAGTCGGGCCCGTTGACCGCCGCGACGGCCACCAGGTCGGACAGCTCCGGTGTGATCTCCTCCTCGGTGGCCTGGACGGCCACCATGGCCCCACCCGGGGGCAGTTCCTGCATCAGCGTGCCACGGGCCGCCACGAGCGTCGCGGCGTCCTCCAGCGACCACAGGCCCGCCACATGGGCGGCGGCCAGCTCGCCGATGGAGTGTCCGGCGACGAAGTCCGGTCGTACGCCCCAGGATTCGACCAGCCGGTAGAGCGCCACTTCGACGGCGAACAGGGCCGCCTGGGTGAAGCGCGTCTGGTCCAGCAGCGCGGCTTCGGGGGTGTCCGGCCCGGCGAACACCACCTCGCGCAGGGAGTGTCCGAGCCGGGCGTCCAGGGCGGCGCACACCTGGTCGAAGGCGTCGGCGAAGACGGGGTACGCGGCGTGGAGCCGCCGTCCCATGCCCACGCGCTGGGAGCCCTGGCCGGGGAAGACGACGGCGAGCCGCCCGTCGCCGGGGGTGGCGTCGGAGCGCTCCTCTCGGAGCGCGGCGAGCGCGGTCAGCGCCTCGGCCCGGGACGCGGCCACCGCCACACCGCGGTGGCCGAAGCGCGGCCGTGCGGCCAACGAGGCGCCGACGTCGGCGAGTTCGGCGGCCGGGTGGTCGGTCAGGAAGGACGCGAGGCGTTCGGCCTGGGCGGTCAGCGCCTCCGGCGACTTCGCGGACAGCACCAGCGGCACCACACCGTCCGGCGCCGGAGCCCGCTCGGCGACCTCGCCCTCGCTCTCGACCGCTTCGAGGATCACATGGGCGTTGGTGCCGCTGATGCCGAACGAGGACACCCCCGCCCGGCGCGGACGGTCCGTCTCCGGCCACGCACGCGCCTCCGTCAGCAGCTCCACCGCGCCCGCCGACCAGTCCACGGCCGACGTCGGCGCGTCCACGTGCAGCGTCTTCGGCAGCACACCGTGCCGCATGGCCTCGACCATCTTGATGACCCCGGCGACACCCGCAGCCGCCTGCGCGTGGCCGATGTTCGACTTCAGCGAGCCCAGCCACAGGGGGCGGTCCTCGGCGCGCTCCTGGCCGTACGTCGCCAGCAGCGCCTGCGCCTCGATCGGATCACCCAGCGACGTACCCGTACCGTGCGCCTCCACGGCGTCGACGTCGGCGGGGTCCAGCCCGGCGTTGGCGAGGGCCTGCCGGATGACCCGCTGCTGCGAGGGGCCGTTCGGCGCCGTCAGTCCGTTGGAGGCGCCGTCCTGGTTCAGCGCGGACCCCCGTACGACGGCCAGCACCTGGTGGCCGTGGCGCCGGGCGTCCGACAGCCGCTCCAGCAGCAGCAGGCCGACGCCCTCGGACCACCCCGTGCCGTCGGCGGCCTCGGCGAACGCCTTGCACCGGCCGTCCACCGCGAGGCCGCGCTGCCGCGAGAACTCGACGAAGCTCCCCGGTGTGGCCATCACCGCGACGCCACCGGCCAGGGCGAGCGTGCACTCGCCCGAGCGCAGGGACTGCGCCGCCAGGTGGATCGCCACCAGCGAGGACGAACACGCGGTGTCCACCGTCACCGCCGGGCCCTCGAAACCGAAGGTGTACGACACCCGGCCGGACACCACACTGCCCGCGCCGCCGACACCGAGGTAGCCCTCGATCTCCTTGGACGGCCGACGCACACCCGACGTGTAGTCGTGGTACATCACCCCGGCGAACACCCCGGTGTGGCTGCCGCGCAGCGTCCCGGGGTCGATTCCCGCGCGTTCGAAGACCTCCCAGGAGGTCTCCAGCAGCAGCCGCTGCTGCGGGTCCATCGCCACGGCCTCGCGCGGGCTGATCCCGAAGAACTCCGCGTCGAAGCCCGCCGCGTCGTCGAGGAAGCCGCCCTCGCGCACGTACGACGTCCCCGCCGCGTCCGGATCCGGGTCGTACAGCCCCGCCAGATCCCAGCCACGGTCCGCCGGAAACTCCGAGATCCCGTCCGCGCCCTCGGACACCAGCCGCCACAGGTCCTCGGGAGAGCCCACCCCGCCCGGCAGACGGCACCCCATGCCCACGATCGCGATCGGCTCTTCGGCGAGCGGCGTGGCGGCCCGGGTGGCGGCACTCGGCGCGGTGTGTTCGCCGAGCAGCTCCGCGCGCAGGCGGCGGGCCAGGGCGAGGGGGGTGGGGTGGTCGAAGGCGAGGGTGGCGGGCAGGCCGAGTCCGGTGGCCGTCTGGAGCCGGTCGCGCAGCCGGACGGCCGAGGCCGAGGTGAACCCCAGGTCGCTGAAGGCCCGTTCGTCCTCGATCCGGTCCGCCGCCGGGAGTTCGAGCACCACGGCGGCTTCCGCGCGCACCATCGTGAGCAGCGCGGCAGTCCGTTCGGCCTCGGGGAGCGCGGCGATCCGCGCGCGCAGGCCGGACCCGTCGGTGTCGCCGGACGCGCCGGACCGGGCGGGGGTGTCGATCAGGCCGCGCAGGACGGCGGGGACCGGTCCTTCGCGCAGCGCCGCGTGGTCGAGCCGCAGGGCGACGAACGCCGCTTCGTCCCTCGCGCAGGCGGCGTCGAATGCGACGAGCGCCTGCGCTTGCGCGAGCGCGCCCGCGCCGGGCGGTACGGCGCCGCCGGTCGGCCCGCCCTGCCACGGTCCCCAGCCCAGGGACAGCGCGGGCAGGCCGTGGGCGCGGCGGTGGTGTGCCAGGGCGTCGAGCGTGGCGCTCGTGGCGGCGTCCCGGTGGTTTCCGGTGGCGCCGAGGGTGCCGGTGGCGGAGGAGAGCGTCACGAACAGGGACAGGTCGCGGTCGCGGGTCAGCTCGTGCAGGGCGAACGCACCGGCCACGGCGGCCTCGGGCCCGGTGTCCCCGGCGGTGTGCACCACCGCGGCCAGGGGTGGCCGCGCGGCGTCCAGGACGGCGCGCAGGGCGGTGTGGTCCGTCGCGTCGCAGACGGCGACGGCCACGTCGGTGTCGTGGCCGGTCAGCTCGGCACGGAGGGCTTCGGCCACCTCGACCCCGGGTCCGGGGGCGGTGAGGAGCAGCAGGTGGCGTACTCCGTGCGCGGCCACCAGATGGCGCGCGACGGCCGCGCCCGGCGCGGTGTCCGGTCCGCTGACGACCACGGTGCCCTCGGGGTCGAGGGGCGGCGCGGACACCTCGTCGGGGTCCACGGACACCCGGGCGAGCCGGGGCAGCAGCACGACACCGGAGCGCACCGCGAGCTGCGGTTCGTCACAGGCCACGGCAACCGCCAGCGATGCCGCGCCCGTCGGTCCTTCCGCGTCGAGGTCGACCAGTGCGATGCGGCCGGGGTGCCGGGTCTGGAGCGAGCGGACCAGTCCCCACAGGGGCGCGGCCGTGAGGTCGGTGACGTCCTCGTGTCCACCGGTGGCCACCGCGTGGCGGGTGACGACGACCAGCCGCACGGGGTCGAGCCGGTCATCGGCGAGCAACGACTCCAGGTCGGCGGCGGTTTCGGCGGCGCGCCGCATGGCCGGGTGGGGGTGGGCGGGGCTGCCGGTCAGGTCCAGCAGCAGCACCTCGGGCAGCGTGCCGTCCGCGGCCCGCGCCAGCTCGGTGCGCGCGGCCGCGAGATGGGGGTGGACGTCGTACGCCACGCCCTCGGCGTCCAGATGCGCGGCCAGGCCGGCCGGTCCGCCGACCAGGGCCCAGCGGTGGGGCGGTTCCGCCGTGGGCGACAGCGGGGTGCGCGGAATCCAGTCCAGGCGGAACAGGTTGTCGTGGTGGCCGCTGCTGGACGCGCGCAGCCGGGCACGTACCTCCAGCAGCTTATGGCGGGTGATCTTGCCCGACGCGGTCCGCGGGATCGCGTCGATCTCGTACAGCTCCTCGGGCACCTTGAAGTACGACAGCCGGTCGCGCCACGCGGTGAACAGCCGCTGGGTGTCGATCCCCTCGGGCCCGGGCACCACGAACGCCACCGGGACCTCGCCGAGCAGATCGTGCGGCTTCCCGACCACCGCGATGTCGGCCACGCCCGGGATCGCGCGCACGGCCTCCTCCACCTCACCGGGGTGGATGTTCTCGCCCGCGCGGATGATGAGTTCCTTGATGCGGCCGGTGATGGTGAAGTACCCGGCCGCGTCGCGGCGGGCCAGGTCGCCGGTGTGGTACCAGCCGTCCTTCAGGGCGGCGGCGGTGGCCTCGGGCTGGTTGTGGTAGCCCGCCATGACGCTCGGGCCGCGCACCCACACCTCGCCCTCCGCGCCGTCGGCGACGTCCACGCCACGCTCGGGGTCGACGAGCCGTACGCCGAGGCCGGGCACCGGAAGCCCGCACGAGCCCTCCACCCGGGCGCCGACGGGCCAGTTGACGGTGATCGAGCCGCAGGTCTCGGTGGATCCGTAGGCGTCGATCAGCGGAACCCCGAAGACCTCCTCGAACGAGCGGCGGAGCGCGGCGGTGGTCACGGCGCCGCCGACGAGGGCCACCCGCAGGTCGGGCGCGGTGAAGCCGTGGTCGCGGGCGGCGTCGAGCAGATAGTGCAGCAGGGTGGGCACCCCGGCGAGGAGGGTGGCCCGCTCCTCGTTCAGGGCGCGCAGGACGTCCTCGGCGGAGAGCCCGTCGACGATGCGGGCGGTGGCGCCGACGGAGGCCACCGAGAGCACACAGGCGATGTGGGACAGGCTGTGGAACAGGGGCAGCGGCCACACCACGCGGTCCTCGGGGCCGAGCCCCGGCACGGGCACGTAGCAGGCGGCGACCGACCACAGGCAGTTGCGCTGGGTGGACAGCACGCCCTTGGGCTTGCCGGTGGTCCCGGAGGTGTAGAGCATCCACGCCAGGTCGTCCAGGCCGAGGTCGTCCCGGGCGGGGGTGGCGGGGTCGGTGGCCACGAGGGTGCCGTAGGGCACGAAGCCGGACGGGGTGGCGGTCGCGGTCTCGTCGTGGACCATCACCACCGTCAGATGCGGCCGCCGGGGCAGCAGTCGGCCGAGTTGCCCGGCGTGGGCGTGATCGGTGATGACCACGCGGGCGCCGCTGTCGTCGAGCAGATGGGCCAGCTCGGCGTCGGTGCTGCGGGGGTTGATGGGTACGCCGACCGCACCGGCCCTGGCGATGGCGTAGTAGCTCTCCACCGTCTCGACGCGGTTGCCGAGGCAGATCGCGGCCCGGTCGCCGGGCTGGAGGCGCAGTTCGGCGAGGTGTCCGGCCAGGCGGCGGGTGCGCAGCTCCAATTCCCGGTAGCTCACGGTGCTTCGGGAATCGCGGTAGGCGGGTTTGTCGCCGAAGCGCCGGGCCTGCGTAACGAGCAGCTCGTGCAGCGGGCGGATCAGCTCCGTGCGCAACATGTCGTTATCCCTCCGGACGGATAAGAGACGGGCATGCCGCGGTGGCAGAAGGGCGCCTCACCCGTCCCAGTCTCACCACGGCAGGCCCCGAATTACCCCCTGAACACCCCCCTATGTCATCCCTAACTTGATGAGTGGTGCAGGTAATGTCCGGGGTTCTTGGATGGCCCCGGTACACCGGCACTAGATTCGGCCGCGGGGAATTCCCGGCCATCCTCATGGAGGGACTGAGAGCGCATGACGACGCCCGCTCATCCGCATACCCGCGTCACGGTGGAACTCGGTGACCGTTCCTATCCCGTCGAAATCGGGCCGGGTGTCCGGAGTTCGCTGTCCGAAGTGATCGCGGGACTCGGCGCACAGCGCGTGGCAATGGTCTCCGCGCGGCCGCAGGAGTGGCTTCCCGACCCCGGGGTGCCCTCGGTGGTGCTGCCCGCCCGCGACGGCGAAGCGGACAAGACGCTGTCAACGGTGGAAGAACTGTGCCGCGAATTCGTCCGTTTCGGCCTGACCCGGTCGGACGCGGTTGTCTCGTGCGGTGGCGGGACCACGACCGATGTCGTCGGACTGGCCGCGTCCCTGTATCACCGGGGCGTCCCGGTGGTGCATCTGCCGACGTCGCTGCTGGCCCAGGTCGACGCCAGCGTCGGCGGGAAGACGGCGGTGAACCTCCCCGAGGGGAAGAACCTGGTGGGCGCCTACTGGCAGCCCGCCGCCGTGCTGTGCGACACCGACTACCTGCGGACGCTGCCTGCGGCCGAAATGCTCAACGGTTACGGGGAGATCGCCCGCTGCCACTTCATCGGCGCCGGTGACCTGCGCGGACTCACGCTGCCTGAGCAGATAGCGGCGAGCGTGGCGCTCAAGGCGTCGGTGGTTTCCGCTGACGAGCGGGACTCCGGGCTGCGCCATGTGCTCAATTACGGCCACACCCTGGGCCATGCCCTGGAAATCGTCACGGATTTCAGGCTGCGGCACGGTGAGGGGGTGGCGATCGGCACCGTTTTCGCGGGCCGTCTCGCCCTGGCCCTGGGCCGCATCGACGAGGCGCGGGCGGCGGAGCACCTGGAGGTCGTACGGGGGTACGGACTGCCGTACGCGCTGCCCGCCGACATCGATCCGGGGCGGCTGATCGACGTGATGCGGCTGGACAAGAAGGCGACGGACGGGCTCACCTTCGTCCTCGACGGGCCCGGCGGTCCGGAGCTGGTCTCCGGACTCGCCGAGGAGACGGTCACCGCCGCGCTCGCCGCCATGGACCGGGACACCGCGTGAGGCGACACCGTAGAGCGGGACACCGCGTGAGGCGGCGGGCGTCAGCCCGGTAGTCCCCTGGCCAGCAGGACGGCGCCGTGCAGCGAGGACAGCCCGCCGAGCCGCGCCGGGCGGACCGGTGGCAGCGGATGCCCGGGGCGCTGGAGCGCCGTCGTCCGCTCGGCCACCATCGTCACCAGCTCCGGCATCGCCGCCGCGAAGCCCCCGCCGATCAACACCAGCGACGGGTGCAGCAGTTCGGATACGCCGGTCACGGCCGCCGCCAGGGCCGCGCCGCTCTCCCCCAGCGTCGTCACGGCCCACCGCTCCCCTCGCTCCACGGCGCCGCGCAGCCCGGTGAACGTCACCTCGCCGCCCCGCCGCCGGGCCGCCCGGCGCAGGGTGGCCGGGCCCGAGGCCACGGCCTGGAGGCAGCCGCGACGGCCGCAGTCGCACGGCGGCCCGTCGCGGTCCACCACCATGTGGCCGACCTCGCAGGAGCCACGCCCCACCCCGGGGAGGGGCGCGCCGTTCAGCACGATGCCCCCGCCGACGCCGGTGCCGACCCCGAGGTAGAGCAGGTCGGGGCAGCCCGCTTCGTGCGCTTCGGCGAGCGCGGCCAGATCGCCGTCGTCGGCGCAGCCCACCTCGACGCCGTCGCCGAACAGCGCGGACAGCGCGCCGCGCAGGTCCACCCCGGTCCATGCGGGGCGGCCGGGCCAGGCGAGGACCGTGCCGGTGGCGTCGAGGGTGGCGGGCATGGCGACCCCGACGCCGGTGAGCCGCCCGGGGTCGCCGCCGGACATCTCCTTGACGTGGTGCGCCAGCAGATCCAGGTCATGACCGGCGTCGCCGTCGGACCAGCGGAAGCCGGACTCGGCGATGCTCAGGTCTTCGCGTTCGAGGCGCAGCGCCACCTTGGTGCCGCCGACGTCGATTCCCAGGTAACTGATGGTTTCCTCCCGGACGCAGCGCCGGATTGATATCCGGTCAATTCATCGACGGGTGCGGTTGGCCGAATTGCGGCGGCTGAACATGGCCGTGCCATTTGTAGCACGGCGGCCGCGGAGACGACGTCAAAAACCAGCCGAGCAGGATTGTAAGGGGGGATATAGGGGGGTCCTCAGGGGAATGACGATTCCCCTTCGGCCGGTTAGCGTGCTATGGCAACCACCGGGGGCGTCTCCATAACGCAAAAAGGAGCAGGGAAATCATGGGTAATGGTGTGCGACTGGGATCAGAGCTCCCGGCGTGGCCGCAGTTCGGCGACGAAGAGCGCGACGGTCTGATCCGGGCCCTGGACCAGGGGCAGTGGTGGCGCATCGGGGGCGGTGAGGTGGACGCCTTCGAGGCCGAGTTCGCCGAGGCCCACGGCGGCGGGCACGCGCTCGCGGTCACCAACGGAACGCATGCGCTGGAGCTCGCCCTTGAGGTGCTGGGGGTCGGCGCCGACACCGAGGTCATCGTGCCCGCGTTCACCTTCATCTCGTCCTCGCAGGCCGCGCAGCGCCTCGGCGCCGTGGCCGTCCCCGTGGACGTCGACCCGGACACGTACTGCATCGACCCCGCGGCTGTCGAGGCGGCCATCGGGCCGAAGACCCGCGCCATCATGCCGGTGCACATGGCCGGTCAGATGTGCGACATGGACGCGCTGGACAAGCTGTCCGCCGACGCGGGCGTGCCGCTGGTCCAGGACGCGGCCCACGCACACGGCGCCCAGTGGCGCGGCAAGAAGGTCGGTGAGCTGGGCTCGGTCGCGGCGTTCAGTTTCCAGAACGGGAAACTGATGACCGCCGGTGAGGGCGGCGCCGTGCTGTTCCCCACCACCGACCTGTACGAGAAGGGCTTCGTACGGCACAGCTGCGGGCGTCCGCGCACGGACCGCGGCTACTTCCACCGCACCTCGGGCTCCAACTTCCGGATGAACGAGTTCTCCGCGTCGGTGCTGCGCGCCCAACTGGCCCGCCTGGAGGACCAGATCACCACGCGCGAGCAGCGCTGGCCGGTGCTGAGCCGACTGCTCGCCGAGATCCCCGGTGTGGTGCCGCAGGGGCGCGACGACCGTGGCGACCGCAATCCGCACTACATGGCCATGTTCCGGATCCCGGGCATCACCGAGGAGCGGCGCGCCAAGGTGGTGGACACGCTCATCGAGCGCGGGCTGCCCGCGTTCGTCGCCTTCCGCGCCGTCTACCGCACGGACGCCTTCTGGGAGGTCGCGGCCCCTGACCTGTCGGTGGAGGAACTCGCCCGCCGCTGCCCGCACTCCGAGGAGCTGACCCGCGACTGCGTGTGGCTGCACCACCGGGTGCTGCTGGGCAGCGAGGAGCAGATGCACGAAGTGGCCGCAGTCGTCGCCGACGTCGTCGCGAGCGCATGAGCGTCCCTTCTCATCGCGAGCGGCCGATCCGGACCGCGGTGGTCGGGCTGGGCTGGGCGGCCGCGTCGATCTGGCTGCCCCGGCTCACCCGCCACCCCGCGTTCACGGTGACCGCCGCGGTGGATCCCGACGAACGCAGCCGGGCGGCCATCGCCGCGACGGCGGCCGGAGCCGAGGTGCCGCTGCTGGCCGCGGTCCACGACATCGACCCCGCCACGGTGGACCTGGCCGTGGTGGCGGTGCCCAACCATCTGCACTGCACGGTGGCCGCCGAACTGCTGGCCAAGGGCATCCCGGTGTTCCTGGAGAAGCCGGTGTGCCTGACGTCGGATGAGGCCGAGCGGCTGGCCGACGCGGAGCGCTCCGGTGGCGCGGTACTGCTGGCGGGCAGCGCGGCCCGCTACCGCGCCGATGTGCGCGCGCTGTACCAGATCGGCGCCCGGCTGGGCCACATCCGCCACATCGAGCTGGCCTGGGTGCGCTCGCGCGGCGTACCCGACCGGGGCGGCTGGTTCACCCAGCGGGCGCTCGCGGGCGGTGGGGCGCTGGTCGACCTGGGCTGGCACCTGTTCGACATCGCGGTTCCGCTGCTCGGCTCGGCCACGTTCCGGCACGCCGTCGGCACCGTGTCCTCCGACTTCATCACCCAGAACACCTCGGGGGCCGCGTGGCGCGGCGACGACGGCGGTGCACCCCGCTCGGGCGACACCGACGTCGAGGACACCGCGCGCGGATTCCTCATCACCGAGGACGGCCGCTCGGTCGTCCTGCACGCGAGCTGGGCGTCGCACGAGGCGCTCGACACCACCCGCATCACGATCGACGGCAGCGGGGGCAGCGCGACGCTGCACTGCACCTTCGGGTTCAGCCCGAACCGTCTGGAGCGGTCCACCCTGACCCGCACCGTCGACGGCAAGACCCGTCCGGTGGCCGTGCACACCGAGCCGATCGGCGCGGAGTACGACCGGCAGCTCGACGCCCTTCCCGCGCTGCTGGCCGATCCGGCCGAGCGGGGCCGGGCGATCGAGGAGGTCCGGCGGACCATCGGCGCCATCGAGCGGGTCTACACCTCGGCCCGGGTCGCCCGGGAGCCCCGGCAGCGGGAGTACACATGAGCAGCCAACCGACCAGCCACGGCCGTCCACCCTCCGACGTGGCCGCCACCCCGGTCACCTCGGTGGTCTTCGACCTCGACGGAGTGCTCGTCAACAGCTTCGCTGTGATGCGCGAGGCGTTCACCCTCGCCTACGCCGAGGTCGTCGGCGAGGGCGAGCCGCCCTTCGAGGAGTACAACCGGCATCTGGGGCGCTACTTCCCCGACATCATGCGGATCATGGACCTGCCGCTGGAGATGGAGGCCCCGTTCGTCCGCGAGAGCTACCGGCTCGCCCACCGCGTGGAGATGTTCGACGGTGTGCCCGAGCTGCTGTCGGAGCTGCGCGAACGCGGGCTCGGGCTCGCCGTGGCGACGGGCAAGAGCGGGCCCCGGGCGCGTTCGCTGCTCGAACAGCTCGGCATCCTCCCGCTGTTCGACATCGTCCTCGGCTCGGACGAGGTGGCCCACCCCAAACCCGCGCCGGACATCGTGCTGAAGGCGATGGCGGCGATGGGCGCACAGCCCGAACGGACCGTGATGGTCGGCGACGCGGTCACCGACCTGGCCAGCGCGCGCGGCGCCGGGGTCACCGCCGTGGCAGCCCTGTGGGGTGAGACGGAGGAGGAGACCCTGCTCGCGGCGGAGCCCGATGTGGTGCTGCGGAAACCGGCCGAACTGCTGGAGCTGTGCCCGGCGGTGGCGGTGCGTTAAGGCCCGGACTCCCCGTGCCGGGGCGGTGTGCACACACCGCCCCGGTCAGCCGTATCAGGCCCGCGTCAGGCCCGTTTGGCGATGTCGGCCCGCAGGCAGTCCGGCAGTCCCCGCCGGCTCTTGATGTCGAGCTTGCGGTAGACCCGGGTGAGGTGCTGCTCCACCGTGCTGGGGGTGATGAAGAACTTCTCCGCGATCTCGCGGTTGGTGTATCCCATCACCGCCAGGGAGGCGATGCGCCGTTCCGAGTTGGTGAGCGAGGCGATCGCCGACGTCAGCTCAGGCTCGGCACGCTCGTCGTAACCCCGCATGTCGGGAAGGAGTTCCTGGCACAGCGGCACCGCCTTGCACATGTTCGCCACATGCCACGCCCGGCGCATGACCATGCGCGAGCGGCGGTGCTTGCCCAGGGTGTGGTGGGCGCGGCCCAGATCGGCGAGGGTCCTGGCCAGTTCGAAGGTGTCACCCGCCGTCTCGACGATGTCGGCGGCCTCGCTGAGCAGCTTGGGGCGCTGACCGGGCGAGCTGAAGGTGGCCAGCAGCCGCAGCGACAGCGCGCGGGTGACGGTGTCGTTGACGCCCGGCAGCGCGAGCTGGTCCTTGACCAGCCGCTTCGCCTGGTCGCGGTTGTTCTGCCGCAGCCACGCCTCCGCCGCGCTGGTGCGCCACGGCACGATGCCGGGCAGGTCCAGACCCCAGCCGCGCATGAGTTCACCGCAGGTGAGGAAGTCGGCGAGGGCGGCGTGGGTGCGGTCGGTGGCGAGGTAGTAGTGGCCCCGCGCCTGGAGATAGTGCAGTCCGTAGCGGCTTTGGAAGAGCGTCACCGGGAAGGACTGGCTGACCAGTTCGGCGGCCTCGTCCAGGTTGCCCATCCTGGTGTGCGCCAGGATCAGACAGCCGAGCGGAAGCCCGACCGCGGTGCCCCAGCCCCGGGCGGACACCAGATCCAGCGCCGTCCTGGCCTGTTCCGCCGCGGTCGGCAGATCCCCCTTGCGGAGCGCGATCTCCGCCTCCACGGCGGCGTAGATGGCCTGCCGGGTCGGCGCGGCGGTGGCATCGCGCCTGCCGTCGGCGTTTTCGCAGCGGGCCGCGGCGGCGCTCAGTTCGCCGCCGTAGACCAGGCTGAGCAGGGCGAGCAGCGTGGACTCCTCCGCCCAGGGGGAGTCGTGGTGCAGATCGGACTGGCCCAGCGCCCGGGTGGTCCGCTCCCGCGTCTCATGGCTGTGCCGGTGGATGAGGCCGCTGGAGAGGACGGCGACCGTACGCAGCCCCGGATCCGCCCCCTTGGCCGTCGGGGCGCTGTGCGGACCGGCCGGTACGGCGCCGCCGTGGAGTCGGCCCGCGAGCGGCGGATACGAACAGGCCAGCCACATCTCCAGGTCCCGCACCTCGTCCGCGACCTCGCCGGACGGCTCGCGCGCGGTGTCCCGTACCAGGCCCAGGAGGTCGCCCGCCTCCTGGGCGCGGTCCAGCCACAGGAGCTGGCGTATGAGGGAGAGGGTGTCCCGGAGGCCGAGCCCGCCTGCCCGCGCCGCGGCCGTCAGCGCGGTGAGGTGGCGGGCGGAGGCGGACGGGTTGAGCTGCCATTCGGCCTGGGCGAGCTTGGCGCGGATCGCCGTACGGGCCTTCTCGTCCGGGCTCGACCGCCGGGCCAGCTCCAGGCAGTCCACCGTCAGGCGCACCTCGCCGTGGAGCGACGCGTGTCCCGCGGCCTCCAGCAACAGGGCGGCCGCCCACGGGTCCCGGACCTCGCCCGCCCGGAGGAGGTGGCGGGCGACGACGATCGGCGGGGCGCCCTGTCCGTGCAGCAGCCGGGCGCACCGGTGGTGCATGCGCGCCCGCTCCGGTGCGGGCAGGTCGTCCAGTACCGTGCGGACGATGCCGGGGTGCCGGAACCGGCCGTCCCGGAGCATCCCGGTCTCGGCCATGACCTGGAGAGCCCGTGCGACGGTCGTGGTGTCGGTGTCCGCGTCGGCATCGGCATCGGCCTTCGTTTCGGCGTCGCCGCCGAGCAGGGTGACGAGATCCTCGGGCCAGACGTCGTCCCCGTGGACCGCCATGGCCCGGGCCACGGACAGCATCACCGGATCGCTGCGGTACAGACAGGCCAGCACGGCCCGGCCGTACGCCCCCTGAGAGCCGTCGCCGCCTCCGGTCTCGTCCTCGATCAGCGCGTGGAGCAACAGCGGATTGCCACCGCTGAGGTCGTGAAAGCGCTCGACGGTGCTTTCGTCCATCTCCTCGGTGTGCTTCCGCTGGAGCACTTCGCGTACGCCCGCGAAGGTGAGCGGCGCCAGCGGGAGGCGGACAGTATGGGGCTGCCGGACGATTTCCGCGTGAAAGGGCGAATGCGCCGTTGTCGGCTCGGGCTGTTCGGCGAGCACAAGGAGCATGCGCGCCGAGCCGAGTCTGCGGACCAGATGCAGCAGACATTGCCGCGAGGCGTCGTCGGCGTGTCCGATGTCGTCGACCGACGCCACGATCGGGATGTCGGCCGATAAGTCGATGAGCGGGCCCAGCAGGTCGTAGTGGATCTGCGCCCGATTGCGGTCCACGGCCTCCCGCGGGGAATGCACGGCCGCGGAGACCATGAGTTCGCGCAGTACCGATGCCGCCCGTTGACGCAGTCCGGACGGCAGGCCGGGGCTGTCGAACAACTGGCTGAGAACGCCGAAGGGCAGATCACGCTCTCCCGGAGAGCACGTGGCCGACAGCGGGACCATGCCGGTCCCCGCCGCACGATCGGCGACCTCACGCAGGATCGCCGTCTTCCCGAAACCGACGGCCCCCTCCAGCAGGACAACCCGGCCCGTCCCCACGGCGCAGTCCCTGAGCCAGCCATCGACCCGCATGAGCTGCTCATTTCGTTCGACCAGCACCCATAACCTCCTGATTCACTCCGGGCTCGATGATATGAATCCAGTAGGGCCAAATTCCCCTAGTTTCGAGTACCAGACAGTGGGCGCCTTCTTGCGTCATCCGGTCCCATCGGTGCATGACGTGAATGGGACATGGCGGGAATTGAGCCCCGGCATGAATGGCCGAAAAGGGGCTCGCACGAGCCGTATCCGGGAAAATACTGCGGAAGGCGGCGGACGAGTCGGCCATATACGCCGGGTTCTGTCTCCCGTGGGCCTTACGGCCCGCGGGGAGGCGGCCATCCATCTAGGGCCGACGTTGCCGCCGGCCTCGTGCGGTCTACCCGCGAACTCGGGCGGGCAGCCCTCGATCGTCCGCGCAGAGCCACCTCGCGATGGCTCCTCTTGACCTTGCTCCGGGTGGGGTTTACCTAGCTGCCCAGGTCACCCTGGGCACTGGTGGTCTCTTACACCACCGTTTCACCCTTACCGGGCGCCTTGCGGCCCCGGCGGTCTGTTTTCTGTGGCACTGTCCCGCGGGTCACCCCGGGTGGGCGTTACCCACCACCCTGCCGTGTGGAGCCCGGACGTTCCTCGGCGGGATCCCGAAGGACCCCGACGCGACCGCCCGGCCGGCTCGTCCGCCGTAGTGACCATGGTACCGGCCCGGGCGGGGCGCGTCGGACGAAGGCGGTCCGGTCCCACTCTCCCTACCCCCGGCTCTCTCGACAGACCGCGGCGCGGCCGGGGACACTGCCTCGACGGCTGGGCCGCGTACCGCACACCCCACCACCGCGAGGACACCGTGAGCGACGACCCCGTGAACAGCGACCCCGTGAACGGCGACTGGTGGCGGCAGGCCGTCGTCTACCAGGTCTATCCCCGCAGCTTCGCCGACTCCGACGGCGACGGCATCGGCGATCTGCCCGGGTTGACCGATCGGCTGCCGTACCTCGCCGGGCTCGGCGTGGACGCCGTCTGGCTGAGCCCCTTCTATCCGTCCGCGCTCGCCGACGGCGGCTACGACGTGGCCGACTACCGCGACGTCGATCCGCGGCTCGGCACCCTCGACGACTTCGACCGGCTGGTCGCGGAGGCGGACCGGCTCGGCCTCAAGGTGATGGTGGACATCGTCCCCAACCACACATCCGACGGCCACGCGTGGTTCCAGGAGGCCCTGCGCGCGGGCCCCGGCGATCCGGCCCGCGAGCGGTACGTCTTCCGCGAGGGGCGGGGTCCCGGCGGCGGGCTGCCGCCCACCGACTGGATCTCGTGCTTCGGCGGGCCCGCGTGGACCCGGGCCGCCGACGGGCAGTGGTATCTGCACCTCTTCGCCCCCGAACAGCCCGACCTCAACTGGGACCACCCCGAGGTGCGCGCCGACTTCCTCACCACACTGCGCTTCTGGTCCGACCGGGGCGTGGCCGGGTTCCGGGTGGACGTGGCGCACGGGCTGGCCAAGGACCTGGCCGAGCCGCTGCGCGACATCGGCGAGGTGCCCGGCTACGAACCGGAGGACCTGCCGGAGGACGGCAGCCATCCGCTGTGGGACCGCGACGAAGTGCACGGCATCTTCCGCGAGTGGCGCGGGGTGTTCGACGAGTACGACCCGCCGCGGAGCGCGGTCGCCGAGGCGTGGGTACGCGACTCCCGCCGGGTGTCCTACGCCCGCGCGGACGAGTTGGGCCAGGCGTTCAACTTCGACTTCCTGCTCGCCCCGCTCAACGCCCCCGCCCTCCACTCCGTCATCGACGGCGCGCTGTCCACCGCCCGGGAGGCGGGCGCCACGGCCACCTGGGTGCTCTCCAACCACGATGTGATCCGGCACCGCAGCCGGTTCGCCCTGCCGGACGACCTGACGGGCGCGGGCCGGGACGCCTGGCTGCTGGCCGACGGCCGCGAGCCACGCGCCGACCTCGCGCTCGGGCTGCGGCGGGCCCGCGCCGCGACGCTGCTGATGCTGGCGCTGCCCGGTTCGTCGTATCTCTACCAGGGCGAGGAACTGGGACTTCCGGAGGTCGCCGACCTGCCCGCGGACGTGCTCCAGGACCCGACGTGGGAGCGCAGCGGCCACCGCGCCAAGGGCCGCGACGGCTGCCGGGTGCCGCTGCCGTGGACGCGCACCGGCCCGTCGTACGGCTTCGGCCCACGCGGCGGCGCCGCCGCGTGGCTGCCGCAGCCGGAGTCGTTCGGGGAGCTGTCGGTCGAGGCGCAGGACGGGCGGGCCGGTTCGACGCTGGAGCTGTACCGGGAGGCGCTGCGGCTGCGCCGGGAGCGCTTGCGGGCCGGGGCGGACGAGACGGTGGAGTGGCGGGGCTCGGTCGCCGAGCTGAGCGCCGGGCTGCTGCACTTCCGCCGCGCGGGCGGCTGGCACAGCGTCACCAACCTGTCGGCGGCGGCCGTACCGCTGCCCGCCGTGGGCGAGGTGGTGCTGAGCAGCGGGCCCCCGGTCGACGACGCGGCCGGACTGCCGCCGTACACCACGGTGTGGCTGCGGGAGGCGGGCGCATAGGCCGTAGGCTGCGGGCCGGGGCGGCGCCGCCGGTGCCGCCCCGCAGCCGTACCGCCGAAGCTTTCGAGGAGAGAACGTGCTCGTCCTGCTGCCGCCGTCCGAGGGAAAGGCCACGGGAGGCTCCCGATCCCCGCTGGACCTGGGATCGCTGTCGCTGCCGGGCCTCGGCGAGGCCCGGGCCCGGGTCCTGGACGAGCTGGTCACGCTGTGCTCGGGCGACGAGGCGAAGGCGGCCGAGGTGCTGGGGCTCAGCGCGGGGCTGCGCGGCGAGGTCGCCAAGAACGCGGCGCTCCGGTCGGCCGGGACGCGGCCCGCCGGGGAGATCTACACCGGTGTGCTGTACGACGCGCTCGGCCTCGCCACCCTCCCGACCGCCGCCCGGCGCCGCGCCGAACGCTCGCTGCTGGTCTTCTCGGGCCTGTGGGGCGCCGTACGCATCGGCGACCGCATCCCGTCGTACCGCTGCTCGATGGGCGTCAAGCTGCCGGGCCTCGGCGCGCTCGGGGCGTTCTGGCGTACGCCCATGGCCACCGTCCTCCCGGAGGCAGCCGCGAACGGCCTGGTCCTGGACCTGCGGTCGTCGGCGTACACGACGGCGTGGAAGCCGAAGGGGGAGGTCGCGGAGCGCACGGCCACGGTGCGGGTGCTCCAGTCGAAGATCGTGGACGGGGTGGAGAAGCGGTCCGTGGTGAGCCACTTCAACAAGGCGACCAAGGGCCGCATGGTGCGCGACCTGCTGACGTCCGGCGCCGAGCCGAGCGGCCCGGCTGAGCTGGTGGAGGCGCTGCGGGGCTTCGGGTACGTGGTGGAGGCGACGGCTCCGGAGCGGGCGGGGCGGCCGTGGGCGCTGGATGTGGTGGTGACGGAGCTGTAGCCCTCGTCGGTTGGACGTTCGAGGGCGCGGCACGCCCGCAGCATGCATCATTGCACCCTCCGCAACGGTCGTTGCGGGTCATGCCACCCGACCGCAGAATGGTCCCGTGACAGACGACAACGCGCCCTCCCGCTCCCTCCTCGACCTCGCCCCCGTCATCCCCGTCGTCGTCATCGACGACGCGGCCGAGGCGGTGCCGATGGCCCGCGCCCTGGTCGCGGGCGGCCTTCCGGCGATCGAGGTCACCTTCCGGACCCCGGCCGCCGCCGATGCCATCCGGGCCATCGCGGCGGAGGTGCCCGAGGCGGTCGTCGGCGCGGGGACGGTGCTGAACCCCGGGCATGTGGACACCGCCGTCGCGGCCGGGGCGCGGTTCCTGGTCAGCCCGGGCTGGACGGACCGGCTGCTGGGGGCCATGCGGGACTCGGGGATTCCGTCGCTGCCGGGCGTGTCGACCACCTCGGAGGTCGTGGCGCTGCTGGAGCGCGGGGTGACCGAGATGAAGTTCTTCCCGGCGGAGGCGGCCGGCGGGACGGCCTACCTCAAGTCCCTCGCGTCCCCGCTCCCGGACGCCCGCTTCTGCCCCACCGGCGGCGTCGACGCCGCCCGCGCCCCCGGCTACCTCTCGCTCCCCAACGTCGGCTGCGTGGGCGGCACCTGGATGCTTCCGGCGGACGCGGTGGCGGCGGGCGACTGGGCGCGCGTGGAGTCCCTGGCCCGGGAGGCGGCGGCCCTGCGGTAGACACCGCCGCAGGCCGGTAGCCACCCCCGCAGGCCGCCTACCGCAGGTGGGACGTGTCGTTCAGGAGGCGGACGGAGGCGTTGCCGTCCGCGTAGTAGGCCACCGCCGACAGCGAGGCGGCCGAGAGTTCCATGCGGAACAGGGACTCCGGCGGGGCGCCGAGGGCCAGGCGGGTCAGGGTCTTGATCGGCGTGACGTGGGTGACGAGCAGCACCGTGCGGCCCGCGTAGCGGGCGATCAGCTTGTCGCGGGAGACGGCGACGCGCCGGGCGACCGTGGCGAAGGACTCGCCGCCGCCCGTGGGGGCGGCCTTGGCGGAGCCGAGCCAGGTGTCGAGGTCGTCCGGGTAGCGCTCGCGCACCTCGGCGAAGGTCAGGCCCTCCCAGGCCCCGAAGTCCGTTTCGCGCAGCCCCTCGTCGACGCGGACGTCGAGGCCGAGGCGGGCGGCCACCGTGCCGGCGGTCTCGCGGCAGCGCTTCAGGGGCGAGCTGACGACGGTCTGGATGGTGCCGCGCGCGGCGAGTGAAGCGGCGACCAGTTCGGCCTGGCGGTGGCCGATGTCCGAGAGGCCGGGGTCGGTGCCGCCGCTGCCGGAGAAGCGCTTCTCCGGGGTGAGCGGCGTCTCGCCGTGCCGCAGCAGGACGAACGTGGTCGGCGCGCCGAGGTCGGCGGAGCCCCAGCCCACGGCCGGGGCGGCGGGGGCGGCCACGACGGGAGAGTCGGCAGGCTCGGCCGTCGAGAGGGAACCGCCCAGCGGCTCCTTGGGCTGCCACTGCTCGCCCCGCTTGCCCGCGTCCATGGCCTCGTTGGCGAGCCGGTCAGCGTGCTTGTTCTTCTCGCGCGGAATCCAGCCGTACGTCACCTGGCCGGGCGGCACGAGCCCCTTGGCCTCGGCGGCGAGCGGCCGCATGTCCGGGTGCTTGATCTTCCAGCGCCCTGACATCTGCTCGATGACCAGCTTGGAGTCCATCCGGACCTGGACCTCCGCCTCCGGGTCGAGGCCGTGGGCGGCCCGCAGTCCGGCGATCAGGCCCTTGTACTCGGCGACGTTGTTGGTCGCGGTGCCGATGTACTCGGCGACCTCGGCGAGCGGTTCGCCGGTCACCGCGTCGAGGACGACGGCGCCGTAACCGGCGGGCCCCGGGTTGCCCCGGGAGCCGCCGTCGGCCTCGACGATGAAGCGACGCCGTGCCATTGGTCCTACAGCCCCGACTCGGGCGTACGCACCAGGATGCGGCGGCAGTTCTCGCACCGCACGACGGTGTCTGCGGCGGCCGACCGGACCTCGTTCAGCTCGGTGATGGCCAGCTCCTGGCGGCAGCCGTCGCAGCGCCGCTGGTAGAGCCGGGCCGCGCCGACGCCGCCCTGCTGCTCGCGCAGCTTGTCGTAGAGCTTGAGCAGATCGGCGGGGATGGTCCCGGCGATGACCTCGCGCTCCTTGGTGACGGTCGCGACCTCGGCGTCGATCTCCTCCGCCGCCGTGTCGCGCCGCGCCGTGGCGTCGGTGATCTTGGCCGCGAGGGACTCCACCCGCCCGGCCAGCTCGGTGGCGCGCTCCTGGGCGGCCTCGCGGCGCTCCATGACCTCCAGGACGACGTCCTCCAGGTCGCTCTGGCGCCGGGCGAGCGAGGCGATCTCGTGCTGGAGGTTCTCCAGGTCCTTGGGCGAGGTGACGACCCCGGAGTCGAGGCGCTTCTGGTCGCGGGCGGCGCGCTGGCGCACCTGGTCCACGTCCTGCTCCGCCTTCGTCTGCTCGCGGGCGGTGTCGCTCTCCTCGGTCTGGGACGCGACGAGGAGGTCACGCAGCTGGGTGTGGTCGGCGTTCAGGGTGTCGAGCTCGGCGTGCTCGGGCAGCGTCCGGCGCTTGTGCGCGAGCTGCGAGAGCCGTACGTCGAGGCCCTGGACGTCGAGCAGGCGGATCTGGTCTGCGGGCGCGGCGTTCAGCGGGGGGCTCCAGAGGTGGTCGTAGGGGACGGAAGTGGCGGGGCCTAGACCTGCGAGGCCGAGGCGGGGTCGGGCACGAAGGCCCGGAACGGGGCGGCGGCCGCGGCGTGGGCCGTCCACGGGTCGGTGACCTTACGGGACACATGGGTGCGCAGGTCCCAGCCGTGCCGGTCGGAGATCTGGTCGAGCTGCGCCGCGGCCTGCTCGGTCCACGGCCATTCGGTGGCCCAGTGGGCCGCGTCCACCAGCGCGAGGTCGCTGTGTTCGCGCGCCTCGGAGGCCGGGTGGTGGCGCAGGTCGGCGGTGAGGTACGCGTCGACCCCGGCCGCGCGCGCCTCCGCGAACAGGCCGTCCCCGGAGCCGCCGCAGACGGCGACGGTACGGATCGTACGGTCCGGGTCGCCCGAGGCGCGGATGCCCTGCGCGGTGGCGGGCAGCCGGGCGGCGGCGCGCTCGGTGAACTCGCCCAGCGTCTCGGGGCGGTCGAGTTCGCAGATCCGGCCGAGGCCGCGGCGCCCGGCGGGGTCGGTCGCGTCCGGGACGAGCGGGCGGACGGTCCGCAGGCCGAGCGCACCGGCGAGGGCGTCGGAGACGCCGGGGTCGGCGCGGTCGGCGTTGGTGTGCGCGACGTGCAGCGCGACATCGTTCTTGATCAGGGTGTGCACCACCCGCCCCTTGAAGGTGGAGGCGGCGACCGTGGTCGTGCCCCGCAGGTAGAGCGGATGGTGGGTGATCAGCAGATCGGCGCCGAGCGCCACCGCCTCGTCGGCGACCTCCTGCACGGGGTCGACGGCGAACAGCACGCGGCTGACCTGGGCATCGGGGTCCCCGCAGACCGTCCCCACGGCGTCCCACTGCTCCGCCCGCTCGGGCGGCCAGAGGGCGTCGAGGGCGGCGAGGACATCGGTGAGAGCGGGCACGGGGGCAAGGCTACCTCCCGGATCACCGGGAAGCCTTGCCCCCGCCTTCACGCAGCGCGACGGCCCGACGGGTGGTCCTGAGGAGGGATCAGCGGACCAGGTAGCCGCGGAGGTCGTCCAGCACCCGGTCGGCGGCGGTGACGCCGAGGCCCAGGTACCAGGTCTCGTCCTTGACGTTCCTGGCGTGGCCCGCCTTGACCGCCTTCAGCTTCTTCCACAGCGGGTTGGACTCCGCCTGGTCCCGCTTGGTGGCCTTGGGGTCGCCGTAGACCCCGGTGAAGATCCAGTCGGCGTCGGCCTCCTTGATCCGCTCCGGGCCGATCTCCGTGGCCAGGTCGTTCACCTGCTGGTTCTTGGGCCGGGGCAGTCCGACGTCCTGGAGGATCGTGCCGATGAAGGACGCCTTGGCGTAGAGCCGGGTGAACTCCGGCATGAAGCGCAGCATGGTGACGGTCGGCTTCTCCGGGCCGATGTCCTCGCCCAGCCGCTTCGCCTTCTTCTCGTACGCGTCGAGCTTGCGCTCGGCCTCGGCGGTGCGGTCCAGTGCGGCCGCGTTGAGGCGGTAGTTCTCCTTCCAGGTGAAGCCGGGGCGGATGGAGAAGACGGTCGGGGCGATCTGCTTCAGCTCGTCGTACAGCGGCTCGGCGCGCAGCTTGCTGCCGAGGATCAGGTCGGGGTGGAGGGCGTTGATGGCCTCGAGGTTGAGGTTGTTGATGGTGCCGACGTTCTTCGGGTTCCCGGCCTCCTTCTCGAGGTAGCCGGGGATCGCCTGGTCGCCCTCGGAGGGTGCGTAGCCGACCGGCTTGATGCCGAGCGAGACGACGTTGTCCAGCTCGCCGACGTCGAGCACCACGACCCGCTTCGGCTTGCTCTTGATCTCCGTCTTCCCCATGGCCTGGGTGACGGTGCGCGGGAACTGGCCGGGCTTCGCTTCGGTGCCCAGCTTCGCGGTCTGCTCGGCGGCCTCGCCGAAGTCCTTGCCGCCCTGCGCGACGGACTTGCCCCCGCCGCCGTTGCCCTTGGCGCCGTCCTCGCCGCCGTCGGACGCGCCGCAGGCGGCGAGGGTGAGGGCCCCGGCCAGGGCGAGGGCGAGGGCGGCGGGGCCGCGGCGGCGTATGGGCATGGCGCGCTCCAGGGAGTGTCAGATGAGGCTGAGGCACTTAGGCGTGCCTTACTTTAATCGCACCGACGAGCGGACCCTTACAGCACATTCATCCGCGACCTCTCAGGCGAATCGGTCAACAGCCACACGTAAGGGTGGAGTCGACCCCTTATGGGCTGCCGGGAGGCGGTACGAAACCTACGTTCTGTGGCCGGAGGTGACTGAACGATGACCGCCTGTGCCTTCGATGCCACCCTCACCACGGGAGTCAGCACCCGGCCACGAGAAAGGTCCACGGATTTCACCATCACGCCGGACCGTTCGTACGGTGCGCGGCTCGCGCTGAGCGGCGACACCGGCTGCTGGTTCCCCGAGCGCTGGACGCTGGACGGGCCCGAGCCGTACGCCGTGCCGCTGCCGGGCACCCAGCCCGAGGAGCCGGACAGCGACGTGCTGCCGCTGTCCGACGGGCAGGTGCTGATCCACCGCCGGGTGGCCGGGCACCACGCCTTCTCGCTGCTCTACCCCACCGGCCCGGGCACGGGCGAGCGGGTGCTCGGCGGCATCGACCGCGCCGACGTCTCGCTGCTACCGCCCGCGCCCGGCGGCACCTGCGCGTACGCCCTGGGGCGCGGCCCGCGCTCCACCTCCGTGTGGCTGATCCACGGCGGCGCCCGCGGGCTCCAGCACCTGGCCGAGGTGCCGGGGCGCTGCACGGGCGGCGCCTGGCTGGACCGCATGGGGCGGCTGCTCGCCCTCGACCGCGAGCTGGACGGCCGTACGAAGACCGTCGTCGTCGACCTCGGGCGCGGCGGCGAGACCAGCCCGCTGCTCCAGATCACCGAGCGCAGCAACGACCGGCTGCTGCTCGCCGACCCCGACAGCGGTCTGCTGCTCGTACGGTCCGACGCGCCCGGTGACGAGCGGCTGGGCTGGGGCGTCCTGGGCAGCACCCTCCCGGTCCGCTTCCCGGACTGCCTCCGCCCGCCCGCGCACGCGACGGCCACCCCCTTCGCGATCCAGCCGGGGCAGATCCTCACGCCGGAGGCGTGCGCGGTGGCGTTCCGCATCGACACGGCGGCGGGCGGGCGCCCGTGGGTGGGCGTATGGCGGCCGTCCGAGCGGCGGTTGCGCCAGTTCTCGGCCCCGGAGGGCTGGCTGGCAGGGTCCGGCCTGTGGAGCCGCGACGCCGAGCTGTGGCTGCCGTACGCGACGCGGCAGGTGCCGTGCGGGCTGGCGGCGGCGTGGCTGCCGGAAGCGGCGCCCCCGCGGCCGCCCGCCGGTTCCCCCGCGCCGCCGCGGGTGATCCGCCGCGCCCCACGCCACCCGGCCCGCCCGTCCCGCCCGGCGGATGCGGCCGCGATCACCCCGTGGCGTCAGGTGCACGGCGCCGGGGAGGGCGAGGGCCCGGAGGCGATCACGCCCGCCCGCCCGCGCGCGGGCACGAGCTTGGGCATGCCCCCGGATACGGGCTCCCGCGCGGACGCCGGCGCGGGAGCAGGTGTGAACTTGGGCAAGGCCCCGGGTGCGCGCCCGGGCACGGCCCCCGGCACGGGCGAAGGCATGAGCGTGGGTGCCGCCCCGGGCGCGGGCGCGCGCGCAGGCGCGCGCTTGGGCACCGACGGGGGTGCGGCCCTGGGACGGGGCGCGGGTGCCGGCGTGAGCTTGGGCAAGGACCCGCGGGTCAGCCTGGCCACGGGCGCGAGGGGGCGCCACGTGGAGACAGGCAGAGCCCCGGACGCGGGCCCGGACGGGAGCCTGAGCGTGCGCCTGGGCGTGGGCACCGACCCGGGTGCGGACCTGGGCGGAGGCATGCGCCTGGGTGCGGGCCCGGGCGGAGGGACGGACCCGGGGACGGGCTTGAGCGTGGGCGTGCGCTTGGCAGGCCCCGGCGCGGGGGCGAGACCAGGCATGGGCGCGGGCACGGGCATGAGCGCGGGCTCGGGCACGGGTGCGGGGCGGGGGGAGAGCGGGGTTGAGCCTTGGGTGGGGACCGGGTCGTGGCCCGGGGTCGAGCAGGAGACCGGGCAGGAGTCCGGGCTGACCGTGGTCGCGCCACGGCCCGTACCGCTCCAGCAGGCGCCTCTCGCCAGGTCAGCGGAGCCCCGCCCACCCCGCTGGGTACGGGATCACCGCCCTGGTTAGACTCGGTCGCTGGGGCTGCGCCGCCGGTTTCGGGGGGCGCGTATCGACGTTGTGGCGGGCCCCTCGCGCAGAGTACGGAGCGAGCGAACTTACCGGGGTGACTTCCCACATGTCCGAAGCCCGAACCGACATGACCCAGGCACGCCCGCAGGAGGCGGCCGAGGCCGATGCCGCCGCAGGCGCGGGCAAGCACCGGGGTCAGCAGGCCGCGTCCGAGGAGCCGCAGGCTCCGGTGCACGGCCGCCACCGCCGCCCGAGCGAGAACGCCTCGTAAGGCGGTCGGGAACACGCACCATCCCACCCCTCCCTTTCCCGCAGCACCGGCTCAAGGCTGCGAGGAAGGGAGGGGTGGGTCGTGCAGCCCCGGGGCGTTCCGCCCCCGCCCCGTTCAGCCCCGCTTCAGGCTCAGTACCTCCAGCGCCGCGAACCCCTCCCCGCGCCGCTCGTCGAAGTACGGCGTGAGCAGACCGTCCAGCTCCTCGAAGCCGAAGACGTCCCCCGCCGCGTCCAGCTTCGCGGCCACCCGTGGCCGTTCCACGATCGCCACCATGCCCCCGTGGGCCACGAACACCTGGCCGTTCACCGCCGTCGCCTGCGGAGAGGCGAGGTAGCCGACGAGCGGGGCCACGTGCTCGGGGGACAGGGGGTCGAGGTGGTCTTCCGCGAGGTCGACGTCCGGGAAGACGTCCTCGGTCATCCGGGTGCGGGCCCGTGGGCAGATGGCGTTCGCCGTCACGCCGTACTTGGCGAGCGCGCCCGCTGTGGAGAGGGTCAGGCCGACGATGCCGCCCTTCGCGGCCGCGTAGTTCGGCTGGCCGGGCGATCCGGCGAGGAACGCCTCGGACGAGGTGTTCACGATGCGGCCGTGGACCGGCCCGCCCCCCGCCGCCTTGGAACGCTCGCGCCAGTGGGCGGCGGCGAAGCGGGTGGTGTTGAAGTGGCCCTTGAGGTGGACGCGGATGACCGCGTCCCATTCGTCCTCGGACATCGAGAAGACCATCCGGTCGCGGAGGATGCCCGCGTTGTTGACCAGGATGTCCAGCGCGCCGTACGTGTCGACCGCGAGCCGCACCAGTCCGCGCGCCGTCTCGAAGTCGGCCACGTCGCCGCCATGGGCCGTGGCCCGGCCGCCCGCCGCGCGGATCTCCTCGGCCACCTCCTCGGCGGGGCCGGAGGACGCCTCGCCCGAGCCGTCGCGACCGCCCTGCCCGTAGTCATTGACGACGACCGCGGCGCCCAGTCGGCCCAGCTCCAGCGCCTCGGCACGGCCGAGCCCCCGCCCCGCGCCGGTGACGATGGCGGTCTTCCCGGCCAGCGGACGCGTCAGATCTCGATGCATGTGCGCAGCGCCTCCCCCGTCCGCATCTGGCCGAGCGCGTCGTTGATCTCGCCGAGCCGCACCCGGTGGGTGATGAGTCCGGCGAGGTCGATGCGGCCCGCGCGCCACAGCGCGATGGTCCGTTCGTACGAGCGCAGCACATCGCCCCCGCCGTACAGGGACGGCAGGATCCGCTTCTCGTCGAAGAACAGCTCGAACATGCTGAGTTGGAGGAAGTCGTCCACCGCGCCCGCTCCGACGACGCACAGCGTGCCGCCGCGCCGCGTGGTCTCGTACGCGCGGCGCGCGGTGGCGGATTTGCCGACGACCTCGAAGACGTAGTCGAAGCCCTCGCCCGCCGTAACGCTGTTCTTGGCGTCGTCCAGCCCCTCCGGGGCGACCGCCTCGGTGGCGCCGAAGCGCAGCGCCGCCTCGCGCCGCGAGGTGACGGGGTCGACGGCGACGATATGGGCAGCGCCCGCCGCCCGGGCGCCCTGCACCACGCTGATGCCCACGCCTCCGCAGCCGATGACCGCGACCGACGAACCGGCCTCCACCCGGGCCGTGTTGAGGGCGGCGCCGAGCCCGGTGGTCACGCCGCAGCCGATGAGGGCGGCGATGTCGTACGGGACGTCGTCGGGGATCGGCACGGCGCAGGACGCCGGAAGGACGACCTCCTCGGCGAAGGTGCCGGTCCCGGCCATGCCGAAGACCTGGTCGGCGCCGTCGCCCGCGCGCTTGAAGTTGGCCGTTCCGGCGTTCATGAACCCGGACAGGCACAGCTGGGTCTGGCCGCGCTTGCAGGACGGACAGCCGCCGCACGCGGGCAGCCAGCACACCAGCACCCGGTCGCCGGGACTCAGCCCGGTCACCCCGTCGCCGACCTCCATGACCTCGCCCGCGCCCTCGTGGCCGGGCACGAAGGGCACGGGCTGCGGCAGGACGCCGCTCATCGCGGAGAGGTCGGAGTGGCACAGCCCGGTGGCCCGGATGCGCAACCGGACCTTGCCGGGGCCAAAGCCCACCGCCTCGATGCCGTCGAGTACTTCGAGCTTGTCCTGTCCCGTCTCGTGCAGTACGGCTGCGCGCACGGCGCCTCCTCATTGAATAAGTGGGATCACCAGGTCAGGCGTGTTCGACGACCGTGTCGCCGAGGACGGGCGCGTCGTCCCGCTCGACGGCGCTCGCCGTCACCTGGACACGCCCCTCGTCCCGCCACATCCGGATGCGCAGGGTCTCGCCCGGGTACACCACCCCGGCGAAGCGCGTGGTGCACGAGCGCACGCGGGCGACGTCGCCGCCCAGCTCGGTGTCCACGACGGCCTTGAGGACCATGCCGTACGAGCACAGCCCGTGCAGGATCGGCTTCTCGAACCCCGCGACCTTGGCGAACCCGGGGTCGGCGTGCAACGGGTTCCAGTCCCCGGAGAGCCGGTAGAGCAGCGCCTGGTCCTCCCGGATGGCCCGCTCCACGGTGCGGTCGGGCGCGCGGTCGGGGACCGCCGGCCGCTCGGACGGACCGCGCTCGCCGCCGAAGCCGCCCTCGCCGCGCACGAAGATGCGGCTGTCGCAGGTCCACAGCGGCCCGTCCGCGTCGGCCGCCTCGGTGCGCAGCACGATGACCGCGGCCTTGCCCTTGTCGTACACCGCCGCGACCCGGGACGTCTGGGTGGCGTCCCCGGCCACCGGGATCGGCCGGTGCACCTCGACGGTCTGGCCGCCGTGCAGGACGGCGGCCAGGTCGACGTCGATCCCCGGGCCGTTCAGCCCCCCGGCGAGCGCCATGCGGCCGCCGGCGACGGTGGCGAAGCTGGGCAGGACGTGCAGCTCGCTCTCCAGGGTGTAGCGCAGCTCATCGGGGTCGGTGGCCGGGATTCCGGCGCCGATGCCCAGGTGGTAGAGCTGGATGTCCTTGTGTCCCCAGGCGAGGGCGGTGGTCCGGGGCTCGGCCGAGACAGCCCGGGCGGCGTCGATGGGCATAGGCGACAGCACTCCTTGGCGGGAGAGGCCGGGGGACCCCCGGCTGGCGGGAAGACCCCGGCCCGCCCGTCCGCACCGTCGGCCGCGCCGGGGTCGTCACTGGTCGGCAGGGCCGCGCCGCGTTTAGAACGCGTTCTAGCCGATGGCACCCATGTATAGCCCAATCCACCTGACGGGGGAAGACTGCTGACGGTTCGTCAGCTCCAGCCCAGGGGCAACCTTCTGGCGCCCCCGCCGTGGCCGTTCATCACCGCCCCTCGGGACAAATGTCACGGCCATCCCCCGACATCCGCATCTGCCCAGCTCCTCCCGGCCTCCGTAAGGTCGGGGCCATGGACGTCACCGCCGCGGAAATCGAACGGCTCAAGCTACCGGGCCGTGGGGCCTTACTGCCCTGGCTGTTCATGCTCAGCGGCAATGTGCACGCCCTCGTCCGGGGGGAGACGCCGCTGCCCTGGCTCGGCGCCCTCGGCATGCTGGCCTTCACCACGCTCTACATCGCCACCGTCTACACCGGCCTCGACCAGCGCCGACGCCACACCAGGACCCCGCTCCTCCTGCTCGCCGGGCTGGCCTCGGTCACCTACGCCCTGGGCATCGGCTACGCCAAGGACTGGCTGCTGTGCTTCCCGCTGCTCTCGCTGGCCACCGGGGTCGTGCTCCGGGGGCCGGGGCGGCACCTGGGGCCCGTCATCCTCGCCTTCTCCGTGTCAGCCGGGGCCATCGCCGCCCTGCGCGGCGGGGCCTCGGACTCGCTGACGGTCACGTACGGCACCGTCCTGTCCGGTCTGGTCACGGCGGCGATCCTGGGGCTGTTCGAGACCGTCGTCCAGCTCCGCGCGACCCGCCAGGAGCTGGCCCGTACCGCGGTGGAGAAGGAGCGGCTGCGCTTCTCCCGCGATCTGCACGATCTCCTCGGGCACACCATGTCGGTCGTGGTGGTCAAGGCGGAGGCCGTACGACGGCTCGCCCCGCGCGACCTGGAGGCCGCGCTGGGCCAGGCCGCGGACATCGAGGCGGTCGGCCGCCAGGCCCTGACCGAGATCCGCGAGGCCGTCACCGGCTATCGCGAGGGCAGCCTGGACACCGAGCTGGACCGGGCCCGCTCGGCGCTCGACGCCTCCGGCATCGAGGCCGAGATCCACCGCTCGGGACCACCGCTGTCGCCGCAGGCGGAGGCACTGCTGGGCTGGGTGGTGCGCGAGGGCGTCACCAACGTGGTGCGGCACAGCGGGGCGACCCGCTGCGAGATCGACGTCCGCGGGGGCGTCGACCGGGTACGGCTGATGATCAACGACAACGGGCAGGGCGTAGGCTCCGGTCCGGCCCGCGAGGACGGCAGCTGCGGCGGTACGGGCCTCAAGGGGCTGGCCGAACGGCTGTCGGCGGCGGGCGGTTCGCTGGAGCCTGGCCCCGACGGGCGCCGGGGCTTCCGGCTCGTCGCCGAACTGCCCGTGGATACGGAGGATCTCATGGAGACCACGCAGGCCGAGGGGGTCCGCACGGCGTGATCAAGCTGCTGCTCGCCGAGGACCAGGGCATGATGCGGGGCGCGCTGGCCCTGCTGCTCGGCCTGGAGGAGGACTTCGAGATCGTCGCGCAGGTGGGCGACGGCGACGAGATCGTGCCGCACGCGCTGGAGACCGGACCCGACGTCGCGCTGCTGGACATCGAACTGCCGGGCCGCAGCGGGCTGGACGCCGCCGCCGACCTGCGCCGGGCGCTGCCGGGCTGCCAGGTGCTGATCCTCACCACCTTCGGCCGCCCCGGCTATCTGCGCCGGGCGATGGAGGCGGGGGCCGCGGGGTTCCTGGTCAAGGACGGTCCGGTGGAGGAGCTGGCGGTGGCGATCCGCCGGGTGCTGGCCGGTGAGCGGGTGATCGATCCGGGCCTGGCCGCGGCCGCGCTCAGCGCGGGCCCCAACCCGCTGACCCAGCGCGAGCGCGATGTGCTGTCGGCGGCGGTGGACGGCGCGACGGTGGCCGACATCGCGGTCAAGGTGCACCTCTCCCCCGCCACCGTGCGCAACTACCTGTCCTCGGCGATCGGCAAGACCCAGACCCGCAACCGCATGGAGGCCGTCCGGGCCGCCCGCCAGAACGGCTGGCTATGAACCCGTAGGGGGCGCGGCGGGCGTACGCGGCAGGGCCACGGCCATCAGCGCCACCGACGTCGCGATGATCCCGGTGGCCACGACGAACGCATGGCCGTACCCGGCCGCCAGCGCCTCAGGACCGCCCCCGCCGCGGGCCGCGATCCGTTCGGCGGCGATCGTCGCCAGTACGGTCAGGCCGAGCGCGCCGCCGATCTGTCGCGAGGTGTTGACCAGCCCCGACACCAGCCCCGCCTCGGACGGGGCCGCGCCGGAGGTGGCGGAGGCGGCGAGCGGGGTCATCATCAGCCCGGACCCGAACGACATGATGATCGCGGGGCCGAGCACCGTGCCGACGTAGGTGCCGTCCGCCGTCATCCGGCTCTGCCACGCGTAGCCGATGACGGCCAGCGTTCCGCCCACGATGGCCAGCAGCTTTCCGTCGAACCGGGCCATCAGCCGGGGTGCGAGCTTCGAGCCGAGGACGATCGACAGGCTGTGCGGGAGGAAGGCGAGACCGGCCTTGACCGGGCTGAAGTGCAACACGTTCTGCAGGTAGAGCGACATGAAGTACCACATGGCGAACATGCCGCCGCCGCACACCACCATCACCGCGTTCGCCGCCGTGACCGCCCGGACGCGGAACAGCCGCAGCGGCATCAGCGGTTCCTCCGTACGCGCCTCGACGGCCACGAAGACCGCGAGCAGCGCCAGCCCGGCCAGCAGCGGCCCCAGCGAGGCGGCGGCGCCCCAGCCGTGCGGCTCGGTCTGCACGATGCCGTACGCGAGCGCCGTGACGCCCGCCGTGACCAGCACCGCGCCCGGGACGTCGAGCCGTCGTACGACCCCGGAGCGGCCCTCGGTCAGCCACACCACCGCGGCCATCAGCACCACCACGCCCACCGGCACGTTGACCAGCAGCACCCAGCGCCACGACAGGTACTCGGTGAGCACCCCGCCCACCAGGCCGCCCGCCGCTCCCCCGCCCGCGCCGACCGCCGTCCACGTGCCGATGGCGCGGGTGCGGGCCGCGCCGTGCGGGAAGGCGGTGGTGAGGATGGTGAGCGTGGCCGGGGAGAGCACGGCCGCGCCCAGGCCCTGGAGGGCGCGGGCCGCGACCAGTTGCCAGGGCTGCTGGGCGAGGCCACCGGCCAGGCTGGCGGCGGTGAACAGCCCGAGCCCGGTGAGGAAGACCCGCTTGCGTCCGAAGAGGTCGGCCGCGCGGCCCCCGAGCAGCAGGAACCCGGCGAACGTCAGCGCGTAGGCGTTGACCACCCACTGGAGCGCGGTCTCGCCGAGCCCCAGGTCCAGGCGCATGGACGGCAGGGCGACGTTGACCACCGATATGTCGAGGACCACCACGAACTGTCCCGAGCAGGCGGCCAGCAGCACCGCCCACACCGGTGGCGAGGCACGCGGCGGGCGCGTGGCGGAGGCGGCGGTGGAGGGGAGGGCGGACGGAGGGGGTATCGGGGTGGACATGGCGGCGATGCTCGCATTACGTGAGGGCCCCACGCATCGGCAATTCTGCGCATTTGCGGACAGCGCCGAGTCCTAGGACCGCCCTGCCCTTATACGGACGGCCTTACGCGGAGGGCTTTACCCGTTCGGTGCCGGATCGCGGGGCAGCCCGAGCAACCGCTCCGCGACCACGTTCAGCTGCACCTGCGTCGTACCGCCCGCGATGGTCAGACAGCGGGACATCAGGAAGCCGTGCAGCGCCCGCTCCCCCGCGCCCTCGCGCACCGCGCCGCCGGGCCCCAGCAGCTCCAGGGCGAGTTCGGCGGCCTTCTGCTGATGGGCGGTCTGGATGAGTTTGCGGACGCTCGCGCCCGCGCCCGGCTCCACACCGGACACCTGACGCAGAGTGGTGCGCAGCCCGATGCAGGCGAGCGCGTGGGCCTCGGCCATCAGCCCGCCGACGCGTTCGCGCTCCGGGCCGGTGTCCGGGACGTGGGCGATCAGCGCCTCCAGACCGGTGTCGAAGGTCAGCTGGTCGGCCATGTGGACGCGTTCGTTGCCGAGGGTGTTACGGGCGACCGCCCAGCCCGCGTCCGCCTCGCCCACCACGGCGTCCGGCGGCAGCAGCACATCGTCGAGGAACACCTCGTTGAAGAGCGATTCCCCGGTGATCTCGCGCAGCGGGCGGACGGTGATCCCGGCCGTCCGCTTCATGTCGACCAGGAAGTAGCCGAGCCCCTTGTGCTTGGGCGCCCCGGGGTTCGTACGGGCCAGCAGGATGCCGTAGTCCGCCGTCCGGGCCCCCGATGTCCACACCTTCTGCCCGTTGACGCGCCACCAGCCCTCCGTCGTCCGCTCGGCGCGGGTGCGCAGGGCGGCGAGATCGGAGCCCGCTTCGGGCTCGGAGAACAGCTGGCACCAGCGCAGTTCGCCGCGGAGCGTCGGCAGCAGGAAGCGTTCGCGCTGGGCGTCCGTGCCGTACGCGATGAGCGAGGGCACCACCCAAGTGGCGACGCCCAGATCGCTGAGCGCCACGCCCGCGTCGCGCAACTCGTGCGCGACGGCGAGCTGATGCAGCGGGTTCGCGCCGAGGCCGTACGGGGGCGGCAGATGCGGTGCGGCGTACCCGGTGGGCGCGAGCGCGCGCCGGGCGGCGCCCGGGTCCAGCCCGCGCGCCGTCGCGATCACGGCGCGGGCGGCGCGGCGGTGGGTCTCCGCCTCGGGCGGAAGGTCGAACCGCAGCTCGCGGCGGGCGCCGTCGGCGGCGAGGCGGGCGGCCCGCAACCGGTGGTGCGCGCCGCTGCCCAGCAGGGCGCGGGCCGCTGTGGCGCGGCGCAGATGCAGATGGGCGTCGTGTTCCCAGGTGAAGCCGAGGCCGCCGAGGATCTGGACGCAGTCCTTGGCGCAGCCGTACGCGGCGTCGAGCGCGGTGGCGGCGGCGAGGGAGGCGGTGAGCCCGCGTACGTCCCGCGCTGCGTCCTCCGCTTCGTCCTGCGCTTCGTCCGCCGCGCGGGCCGCGTCCCAGGTGAGGGCGCGGGCCTGCTCGACGCGGACGAGCATGTCGGCGCACAGGTGCTTCACGGCCTGGAACTGCCCGATCGGCCGCCCGAACTGCTCCCGCACCCGGGCGTGCCCGGCCGCCGTCTCCAGCGCCCAGCCCGCGGTGCCGCACGCCTCGGCGGCGAGCAGGACGGACGCCAGGTCCGTCACCAACTCGGGGTCGACGTCCAGCACCCGGCCCGCGGGGACGGCCACGCCGGAGGCGCGTACCTCGGCGGTCGGGCGGGTGGGGTCGGCGGCGTCGTGGACGCGGAGGGTGAGGGCCGCGCTATCCACGGCCAGCCAGACGGTGTCCGCGCCGCGGGCCGCGGCGAGGACGATCACATCGGCGTCCCCCGCGCCGAGCACCGGCGGGGCGCATCCGTCGAGGACCAGCCCGCCGTCCGGGCCGGGCGTGGCGGTGAGCGCCCCGGTGCCGAACGCGACGGCGCCCGTGCGGCTGCCGTCGGCCAGGCCCGCGATCAGTTCGTCCCGTCCGGCCCGGTGCAGTGCGGCGGAGGCCAGCACGGTGGGCAGATACGGCCCGGGCAGGGCGGCCCGCCCGGTCTCCTCCAGGACGACGGCGAGGTCCACCAGCCCTCCGCCACCTCCGCCCTGCCCCTCGGGCAGATGCGGCCCGAGCAGCCCCTGCGCGGCCATCGCGGGCCAGTACGCGGACCGGGCGCCGCTGCCGGGTGCGGCGTCGAGCACCTTGCGCACCGCCTCCGGCGGGACCGCCCGCCCCAGCCACCCTCGCACCGCGCGGGCCAGTTCCTCATGGTCTTCCGTGACGGCGATGCCCATGGGCGGATGGTAGAACCTGTTCCAATCTGACGGAAGGTCAGGTGCGCGCCCGGGCTCATTCCCCACCCCGCCCCTCCCCGAACCCGGGGCTCCGCCCCGGCCCCCACTGAGGCTCCGCCCCAGACCCCCGCCGGGGCTCCGCCCCTGGACCCGCGCTCCACCCGGCCCCGCCGGTTTCACGGGCACGACCCCGCCGGTTCACGAGCACCGAACCGGCCGCCTCCCGGGCGCCGCACCCCGCCGGTTTGTGGGCAATCGCTCCGCGGGGCGGAACGGGTGGGCACAAACCGGCCACCGGCCCGCACCCGGCAACGAAACCCCGCCCCCCATACGGCAGGATGACCGCGTGACCCGACCCACCACCGCAGTCCTCGACGCCTTCGAAGCGGCCAAGGGCTTCATGCCCACCGACGAGGGCCTGGCCCTCCACGCGGCCGCCATCGAGGCCGCCAGTCGACTCGGCCTGCCCCTCCTCGAAGTGGGCACCTACTGCGGCCGTTCAACGATCCTCCTCGCCGACGCCGCCCGGGCGACGAACACCGTGGCCATCACCGTCGACCACCACCGCGGCTCCGAGGAACAGCAGCCCGGCTGGGAGTACCACGACCCGGAGGTCGTCGACCCCGAGGTCGGGCGGATGGACACGCTGCCCACCTTCCGCCGCACCCTGCACGCCGCGGGCCTCGAAGAGCACGTCATCGCCGCGGTCGGCCGCTCCCCGCAGGTGGCCGCGGTGTGGGGAAGGCCACTCGGGCTCGTGTTCATCGACGGCGGTCACACGGACGAACACGCGGCAGCCGACTACGAGGGCTGGGCGCCCCACGTCGCGCCCGAGGGGCTGCTCGTCATCCACGACGTGTTCCCCGACCCGGCCGACGGCGGCCAGGCCCCGTACCGGATCTACCGCCGCGCCCTCGCCTCCGGCGCGTTCACCGAGGTGTCACAGACCCGCTCACTGCGCGTCCTGCGCCGTACCGGGACGAACCCACTCAGCTGACCCGCAGCCGCTACCATCGCGGACGTGTCGAACGGCAGCTTCTTCTCCGCATCCGGCCGCCGCGGCGGCACCCTCGCCCTCGTGCTGGCCGCCCTGGCGCCCGTCGGCCTGGGCGGCTGGCTGCTGTGGGACAACCTGGGGCATAACGACACGGAGCAGAACGGCGGCGGCGCACCGGCCTCCTCCTTCCCGACCGTCTCGTCCACTTCCTCACCTCTGCCCCCACAAGCACCACAAGCTCCCCAGGCCCCGTCGGGCTCGCCCAAGAACAAGACCGACGGCAAACCGCTCACCGGCAAGGTCGTCGTGCTCGACCCCGGCCACAACCCGAACAACCGCGATCACACCTCCGAGATCGCCCGCCGCGTCGACATCGGCACCAACAAAAAGGAGTGCGACACCACCGGCACCGCCACCGAGGCGGGCTACTCCGAGGCGTCGTTCACGCTCGACGTCGCCCGCCACGCCCGTACGCTCCTCGAAGCACGCGGCGCCACCGTGAAGTTCACACAGGACGGCGACCGCCCGTTCGGGCCGTGCGTGGACGAGCGCGCGCGGATCGGGAACAACGCGCACGCGGACGCCGTGGTGTCCGTCCACGCGGACGGCGCGCCCGCCGGGGCCCGTGGCTTCCACGTCATCCTGCCCAAGTCCGTACGCGGCGGCGGCGCCGACACCGAGAAGATCGCCGCGCCCTCCCGTCTGCTCGGCGAACGCGTGCGCAGCGAATTCATGGATGCCACCGGCAGTGAGCCCGCCGACTACATCGGCGACGGCAGCGGGTTGAATGTGCGCGGCGATCTCGGCGGCCTCAATCTCTCCACCGTTCCGAAAGTGTTCATCGAGTGCGGCAATATGCGCGACTCCAAAGACGCTGCGGAACTGATCGATCCGAAGTGGCGTGAGCGCGCGGCGCTCGGGATCGCGCAGGGCATTACGGACTTCTTGAACCGCTGAGTCCCCCACTGAGTCTCCAACAACCGAACGCGAGGTCACGACCGGGATACCGATGCCCCACCCCCGGTCTCATCAGCTTGATTCCCCCGTACGATGGGTCCACCCCCGACGCCTTCGCGCCACCGCGCCTGGCGGCAGCGTCCGTATACGAGAAACAACAAAGGACTCACGTTGAACATCCGCTCGCTCACTCGAGGCGACGGAGTGGTGATCGGAGCAGCGGTGTTGCTCTTCATCGCCTCCTTCCTCGACTTCTACTCGGCCGATTGTGACGGCTCGTTGTGCGACAGTATCGACATGCCGAATGGCTGGGACACGGACACGCTCCTGGTTGTCCTTCCGTCGGTGTTCCTGATCGGGCTGATCGGCGCGGGGCTTGTCATCGCCGGGCGTTTCCAGCCCGAGAGCCGTAAGGTCAGCGGGCTCACCCTCGACCAGTGGGGCTCCGGCTTCGTCGTGGTCGCCGCCTGGGACTCGCTGTGGTCGCTCATGGTCACGCCGGACAAGGGCAGCCCGGGCGTCGGCGCCATCCTCGCGCTGCTGGGGACCCTGGCCATGGCCGCGGCGGTCATCGCGACGCCGCGCGTCCCGGCCCTCAAGGCGCCGCTGATGAACGCCTCCGGTCCGGCGGCCCCGTCCCCGTACGGCGCCCAGTCGCCGTACGGTGCGCAGGCCCCGCAGCCGGGCTACGGCTACCCGGGCCCGGGCGGCGCCCAGCCCGGTCAGCCGGGGCAGCCCGGTCAGCCGCAGGGCGGCCAGCCGGGTCAGCCCTCCTTCGGCGGTCAGCCGGGCCAGCCCGGCCCGGCCCCGGCGAAGGTCGGCTCCGACTTCGCGCCGTTCTGGTTCGCGGTGCCGGTGGCCCGGCCGCTGTACGCCGAGGACGGCTCGTCCAGCACCATCGCCGAACTGGCCCCCGGCACCTGGTACCTCGCGGTCGAGCAGCGCGGTCAGGCGCTCGTCGCGCAGACCCAGGACGGGCGTCGCGGCGTCCTCCAGGACACCACGGGCATCCAGCGCGGCTGACACACAGCAAGGCGACGGCCCCCACCCAATACCGGGCGGGGGCCGTCGCCTTTCCCGCCCGTTGCCATGTGCGCACCCGGGCCGTACAGTCCAGGCGGCAAGCAGCCTGACGTCACGTCAGAGAGGGGTTGTCATGCGGCTCGGCCTGGCGCTCGGCTACTGGGGCCGCGGCCCCGACCCCCGCCATCTGGAACTCGCCCGGCAGGCCGAGGACCTGGGCTACCACTCCGTGTGGACGGCCGAGTCCTGGGGTTCGGACGTCTTCACCCCGCTCACCTGGATCGCCGCCCACACCTCCCGCATCAAGCTGGGCACGGCGATCGCGCAGATGGCCGCGCGCACCCCCACCGCCACCGCGATGCAGGCGCTCACCCTCGACCACCTCTCCGGGGGCCGCATGATGCTCGGCCTCGGTCTGTCGGGGCCGCAGGTCGTGGAGGGCTGGTACGGGCGGCCGTTCCCCAAGAGCCCGCTCACCGCCACCCGGGAGTACGTGGACGTCATCCGGCAGGTGCTGCGCCGCGAGGCGCCCGTACGGCTCGACGGGCGCTACCACGCGCATCCGTACGCCGGGCCGGACGCGACCGGCCTCGGCAAGCCGCTGAAGCCGATCGTCCACCCGCTCCGCCCCGACCTTCCGGTGCTGCTCGGCGCCGAGGGGCCGAAGAACATCGCCCAGACCGTGCGCATCGCCGACGGCTGGCTGCCGCTGTACTGGTCGCCGCAGCGCACCCCGCTGTACGAAGCGGCCCTCGCGGAGGCGCCCGAGGGCTTCATGGTGGCGCCGATGGCCCAGGCGCGGGTGTGCGACGACATCGCGGAGGGGCTGCTTCCGGTGAAGGCGATGCTCGGCTTCTACATCGGCGGCATGGGCCACGCGGCCCGCAACTTCCACGCCGATCTGATGGCCCGCATGGGCTACGAGGACGAGGCGCGCCGGGTGCAGGAACTGTTCCTCGCTGGCCGCCGCGAGGAGGCCATCGCGGCGGTGCCGGACGCCTTCGCCGACGAGGTGTCGCTGATCGGCCCGCGCGAGCGCATCGCGGAGCGGCTGGAGCTGTGGCGCACGGGCCCGGTGACGGACCTGCTGGTGATCGCGCCGGACCCGCGGACGCTGCGGGTGCTGGCCGACCACGCAGCGTAAGGCGTTTGGGAACGGTTGCCGGGGCAATCCGTTTCGCATGTCCCGAACTTATCGCTACGGAAACAATCAGGCGGCGGCCGTCGTGATGGTCGTCGCGGACGTCGCGGCCGTGATCCTCGGTCTGTGGATCCTGTTCGCCCTTCTGGACGCCAACCCCGCCAATGACCTCGTGAGCGTGGTCCGCGACGCGGCGGGCTGGCTCGCCGGCTGGTCCCACGACCTGTTCACGATGGACACGGACTGGGTGCGGACGGTCCTCAACTACGGTCTGCCCGCGGTGGTCTACCTGTTCATCGGCCATGCCGTGGCGGGCCGCATCCGCCGGGGCTGAGGCCCCGTACGGCCGCCTAGGTCCTGTCCGGCGGATCTTCGTGGATCAGCCCGCGGCGTCTGGTGCAGGGGGCACCTCCCAGCGGTAGCTGGGGGAACATCGCAAGACGGAGGGTCGTCCTCGTACCGGGTCGTACTCGGACGATCCCGACAACGCAGCGAGGTGCCGTGCCAGGCGTCGCGGGCCCGCGAAGATCCGCCGGACAGGGCCTAGCCGCAGCAGTCCGAGTCCAGCCCGCGCGGCAGGTGCTCCCCGCCGAAGACGGCCGTGGTCGCCTCGTCCCCGCCCAGCGCGGCCACGGCCAGCAGCAGCGAGCCCGCCGTCCAGGCGGTGCGCTCCTCGGGCCAGATGGCGTCGTCCTCGTAGACGTACCCCGTCCAGTACATCCCGTCGTCCGCGCGCAGCCGTGGCTGGATCCAGCGCAGGATCTCCACCGCGCGGTCGGACTCGCCCATCACCCACAGCGCGAGCGCCAGTTCACAGCTCTCGCCGCCGGTGACCCACGGGTTGGGCGCCACGCAGCGGATGCCCTGGCCTGGCACGACGAAGCGGTCCCAGCCCGCCTCGATGCGGGCGGTGGCGGCGGGGCCGGTGAGCGCTCCGGCGAGGACCGGGTAGTACCAGTCCATCGAGTAGCGGTTCTTGTCCAGGAAGCGCTCGGGGTGGTGGCGTATCGCGTGCCCGAGCAGCCCCGCCGACAGCTCCCAGTCCGGCTGCGCCTCCTCGCGGTGTTCGGCGATGGCGAGCGCGCAGCGCAGCGCCTGGTAGATGGAGGAGGAGCCGGTGAGGAGGGCATCCGGGTCGATGCTGCCGTCGGCCTTGCGCCGCCAGCCGATCTGGCCGCCGCTCTGCTGGAGCCGCAGCACGAACTCGACGGCGGCGAAGACGGTCGGCCACATCCGGTCGAGGAACGGGTCGTCGCCGGTGGCCAGATAGTGGTGCCAGACGCCGACGGCGACGTACGCGCAGAAGTTGGTCTCGCGGGCCCGGTCCGTGGGGGCGTCGGCGGCCACCCCGGACGGGGTGTCGGGGTAGGCGGCGTACCAGGAGCCGTCCGGGTTCTGGTGGTCGGCGAGCCAGCGGTAGGCGGCCTCGGCGCGCTCGTGCTCGCCCGCCGCGTCCAGCGCCATCGCCGATTCGACGTGGTCCCACGGGTCGAGGTGGTGGCCGCGGAACCACGGTATGGCGCCGTCCGCGCGCTGCACGGCGGCGATGCCCTCGACGGTGCGCAGCGCCTCGTCGGCGGTGAGGACGCCCGGCAGCGTCAGCCGTTCGGTACGGGGTCCGGGGCGCGGGCCGCGCGCCGTCACGCCTGGTCCTCGCGGGAGGCGTGGGGCTTGGTCGCGTACGCCACGAAGCTCTTCCCGATGAGCGGGTTCAGCGCCTGTTCGGCGAGGCGCGTGGCGAGCGGCTTCTTCATGATGTCCCAGACCAGCAGCTGGTGGTACGCGCGCACCGGCAGCGCCTTGTCGTTGTCGACCCCGAAGGCGCACTTGAGCCACCAGTAGGGGCTGTGCAGGGCGTGCGCGTGGTGGGTGCCGTACGGGCGCAGTCCGGCCTCGCGCATCCGCTCCAGGAGTTCGTCGCCGCGGTAGATGCGGATGTGGCCGCCCTCCACCTCGTGGTACGCGTCGGACAGCGCCCAGCACACCTTCTCGGGCCCGTAGCGCGGCACGGTGACGGCGATCCGGCCGCCGGGGCGCAGCACCCGCACCATCTCGGCGAGCACGCCCTTGTCGTCGGGTATGTGCTCCATCACCTCGGAGATGATGACGACGTCGAAGCTGTCGTCGGGGAACGGCAGGGCCAGCGCGTCGCCCTCCATGGCGGTGGCGGTGGCCCCGGCCGGGGCCTCTCCGGCCTCCTCCATGGCGGCGAACCACTTCGCGACCTCGCGTATCTCGTCGCCGTTGCGGTCGAGCGCGACGACCCGCGCACCGCGCCGGTAGCACTCGAAGGCATGGCGCCCGGCGCCACACCCCAGATCGAGGACGCGATCGCCGGCGGCGAGCGGGAAGCGGGAGAAATCGACGGTCAGCACGGGGGTCTGCTTTCGTCCGGCGGGGGGCGTGGGGTCGTTCCAGATCGGGTCGGGTCGTGGCGGTCAGCGCGCGGCGCGGGTCCGGGCGGCGCGGGCCTGTGCGCCGATCGCCGCGCGGTAGTGCTCGACGGTGCCGCGGGCGGCCTGCTCCCAGGTGAAGCGGCGCAGCACCCGTTCCCGTCCGGCGGCGCCGAGGCGCCCGCGCAGGTCCGCGTCGGCCAGCAGCCGGTTCAGGGCGGCGGCGAGCGCGCCCGCGTCGCCGGGCGGTACGGCGAGGCAGGTCTCGCCGTCGGTGCCCGCGACCTCGGGGATCGCGCCGCCGGTGGTGGCGACCAGCGGGGTGCCGGTGGCCATGGCCTCGGCGGCGGGCAGCGAGAACCCCTCGTACAGGGAGGGCACGCAGGCGATCTGGGCACCGCGGATGAGGTCGACCAGCTCGGGGTCGCTGATGCCCTTGACGAACTCGACGGCGCCCTGGAGCCCGTAGCGGGCCATGGCGGCGGCCACCGGCCCCTCCTCGGGGCGCTTGCCGACGACCACGAGATGGGCGTCGGGGTTCTCGGCGCGGACCTTGGCGAGCGCCTCGACCAGGTGGACCAGCCCCTTGAGCGGCACATCGGCACTGGAGGTGGTGACGATCCGCCCGGGGACCACCGGCACCGCGGGGTCGGGCGAGAACAGCCCGGTGTCCGCGCCGATGTGGACGACGTGGACGCGCCCCGGCCGTACGCCGAGGTGCTGGACGATCTCCCGGCGGGAGGAGCCGGAGACGGTGAGCACCGAGGGCAGCCGCCGGGCCAC
Organism: Streptomyces sp. NPDC021115; assembly: GCF_044333065.1. Classification (NCBI taxonomy): domain Bacteria; kingdom Bacillati; phylum Actinomycetota; class Actinomycetes; order Kitasatosporales; family Streptomycetaceae; genus Streptomyces; species Streptomyces sp. NPDC021115. Next base: position 63,329 of record NZ_JBIRQF010000011.1, read on the forward strand.
CCGCTTCTGCATGCGAGTGAAGCCGTACCAGCGCTGCACGGAGAGGCGGCGCTTCCAGCCCTCTGCGGCGTCCAGTTCCAGCTGGCGGTCCACGGTGATGGGGTGGTGGATGGTGGTCACCAGCGGGAAGCCGGTCCGCTCCATGCTGAGCAGCCCGTAGCCGAGGGTCTGGTTGTCGTGGACGACGTCGAACGCGCCGCGCCGGGCGGCCAGATGGCGGCGGGCGCGCAGGCTGAAGGTGAGCGGTTCGGGGAAGCCGCCGGTCCACATGGTGGCGACCTCCAGCGCGTCGACCCAGTCCCGGTACTCCTGGAGCCCGGGGTTACGGAACGGATCGGGCTGGCGGTAGAGGTCGAGGCTGGGCAGCCGGGTGAGGGTGACGCCGTCCTCGGCGTCGAGCACCGGGTACGGCTGGGCGCCGATCACCTCGACGGTGTGGCCGAGCCGGGCGAGTTCGCGGGAGAGATGGCGTACGTAGACGCCCTGGCCTCCGCAGAACGGGTTCCCCTTGTAGCTCAGCAGCGCGATGCGCAGCGGCCGGTCGCCGCCCTGGGCCCGGCCCGCCGCGGCGGCCGCGGGGGGCGCCGTCCGAAGCGGGTCGACTCCGGTCTCCTGCGCGGCCTCTGCGGTCACTCGCGCCCCCTCCTTGATGCACGTCAGCGGGAGCGTAGCCGCTCACGATTATCTAGAACAAGTTTCACTAACGGATAGCCCGAGAAGTCTCGAAGATACCTGGCGAACCCCGCGCCCCCGGCGCCGGGACGGGTGATCCCTACCACTCGGTAGCCCCTTGCGCGCGGCGCCCTGTCGAGGAGACACGGCCATATCCGCGCGAGCCGGGCAAACGCGGCGGACGGCGGGCTCGAGCGACACGCGACCCTAGAACGAGTTTCACTGACTCGCGCCCCTAGGCCGACCCTGCCATCATGCACGGTGTCCGTTTGTCAACCGCAGCGCAGACACTATGCATCCGAAGTGAGACAAATGACCGCAGAAGTCAAGCCGGCCTCCTTGCAGCTGACCGAGCGGCAGGAGGCGCGCCGTCGGCGCATCCTGCACGCGAGTGCCCGGCTGGCCAGCCGCGGCGGCTTCGACGCGGTCCAGATGCGCGAGGTGGCCGAGCAATCCAGCGTGGCGCTCGGCACCCTCTACCGCTACTTCCCGTCCAAGGTCCATCTGCTGGTCGCGACCATGCAGGACCAGCTTCAGCACATGCACGAGACGCTGCGCAAGCGCCCGCCGACCGAGGAGGACCCGGCCACCCGCGTCGCCCAGACGCTGATGCGCGCCTTCCGCGCGCTCCAGCGCGAACCCCATCTGGCGGACGCGATGGTGCGGGCGCTCACCTTCGCCGACCGCTCGGTCAGCCCCGAGGTGGACATGGTCTCCCGGCTCACCACCGCGATCATCCTCGACGCGATGGGCCTGGAGGGCCAGCCGACCCCCGAGCAGCTGTCCGCGGTGCGGGTCATCGAGCACACCTGGCACTCGGCACTGATCACCTGGCTGTCCGGGCGGGCCTCGATCGCCCAGGTCAAAATCGACATCGAGACGGTCTGCCGGCTGATCGACCTGACGGCGCCAACGGCACCTTAGGGGCGCAGACGGCGCACGATGCGCCCAGGGGGCGCGCGACGGCAGCAAGAAGTGCGCCCGCGCGCCCCCCTTTGGCGCAAATTTCGCGTTCACGGGTTGGGCAATCCCGGTATTCATGAACGGCGCGCGACAGAGCGACGACGGCGTGCGACGAATCAACGTCTACAGGGGGTGAAGAACTCCGTGATACGGGTTCTTCTGGTACATGATTCATACCTGCTGCGGTCCGCGTTGGCCGCACTGATACAAGCCGAACCTGAGTTCGAGGTGGATTCCGCCGCCTGGCGTGACGCGCGTAGCAGAGCCCGCTCCTTACGACCGCACGTCTGCGTGGTCGACACGGACTGCCCCGGCTCCGACAAGGCCGCGCGCAAGGGCGAGTTGGGCAAGCTCATGACCGAGGCCCCGGCGGCCGAGAGCAGCCCGGAGTCCGGGCTGCTCGTGCTGGCCAACGCCGGGCGCCCCGGCCAGCTGCGGCGCGCGCACAAGGCGCGGGCCCTCGGCTACATCGACAAGAACGCCCCGCCCCAGCGGCTGCTGGACGGCATCCGGCACGTGGCGAAGCACGAGCGGTTCATCGACGACTCGCTGGGCTACGGCTTCCTCAAGGCGGCCGAGATCCCGCTGACCGAGCGCGAGCTGGGTGTCCTGTCACTGGCGGCCGACGGCGCCTCCATCGCGGAGATCGCCCGGACCCTGCACCTGTCCAACGGGACGATCCGCAACTACCTGGCCGCGATCACCCGGAAGACCGGCGCACGGAACCGAGTGGACGCGATCCGCATCTCACGGTGTGAGGGCTGGGTCTGACGGCCGGTCCGGGGTCTTGACGGCGGCGGCGCCGGTCCCCGTATCGGTGCCGTCGTAGCCGCCGCCGGGACCGATGTCGCGCCGATGGTGGAGGTCGTCGCGGACGGATGCCGGAGAAGCCGTACGCCTTTCAACGGACCCCCTCATAGACGCCCCCCGCAGTCCTGCTCATCACGTGGGCCTACTCATCAGGTGGGAAAACTTGTTCGCCGCTTCCGAGCAGCCGGATGGCGATGGCCTCGACCGGGCACCCCTCGGCCGCCACCAGCACCGCCTCGGACGCGTCCGCCTCCGGCTCGGCCGGATGCGACTGCCGCGCCGCGTCCAGCCGGAACCCTTCGGGCGCGCTGCTCACGCAGAACCCCGAGCCGATGCAGACGCCGCGGTCGACCTCGATCCGCCAGCGGTCCCCCATCAGCCCCGCTCCCCGTCCCACCCCTGCGGCAGGTGGATCATCTTGTGCTCCAGATACGCCGACAGCCCCTCGGGGCCGAACTCCCGCCCCAGGCCGGAGTTCTTGTAGCCGCCGAACGGGCCGAGCATGTCCAGGCTGAAGGTGTTCACCGAGTACGTACCGGTACGGATGCGGCGCGCGAAGTCGATGCCGCGCCCCACGTCCGCCGTCCACACGCTGCCGGACAGCCCGTAGTCGGAGTCGTTGGCGATCCGGGCCGCCTCCTCCTCGTCCCCGTACGGCAGCAGGCAGATGACCGGGCCGAAGATCTCCTCCCGGGCGATCCGCATCGTATTGGTGACGTCCCCGAACAGCGTCGGCTCCACGTACCACCCGGTGTCCTGGGCCTCGGGGCGGCCGCCGCCCGTCAGCACCTTGGCACCCTCACGCTGCCCGAGCGCGATGTAGTCCAGCGACCGCCGCTGCTGCCGCCGCGCCACCAGCGGGCCGACCTGGGTCGCCGGGTCCAGCGGATCGCCGACCACCAGGGCGGATGCGGCGGCCGCGAAGCGCTCGGCCAGCTCGTCGTAATGGCTGCGCGGGGCGAGGATGCGGGTCTGGGCGACGCACGCCTGCCCGTTGTTCATCCACGCGTTGGGCACGATGCCCGCGACCGCCGCCTCCAGATCCGCGTCGGGCAGGATCACCGCGGCCGACTTGCCGCCCAACTCCAGCGTCACCCGGGTCAGATGGCGCGATGCCACCTCCATGACGCGCTTGCCCGCCGTCACCGACCCGGTGAACGACACCTTGTCGACGCCCGGATGCCCGACCAGGTACTCGCTGACGTCCCGGTCCGCCGGAAGGATCGACAGCACCCCCTCCGGCAGCCCCGCCTCGGTCGCGATCTCCGCCAGCAGATACGCGTCCAGCGGCGTCTCGGGCGACGGCTTGAGGATCACCGAACATCCCGCCAGCAGCGCAGGGGCCAGCTTTGCGCCAGCCACGAACTGCGGCACGTTCCACGGCACGACAGCCGCCACCACCCCGACCGGCTCCCGCCGCACCAGCAGCGGCCCGAGCACCCCGGCCCGCGGCTCCTCGAAGGTGAAGTCGCGCGCCACCGTGATCGCCGCGTCCCACACCATCATCGCGCCGAGCGCCTGGGCGAGGACGCTCCAGGAGTACGGGGAGCCGTTCTGCGCGCTGATGACCTTCGCGATCTCCTCGTGCCGTACGGCGATCGCGTCCTTGATGCGCGTGACGACGGCGATCCGCTCCTCCAGCGGGGTACGCGGCCACTCCCCCTCGTCGAACGCCCGCCGCGCCGCCGCGACCGCCCGGTCCACATCGGCCCGCGCGGCGTGCGGCACCCGCCCGATGGCCTGTTCCGTATGCGGCGAGACGACCTCGATGGTCTCCGCCCCGGCCGGGTCGACCAGCGCCCCGCCGATGAAGAGCTGCCCGTACTCGATGAGGTCGCCCATCGCTGATGCCTCCCGCCGATACCTGACGATGCATCAGAACTGATACCAGTTCCAGTTATAGTCGGCAATGCATGCGCTGCCGGTGGTGCGGGCCGGTGATCCGGCCGCACTCGCGGAAAGGGGACCCCGTGCCAGAGGCGACCGATGTCATCGACCACGGCGGCGGGGTGTGGAGCATCCCCGTCCCCATCCCGGACAACCCGCTCGGCCACACCCTCGTCCATCTCCTCGACACCGACCGCGGGCCGGTCCTCATCGACACCGGCTGGGACGATCCGACCGCCTGGGACACCCTCACCGCCGGGCTGACCGCGTGCGGCACCGAGGTCTCCGCGGTCCACGGCGTCCTCGTCACCCACCACCACCCCGACCACCACGGGCTCTCCGGCCAGGTGCGGGAGGCATCGGGCGCGTGGATAGCCATGCACGGCGCCGACGCCCACGTCGTACGCCGCACCCGGGAGGCCGACCCCGCCCTCTGGCTCGACTACCTCGCCGAGAAGCTGGCCGCGGCCGGTGCCCCCGAGGACCATCTCGCCCCGTTGCGCGCCGCCCGAGCCGCGGGCCGTACGGACCTCCCGGGGCAACGGGCCGCCCTTCCCGACCGCGAGATCGCCCCCGGCGAACTCCTCGACCTCCCCGGCCGCCGCCTGCGCGCCATCTGGACCCCGGGCCACACCCCAGGACACGTCTGCCTCCACCTCGAAGAGGCCCATCCCACCGCGACCCACGACGGCTACGGCAGGCTCTTCTCCGGCGACCATCTGCTCCCCGAGATCAGCCCGCACATCGGGCTGTACGAGGACCCGACCGACGCCCACCGCACCGACCCGCTCGGCGACTACCTGACCTCCCTGAAGCGCATCGCCGCCCTCGATCCGGCCGAGGTCCTCCCGGCCCACCAGCACGCCTTCACCGACGCCCCCGGCCGCGTCCGCGCCCTCCTCCAGCACCACGAGGCGCGCCTGGCGAACCTCCGCGCCCTCCTCGCGACCCCGCACACCCCCTGGCAGCTCGCCGAGCGCATGGAGTGGAACCGCCCCTGGCCCGACATCCCCTACGGCTCCCGCAACATCGCCGTATCAGAGGCCGAGGCCCACCTCCGCCGCCTGGTGAACGAGGGCCGCGCCGAGCCCGTCCCCGGCACCGATCCGGTCACCTACCGGGCCCGCTGAGATCATGGGCGGACCGACGAACGAGAGGGCCACGGATGTCCCGTCACCACGGCCGCAAGCACCGCATCGTCACGACCTTCCAGCGCCGCGTCGGCAACCCGCTCCTCTCCCGGTTGCCGTTCCAGACCCTCCTGGAGACCACCGGCCGGGTCTCCGGCCTGCCCCGGCGCACCCCGGTCGGCGGGCGTCGCGTCGGCGACGCGTTCTGGTTCGTGTCGGAGTTCGGCGACAAGTCGCAGTATGTACGGAATCTCCGGGCCGATCCCAGGGTCCGGGTCCGCATCAACGGCACCTGGCACACCGGCACCGCGCACCCGCTCCCCGAGGACGACCCCCGCGCCCGCCTCAGGTCCCTCCCCCGCTACAACAGCGCCGCGGTCCGCGCCCTGGGCAACAACCTGCTGACCGTGCGCGTCGACCTCGACCCCACCGGCTGAGCGGCGCCCTCCGCGCTCTCCGCGCGCGGGCGGTGGCGGGCCCGCGCGCGGAGGGGCGGGGTCAGGGGGTGTTGTCGGTGACGGTGACCGGCTCGTCGTTGTTGAGCTGCTGCACCAGCTGCTTGACCTTGGCCTGGTCCCACTGGAGGTTGCCGCCGACGCTGCCCGCGGTCGGCATGTTCAGCGACTTGCCCCCGTTGCTGGTGACGTCCTTCATGGCGAGGAACATCCGGGCCAGGTAGTAGGGGTTCATGTCCTTGTCGACGATCAGGGTGTCCAGACCGGCCCCCATGGCGGGGTAGAGCTTGAACGGGTTCAGCAGCGTGCCGGGCGAAGCGGTCTGGGAGGCCAGCGCGGACAGGAACTTCTGCTGGTTCTTCGTGCGCTCCAGGTCACTGGCGGCGAACGCGTGCCGGCTGCGGACGAACGCGAGCGCCTGCCGCCCGTTCATCGTCTGCTCGCCCGCCTGGAAGTCGGCGCCGGCCTGCTTGTCCTTGAAGCCCTTGCTGAGGTTCATGTCGACGCCGCCGATGGCGTCCACGATGTTGGCGAAGCCGGAGAAGCCGACCTCCGCGTAGTGGTCGATGTGCAGACCGGTGTTGGCCTCGACGGTGCGGACGAGCAGCTGCGGGCCGTCCATGGCGTACGCGGCGTTCAGCTTGGTGGCACCCAGGGGACCCTTGATCTTCCCGGACTCGGAGCCGCGGAACTTCGGGATGGTGACGTTGGAGTCCCGCGGCAGGGATATGAGCGTCGGACCGGAGGAGCCGTCGTGCAGGATCATCATCGAGTCCGTGCGCTTGCCGTCGGCGGAGCCGGTGTGCAGGTCCTTCTTCTGCTGGTCGGACATGCCCTCGCGGCTGTCGGACCCGACGATCAGGTAGTTGGTGCCGTCGCCCGCCTGGGGGCGGTCGATCACCTGGCTGAGGTCGACTTCCTTGCGGAGCTTGGAGTCGGCCCAGAAGTACGTGGCGACCGAGGCGACCAGCAGGACGACGACCAGGGTGATCAGGACGCGCTTCACGGTCCGGCCGCGGCGGCGTGGGCGCCGGTACGGCTCATCGTGGCCATAGCCGTCGTCGTAGCCGTCGTCGTACTGGGACGGGACGCCGTACTGAGGCTGGAAATCATCGTTTCTGCTGTCGTTCCATTGGCGCATGCCCGGCAGTCTGCATTACCTATGGGGAGTAAATGCAAGTCGCCGGGAAGGCCATCCTCACCAGAACAAGATCAGAACAAGATCAAGGCAAGGAAAATACCGCCGCATCACCCGAGACATCATCTCTGGGTTGCGGTGCGATTCCTTTTCGTGACTACCCAGGGAAGAAATCAGCGTGATCTTCGCCCATCGCGAGCACGCCTGCGATCTTCCGTTCTTCCGCCTGTTCGGTGACCCTCCGGTGGTCATGTGATTACGCTGCCGGATTCCCTTCGGGCAGCCTCATCGTCGTCAGCGCCGACCGGCCGGAAAGTGTTACCCGGGACTACGGGGCATCCCCGCCGGGCGGGGGATGCCCCGGCGGGCGCGGGGTCAGAGCCGACGCACCCACGCCGCGGCTCCATGGCCGATAGCGAGGTAAATCACCGCAGGCAGGGCGTAGTTGAAGAAGACGCGAACACCTTCGGGTTCCATGGTGAAGATGTCCTGCGACCATGCGGCGAGCCAGTTCGCCACGCCGTGCACGAAGTCGACAAAGACATTCGCCTGGTTGGCGTCGAGCAGGTACAGCAGGAGCCACAGCCCCAGGAAAACGGCGGCGATGTCCGCGAGGCTGTGAATGATCAAGGCTGTCCGATCCGCCCCGCGACCACTCGAATTGCCTGCTCGGCGTCGGGGGGCGGAGGGACCGGGATCTCCCTGATAGGGAGCATTCGGGTTGTGCTGGTACGGAGAAGCGTTATCCGCGATGTGGCCATGGGGGTTGCTCATGGGCCTCTCTTTGCCGGGCCGAACCTGCCGAAACGACCTTCACGCTCGTTTCACAACGATGTTTTCGACGCGTTACCAATTCTGTTGGCGAGGCTGGCGGCCCGATTTTTCAACTTGGCCATTCCCCATTGGAGTTGCCACGGCCGGGCCGGGCGGGGCGGACGGGACCGCGGCGTCGTCAGCGGGTGAAGCGTCCGGTTAAAGTGGGCGGGAGAACTTCATCCGCGTTCGATCAGGGGAAGTCGGTGGAAGTCCGGCGCTGACCCGCAACCGTGAGCACGCGCCCGCGCGGGCGAGTGCGAGCCGGAGCACCTGGGCGGGCGCGACGCAGGAGGCTCCCGCCGTCCGGGTGTCCGGCGGCGGCACCGTCGTGGGATGCGGAGCTGAGCCCGGTGCCACCGCGTTCCGATACGTGGGTGGGCGGCCGTGCGTGGCTGCGTCACGCCCCTGATCGAGAGGCACGCCCGCCATGAACGTACGCCGCAGCGTCGCGGCCCTGGCCATCTCCGCCGCCTTGTGCGCGACCGCCGCGCCCGCCGCTCATGGCGACGACGCCAAGCGCCCGGAGGGGCTGTACGGCACCAAGGACCCCAAGTTCGACGGGGTGTGGCGGCAGTCGCTCGCGCTGCTCGCCCAGGACGCGGTCAAGGTGAAACCGGCCAAGTCGGCCATCGACTGGCTCGCCGGGCAGCAGTGCGCGGACGGCGGCTTCGCCGCGTACCGGGCGGACACCGGGAAGGCGTGCGACCCGAAGAAGGGCGAGTTCACGGACGCGACCGGCGCCGCGATACAGGCGCTGGCCGCGGTGGGCGGCCGGTCGGCGGCGGTCGAGAAGGGCATCGGCTGGCTCAAGCGGACCCAGAACGACGACGGCGGCTGGGGCATGAACCCCGGCGGCACGAGCGACGCCAACTCCACCTCGGTCGCGGTCGGCGCGTTCGCCGCGACCGGTCTGGATCCGGTGGAGGTCGCGGCCCCGGCGAGCGGCAAGACCCCGTACGACGCGCTGCTCGGGCTCCAGCTGGACTGCTCGGCGAAGGCCGGGCAGCGGGGCGCGTTCGCGTACACCGCGGGGAAGGGCGCGCCCGCCGCCAACGATCTGGCCACCGTGAGCGCGGCGCTGGCCACCCGGGGCTCGGGCCTCGCCATCGACCCGGTCGGCAAGGACGACGGCAAGAAGCCCGAGCCGCTGGCCTGCGGAGGGAAGGGCGGCGGTGCGGACCGTGCGCCGGAGGACGCCTCCGAGGCCGCGCTCGCCTATCTCTCCACCACCATGTCCGGCAACGGCATGCACCTGAAGTCCGCGACGCCCGGCGCCGCCAAGGCCCAGCCCGACTTCGGCGCCACCGCCGACGCGATCACGGCGCTCGCCGCGGGTCAGCACAGCGCGGCGGCCGCCAGGCCGTTGCAGTGGCTCCAGGGCAAGGACAGCGGCGCGGCGGCCTGGGCGAAGGGCGACCCGGGCGCGCTGGCCAAGCTGGTGCTCGCGGCACACGCGGCAGGTGCGGACCCCCGGCACTTCGGCGACGCCGACCTCGTACAGCAGCTCAACGCCACGGGCCCGAAGCCTGCCGAACAGCAGGGCGCGAAGGACGAAAAGGACGACGACGGCAAGGGCAGCGTCTGGTGGATCGTCGGAAGCTGCGCGGTGGCCGGTATGGGCATAGGTTTCCTGTTCAGCGGCCGTAAGCGGCAGCAGTCCTGATGGTCGGCCGCGCCGTACTGCTGCCGCTCGCGGCCGTACTCACCGTGCTCGCCGTCGCCGCGCCCGCGCAGGCCGAGGGATACCGCTACTGGTCGTTCTGGCAGCGGGGCGGGGACGGCGGCGGCTGGACGTACGCGTCGCAGGGCCCCTCCGCGGCCCGCCCAGGCGACGGCGACATGATCGGCTTCCGCTTCGCCGTCAGCGAGGACTCCCAGGACGCCGCCCGCCCCCGCGGCACGGCCCGCTACGCCGCGATCTGCGACGCGGGCACGCCCGCCAAGGACGGCACGAAACGGATCGCGGTCGTCCTCGACTTCGGCGCCCCGAAGGACGCGCCGGACGGCCGTACGCCCCCGAAGTCCCGCACCGCGTGTGCCCGCGTCGGCGAGGACGCGACCGCCGGGGAGGCCCTGGCGGCGGTGGCGAAGCCGCTGCGCTACAACTCCTCCGCGCTGCTGTGCGCCATCGCGAACTACCCGAAGTCGGGCTGCGGTGAGGCGGTGACCGCGCGGAAGACGGCGGACGGCACGAGCGACGACGGCGGCCCGTCGACCGGCCTGATAGGCGGCGCGGCCGTGGTCGTGGCCCTCGCCGCAGCGGCGGCCTGGCAGACCCGCCGCCGCCGGACGTGAACGGGGTGGGGTCGGCCGCGGTCCGCGCGGTCCAGCGCGCCCCCGGACGGGGGCGCGGCGCGCCCACCCCACGCCGCGGGGGCGCATTGCACGCCGGGGCGTGGTGGGTGTGGGCGCTGGGGCTGGGCACCGCCGCTTCCCGGACCACCAATCCGCTGCTGCTCGGGCTGATCGTCGCCGTCGCGGGCTATGTCGTGGCCGTGCGGCGCACCGACGCGCCCTGGGCGCGCTCGTACGCGGCGTTCCTCAAGCTCGGGCTGGTCGTGCTCGCGATCCGGCTCCTCTTCGCGTTGTTCTTCGGCTCGCCGATCCCCAGCACCCGTGTGCTGTTCACGCTGCCCGAGGTGCCGCTGCCCGACTGGGCGCAGGGAGTGCGGATCGGGGGGCGGGTCACGGCCGAGGGGCTGGTGTTCGCGCTGTACGAGGGGCTGAGGCTGGCCACCCTGCTGGTCTGCGTCGGCGCGGCGAACGCGCTGGCCAGCCCGGCGCGGCTGCTCAAGTCGCTGCCGGGCGCGCTGTACGAGGCGGGCGTGGCGGTGGTCGTGGCATGCACGTTCGCGCCGCATCTGGTGGCGGACGTCCAGCGGCTGCGCGCGGCGCGCAGGCTGCGCGGCCGCCCCGACCGCGGGATGAAGGCGCTGCTCCAGGTGGGACTTCCGGTGCTGGAGGGCGCGCTGGAGCGGTCCGTGGCCCTCGCGGCGGCGATGGACGCGCGCGGTTACGGCCGCACCGCGCAGGTCCCGCCCGCGGTGCGCCGTACGACGGCCGCGCTGACGCTGGGCGGGCTGCTCGGCGTCTGCTGCGGTACGTACGGGCTGCTCACCCCGGAGGGCGCGGCCTACGGGCTGCCGCTGCTGCTCGCCGGGCTCGCCGCCGCGCTGGGCGGGCTGTGGCTGGGCGGGCGCCGCTCGGTCCGCAGCCGCTACCGGCCGGACCGCTGGGGCGTGCGGGCCTGGCTGGTGTCGGGATCGGGGGTGGCGGTCGCGGCGCTGATGGTCCGGGCCGCCTCGTACGCGCCCGGGTCCCTGAACCCGCCCGCCGTCCCGCTCACCGCGCCGGACCTGCCGCTGTGGCCGGCGGCGGGCGTGCTGCTGGGGCTGCTCCCGGCGTTCGTCGCCCCGGCCCCTGCCCCCGACCGCACGACCGAGGAGGTCACGAAGTGATCCGCTTCGAGCAGGTGTCCGTCGTCTACGACGGCGCCGACCGGCCCGCCCTCCACGGGGTGGAACTCACCGTTCCGGAGGGTGAGCTGGCCCTGCTCGTCGGCCCCTCCGGAGTCGGCAAGTCGACACTCCTGGGCGCCGTCTCCGGGCTGGTGCCGCACTTCAGCGGGGGCACCCTGCGCGGCAGGGTCACGGTCGCGGGGCGGGACACCCGTACCCACAAGCCCCGCGAACTGGCCGACGTCGTCGGCACCGTGGGCCAGGACCCGCTCGCCCACTTCGTCACCGACACCGTCGAGGACGAACTCGCCTACGGAATGGAGTCGCTGGGCCTGCCGCCCGACACCATGCGCCGCCGCGTCGAGGAGACCCTCGACCTCCTCGGCCTCGCCGAGCTGCGCGACCGGCCCATCGCGACCCTCTCCGGCGGGCAGCGGCAGCGGGTCGCGATCGGCTCGGTGCTCACCACGCATCCGCGGGTCCTGGTGCTGGACGAGCCCACCTCGGCGCTCGACCCGGCCGCCGCGGAAGAGGTGCTGGCCGTGTTGCAGCGGCTGGTGCACGACCTGGGGACGACCGTGCTGATGGCCGAACACCGGCTGGAGCGGGTGGTGCAGTACGCGGACCTGGTGATCCTGCTGCCCGCCCCCGGCGCGGCCCCGGTCGTCGGCGAACCGGCCGAGATCATGCCGGTCTCGCCCGTGCAGCCGCCGGTGGTGGCGCTCGGCGGCCTCGCGGGGTGGACGGCCCCCGTCCCCCTGTCCGTACGGGACGCGCGCCGCAAGGCGGGGGCGCTGCGCGAGCGGCTGGCCCCGCTCACCCCGTACGCACCGCCCGCACCACAAGAAGCGGCACCCACCGCCCAGACCGACCGGCTCTCCGTACGGCACGGGCGCGTCGAGGCGCTGCACGACGTGGGCCTGTCGGTGCACCCCGGCGAGACGGTGGCGCTGATGGGCCGCAACGGGGCCGGAAAGTCGACGCTCCTCGCCGCGCTCGTCGGGATGCACGAACCGGCCGCCGGAACCGTTCGCGTCGGGCCGGACGGCAGCGCGCCGCACCGCACGCGCCCCGCCGAACTCCTGCGCCACGTGGGCCTCGTACCGCAGGAGCCGCGCGATCTGCTGTACGCGGACACGGTGGCGGCCGAGTGCGCGGCCGCCGACCAGGACGCGGGCGCGGCGCCCGGCACCTGCCGGGAGCTGGTCCGGGGCCTGCTGCCCGAGGTCGCGGACGGCACCCATCCGCGCGATCTGTCCGAGGGGCAGCGGCTCGCCCTCGCGCTGTCCGTCATCCTCACCGCCCGCCCGCCGCTGGTGCTGCTGGACGAGCCGACGCGCGGCCTGGACTACGCGGCGAAGGCCCGGCTGACCCGGGTGCTGCGCGGGCTGGCGGCGGACGGCCACGCAATCGTGCTGGCCACGCACGACGTGGAACTGGCCGCCGAACTCGCCCACCGGGTCGTCATCCTGGCCGACGGCGAGGTGGTCGCGGACGGTCCGACGGCGGAGGTCGTGATGTCCTCCCCCGCGTTCGCCCCGCAGGTCGCGAAGATCCTCGCGCCGCTGCCCTGGCTGACCGTGCCGCAGGTGCGCGACGCGCTGGAGCGGGCGCGATGACCGGGCTTCAGGCACGGGCACACGTACGCGCCGTCCGGCTCGGACCGCGCTCGGTCGTCGCCCTCGCGCTCGTCTCCGCGATCGGCGTCGCCGCGTTCACCTGGCCGCTCCTCGCACCCGCCCACTCCGGGGTGGCCGCCCGCGCCGCCGACGCGCCGTGGCTGTTCGCCGCGCTGCTGCCGCTGCTGCTGGCGGTGGTCGTGGCGACGATCGCCGACACCGGTCTGGACGCGAAGGCCATCGCGATGATCGGGGTGCTGGCGGCGGCGGGCGCCGCGCTGCGGCCGCTGGGCGCGGGCACGGCGGGCATCGAGCCGATGTTCTTCCTGATGGTGCTCTCGGGGCGGGTGCTGGGCCCCGGTTTCGGGTTCGTCCTCGGCTCGGTGACGATGTTCGCGTCGGCGCTGCTCACGGGCGGCGTCGGGCCGTGGATGCCGTATCAGATGCTGGCGATGGGGTGGGTCGCTCTTGGCGCGGGGCTGCTGCCCGGCGCCGGACGGCTGCGCGGCCGCCGCGAGCTGGCGCTGCTCGCTGCGTACGGGGCGGTCGCGTCCGTGGCGTACGGGACGGCCATGAACCTCCAGGGCTGGACGCTGATGCAGGGCATGTCGTCGGGAATCGCTTACGTGCCGGGCGACGCGCTCGGCGCGAACCTGGCCCGCTTCGTCGCGTACTGCCTGGCGACCTCGCTCGGCTGGGACCTGCCGCGCGCGGTGGTGACGGTCGTGCTGACCCTGACCCTCGGCGGGCCGATCCTGGGCGCGCTGCGGCGCGCCACGCGCCGGGCGGCGTTCGAGGCGCCGGTGGCGTTCGAGCGGCCATGACGGCGTAGGGCGTACGACGGGGCGGGCCCGGTGCGCGACGCACCGGGCCCGCCCGTCAAAGGTCCCTTACTGGTGGAAGATCCTGGCCCCCCACTGGGCGGCCCACCTGCCGTCACCGAACTGGAGGTTGGCGGTACACAGGCCGGTGTCGCCGTCGCAGTTCAGGGCCGTCACCGGAACCGGCGCCTTCACCGACTTACCCGCCTCTGCCGACCTCGCCGCCGCCTGGTGGAAGATCCGCGCGTCCCACTGCGCGACCCATCGGCCGTCGCCGAACCGCAGCCCGGCCGTGCACTTGTAGGTGTCACCGTCACAGTTGAGGGTCGTCACCGGGACCGGCGCCTTCACCGACTTCTCCGACTCGGCGGACACCGCCCGGGCCGCGCTCTGGTGGAACACGTTCGCATTCCAGTCCGCGAACCACCTGCCGTCCCCGAACTGGAGCCCGGCCGTGCACTTGTAGGTGTCGCCGTCGCAGGCAAGCGTGGTCACGGGGACCGGCGCCGCGCCGGCCGCCGGGGCGACCGTGGCCGACACCATGAGCAGGGCTCCCAGCCCCAGGAACGTACCGGTGAGCATTCGGCGAGCTGACATGTCGTCGCTTCCCTTCGACTCCGACCGCATGACGTGCCGCATCATGTCGCCCACCGGTCGAAGGTCACTTGAAGCGCAGAAGCCCCAATCCCTAAAGCCGCTGAATGATCGTCCCCGTCGCCAGCGCCCCGCCCGCGCACATCGTGATGAGCGCGAACTCCTTGTCCGCCCGCTCCAGTTCATGCAGCGCCGTGGTGATCAGCCGCGCGCCCGTCGCCCCCACCGGGTGGCCGAGCGCGATGGCGCCGCCGTTGACGTTCACCTTCTCCAGATCCTGCTCGAAGACCTGCGCCCAGGACAGCACGACCGACGCGAACGCCTCGTTGATCTCGATCACGTCGATGTCCTTGAGCGTCATCCCGGCCTTCCCCAGCACCGCCCGGGTCGCGTCGATCGGACCGTCGAGATGGTAGTGCGGATCGGTGCCGACCAGGGCCTGGGCCACGATCCGGGCGCGGGGCCGCAGCTTCAGCGCGCGGGCCATCCGCTTGGACGCCCACAGCACCGCGCACGCGCCGTCCGAGATCTGGGAGGAGTTGCCCGCCGTATGGACGGCGGTCGGCATGATGGGCTTGAGCCCACCCAGCGCCTCCATGCTGGTGTCGCGCAGCCCCCCGTCCCGGTCGACGGCCCGCCACATGCCCTCCCCGGCCGCCTGCTCCTCCTCGGTCGTGGGCACCTGCACCGCGAAGGTCTCGCGCTTGAAGCGCTCCTCGGCCCAGGCGCGGGCGGCGCGCTCCTGGGAGACCAGGCCGAGGGAGTCGACCTTCTCGCGGGTGAGCCCGCGCCGCCGGGCGATCCGCTCGGCGGCCTCGAACTGGTTGGGGAGGTCGACGTTCCACTCCTCGGGGAACGGCTTGCCAGGACCGTGCTTGGAGCCGCTGCCGAGCGGCACCCGCGACATGGCCTCGACGCCGCACCCGATGCCGATGTCGATGACGCCGGTGGCGACCATGGTGGCCACCATGTGGTTGGCCTGCTGGGAGGAGCCGCACTGGCAGTCCACGGTCGTCGCCGCCGTCTCGTACGGAAGCCCCATGGCCAGCCAGGCGGTGCGCGCGGGGTTCATGGACTGCTCTCCCGCGTGGGTGACCGTGCCGCCGACAATCTGTTCGACGCAGTCGGGCTGGATGCCGGTGCGGGCGAGGAGTTCGCGGTAGGTTTCACCGAGGAGATACGCGGGGTGGAGATTGGCGAGCGCGCCTCCGCGCTTTCCGATCGGGGTGCGTACGGCTTCGACGATGACGGGTTCCGCGGCCATGACTCGTCCTCTTCTCCATCGCGTCCGCGGGGGCTCCCGGCAGCGCGCCCGCGTCAGAACTAGTACGCGTTCTAGTTCTTCTCTCAGTCTGCTGAGGCCCGGCCTGACGGCGCAAGGGTTGTGCACAGGGCGAGTTGAGGCGTCCGCCTCAAGAAGACGTGCCGTGGCCCTTGCTACTTGTAGAACCCGTTACTACCTTCTGGACACTTTCTGATAGGCCGTCAGATCCGGAGGTGGCCGATGTCCTGTCCAGCGCTCCCCGAAGGCTTTGACTTCACCGACCCCGACCTCCATCAGCACCGGGTGCCACTCCCCGAGTTCGCCCAGCTGCGACAGACGGCCCCCGTGTCCTGGATTCCCCAGCGGCATGGCATCGCCGGGTACGACGACGACGGCTACTGGGCCGTCACCCGGCACGCCGACGTCAAGGAGGTCTCGACCCGGCCCGAGATCTTCTCCTCCCACCGCAACACCGCGATCATCCGCTTCAACGAGCACATCCAGCGCGACCAGATCGAGGTCCAGAAGCTGATCATGCTCAACATGGACCCGCCCGAGCACACCCGGGTCCGCCAGATCGTCCAGCGCGGCTTCACCCCGCGCGCGATCCGCTCCCTGGAGGACGCCCTCCACGACCGCGCCGTACGCATCGTGGCCGGCGCCAAGGAGAACGGCACCGGCGACTTCGTCACCGACATCGCCTGCGAACTCCCCCTCCAGGCCATCGCCGAACTGATCGGCATCCCCCAGCAGGACCGGTCCAAGATCTTCGACTGGTCAAACAAGATGGTCGCGTACGACGACCCGGAGCTGGCCATCACCGAGGAGATCGGCGCCGAGTCGGCCATGGAGCTGATCTCGTACGCCATGAACCTGGCCTCCGACCGCAAGCAGTGCCCCGCCAAGGACATCGTCAGCGCGCTGGTCGCCGCCGAGGACGAGGGCAACCTGGGCTCCGACGAGTTCGGCTTCTTCGTCCTGCTGCTGGCCGTCGCGGGCAACGAGACCACCCGCAACGCCATCAGCCACGGCATGCACGCCTTCCTCACCCACCCCGAACAGTGGGAGCTGTTCAAGCGCGAGCGCCCGGCCACCGCCGCCGACGAGATCGTCCGGTGGGCCACCCCCGTGATGTCCTTCCAGCGCACCGCCACCCAGGACACCGCCCTCGGCGGCCAGGCCATCCGGGCGGGCCAGCGGGTCGGGGTGTTCTACTCCTCCGCCAACAACGACCCCGAGGTCTTCGACCGCCCCGAGGTCTTCGACATCACCCGCGACCCCAACCCCCACCTCGGCTTCGGCGGCGGCGGACCGCACTTCTGCCTCGGCAAGAGCCTCGCCGAACTGGAGATCCGGCTGATCTTCAACGCGATCGCCGACACCCTTCCCGGCATCCGCCTCACCGGCGCGCCGCGGCGGCTGCGGTCGGCGTGGCTGAACGGGATCAAGGAGCTGCGGGTGAGCTACGCGTAGCCCTCACCGACCGCGCTACTTGAACGGGACGTTGATGCAGGCCACCCGGTTTCCGGCCATGCCCGCCTTGCCCATCTGCGTGGCGGTGCCATGCTCGTGGATCACCACCGAGCGCGCCTCACCGGCCCTGAAGTGCCACTTCACCAGCGACTTGGCGCGGGCGTCACCGCTGCTGTTGGTGGTGGCCCCGAGCCACATCTCGTTGCGCGGGTTGGCGTACTTGGGGTTCGTGGAGGGCTGCTTCGGGTCCTTCACGTTCTGGTAGTGCGGGCCGGACGAATCGGGCTTGGTGCCGCACGACCTGGTGTGCACGTGTATCCCGAAGTGGTGGTTCGGCGCGACCCCGCGCAGGGCCAGGAAGACGAACGTGCCGTTCGGCGGCATCCCGTGCTTCCAGTGCTGCCCGTGCTCACCGTGCTCCTGCATCTCGTGCTCCCCCATCTCGCCGTGCCACTTCCCGTGCGGAATCCGCACCTCCGCGACGAGCACCACCGCGGACGTGGGCACCAGCTTCTTGTCGTACGTCACCGCACCACTGGTGCCGTGAGCCTCCGAAGCCGGCCGGAACTTCTCCAGGACGAACGCCGTGGGGTTCGGCGACGGGTGCGGGTCGGCCGTGGCGCTGGGCGCCGCGACCGCGGGAGAGATGACGGTCATCGATGCGGCCAGCGCTGCGGCTGCCGCCGTTACCAGGGACATCCTCAGATCCCTCCTCGGTCGGGACCCCCGAGACTTCCTGGCGTTTTATACCGCTTTTCCCCACGCTAGACCGGTGCACCGGCCCCTTCAACGCGAGGCGTCGGCCGCTTCCGCGCTCTCCGTCGGATGGGGGATCTCCGCGACCTGCGACGTTGCGTCCGGCTCCCCGGCGCGTGGCCTCCGCAACCGCGCCCGCGCGCGCTCCCGTACGCCCCGGGCGCCCGCCGACAGCATCTCGCCGACTGGGCCGTTCGCCTCCTCGGCGGGCTTCCGGCCGACCCCGAGCAGCACGTACTGAAGGCCGAATCCCGCCGCGACGACCGCCGCGCCGCCGACCGCGTCCAGCACGTAGTGGTTCGCCGTGCCGACGATCACCGCGACCGTGAACAGCGGATACAGCATGCCGAGGATCTTCATCCAGAGGTACGGCGCCACCAGCGCGATCACCACCCCGCACCACAGCGACCAGCCCACGTGCAGCGACGGCATCGCCGCGTACTGGTTGGACAGCTTGGTGAGCGCGCCGAAGTCCGGGTTGTTCAGATCCTGCGGGCCGTGCGCCGTGTCGACGTACCCGAGGCCCATCAGCCGCGGCGGGGCCAGCGGGTAGAGCCAGAAGCCGACCAGCGCGAGCATCGTGCCGAAGGCGAGCGGGGTGCGGGCCCAGCGGTAGGTCGCGGGGCGGCGCAGATACAGCCAGCCCAGCAGGGACAGCGGGACGAGGAAGTGGAAGGTGCTGTAGTACCAGTTCATCCAGTCCCTCAGCCACGGGGTGTCCGCGACCAGCCGGTTGAACCAGTGCTCGATGTCGATGTGCAGGAAGCGCTCGACGGCCAGCACCTCATGGCCGTGGCCCTCGGCGACGCTGCGCTCGTCGGGCGCGTGCGCCCGGATCCACGAGTACGCGAAGTAGCCGACGCGGATGAACATCAGCTCCAGCAGCAGATTCGGCCGGGACAGCGGCCGCCGTACGAAGCGCAGCAGCGGCATCCAGGCGAAGCGGCCGCGGTGCGGCTCCTGGACCGGCGTCGGCTCCGGGCTGTCCCACTGCGGGGAGGTCCGGGAGACGAACGGCACCAGGCAGGCCGCGGCGAGCGCGGCCAGCAGCGGCGCGTTGTAGCCGATGTGCCCGGCGATCTGGAGGTCGGGCAGCAGCGCGGTACGGCTCAGCGTCATCACCAGCACCACCAGCACCGGCCACACCAGCCGGTCGGCGGCCCGGCGGCCCACCCGGCCGACCACCGCGAGCAGGATCCACAGCTGCTGGTACTGCCACGAGGTGGGCGAGACCGCCAGCGCCACACAGCCGGTGATCGCAGCGGCCAGCAGCAGCTGCCCGTCCCGTGCGTACCGCACCGCGCGGCGCAGGCCGACGACCGCGACCGCCACCGCCAGGACCGCGAGCAGCACCAGCTCGACGGGCCCCTCAAGACCGATGCGCAGCAGCAGCCCGTGCAGCGACTGGTTGGCCAGGCTGTCCGCGGGCTCGCCGAGCCCGGCGCCGCCGAGGTGATGGACCCAGTACGACACGGAGTCGCGCGGCATGACCGCCCACGCCAGCGCGGTGCACACGGCGAACGTCGCGCCCGCCAGCCCGGCCGAGCGCCGCCGCCCCAGCAGCCACAGGACGGCGCCGAACAGCAGCAGCGCGGGCTGGAGGGCCGCGGCCACGCCGATCAGCACGCCCGCCTGCCGCCCTGAGGTCCGCGGCAGCACGGTGAGCACGACCAACAGCACCGGAATGATGCTCGTCTGACCGAGCGTGAAGGTGTTGCGGACCGGAAGGGACAGCGTCAGCAGGCAGATCGCCAGCGGCGCGGCCAGCAGCGCGGTGCGGCGGGAGACCGGCCCCGGCAGGGCGCGCGCGGCGGTCAGCCCGAGGACGACGACGAGCAGCAGGGTGCCGAACGTCCAGGCGACGCCCAGGCTCTGCTCGGCGGCCCGGGTCAGCGGCTTGAGCACCAGACCGGAGAACGGAGTGCCGGTGAACGCGTCCCCGTGGTACAGCGAACCGCCCACATGGAGGACACCCTCCTCACCGATCCAGGTCTCCAGGTCGGTCAGCCGCTCGTCCGGAGGCAGCCGCAGCACCGCCGCCGCCTGACGGACGGCGAGCAGACCGGCCAGCAGCCAGAGGGCCCCGAGGCCCATCATCGTCCGCGACGTCCGTGCCCCGAGGGCGCCGGAGCCCGGCCCCGTACCCGAGGTGCTCCCCAGTCCGCCTCGCTCCGCGTTCACCACGCCCTGCCGCTCCCCCACTCGCCCTCTTTACCTGTTCAGCATGCCGGAGACCCTACTGAGCCCCTTACTCAGACGCGCCACATCTCGCCTTCACCTGACTGTCGCCCGTGGTTGTCCGAAAGCTGACACCCTTTGGCGGGAGTGTGTCTGTACGGAGGGGCTCGGCACGATCCCGGCCAATTTCATCAGGGCTGCGGGGTACGCCGCGAATCGGGATCCGCGGCGTGCTGGAACGCCCCCGGGGTGATTCCGAAACACCGTACGAACCAGCGGTGGAAGTGACTCTGGTCGGCGAACCCCGCCGCGGCCGCCGCCTCCGCCGCCGTGACGCCCGCCACCAGCAGCCCGCGCGCCTGACGCAGCCGCAGCTGGCGCTGGAAGTCGCTCGGCGCCATCCCGTACTCCGCCCGGAACGCCCGGTACAGGGCGAACCGGCTGCACCCCGCCGCCTCCGCCAGCCGCTCCGCCGAGATCTCCGTCGCGTACTCCGCCTCCAGCAGCGCCCGCGCCCGGCGCGCAGCCCACGCCTGCGCGCCCCCGGTCGGCAGCGCCGTGGCCCGCACCGGGCGGGTCGCGCTGCGCCGCACCATCGCGCCGACCGCCGCGGTCAGCCGCTCGTCGCGGACGAGCGGACCGGCGCCGCCGATCAGCGCGGTGTGCAGCCGCAGCAGCGCGCGCCCGAGCACCGGGTCGTCCAGCACCGGCTGGTCGAACAGCGGCAGCGCCACCGGCCCGTCCGCGCCGCCCCCCACATCGGCGAGCACGTCCCGCACCACATCCGGCCCCATGTGCATGATGCGGTACTTGTACCCGAGTTCGGCGGCAGCCTCCCCGTCATGCGGATCGTCCGGGTTGAACACCATCACCATCCCCGCCCCGCTGGTCCGCAGCGCGCCCCGGCAGCGGAAGCGCTGCGCGCCGATCTCGGTGACGGCGAAGGAGTACGTGTCGTGGCTGTGCGGATGGAAGCGATGGCTGAAGAAGTGCGCGTGCATGGCTTCCACGGACCGCTCCGGGTCACGCCAATACCGGGCCCAGTCGCCCGAACCCCCACCACTGTGCGTGCCTTCTGCACCCATCACCCCATTCTGCCGTCTCGCACCAGCGTTCAATACGGGGCCTCGGAACCCGGGCGAAGGTGACGGCATGCGATTCGACACCAAGATCGCCGTCATCGTCCGGGACGACCTCGCCGACTGGCAGAAGCTGACCGTGACGGCCTTCCTCTCCAGCGGACTCTCCCGCGTCAGCGACGACATCGTCGGCAAGCCGTACGAGGACGCCTCGGGCAACACCTACCTCCCGATGTTCCGCGAACCGGTCCTCGTCTACGCCGCTGACACCCCCGGCCTCTTCCGCGCCCACACCCGCGCCCTCACCCACGGCCTCCCGATCGCCCTCTACACCGAGGAGCTGTTCGGCACCGACAACGAGGACGACAACCGCGCCGCGGTCCGCCCGGTGGAGGCCCCCGACCTCAACCTGGTCGGCCTCGCCCTCTACGGCCCGCGCGGCCAGGTCGACAAGGTGACACGGGGTTTGCGGCCGCACCGCTGAAACGATTAATTCGGACAACGGTTCCCAGGGTGAACGTGCGGCTCTGGCGCGGCATTCGGGCTCGACGACTGACACCCTGTTTCAGGGGCGCAGGGGCGTGATGGTCGGAGCCGGGGGGCTGGCGTGACAGTTGGGCACACCGCGGGCGACGCGTTCGCCGAAGTCGCTCCCGCTGGTGACCGGTCGCTCAGGGTGCCGCGTCACGTGGCGTGTGTGATGGACGGCAACGGACGGTGGGCGGCCCAGCGGTCGCTGCCGCGTACGTCAGGTCACCGGGCGGCGGAGACGACCGTGATCGACGTCATCGAGGCGGCCCGCGCCGCGGGCGTGGAGTGGCTGAGCCTGTACGCGTTCTCCACCGAGAACTGGAGCCGGCCGAGCGCCGAGGTCGACTACGTCATGCGGTTGATGCGCGGGGCGGTGCGCAAACACGCGCCGCTGCTGCACGCCCGCGGCATCCGCTGCCGCTTCCTCGGGGTGAGCGACCCGAGGATTCCTCGGGCGCTGGCACGCGACGTCGCCGACCTGATGACACTGACCGGCGACAACCGAGGGATGACCTTGACCGTCGCGTTCGATCACGGCGGGCGCGGCGACATCGTCGCGGCCGCGCGGTCACTGATCCGCGCGGGTGTGGCGGCCGATGCGGTGGACGAGCGGACTTTCGCCGCCCATCTGCCCTTCCCCGACACACCCGACGTGGACCTGGTCATCCGCACCTCGGGAGAACAGCGCATCTCCAACTTCATGCTCTGGCAGGTCGCCTACGCGGAATGGGTCTTCCCGACCGTGCTGTGGCCCGACTTCCGCGCGCCGCACTTCCTCGAATGCCTGCACACCTACCGGCGGCGCGATCGCCGTTTCGGTGGTGTGCGTTCCGAGCAGAACGGAGACTCCCCATCGTGACCACCGCAGATGGCGGCGCGGGCGCGCGGTTCCAGGGACTCGTCAACGATCCGCGCTGGGCGCTGGCCCTGGTCCGGGCGACCGTGCTGGAGGCCGCGCACCCGCAGATCGGCGCCGCGCTGATCGACAACTCGACGTTCGTCACCCACCCGTGGCGACGGCTGCGCAACACCTTCCGCAGCTTGCAGCGCATGTTCGGCGACGACGAACAGGTACGGCTCCGGGAGGCGGCGCGGCTGAACCGCCTCCACGCACGGATCAACGGAACCGACCCGCAAGGCCGTCCCTACAGCGCGATGGACCCCGCCGTACGGGCCTGGGTGGTGGCGACCATGTTCGAGAGCACCGTGACCATGTGCCGACTGAGCGGACAGCCTCTCGAACAGCACGCCATGGAGGGGCTGTACGCCGAGTTCCGGGCCTACCTGGCCGCCATGGGAGACGAGCCCGGCCACCTGCCGCCCGCCCTCTCCGAGTTCTGGCCCTACTACGACCATGTGGTGGCCCAGGAACTGGAGAACACCGAGGCGATGCGGATCATCCTCTACAAGCTGTTCGACCATCTGCCCGCTCCGGCCCTGCTGGGCGGGGTTCCCACGCTGTGGGCCACCGGCCGGGCCATCGCCGGCCCGCTCATCGGGGCGATCACCGTCGCCTCGCTCCCGGAGCCCTTCCGCCGACGTGCCGGGCTGCCCGAGATGCCCGGCGCCCAGACCCTGATGCAGGGGTCCTATCTGGCCGTCGGTCTGGCCCGGTTCCTGCCGGACGGCTGGATCCGGGCCGACGCCATCGCCGACCTGCTGGCCCTCTCGCCCGACAGTGACGACCCGCGAGCCCGGGCGGTCACCGCCCTGCACGACAAGGTGCGGCGGGCCGGTGCCCTGATCCGCCTCGTCACGCCGCTCCCTCCGCAGCCGGAGCCCTCCCCCCGCACCGGCACCGAACGCAGTGCGGAGGAGTTCTTCCGCGAGGTACTCGACCAGACCGGCGACGGGTACCTGGACTGGCCGGACCTCGCCGCCATGGCCCGCGAACTGTCCACCCGTCTCGACCTGGAGGAGCCCGAGGAAACCAGGCTCTACGACGCCTACGCCGACTGGTGGCGTGAACTCCAGACGGCACTGGACACCGACGGTGACGGCCGCGTCAGCGCCCGCGAGTACGCGACCGCCGTCCCCTCCCTGGCCGGACCCGCACTGATCAAGGTCGCCGAGGTCCTCTTCGACGCCACGGACAAGGACGGCGACCAGCACATCGACGCGGACGAATACCGGACGCTGTTCCGGACCGCGTTCCACCGCGACACGGTCGGCACCGCCGACGCTGTCGGCACCGACCGCACATACACGCGCGGCGCCTTCATCGGGGACTTCCTGTCCTTCATGTCCGGCCGCCGACGATCGGCAGCCTACGGCCCTCTCCTCACCCAGCCGTGAGCCGCTCAGGAGCAGGGGTCAGGGAGCCGACGCCGTGGCGGCGTCGTAGGTGGCGCGGGCGGCGGTGATGTCGGCTCGGTGGCGTTCCGCCCAGCCGACGAGCCCGGTGAGGGTTGCGTGGAGTTCGCGGGCCATGGGCGTGAGGCTGTATTCCACCTTGGGCGGCACGGTGGGGTAGACGGTCCGGATGAGCAGGCCGTCGCGTTCCAGCTTGCGCAGGTTCAAGGTGAGCATGCGTCGGCTGATGCCCGCGATGGCCCGTTCCAACTCGGTGAAGCGGACCGGTCCGTGTGCGGCGGCGACAAGGATTCCGATGCTCCACTTGCCCGCGACGTGGTCGAGGACCTCGGTGAGTGGGCACGCCTCATTGCTGACCTGGTCGGACACATCTGTGTGACTGCGTGACACGAAAGTGCCTCCTTCCGGCGCGCGTCATGGTTACAGAAGATGACTGCTGTAACAAGTCGTGCACCTTTGGAAGGAACCCCCGTGCGAAGAACCGACGCATCAGCACAAACATCACGTTGGTCGGCACTGGCCGTCCTCTGTGCCGGGCAGTTGATGGTCATCCTCGACGGGACCATCGTGAACGTGGCCCTGCCATCCATCCAGCGGGACCTCGGCTTCTCCTCGCCGGGCCTGGCCTGGGTGGTCAACGCCTATCTGGTCCCCTTCGGTGGTCTGCTGCTGCTCTCCGGGCGGCTCGGTGACCTCATCGGGCGCAAGCGCGTCTTCGTCAGCGGACTGGGCGTTTTCACAGCTGCCTCGCTGCTGTGCGGTGTGTCCCACAATCCGGCGATGCTGCTCGCCTCCCGGTTCGTCCAGGGCATCGGCGGCGCGGTGACCTCTGCTGTCACCCTCGGCATGGTCGTGGCCCTGTTCCCGCAGCCGAAGGAGCGGGCCAAGGCCATCGGCGTCTACAGCTTCGTCCAGTCCGCCGGTGGCTCGATGGGCCTCCTCGCCGGCGGCGTCCTGACGCAGACCATCAGCTGGCATTGGATCTTCTTCGTCAACGTCCCGATCGGCATCGCGGCCGCGCTGCTGGCCGGGCGGGTGCTCGCGCCCGAGCGCGGCGTCGGCCTGCACAAGGGGACCGATGCCGTGGGCGCGCTCCTGATCACATCCGCACTGATGCTCAGTGTCTACACGATCGTCGAGACCGCCCATTACGGCTGGACTTCCGCACACACACTCAGCTCGGGTGCCGCAGCACTCGCCCTGCTCCTCGCGTTCGTCGCCCGCCAGGCGAAGGCGGCTCCCCCACTCCTGCCGCTGCGCCTGTTCCGCTCGCGCAATGTCTCAGCAGCGATGGGCGTCCAGGCCCTCATGGTGGCCGGGATGTTCAGTTTCCAATTCCTGTGCGTGCTCTACCTGCAGAAGGTGCTCCGCTTCGACGAGGTACACACCGGCCTCGGCATCTTCCCCGTCTCGGTCGCGATCGGCGCGCTGTCCCTCGCTCTCTCGCCCAGGCTGATCACGCGCTTCGGCCCCCGTGCCGTACTCCTTCCCGGACTCACGCTCATCACGGCAGGCCTCGCCGCACTCGGCCGCGTACCGGCAGACGGGAGCTACGTGATGGACGTCCTGCCCGCGCTGCTGCCGCTCGGCATCGGCTTCGGCCTCGCGATGCCGTCGCTGGCCACGCTAGCGATGTCAGCAGCCACGCCCCAGGACTCGGGGATCGCCTCCGGCATGTTCAACACCATGCAGCAGATCGGCAGTGCCTTCGGCCTCGCGGCCCTCAGCACACTCGCCACCGCGCGTACGAGGGTTCTGCTGGGCGACGGGGCGAGCACGACCTCAGCACTCACGGGTGGATACCAGCTCGCCTTCCGCATCGGCTCGGGCCTCGTCGCTGTCGCTCTCCTCCTGGCCACCGCCCTGTTGAGATCCCCCACCCCAGCCCAACGCCCAGCGGGCGGCAACAAGCCGGTCACCGAGACCGTCGCTCGCTGACCCTTGGCCCTCTGGCCCCTTGTGATGCGGCAGGATGGGCCCATGAGCATCGTCAAGATCAATGTGCTGACCGTTCCCGAGGAGCAGCGCGAGGTGCTGGAGAAGCGCTTCGCCTCCCGCGCCGGGAGCGTCGAGAACTCCGACGGTTTCGAGTGGTTTGAACTCCTGCGCCCCATCGAAGGGACTGACACCTACCTGGTCTACACAAGGTGGCGCAGCGAAGAGGACTTCCAAGCCTGGATGGAAGGCCCCATGAAGGCGGCCCACCAGCGCGGCGGTGAGGACGCCCCGCAGCAGAAGCCCGCCGCGTCCGGCTCGACGCTGTGGTCGTTCGAGGTCGTCCAGCAGGCCGCGCCGAAGCAGGGCTGAGCCGGGGCATCCGGCAGCCGTCGTCAGCCCTTTGGCCTCGGCCGGAGGGCTGACGGTCACCGGGGCTCGGTGTGGTCGTCGGGCGCCGGGGCATGGCCGTACCGCGGCAGCGCGATGGCCCCGGCCTTGGCGAATTGCGCGGCGAGCAGGTTCCGCATCGGCCAGCGTGTCATCGACCGCATCGAGAGGTCACGCAGGAGGATGCCGAGCCGACCTGAGGGTGCGTAGCCGGAGACACCGCCCGGCGGCAGTTCCTGCGCCTGGGCGACGTACGGGCGCATCACCTCGTCGTAGCGGCGGAAGGCGATGCGGTGGTCGCCGTCGGCGGCGGCGAGTTCGCCGGCCAGGACGTACGCACCGACCAGGGCCAGGCTGGTTCCCAGGCCGGTCAGCGGGGTCGCGCAGTATCCGGCGTCGCCCAGCAGCGCCACCCGTCCGCGCGACCAGTGGTCCAGGCGGACCTGGCCGATGGAGTCGAAGAAGAAGTCCTGGGCGGAGCCCATCGCGCGCAGCAGGCGGGGGGCTTCCCAGCCGACGTCGGCGAAGCGCCGGGCCAGCAGTTCCTTCTGGGCCGCGACGTCGCGGCGGTCGTAGGTGATCGGCGCCGAACAGAAGCTCAGGCCTGCCTTGATCTCCCCGGGGAGGCGGCCGGGCCGTGCGGAGGCGACGAGCCCGCCGGGCGCGTTGTGCATCAGGTACCAGCCGTCGAGTTCCAGGTCGTCGGTGGCGGTGAACCAGGCCGTGTAGAGGCCGATCGGATGGACGAACTCCCGCTCCGGGCCGAAGGCCAGCGCTCGCACCACGGAGTGCGGCCCGTCCGCGCCGACGACCAGGCCGAACCGGCGTGGCGTGGCCTTCTCGAAGGTGACGGTGACCCCGTCCGGGTCCTCGGTGAGCCCGGTGACGGTGTCGTCGAAGAGGTACTCGGTGTCCGGCAGGGTGGCCTCGTACAGCAGACGGGCGAGATCGCCACGGAGGATCTCGATCTCGGAGACGATCCCCTCGCCGCCGAAGCTGTCGGCGGGCAGCCGCGCGGTGATCCGGCCGGAGGCGCCCACCAGTGCGAGGCCGCGCTGGTCCACGCTGTCCGCCCTGGCCCGACCCATCAGGCCCATCCGCTCGATCACGGTGCGGCCGGCGCCGCGCAGATCCACGGTCTGGCCACCCGGCCGGGGGGCCGGGGCGCGTTCGACGACCGTGACGGTGAAGCCTGCTCTGCGTAGCCAGTACGCCAGCGCGGGTCCTGCGACGCCTGCGCCGGAGATCAATACGTCGGTGTTCTGCATGACGCGAAAATACGGCGTACGCATCGCGACCACAAGCGCCAAAAGCCTTCGTTTCCTGCATTGTTGAGTTTTGCTGCACTAGTACACAGGTAGTGCACCGACGCCCACGGCAGCGGGCATCACCCCCGGTCGGTGGCTAGGATGGCGCCCGTCCAGGTGCACTAGTGCGGGAGGGCTCTCGATGGGCGGGCAGGCGGTACCGCGCTACAGCCAGATCGTCGCCGAACTGCGGCGGCGGATCGAGAGCGGCGACCTGCCGCCGGGCGCGCGCGTGCCTTCGACTCGCGAGATCACGCGGCGCTGGGGCGTCGCGATGGCGACCGCGACCAAGGTGCTCACCGAACTGCGCCGCGAGGGCCTGGTCCGCGCCGTCCCCGGCGTCGGGACGGTCGTCGAGACCCGCCCGGAGCCCCCGCGCCGCCCGGTCCCCGCCACCCGCCCCCCGGGCGCGGGCGCCGAGCCGCGATCGGCCCAGGCCCACGCGCTCACCCTCGAACGGATCGTCACCGCCGCCGTCGCGGTCGCCGACGCGGAGGGGCTGGACGCGGTGTCGATGCGCAGGGTCGCCGTCGAACTCGGGGTGGCGACCATGTCCCTCTACCGGCACGTGGCCGACAAGGACGACCTGCTGGCACGGATGATGAACACGGCCTTCGCCGCGCATCCCCTGCCCGCCGACCTGCCGGAGGGCTGGCGCGCCCAGATCGAGTGCGCGGCCCGGGCGCTCTGGGAGCTGTTCCGCCGCCACCCGTGGCTCGCACCGGCCCTGTCCGTGACCCGCCCGCAAATGCTTTCCGCGGCGCTGCCCTTCAGCGAGTGGATGCTCGCCGCCCTGCACGCGCGGGGTCTCGACCTCTCGACCGCCTTCACCGCACATCTCATGCTGCTCAACTACGCCCGCGGCATCGCCGTCAACCTGGAGACGGAGCGGGAAGCGGAGGCGCTCAGCGGCCTCGACAGCGAGGAGTGGATGGGCACCCAGGAACCGGCCCTCCACGAGATCCTGGCCTCCGGCCGCCTCCCGATGCTGTCCCGCCTCGCCACGGATGGTTACGACCTCGACCTCGACGAACTCTACGACTTCGGCCTCCAGCGCCTCCTCGACGGCCTCGCCGCACTCCTCAGCGAGAAGTCTCCCGGCGGCCGGTGAGGGCCGTCTGGAGCAGATCGGCGAGCAGAACCGCGCAGGAGCCGTCGGGGTCGAGGTCGGGGTCGTAGATGGTGAGGTTGAGGCCGACGCAGCGCTCGGACCGCACCAGGACGCGCAGCAGCGGGCCAAGTTCTACGGGCAGCAGTCCGCCGGGGTCGGGGCTGTCGACGGCGGGCATGACGGACGGGTCCAGCACGTCCGCGTCCAGATGCACCCAGAAACCCCGGGTCGCGGATGCCTCGAGGCTCCGTACCACCGTGCCCGCCGCTTCCTCGGGCCCCGGCTTCCGGATCTCCTCGACCGTCATGTTCGCGATCTTCAACGCGGTCAGCTCGGCCCGCTCCGCGTCGTACTCCCGGATTCCGAGGACCTGGATGTCCTCGTCCCTGAGGTAGGGACGAAGCCCCTCGATATCGGCCAGGTCGGCCTGGCCACGGCCGGTCGCGAGGGCCAGTTCCTCGCCGCCCGCGGCGCCGATACGGCCGGAGTTCCCGGGATGCCGGAAGTCCGAGGAGCCGTCGATGACGGCGAGTCCGTACCGCCCGATGCGGCGGAGGGCGACCGAGGCTCCGAGCTGGATGGAGCAGTCCCCGCCCAGCACGACCGGGAAGTCCCCTGCCCGGACATGGTGTTCGATGCGGTCGGCGAGCCTGCGGGTGTAGCCGGCGATGGCATCGGCGTTGAACACGCCGTCGCCCTCCCGCCAGTCGCCACGGTCATAGCGGGGCGGCACGACGACCCCGCCCTCGAACGCCCCGAGCCGCCGCACCAGCCCCTGCTCCCGCAGCGCACCCGCCAGCTTGTAGCACCCGGGCACGGTGCCTTCGGAAGGCGGCCGGAGGCCGAGGTTGGACGGGGCGTCGATGACCACGATGCGGCGCATCCGGCCATTCTGGCCGTGCGGTCCCACCCGGGCCAACACGGTCCAACGGCCCTGTCCTGATCTCATCGGTCGGGGTCAGGGCCCCGGTGCCGTGGGGCGGGGGGTTCATCTAGGGTCTTCTCGTGTACGGGAGCGTCAGCGAGAAGCCGGGGCCCGCCCGCGGGGGCGGGGAACGCATTCTGGTCGTGGACGACGAGTCCAGGATCGCCGAACTGCTCTCGACCACCCTGGAGCTGGCCGGTTATCAGGTCGGCACCGCGGCCACCGGGGGTGAGGCGCTGGACCGGGTGGGGCGGGAGCGGCCGGATCTGGTGATCCTGGATGTGATGCTGCCCGATGTGGACGGGTTCACGGTGTGCCGACGGCTGGTGGCCGCGGACGAGGATCATCCGCCCGTTCTCTTCCTCACCGCACGCGACTCGCTGGATTCACTGGTCACGGGGCTGGGCATCGGCGCGAACGACTATGTCACCAAGCCGTTCCGGATCGCCGAGGTGCTGGCCCGGGTGCAGGTGCTGCTGCGCGGGCGGCGGCGCGGGGTGGCGGAGGAGGCGCCTCCGCGGTACGCGGATCTGGTGCTGGACGATACGACCCGGCAGGCCCGGCGGGGCCGCCGCGCGCTGGAGCTGACCCCGGCCGAGTACCGGCTGTTGCGCTATCTGCTGGTCAACGCCGGGCGGGTGGTGTCCAAGGAGCAGATCGGCGAGCACCTGTGGTTCAAGGACCACCGGGCTTACGGGGACAACGCCATCGAGAAGCTGATCTCCCGGCTGCGGCACAAGGTCGACGAGGGCGGCCCGTCGCTCATTCACACCCGCCGTGGCTTCGGCTACTGGCTCGGCCGGCTCACCGCCGTATGAGCGGCCACATGAACGGCCGCATGAACGACGGCCTGTACGGCGACGAGCGCCAGCAGTTGGTGGAGGTGCTGCTGCACGAGCTGCGCACCTCCCTGACGACCATCCGCGGCTGGGCCGAACTGCCGCTCCAGGGGCTCAGCGACGACCCCGCGCTGATGGTGCGCGCCCTGCGGCGTATCCAGGACGAGGCCGACCACATGTACGAGGGCCTGCAGCGGGTGTTTCCCCGTTCGGACGTCTCGTGGGAGCGGCCGCCGCGCCTGGGGCCGGTGGACCTGCGGGACGTGGCGGACGAGGCGGTCGCCGACCTGGGGCTGCTCGATCCGGAACGCCCCATCACCCGGGAGGACTCCGGCCGGACGACGCTGGTCGCGGATGCCCGGATGCTGCGGCACGCCGTCCGCAATCTGCTGGGCAACGCGCTCCAGCACACCCCCGCGGGCTCCCCGGTGACGGTGGCCGTGCGCGGTCCGGTGAGCGGGCCCGGCGGGGAGCCGCGGGTCGAGCTGTCGGTCAGTGACCGGGGCCCGGGCATGGGCCCGCGGGCGGTCGCCCGGCTGACCGCACCGTTCAACAAGGACGGCCGCGAGGACGACTGTGAGGAGGACGGCCTCGGCGAGCCGGGCGGCGGCCTCGGGCTGACCATCGTGCGGCGGGTCGTCGAACGGCACCGCGGCGAGGTGACCGTGAGCAGCCCGCCCGGCGGCGGTACGACGGTCACTGTGGCCTTGCCCACAGTCAGCGTTTCGTCAGGCAACTGACCGGGCGGCGTCAGGTCGGGGAGGTTCGCTGGTCATCACGTCCCCGCTGCACACAGGTTCACGCTCCGCTCTGTCGGAATCCCCCACCCGAGGAGAGACATGACCGAGACGCTGGCAGAGAACACCACGATCCCGGCGTACCCGATGCCGCGGGCCGCCGGTTGCCCCTTCGACCCGCCGCCCACCGCGCAGGCGCTGCACGCCGAACGGCCGGTCGCCAAGGTGCGGATGTGGGACGGCAGCACCCCGTGGCTGGTGACCCGGTACGCCGACGCCCGCGCCCTGCTCGCCGACCCGCGCGTCAGCTCCGAGTCCACCCGGCCCGGCTTTCCGCACCCGAACGCGGGCTTCCGCGCGAACGCCTCGCGGCGGCGTTCGTTCATCGCCATGGACGACCCCGAGCACGCGCGGATCCGCCGCATGGTCACCGCCCCGTTCGCCATCAAGCGGGTCGAGGCGATGCGGCCCGCCATCCAGAAGATCACCGACGATCTGATCGACGCGATGCTGGCCGGGCCGACCCCGGCCGATCTGGTGCGCTCGTTCGCGCTGCCGCTGCCGTCGCTGGTGATCTGCTCCCTGCTCGGGGTGCCTTATGAGGACCACGAGTTCTTCCAGCAGAACAGCTCGCTCATGATCAACCGCACGTCGTCGGCCGAGGACGTGATCGGCGCCAGTGACGCGCTGACGGACTATCTGGACGGGCTGGTCGGGGCCAAACTCGCCGAACCCGGCGACGACATGCTCTCCGAGCTGGCCGCCCGCGTCAGGTCCGGTGAGCTGACCCAGCGCGACGCCGCCAGCATGGGCCTCCTGCTGCTGGTCGCGGGCCATGAGACCACCGCCAACATGATCGCCCTCGGCACCGTCGCCCTGCTGGAGAACCCCGGCCAGCTCGCCGTCCTGCGGGAGACCGACGACCCCAAGGTGGTCGCCAAGGCCGTGGAGGAGCTGCTGCGCTATCTGACGATCGTGCACAACGGCCGCAGCCGGGTCGCGCTGGAGGACATCGAGGTCGGCGGCGAGACGATCCGCGCCGGGGACGGCATCATCGTCTACACCGGCACCGGCAACCGGGACGCGGAGGTCTTCCCCGACCCCGACCGGCTGGACATCGGCCGCGACGCCCGCCGCCACATGGCGTTCGGCTTCGGCGTCCACCAGTGCCTCGGGCAGCCGCTGGCCCGGGTGGAGCTCCAGGTCGTCTACAGCACCCTGTACCGCCGCATCCCCACCCTGCGGCTGGCCACCGGCGTCGACCAGCTGTCTTTCAAGCACGACGGATTGGTGTACGGCGTCTACGAGTTGCCCGTCACCTGGACCTCGTGAACGGAGGAGGAATCACCATGCGAGTGGAAGTCGATGTTCCCAAGTGTGTCGCGTCCGGGCAGTGCGTGATGATCGCGCCCGACGTCTTCGACCAGCGGGACGAGGACGGCGTCGTCGTACTGCTGGAGGAGCGGCCCGGCGCCGAACTCCACGAGGACGTGCGGGAGTCCGCGATGATCTGCCCGGCCGCCGCGATCCGGGTGGTGGAGCAGGAGTGAGGCGTGTCGTCGTGGTCGGCGCCTCCGCCGCCGGACTCGCGGCGGCGGAGACGCTGCGCCGGGAGGGGTACGACGGCGCCGTCACCCTCGTCGGCGACGAGCCGCACGCCCCGTACGACCGGCCGCCGCTGTCCAAGCAGATCCTCGAAGAGCGGTGGGACGCCGGACGGCTCCCGCTGCGCGGCCGGGACGAGCTGGACGCGCTGGGGCTCGATCTGCGGCTCGGCACCGCGGCGACCGGGCTCGACCCGGCCGGGCGTACGGTCGCGCTCGCCGATGGGGCTGAGGTGCCGTACGACGGGCTGGTCGTCGCCACCGGCGTACGTCCGCGGCGGCTGCCCGGCGGCCACAAGGGCGCCCATGTGCTGCGCACCCTGGACGACGCGCTGGCGCTCAAGGAGCGGCTGGCGGCGGGGACGCGGCTGGTGGTGGTCGGCGCCGGGTTCCTCGGCGCCGAGGCGGCCGCCGTCGCGCGCGGGCTGGGCGCGGAGGTGACCGTACTGGAACCGGCGCCGGTGCCGCTGGCGCCCGCGGTCGGCGAGGACGTCGGCCGGGTGCTGTCGCGGGCGCACCTCGACCACGGCGTGGACCTGCGCACCGGCGTGACGGTGACCGAGGTGACCGGCGACGGGGTGCGGCTGGCGGACGGCGGCCGGGTCGCGGCGGACGAGGTGCTGGTCGCGGTCGGTTCGGTGCCCAACACCGAGTGGCTGGAGGGCAGCGGCCTGACCTTGGGCAACGGGCTGGAGTGCGACGAGTTCAGCGCCGCCGCGCCCGGTGTGTACGGCGCGGGGGACGTCGCGTGCTGGCACAACCCGCTGTTCGGCACGGCGATGCGGATCGAGCACCGTACGAACGCCACCGAGCAGGGCATGGCGGCGGCCCGCAATCTGCTCGCCCCGGCGCCGGAGGCGCGGCGGCCGTATCAGCCGGTGCCCTACTTCTGGTCGGACCAGTACGGGATGCGCATCCAGGCGTACGGCTATCTGCGCGGCCACGAGGAGGTGGCCGTGGTCGAAGGCTCCCTGGACGAGGGGGCGTTCCTGGCCGCGTACCGCCGGGGCGACCGGCTGACCGGCGTCCTGGCCGTGGGTATGTCGCCCCGGGTGCTGCGCGGCTGGCGGCGGGAGCTCGCCGCCGGGGCGCGATGGACGGACGCGGTGCGGCAGGCCACGACGGCGGCGTGACGACCGCGGGGTGCCGGGCGCGGGTCAGACCGCGTCCGGCCCCCGCTCCCCCGTGCGGACGCGTACGAAGTCGTCCACCGGGACGGCCCACACCTTGCCGTCGCCGATCCGCCCGGTGCGGGCGGCGTTCACGATGGCGTCCATGACGGCGTCGGCCTCGGCGTCCTCCACGACCACCTCGATGCGCGCCTTGGGCACGTAGTCGATGCGGTACTCGGCGCCGCGGTAGACCTCGGTGTGGCCGCGCTGGCGGCCGAAGCCGCTGGCCTCGGTGACGGTGAGGCCCTGCACACCGATCTCCAGCAGCGCCGTCTTCACATCGTCCAGCTTGAACGGCTTGACGATCGCCGTGATCAGCTTCATGGGGTGGGGGTCCTGTCGGGGTGATGCGGCGGGCGATGGGTGGCGTTCTGCGGCACGCCATGGCCCAGAACCCCGTGATCATAGGCGCTCTCGGCGTGGACGGCGAGGTCGAGTCCCGACCGCTCGTCCTCCTCGGCCGCGCGGAAGCCCATGACCTTGTCGATGGCCTTCCCGATGCCGTACGTCATGACGAACGCGTACGCGCCCACCGCCAGCACCGCCACGATCTGCTTGCCCAGCTGTCCCGCGCCGCCGCCGGACAGCAGCCCGGCCGGGCCGTCGGTCATGGCGGAGGTGGCGAACACGCCGATCAGCACGGTGCCGACGATCCCGGCCACCAGGTGGACGCCGACGACGTCGAGGGAATCGTCGTAGCCGAATCGGAACTTCCAGCTCACCGCGTACGAGCAGAGCACCCCGGCCGCGAGCCCGATCAGCAGCGCCCCGGCGACGCCCACCGAACCGCACGACGGGGTGATCGCGACCAGCCCGGCCACCGCGCCGGACGCGGCGCCGAGGGTGGTGGCGTGGCCGTCGCGGACCTTCTCGATCACCAGCCAGCCCAGCAGCCCGGTGCAGCCCGCCGCCTGGGTGTTGAGGAACGCGGCGGCCGCCAGGCCGTTCGCCCCCATCGCCGACCCGGCGTTGAACCCGAACCACCCGAACCACAGCAGCCCGGCGCCGAGCAGCACCAGCGGCAGGTTGTGCGGCCGCATGGCCTCCTTCTTGAAGCCGATACGCGGCCCGAGCAGCAGCGCCAGCGCCAGCCCGGAGGCCCCGCAGTTGACCTCCACGACGGTGCCGCCCGCGAAGTCCAGCGCCCCCAGCTTGTCCAGGATCCAGCCACCCGGCGCGAACACCCAGTGCGCCACCGGAACGTATACGAGCAGCGTCCACACGGCGACGAACGCCACCCACGCCCCGAACCGGGCCCGGTCCGCGATCGCCCCGCTGATCAGCGCGGCCGTGATGATCGCGAAGGTGAGCTGGAAGGCGGCGTGGAGGAACGTCGGAACGCTGCCGGTCAGATCCGTCGGCCCGATCCCGCGCATCCCCACGTGGTCGAGCCCGCCGAGCAGCCCGGCGCCGCCGAGGTCCTTGCCGAAGGCGAGGCTGTAGCCGGCGAGCAGCCAGACCACGGTGACGACGGCGATGGAGACGAAGCTCATCATCAGCATGTTCAGCGCGCTCTTGGCCCGCACCATGCCGCCGTAGAACAGGGCGAGCCCCGGCGTCATGAGCAGCACGAGCGCGGTGCTGGCCAGCAGCCATGCGGTGTCCCCGGCATCAAATCCGGTCGGCATGTCGATATGTCACCTTCCCAGTCGGCATGGCACGCGCCGACAGGTGCTCGACGGGCCACCAGGGAAGGTTCACCTTCGGTCGTTACCGCTTGCGCACGGACGTGTTTCCCCGATGTTTCATGTTGCGTCGGCGTTTCCCTCCGCTCACCGCCCGGATCTCACCTTCTACGCGCGCCGGGCCCGCCGGGCGGCGATCCGGCCCGCCGCGATGTCCACGGCCAGGAAGGCGGCCAGCGGGATGCCCAGCAGCGGCAGGTAGTAGCCCACCACGGCGGTGCCGACGGCCAGCGCGGCCAGGACGTACGGCGGCACCTGCCGCCAGGCGCCGCGCGGGAGGGGGCGGCCGAAGGCGCCGGTGCGGCCGCGCTGCCACCACATGCGGTAGCCCCACACGATGAGCAGGATCAGGGAGAGGGCGAGCGCCGCGAGGGCGAGCTGGTTGACGATGCCGAAGAGGATTCCGGTGTGCAGGTCGATGCCCCACCGGCTCAGCTTGGCCAGCAGCGGATAGTCGGCGAACCGCACGGTGTCGGTGACCTCGCCGGTGGCCGGGGCGACGGCGACCGCGTCCTGCTTCTCCGGCCAGCTGCGCTGGATCTGGCTGACCGTGTACGCGTCGCTCGGGCCGGACGGCGGCACGATCTCCACCGGGTCGCCGAGCCCCTTCGCCCGGGCGGCCCGCAGCACGGCGTCGTAGCCGACGTCGGTGGCGTGCCGCCCGCCGTCCGCACCGCCCATGTCCATTCCCGGCATGCTGCCGTGGCCCGCGTGTTCCCCGGTGAGCCCGGAGGCCACGGCCGGGGTGGACTGGCCGGCCGCGGCGCGCAGGTCGGTGACGTTCGCCCCGGCGTACGTGGACCAGGTGAGCCCGGTGGCGGACAGGAAGAACAGCCCGGCGGCCACCCAGACGCCGAGGCCGCCGTGCAGGGCGAGGGCGCGGCGGCGGCCGGTGGCGGTCTTCGCGGCGCCCTCGGCGGTGGCTTTGGCGGTGGCGCGGCGGTTACGGCGGCGGGCGAACCAGAGCAGCAGTCCGCCGCCGGTGATCACCCACAGCCAGCTGGCGGCGAGTTCGCTGTAGAGGCGGCCGCTCTCGCCGAGGTGCAGATCGCGGTGGAACTCGTCGATCCAGGTGCGCAGCGGCAGGGCGCCGGTGCTGCCGTAACTCTCCAGCGCGCCGCGCACCTTCGCGGTGTACGGGTCGACGAAGACGGCACGGGTGTGGCCCTCGGCGACCCCCTGCA
The DNA here is from genome assembly GCF_044333065.1 of Streptomyces sp. NPDC021115. Classification (NCBI taxonomy): domain Bacteria; kingdom Bacillati; phylum Actinomycetota; class Actinomycetes; order Kitasatosporales; family Streptomycetaceae; genus Streptomyces; species Streptomyces sp. NPDC021115. The sequence goes on from NZ_JBIRQF010000011.1 coordinate 100,175, forward strand.
CGCCGGAGAGCAGCACCCGGGTGGTCGCGGTGTCGTCCGGTGACGGGCGCACCGCGCTGATCGTGCCCTCCGGGTATGCCTCGCGGGCGGCGTCGATCTGCCGGGAGAGGGGCAGCTTGGTGTCCCCGGCAGGGACGCGCAGCTCATGGTCGTACACGAGCTTCTCGGCCTGATAGGAGCCCGCGTACAGCAGTCCGGTGGTGGCCGCGATCAGCAGGAACGGGGCGACGAGGACACCGGCGTAGAAGTGCAGCCGCAGCACCAGGGGGCGCAGCACGGACCAGGCCGGGCGTGCGGGGGCGTCCCGGTCGGCCACGTCGGCGGCGGCTTCGGCGTCAGCGGTGCCGTCGGCCGGGGCGACGTGTTCGTCGGTGGACATGGCGGCCCTCCTGGCTCGGGGGTGGTGCGAGGCGTGCTCGTCCAGTAGTCGGGGCGGAGGGGAGCCGAGTTCCGGCGACTTCTGTGGCCTGCGTCACATGGCTGCGCGTTTTATCAACTTGATACGAGTTCGCACCATCACCCGAGGTGGGTGGCACGATGACCGGCATGACACCCGGCCCAGCCCTGCGCACCACACGTGCCGCGATCTTCGCGGTGGTGTGCGTGGTGATGGCGGCCCTGGGCCATGCGGTGATGTCCGGCGGAACCGTGCCGGGCTGGATGCTGGGCGCGGCGCTCCTCGCCACCGCCTCCGCGGCATGGTGGCTGACCGGGCGCCAGCGCGGGGCCGCGGTCGTGACCGGGGCGACGGTGGGGGCGCAGCTCGTGCTGCACCTGCTGTTCCACTACTCACAGTCCGCGCGGCTCACGCACCCGTCCATGGGGCACGGCGCCCATGGTGCGCACGGCGGGGGCATGCACGGCGGCTCCGGCATGGACGGCATGGCCGGGATGGCCGACGCGCACATGGCGTCGGCGGCGGACGGCATCAGCCCCGGCATGCTGCTGGCCCACGCGCTGGCCGCGCTGGTGTGCGGGCTGTGGCTGTGGTGCGGCGAGGCCGCCGCGTTCCGGCTGGGCCGTACGCTCGCGGCCGCCGTCTTCGTACCGCTGCGCCTGGTCCTGCGGCTGCTGGGCGCGGACGCCCTGCCGCTGCCCGCCCGCCGCCTTCCGGCGCGGCCGGGAGCCGTGCGGGCGCTGCGCGCGGCGCTGCTGCACTACGTGGTCGCCCGCAGAGGTCCTCCGATGAGCGCGGTGCCCATCTGACCCGCCTGTCCCGACCGGTGACGGGCGGAAGCCCGTCACTTCCGGAGGACATCAGGCGATGGCTCCTGCCCTCGTACAGGATCGCGATCAGCAGATCACCGCATGGGCGCTGGCCGCCCGCGACGGCGACTCGGACGCGATCGAGCACTTCATCCGCGCCACCCATCTCGACGTCTGGCGCTTCGTCGTCCATCTGAGCGCCGATGTGCACGGCGCCGACGACCTGACCCAGGAGACGTATCTGCGGGCGCTGGCCGGGCTGCCCCGGTTCGCCGGACGCTCGTGCGCGCGCACCTGGCTGCTGTCGATCGCCCGCCGCGCGGTCGCCGACCGCTACCGCGCGGCGGCGGCCCGCCCCCGTATCGCCGACACGACCGACTGGCGGACGGTCGCCGAACGGGCGCAACCCGCCGGGCTGCCCGGCTTCGAGGAGGGCGTGGCCCTGCTCGAACTGCTGGCGACGCTGGACGCCCCGCGCCGGGAGGCGTTCGTCCTCACCCAGCTCCTCGGGTTCCCCTACGCCGATGCCGCCTCGGCCACGGGCTGCCCCGTGGGGACCGTACGGTCCCGGGTGTCCCGCGCCCGCGAGCACATGACGGCGCTGCTGCGCGACAGCTGACGGCTGACGGCTGACGGCTGACGGCTGACGGCTGACGGCTGACGGCTGACAATCGTCAACTGACAGCCACCCGCTGACACATTTCACTATCTGTTATCTGTTCTGAGGAGTCTCGCTGATGTCAACCCTCCGTACGCTGCGCCGACTCGGTGCGGTGAGCGCCACCGCGATCGCCGCGACGATCGCCTTCGCCGGTCCCGCGTCCGCCCATGCGGAGGTCACGGCCTCCAACCCCCGGGCGCTGGCCAAGGACGTCACCCTCACCTTCGAGGGCGAGGCCGAGTCGGAGTCCGCGGGCTTCACCGAGGTGCGCGTGGTGCTGCCCGAGGGCATCGCACCGGGGGACGTCACCCTCGACGAGGCGCCCAAGGGCTGGAAGATGAAGCCCACGAAGGACGGCTACACCGTCAGCGGGCCGAAGCTGGCCGTGGGGACGAACGCCGTCCACAAGGTCACGGTGCGGCAGCTGCCCGACGCCAAGTCGCTGGCGTTCAAGACCATCGAGACCTACAGCGACGGCAAGGTCTCACGGTGGATCGAACTGCCCGGCGACGGCCCGGAGCCGGAGGAGCCCGCCCCGGTCCTCGAACTGAAGGCGGCGGCCGCGGGCTCCAAGCCGTCGGCCTCCTCGGCCCCTCCGTCGAAGGACGCCGACAGGACGTCCGACAAGGCGTCCGGCGAGAGCGGCAAGAGCGAGAAGAAGGCGGACGAGGAGGAGAACAGCAACGCGGGCGCCGCCACCGCGATCGGCATCAGCATCGGCGTCCTGATCGTCGCGGGCGCGGGCCTGTGGGTGTTCAAACAGCGCCGCTCGTCCTGACGGAACAGCGCCCGGGGCGGCTTCGGGCTACGTGTTCTTCTTGAAGCAGATGACGAACGACTCGGCGCCGACCTGGGTGAGGGAGCCCGTCGCACCGGGCGCGTCCTGACACGCGAAGGTGTCGACGACCGCGTCCTTGTCCATCTTCACCACCTGGTACCCGGCGTCCGAGTCGCCGCAGTCGAGCTTCTCCACGGTCTGATCGTCCTTGGAGCCGGTCTTCTTGAAGCAGTCGCCCGCCTTCAGGGTGCTGGGATCGCTGTCGGAGGAGTGCGGCCCGAAGACGCTGACCGCCACCGCGCCCGTCAGGGCGATGACCATCGCCAGGAAGAGCCGACGGTTGCGCTTGATGCGGCGCTCGTCCGCTTCCGTCTGGGGGAGATGGGACAGGTGCGAAAGAGCGGGCACGGGTGAGAAACCTCGGGGCGAAGGGACGGAGGGACGCGCCACGCGGGGCGCGGCCGCATGACCTTAGCAACCAGGCTCGTCAGCCGCTTGTGTTCGTCAGCCGCTTGTGTTCGTCAGCCGCCCGCCTCCGCCTCCAGTCGCTTGTAGAAGAAGCTGCAATCCTCCAGGGCGCCTCCCGGGGCGGCGGCGTAGTCGGGGACGATGCCGTAGCGCGTCCAGCCGTCGGCGAGGTAGACGCGCTCGGCCGGGCTGGCCGTGACGGTGTCCAGCATCAGGAGGGTGACCCCGGCGGCGCGGGCGGCCGCTTCCGCGGTGGCCAGCAGCTCCCGCGCCAGCCCCCGGCCGCGGGCGGTGCGGTGGACGGCCAGCTTGATGAGCTCGGCGCGATGCCGGGCGTTGGGTTTGCGGGACAGGGCCAGGCTGACGGTGCCGACGATGCCGCCCGCGCTCTCCGGGTCGCGGCAGACCCAGACGAGCAGGCTGCCGTCGGTCACCGCCGGGGCCTGCGCGTGCCACCACGCGGCGGCGGCCTCGTGGCCGAAGGGGGCGAGGAAGCTCATGGAGGCGCCGTCGTCGACGGCGTCGGCCAGGACCTCGGCGAGGCCCTTGACGCTGTCGGGGAACGTCTCGGCGGACAGGAGGTCTATCGGGGGCACGCGAGCTTCCTCTCCCGGAACCGGCGAACGGTGACCGCCGCATCATCGCAGGCCAGCCCGCGCGCGAAGAAGGCCGCCGCCCGGAGCGAGGGCCGGGCGGCGGCCGGGGAGGGGAGGCGGAGGGCTCAGACGCTGAGCAGCCGCTCCAGAACGTTGCGGTAGCCGCGCATGGCCAGGCGCAGCTCCTCCGTCTCCTCGGTGCCCACGGCGCCGTCGTGCCAGGCGTCGCGGAGGGTTCGGCGGCGTTCGGCGAGGAGGTCGACCAGCCGGGCGGAGACCTCTTCGAGGAGGGCGTCCGCCTCTTCCACCGAGCCGCGCGGGGCGTCCACGAAGCTGCTGACCGCGTACCGCAGGCGCTGGTTCAGCTTGTCGTGCTCGCTCGTCGGCAGGACGGGGAAGCTGGGCCCGTCCGGGGTGGTCGTCTGCTCCAGGCCGCCGTCCCTCGGTTGCGGCACACCGCCCATGCCGCCGCCCATCGGCTCGCCGCTGGGCGGCGGTGGCACTTCGTGCTTCTCCAGGCCGTGCCCACGGTGCCCGTTGGCGTGCTCGGGGCCGTGGTCCGCGTCGAGTCCGTGCTTCCGCTCGGGTCCGAAGTCCGTCATCACGCACCAGCCTTCCCGATGTGCCAGGAGTGGCCCTTCCCGCCGGCCCTCCCGGTGTGTCCCTGGTGCCCCTCGGACGCGTGATGGGGTGGCTTCACCAGGTCCTCGAAGAAGGGCCGGGCGTGCACCACGGCCTCGCGCAGCTCCTCGGTGTCGGCCCGGCCCTCACGGGCGCGGGCGGCCGCGACGTGGAGCTGCCGGTAGCCCTGCACACAGTCCGCGTGGTGCACGGACAGGGCCGCGACCTGCTCCTCGTAGCGGTCGGACGGATAGCCGCGGTCCCGCGCCAGGCGGGCGAGCAGCTGGTCCGCCCCGGCCGCCGCGCGCTCCGGGGACTCGATGAACAGCTCCTGGGTGCTCACCCATTCGGCCAGATAGCGCTCGCGCAGCTCCCCGGGGAGGGGTTCGGTCTTGAGGTCCCGGTAGCTCCGCAGCCGCATCTCCAGTTCGCGCTCCGCCGCCTTCGTGTCGCCCGCGTGCTCGGCGACGTTCAGGTCGTACTCGGGTCCGAAGTGGCGTCGCAGAGCATTCTTCCTGCCGCCCCCACGCGCACGTACGACGACCGCGGCGAGCAGGGTCACCAGGACGACCGCAGCGGCAACCACGATGATGATCGCGCCAGTTGACATGGTCTGCTTCTGCCTTCCCGCAGGTGTCCCCCTGTTCGGGGACTCTGGGGCGCCGGGTAGCCCGCTCCCCCGCGCTCAAACTGCGTCATATTCCGATGCGGCCGGTCGCGGGCGGATGCCAGGATGCCGCCCATGCCCGTCACCCCGTCCTGGGCCGTCGCCGCGCGGCCGGTCACCGACCCGGTCGCGGCCGCCCTGCTGCGCGAGTACATGACCGATGTGGCCGACCGCTATTACCGGCTGCGCGAAGGGCGCGACGCGACGTCCGAGGAGGTCGAGCGGGCGCTGCGGGAGATGCCCAGCGACGATCTGGCCCCGCCGGACGGGGTGCTGCTGGTGGCGCACCACGACGGCGACGTGGCGGGCTGCGCGGGGCTGCGGCGGCGGGGCGTCCGCGGCGACCGCACCGGGGAGCTGAAGCGGGTGTTCCTGCGCCCCGGCAAGCGCGGGCTCGGCGGGGGCGCCGCGCTGCTGGCGGCCGTCGAGGGCGCCGCGGGCGAGCTGGGCGTCGTACGGATCGTGCTGGACACCCGGCGCGATCTGGTCGAGGCGCGGGCGCTGTACGCACGCCACGGCTACCGGGACGTACCGGCGTTCAGCGAGGGGCCGTACGCCGAAGTGTGGATGGCCAAGGACTTCGTATGACCCCGGTGACCCCAGCGCGCTCACCGCGGCGGCGGCTCCCGGCGCCAGGGCCGCTCGGCGTCGGAGCCGCACATCTCCCGCGTCAGCTCGTCCACCAGCTCGACCAGATCCGTCGGCCGGTCAGGTGACCACCAGTCGCCCAGCAGCTCGGCCAGCGACGCCTCGCGGGCCTTGAAGAGGCGGTCCGCGACCTCCCGGCCCTGCGGGGTCAGGGTCAGATCGAGCCCGTAGCGCGCGCCGAGCCCGCGTTCCTCGATCTGGCGCGCCGCGCCGGTGATGGCGCGCAGCGGTACGGGGGTGCGCTCGGCCAGCACCGCGGGCTCGACCGAGCCGTAGTGGCGGATGCGCAGCAGCATCCAGCTGGCGGCCGGGAGCAGGTCGAGCCCGGCGCGCCGGGTGATGTCGACGTAGATCTTCCGGCGCCCCTCGCGGCAGCCCAGCAGCGACAGGGCGCGCGCGCATTCGTCGTACGAGGAGCGTTCGACGGGGTTGCTGGCCAGCACCTCGCTGGCCTCGGGGGCGGTGACGCTGCCCCGCAGCGGCTCCTCCCGCAGGAACCAGGCGAGGACGAAGGCGAGCAGCACGACGGGGACCGCGTAGAGGAACACCTCGGTGATGGACAGGGCGTACGCGTGCGTCACCGCGGCCCGGTCGCCCGGTGGCAGCCGCCCGAGGGTGTGGTGGTCGGCGGCGAGCCCGGCGGGGGTGACGCCGGGCGGCAGTGTCCGCCCGGTGAGCGCGTCGGCGATCTTGGGGGTGAGGCTGCCCGCGAAGATCGAGCCGAAGACGGACACGCCGAAGGAGGCGCCGATGGAGCGGAAGAAGGTCGCGCCGGAGGTGGCGACGCCCAGGTCCTGGTAGCTCACCGAGTTCTGCACGATCAGCACCAGCACCTGGATGACGAGTCCGAGCCCGCAGCCGAAGACGAAGAAGTAGGCGCTGGTCTCGGCTGCCCCGCTGGTCTCGCGCAGCTGGTGCAGGAGCAGCAGCCCGATGCCGGTGACGGCGGTGCCGAGGATCGGGAAGACCTTGTAGCGGCCGGTGCGGCTGACCAGTTCGCCGGAGACCGTGGAGCACAGCAGCATGCCGAGGACCATCGGCAGCATGTGGACGCCGGAGAGGGTCGGCGAGACGCCCTGGACGACCTGGAGGAAGGTCGGCAGGTAGATCATGCTGCCGAACATCGCGAAGCCGACGACGAAGCCGATGACCGCGCAGAGCGTGAAGGTGCGGCTGTGGAAGAGCTTCAGCGGCAGCACCGGTTCGGCGGCCCGCCGCTCCACGCGCACGAAGGCGATCAGCAGGACGGCACCGAGCACCGCGAGCCCGAGGACCTGCCAGGACGCCCAGCCGAAGCTGACGCCGCCGAGCGAGGCCATCAGCACCAGGGTGGCGGCCACCCCGGCGATCAGGCCGGTGCCGAGGTAGTCGATGGTGTGCGGGGTGCGGCTGACCGGGATGTGCAGGACGGAGGCGATGACGAGGAGCGCGACGACGCCGACGGGGAGGTTGATGTAGAACACCCAGCGCCAGCTGAGCTGGTCCACGAACAGCCCGCCGAGCAGCGGCCCCAGCACGCTGGCGCAGCTGAAGACGGCGCCGAAGAGCCCCTGGTAGCGGCCGCGTTCACGGGGCGGCACGATATCGCCGACGATGGCCATCGACAGCACGATCAGCCCGCCGCCGCCCAGCCCCTGGAGCCCGCGGAAGCCGATCAGCTGCCCCATGTTCTGGGCGAGTCCGCACAGCGCGGACCCGGCCAGGAAGAGGACGATCGCGGCCTGGAAGAGCCGCTTGCGCCCGTACTGGTCGCCGAGCTTGCCCCACAGCGGGGTGGCGGCGGTGGAGGCGAGCAGATACGCGGTCACCACCCAGGACAGATGGTCGAGACCGCCGAGGTCGCTGACGATGGTCGGCAGCGCGGTGGAGACGATGGTCTGGTCGAGTGCCGCGAGCAGCATGCCGAGCAGCAGCGCGCCGATGGCCACCAGGACCGTGCGCTGCGGCCGCCCCTCCTCGGGGCCCGGAACCACGGGGTCCGGGGCCGGAGTCGGGCGGCCGGCGTCCCTAGCCATGACGACTCCTCGTAACCGCTCGGCTGCTCGCCCTCCCATCCTCTCCCCAACGCGCCCTTTATGCCCTGTTACGGTCGGCCGTGCCGGGTCCGTCCGTGACGCACCCGGCACGCCTCCTGACGACGAACGCATGCGCGGAAGCCGATCAGATGCGCATAATCGCTGCGTATTACAGGGAGGGAAATTCACGTGACGGCAGATTCCTGCCCGCACTGCTACGCGCCGCTCCGCGCGAACGGCCTGCCCAGTTGTGCGTGCGTCCAGCAGCGCGCCACCGCCACGGGCCCGGCGACGCCCGGACCCGTACGCGGCTCGGCCACCGGGCCCGTAAGCGGCTCGGCGACCGGCCCGGCACCCGGCTCCGTGACCGGCTCGGCGACCGGCGACCCCAGTGCGCAGACCACCGACGACCAGACGACCGACGCCCGGGCGGCCGACGCCCGGCAGACGGGCGACCAGCCGCGCGCCGTCCGTCCGTACCTCAGGCTCTCCGGCGACAAACGCTCCGGCGGCGGCTCAAAGGGCCCCCGGCCGCGCGATGTCGGGAAGTTCTTCCGCAAGGCGCAGCCCGAGGCGGAACCCGGACCGCGACCCGGCCAGGAGCCCGCGCCGGAGCCCGGCGCGGCGCCCGGCGGGTACGGGGACGCCGCCGACGAGACCCAGGTGATCGACCGCATCGCGCCCATCACCCCGGTCGACCGCATCACCCCCGGCGGTCCCGTCGACCGCACCCGGGTGATCGACCGCATCACCGCGGCGGGCCGCCGCGACAGCCAGGGAGCCCCGCAGGGCGCCCCCCAGGGCGGCGCCGGTGGAGAGGGGCCCGGCAGCGAGACCGTCAGCAGCGCCGACGGCGGCGGGGGCCGCCGCCGCAAGAACCGCCGCAAGCCCGTCGCCACGGCGGTCGCGGGGGCCGCCGCGGTGGTCGTGGCCGGAACGCTGGCCGTGACGACCGGTCTGTTCGGCGGCAACAGGGACAGCGACGGCAAGCGGAGCGACCGCGCGATCGCCGATACGCAGACCAGCGCCCCGGACCTGCCGCCGGCCGAGGACGAGGGCGCCACCCCGTCCCACCGCTCCACGCCGAGCAAGAAGCCCAAGCCCTCGCAGTCCCCGGCGACGCCGCCGGGCACGAGCCGGAGCCAGGACCGCGTGGCACCACCGGCGCCCCGTACGCCCGCGGCGCCGCCCACGTCCCGCCCGGCCACCCAACCGGAGACGCCGGACAAGCCCAGCACGCCCAGCACGCCCCGGCAGCCGACCAAGCCGCCGACCACCGACCCGCCGAAGAGCCCCGAGCCCACCGGCCCGCCCGTGCTGCGCGAGGGCGACAGCGGGGCCGAGGTCGTCGAGCTCCAGAAGCGGCTGACCCAGCTGCTGATGTTCATCGGCGCCGCGGACGGCGAGTACGACGACGGGGTGAAGGACGCGGTCGCGTCGTACCAGGACCGGTTCGACATCAAGGGGGACCCGGAGGGGGTCTACGGCGAGAACACCCGCCGCGACCTCGAATCCCGGACCGACGAGCCGTAGGGCTGTCGAAAACAACAGGCAGACGCAGGGGCCGGGTGCGAAAGGACGCACCCGGCCCCTGGCGCATCGGCGCCCCTCTTTGTATCGTGGAGGAACAAAGTGGTTCCGCCCGTTTTCCCTGACCGGCGGGCGGAGCCGCTTGTGTCTCTTTCGGCCTGCCCGTCTCCTGCCGCACCCCGGAGTCCCCATGCCGCTCACCGCCCGCGCCCTGCTGCTCGACATGGACGGCACGCTGGTGAACTCCGACGCCGTGGTCGAGCGCTACTGGCGGATCTGGGCCACCGAGCAGGGACTGGACCCCGAGAGCGTGCTGAAGGTGGTCCACGGCCGCCAGGCGCACGCCACCATGGCGGCGCTGCTGCCGGACCGGCCGGTGGAGCGGAACCTGGCCGACAACCAGTGGATGCTCGAACGGGAGACCACCGACCTCGACGGCGTCGTGCCGATCCCCGGCGCGCCCGCCTTCATGGCCGCGCTCGCCGGTCTGCCGCACGCCCTCGTGACCTCCGCCGACGACGGCCTGGCCCGGGCCAGGATGGGGGCCGCCGGGCTGCCGCTGCCCGCCGTCCTGGTGACCGCGGAGCGGGTCGGGGCGAGCAAGCCGGACCCGGAGGGCTTTCTGAAGGGCGCCGCCGAACTGGGCTTCGCGCCCCGCGACTGCGTGGTCTTCGAGGACTCGGAGGTCGGCATCGCGGCGGGCCGGGCGGCCGGGATGCGCGTGGTCGGCGTCGGCCCGCGGGCCGCGGCCCACGCCCCGGACGCCCACGTGGCGGATCTGGCGCGGGTGCGGGTCGAGGCGCTGCCCGGCGAGGACGGCCTGCGGCTGCACCTCGCGGACCTCGCGGGCTGAACGCCCCGACACCCCGTGCTCCGTAGAGCTCAGCGGCTCACGCCGACACCGCCTCGTACAGGCTGAACGCGCCCAGCGCCAGCATCACCAGCGCCGCGACCTTCGTGATCAGCCGCAGCGGTACGTACTTCATCAGGGTGCGGCCGCCCAGGATGCCGAGACCCGCGACCGCCCACAGCGCCAGCACCGCGCCCACGCCGACCGACAGCGGATCGTCGTAGCGGGCGGCGAGGTTGGCGGTCATGATCTGGGTGAGATCGCCGAACTCGGCGACCAGGATCAGCGAGAAGCCCGCCCCGGCGACCTTCCAGAACGACTGGTCGGCGGGCTTGCTGACCTCCTCCTCGCCGTCGTCCTTCTTCAGCAGCAGCACCGCGGCGCCGCCGAGGAAGAGCACACCGACGACCGTCTGGAGCAGGCGGTGCGGCAGCAGGCCGAGCACGCTGCCCGCCGCGATGGCGAGGCCGACGTGGACGGCGAAGGCGGCGGCGACGCCCGCGAAGACGTACGAGGCGCGGTAGCGGGTGCCGAGCATCAGCCCGGCCAGGGCGGTCTTGTCGGGCAGCTCGGCGAGGAAGACGACGCCGAAGACCACGGCGGCGACGGTGAAGCTGAACACGGAACTGGATACCTCATCGGGTCGGGCCGCACCGAGGGGCCCGGGAAAGGGGTCGCTTCGGCACGGCAGCGTCGGACACTGCGGCCGAAGGTCTCGCTGGCGCACGCACCCGCACACCGGCGGATTCGTACGCTCCGGGCGCCGGCCCGCACCTCTGGGGGCGGGCAGTATGTCGACGGTCCGGCGAGGAGCTACTCCCCTTCTGCTGCACACCACCCTACGGGACGCCTCCGGCGCGCATCCCCCGCCCCCTCGCCCTCCAAAGCCCCGCGTACTTTCCGAAGCCCCTTGCGTTGACATGACCGCGTCGCCACTCTGTTACCTGGCGCCTGCCCCACGTCCATCCGGCGCCACCACGATGGCCGCGTTGCCGTGGCCAACAACCCCCCACTCCTAGGGAGTTCGCATGTCGCACATGCACGACCGCCGGCGCTTCTACGCGCGTCGCGCCGCCGTCTTCGGCGGGTTCGCCGGGTTGCTGGGCACGCTGGTGCTCAGCGGGCCGACCGCGCAGGCCGCCCCGCCCACCCCGCCGAGCGCCGCCACCGCGCGTACCCAGCTGGCCGCGCTGACGGTCAAGGCCGAGGGGTCGTCCGACGGCTACAGCCGGGACAAGTTCCCGCACTGGATCACCCAGAGCGGCTCCTGCAACACCCGTGAGGAGGTCCTCAAGCGCGACGGTACGAACGTCCAGACCGACTCCAGCTGCGCGGCCACCAGCGGCACCTGGAAGTCCGCGTACGACGGCGAGACCTGGACCGCCGCCTCCGACGTGGACATCGACCACGTCATCCCGCTCTCCGAGGCGTGGAAGTCCGGCGCCAGCAGCTGGACCACCGCGCAGCGCCAGGCCCTCGCCAACGACCTGACCCACTCGCAGCTCATAGCCGTGACGGACAACGTCAACCAGGCCAAGGGCGACAAGGACCCGGCCAAGTGGCTGCCGCCGCTGGCCTCGTACCACTGCATGTACGCGCGCATGTGGGTCTCGGTGAAGTCCACGTACAAGCTCAGCGTCGACTCGGCGGAGAAGTCCGCGCTGAGCGGCATCCTGAACGGCTGCTGATCACCCACCGGAACCGCGACGCCGCTTCCGACGTTCCGTACCGTACGACGCGTAGCCGTACGACGCGTACGGTACGGAACGCGGAGCGACGGAGGAGGGCCGGATGGCCGGGCTGCGCCTGGGACCACTGCTGCGGCACGTGGACTGGGAGACGGGGACGGACGCGACCGTCTGGGTGGAGGCCGACCGGCCCTGTGAAGCCGAGGTGCGCTGCGCCGACGGCGCGGGCGGCACGGCCCGCACCTGGCAGATCGCCGGACACCACTACGCCCTGATCCCGGTCGGCGGGCTGCGGCCGGGCGCCGAGACGGCGTACGAAGTGCTGCTGGACGGTGAGCGGGTGTGGCCGCTGCCGGACTCCCGCTTCCCGGATTCCACCATCCGCACCCCCGACGTGTCCGGGGCCGCCGCCGCGGGGCCCGTCCGGGTCGCCTTCGGCTCCTGCCGGTGGGCCGCGCCGCCGTCCGACGCCTCGCACGACCCGGTGGGACCCGACGCGCTGGACACCCTCGCGCACACCCTCGCCACCTCGCCCGGGGCCGCGCGCCCCGATGTGCTCGTGCTGCTCGGCGACCAGGTGTACGCGGACGAGACGTCCGCCGAGACCCGCCGCTGGCTCGGCGAGCGCCGCGATCTGTCGGAGCCGCCGGGCGACCAGGTCGCGGACTACGAGGAATACACGCGGCTGTACTACGAGTCCTGGCTCGACCCCGAGGTGCGCTGGCTGCTGTCCACCGTGCCCAGCCTGATGATCTTCGACGATCACGACCTGATAGACGACTGGAACACCAGCGAGGCGTGGCTGAACCGGATGCGCGCCACCCCGTGGTGGCGCGAGCGCATCCTGAGCGGTCTGATGTCGTACTGGGTGTACCAGCACCTGGGCAACCTCTCCCCCGCCGAACTCGCCGCCGACGGCCTGTTCGCGGCGGTGCGGGACGCCGAGGACGGTACGGAGGCGCTGCGGGCCTTCGCCGAACGGGCCGACGCCGACCCCGCGTACACCCGGTGGAGCTACCGCCGCGACTTCGGCCCGGTGCGACTGCTGATGGTCGACACCCGCGGCGCCCGGGTGCTGGGCGAGGGCGCGCGGGCCATGGTGGAGCCCAAGGAGCTGGCCTGGGTGCGGCAGCAGGCCCTGGACGGGGCCGGGAGCTACGACCACCTCCTCATCGGCTCCTCCCTGCCCTGGCTGCTGCCGCACTTCGTGCACGACGTGGAGGCGTGGAACGCCTCGGTGTGCGGCGGGCGGCGCGGAGCGCGCTGGGCGCGCATCGGCGAGGACCTGCGGCAGCGCGGCGACTTGGAGCACTGGGCCGCGTTCCCCGAGTCCTTCGACGCCCTGACCGATCTGATCGCCGAGGTCGGCGAGGGCCCCGGCGCGCCCGCCACGATCAGCGTGCTGTCGGGCGACGTCCACCACGCGTACATCGCCGAACCGGACTGGTCCCGCTGGCCGCGCCGCCCGGTCAGCGAGGTCCGCCAGCTGACCTGTTCCCCGGTGCACAACAGCATCCACGCCTCGATCCGCCTCGGCTTCCGCTTCGGCTGGAGCCGGGCGGGCCGCGCGCTGGGCCGGTTCTTCACCCGCCACGGCCGGGTCCCGGCACCGCGGCTGCGCTGGCGCAAGACGGGCGGCCCCTGGTTCGGCAACCAGCTGATGACGCTGACGCTGGAGGGCCGCCACGCGCGCCTGCGCCTGGACCAGGCCGTCCAGGACCCCGAGACACGCCTGACGACCGCCCTGCGTGTCTCCTGGCCGGAAGACTAGAACCTCACCTGACGACCTCCTCCTTGACGACGATGTGACCCGAGTCGGGGTTGAGGACGCCACCGAGCCGCCCGTAGGCGCCGTCGGTCAGGTCGAGACACTTGGGCACGGACGGCGTCCAGCCGAAGGTGCCGCGGTCGTTGATGCGCACGACCAGCGATTTGCCGTTCGCGACATTGGTGACCTTCACCTTGGTGCCGAACGGGAGCTGCGGGCTGCGGCTCAGCGAGGTGGCCGCCGTGTCCTTGTTGTTGTCGAAGATCTCACCGCTGGCGGTGTACGAACCCGGGGGGATGTACCCGTAGTGGGTGGCCCAGCAGTTCTGACCCGCCGGCGGGGTGTCGCTCGTCGCGGCGGTGGACGACGTGGCCATACCCAGCACGGCGGAGAGCGCGACGGCTCCGGCCGCCACTCGGGCGATCAGCGTTCCCTTGCGCATGGCAATGACCTTTCGGATGGTCGATGACGTAACTGACGCGGGCCGCATATCAACCGGCGGCGCGATACGCGGTGCCCATCTGGTTGGGCGTCGCCCCGTTGTAGAGACCGGTGCCGCCACGGTCGGCGGACAGCGTGAACCACGCGTACCGTTCGACGAAGGAGAGTCCCTGGAGCATGGCGGTCGACTTCTTCACGAACGCGGCCTGTTGCGCGGGAGTGGGGTACCTCGGGGTGCCGCTCGAGAAATCGATCAGTGCGTACTCGGTGAGCCAGATCGGTTTCCGGTAGCGGTTGTGGGTGGCCTGGAGATAGCCGCGCAACTGGTCGGTCGAGCGGGCGGCGTCGAAATCGGCGCCGTACCAGTGCAGGGGGATGAAATCCACCCTGTGCCCACGGTTGGCGACACCCGTCATGAACCGGTCGAGCCAGCCACCGGCCACATCGGCGCCGTAGGCCACCGCGGGCGCGCCGAGCCGCATTCCGGTGGACTGGAGCCGGGGCCACAGGTCGAGCGCTTTGGCCACGGTCATGTTCGCCTGCCCGGCCAGGTCCGGTTCGTTGAATCCGAGCAGGACCTTTCCCTGGCTCTTCGCCCGGTTCAGCTCCGTGTCGGTCACCGAGCCCGGCCCCCAGATCATGGGGACGAATTCGACTCCGGCCGGAGGATTGATCTGCTCCTTGCCCGAGGCCCAGGTGTAGAACCAGCCGACCCCGGCATCGGCCATCGCGGCGGTCACGCCGTTGAATTTCCAGGCGCTGACGCCCTTCTTCTTCACCGCCGCGACGGGGGTCCCGGCGCTCGCCCGGCCTCCCGCGGTCAGCGCGGCCGGCACCGCCACCAGCGCGGCGAGAACGCGTCTCCTGCGCACGGTCATGAGACGGCGTGGAAGGTGACGGTGAATCCGCTGCACTTGCCGCAGTTCTGCATCACCTGGTTGCCGGGCTCCGTGTCCTGCTTGGACCAGGCGTACGCCCGGGGGCAGCGCGAGGAGATCGCGTTGCTGTACGGGGTCTTGGCGTCCCGGTTGGGGTTGGTGCACAGCATCGGCTTGCCGTCCGCCCAGCGCGTGAGGTTGGCGGCCGGGCAGTACGGCAGCAGGTTCTCCGTACAGCCCTGTGTGGCGCACCCGCCGCCCCCGGCGGCGTTGTTGGGGGCGATGGTGATCGGCTGGGAGAACGCGTTCACGTAGCTCACGTTGTACCAGGGAGCCAGCGTGTCCTTGGTGTCGAAATTGAACTCCGCGAGGCTGGTGGGCTGCTCGCCCAATTCACACCGCTGGGCGTACTTTCCGCAGTCCCCCACCTGACAGTGGAAGGTGCTGCCCGAGTTCCCGGTGCACCCCATGCGGGCGAAGAACTTTCCGCGCCAGTGCCCGGCGGCCGAGTTCTCGGGAATCGTCACGGTCGCCGACTGCCCGGATTCCAGGATGGGCAGACCGCTCATTTGCTCGGATCCATCGGCGTTGACCGCGCTGCCGATCCACACCTTTCTTCCCGTGCGGTTGACGAAGGTGACCGTGTGATTGGCCGCTTTCGCGGTGTCGGCCTTCGCTGCCGCAACCGGTGCGGTACGGTCCGTCTTCGCCGCGGTCGCGACCGCACCCGATCCCGCGTTCGGTAACAGCGCGGTCAATACCACCAGTGCCGCGGTGGCCAGACCGATCAGAAATCTTCGCATGAACCCTCCGTCGGAATGCGCTCAGCAGGTCAGGTTGGCACCAGGGGCGACGCCCAGCATTCCGGTGAACTTCTTGTAGAGGTTCACCCGGTTCTGCATCTGGGCGGGGTTGTTCCCGTTGCATTCCACGGCGCCGTTGATGGCGCGTATCGTCTGACCGAATCCGGCGCCGGTGGTCATCGCCTTGTGGGCGGGCATGGAGCCGGGGCCGGACTGGGTGCTCCAGTACCAGAGCGCGGTCTTCCAGGAGATCGCGGCGTCCGTCTGCACCAGGCCCGGCTTGCGCAGCAAATCGACGCCGAGCGCGTCACCCGCCGCCTTGTAGTTGAAGTTCCAGCTCAGCTGTATCGGCCCGCGCCCGTAGTACATCGCGTTGCCCGCCGGACAGCCGTAGGGCTTCGACGTGTCGCAGTAGTGGGGGTAGTTCGCGGTGTTCTGCTCCACGATGTGGAGCAGACCGCCGGTCTCGTGGCTGACGTTGGCCAGGAAGGCCGCCGCCTCCTGCTTCTTGACCACGTCGGTGCCGGTCTTGGCGAAGCCGGGGAACTTGTCCATCGCTTTGACCAGCGCGTCGTACGTATAGAACGCGTTCTTGCTCGGGAACATCTGCTGGAACTGCGCCCTGGTCACGATGAATCCCGCCTGCTCCTGCGCATGGGCGGAGGAAACGGGGACCAGGAGGGTCGACGCGCCCGCCACCGTCGCCGCGGCGGCGGCCACGATGGTGCGCATGCGCACCCGCATGCCTGAATTTGACATGACAAACAAACCCTTTCGCATCGTCGTAACGGCGTACCGGGCTGTTCTCCGAGAGGGACCTGACCTCGACGTGTCCGCGCTGCGGCCGGTCCCGGGGTGACGGTCGCCCCTGAGAGCGCTCTCAGAGGCCGACGGCCACTCATCACAGCGGTCGCGACCGCGACCTGTCAATGGTCTGGACCAAGGAGTGGTTCGAACCACACGCCGTCACCGCGTGATACGGGACACATCGGAGGGAGACGTTCCGCTCCGCTGGCGGAAACCCCCGGAGCGAACGGCATGATGGGCGAAATCCTGCGTCATCCTGCGTCACATCTGCCCCGGGAGTAACACCTTGGCCGGAGTCCCTCACGCCATAGCCATCGTCGGGGCCGGTCCCCGCGGCACCAGCGTGCTGGAGCGCCTCTGCGCCTCCGCGCCGGAGCTGACGCCGGGGACCAGGCTGACCGTGCACCTCGTGGACCCGTCGCCACCGGGCGCCGGGCGGGTGTGGCGGACGGCGCAGCCGGTCGAGCTGCTGATGAACACCGTCGCCTCGCAGGTGACCCTGTTCACCGACGAGAGCGTCGAATGCGACGGCCCGATACGCACCGGGCCGAGCCTTTACGAATGGGCCACCGGCAGCCACGAGGCCGACGCCCCTGCCCCCGCTCCCGCCCCGTCCCTCGGCCCGGACGACTATCCGAGCCGCGCCCTCTACGGCCGCTACCTGGAGTGGGTGTTCGCCGAGGTCGTCCGCACCGCCCCCGGCACCGTCACCGTCCGCCCGCATCCGGCCCGCGCGATCGGCCTGGAGGAGGCGTCGGACGGCACCCAGACCCTGGCCCTCGACGACGGCACGCACCTGGACGGGCTGCGCGCCGTCGTTCTGGCCCAGGGCCATCTGCCCCGTACGCCCGACGAGGCGGAGCGACGGCTCAGCGCCCACGCCGCGGGGCACGGGCTGCGCTACTACCCGCCCGCCAACCCCGCCGATGTCGACTTGTCGCCCATCGCACCCGGGGAGCCCGTGCTGCTGCGCGGCCTCGGCCTCAACTTCTTCGACCACATGGCGCTGCTCACCGAGGGCCGCGGCGGTGGGTACACCACCACGGCCGATGGACTGGTCTACCACCCCTCGGGCCGCGAGCCGCGGCTGTACGCGGGCTCGCGGCGCGGCATTCCGTACCACGCCCGGGGCGACAACGCGAAGGGCGCGCACGGCCGCCACACCCCGATGCTGCTGACCCCGGACGTCCTCGAAGGCTTCCGCAAGCGGGCGGACTCCGGCGATCCGCCGGACTTTCTGGCGGAGGTGTGGCCGCTGGTGGCCAAGGAGGCCGAAACCGTCTACTACGAGGCTCTGCTGTCCCGCCGGGCCCCGGGCACCCCAGGGCACTTCCGGCGTCACTTTTTGGCCACTCCGCACGGCTCCCCGGAAGAGGCCGACGTCCTCTTGGAATTCGGCATTCCGGCAGTCGGCCGCTGGTGCTGGGAAACGATCTCCCAGCCGCACCGCGAACAAAACTTCACCACGCGTGACGCCTTCCGGCAGTGGCTGCTGACGTACGCGCGCACGGACGCGGCCCACGCCCGGCTCGGCAATGTGGCCGGTCCGGTCAAGGCCGCGCTCGACGTCCTGCGCGACCTCCGCAACGAAGTGCGGCTGATCGTCGACCACGGCGGGCTCAGCGGGGTCTCGCGCCGGGCCCATCTGGACTGCTGGTACACCCCGCTGAACGCGTTCCTGTCGATCGGCCCGCCGCGCCGCCGGATCGAGGAGATGGCCGCACTGATCGAGGCGGGAGTGCTGGAGGTCCTCGGTCCAGGACTGGACGTCACGGCCAAAACACCTGATGGGCCGTCAGATCAATCCGGCTTCGTCGCCCGCTCGGCCTGCGTCCCCGGCCCCGCGGTGATCGCCCGGACGCTGATCGAGGCGCGACTGCCGGAGCCGGATCTGCGCCGTACCGCCGACCCCTTGCTGAGCGGACTGCTGCGCGCCGGGCAGTGCCGACCGCACCGGGTGGACGGCTACGAGACCGGCGGACTCGACGTCACCCCCGCGCCGTTCCGGATCGTGGACGGGCGGGGGCGGCCGCATCCGCGCCGGTTCGCGGTCGGGGTGCCGACGGAGGGCGTCCACTGGGTGACCGCGGCGGGGGCGCGCCCCGGCGTGAATTCCGTCACCCTGTGCGACACGGACGCCGTGGCACGGGCGGTGCTGCGCCTCGCGACGGACCCCGAGCCCCACCGGAAAACCGCGCCGATGTGCGCCGCGGGGCTCTGAGGAGCGGCCCCGGACACGCCCCCGAACCCCCTACGGACCCCCTACATTGGCAGGAACTTGAACTTGCAACAAAAGGTGAGGGGAACCTAACCTGGCGCTCCGTTGTTTCTCCGTCCCCAGGAACAAGGAGCAATCCCCCATGTCTCCCGACACCTCTCCCCGCTCGCTCGACGGCCTGCTGGACAGCGGCAGACCGTACGCCCTCTCCCTCTTCCGGATCGTCGTCGGCCTGCTCTTCTTCTGCCACGGCGCCTCGTCGCTGCTCGGCTGGATGGGCGGCGCGATGGGCACCGGCAAGACCCTCGAGGCGGGCACCTGGCCCGGCTGGTACGCCGCGGTGATCCAGCTCGTCGGCGGCGCCCTGGTGATGCTGGGCCTCGGCACCCGCACCGCCGCGTTCATCAGCTCGGGCTCGATGGCCTACGCGTACTTCCACGAGCACCAGCCGGAAAAGCTGTGGCCGCTCCAGAACGGCGGCGAGGCCGCGGCCATGTTCTGCTGGGCGTTCTTCCTCCTCGTCTTCACCGGCCCTGGCCCCTGGGCGCTGGACCGGATATTCGGCTCGACCCGCGCGTCCTCGGCGGCGGCCGAACCGCGGCGCCAGCCGAGCGCGGTCTGACGCCGGGGACGTCATCCCTGTGAACGTGCGGTGAATCACGCCATGCGGGACCACGTGTCCCGCATGGCGTGATTCGAGCACATCGTCACCCCCTACCAGTACCCTCGGCCGTCACAGGCGTACGCTGTATGGCTGTACAGGTCGCTCCCGCCCGCCCCGCGCGGACGGGAAGCGGCGGCGGGGGAACGGGATCGGGAGTAGAACGTTGTTGGAACATTTGGGGTCGCTGACCAACACCCCATGGATCTACGCAGTCATCGCGGTCTCGGTCCTGCTCGACGTTTTCCTGCCCGTCCTGCCGAGCGGCTTCATCGTCATCACGGCCGCCACCGCCGCCGCGGGCACCACGGTCGACGCGGTCGGCGTGGTGCGCCAGGCCGACGCGGCCGACTTCCCCGCGATGTTCGCGCTGCTGCTGTGCGCCGCGACCGCCTCCGTCCTCGGCGACATGGTCGCCTACCGGCTGGCCTGGCGCGGCAGCGACCGGCTCGACCGGGCCATCGCCCGCTCCCGCCGACTCACCTCCGCGCAGGAGAAGTTGGGCACCGCGCTGATGCGCGGCGGCGGCGCGCTCGTCGTCATAGCGCGCTTCGCCCCGGCCGGGCGCTCGGTCGTCAGCCTGAGCGCGGGCGCGGCACACCGTCGGGTGACGGAATTCCTGCCCTGGTCGATGGTGGCCGGGCTGGCCTGGGCCGCGTACAGCGTGGCACTCGGCTACGTCGGCGGCCAGTGGCTCGGCGCCAGCTGGCTGGGCACGGCGGTGTCGGTCCTCGCGCTGTTCGCCGCGGGCGCGGGCGCGGCGTATGTGATGCGGCGTCCGGCCGCCGCGTAGGGTCGCCTCCGCGCCCGCCCGGACGGTGTGCCCGGGACCTCCCGGACGGTGTGCCCGCGCCCGCCCGGACGGTGTGCCCGCGCCCACCCGGACGCTGTGTTGGCGGCCGATTACGGATCGCCCCGGGATTGCGGTTACGGTCCTCCCCATGCGACTCATGCGTCCCATGCGTCACTCCGGCCCCCCGGCCCCCGTGTCCCCCGTCCCCGTTCCCCCGGTCGCGGCATGCTGAGCCGTGCCGCCGGGATGGTCGCGGCGTTCGTCGCGGGCCTCGCGATCGTCGTCGCCGCCATCCTGGTCGTACGGCAGATCATGACGTCCTCCGAGCCCAAGCTGCCCGTCATCCCGGACGCGCGGCGTCCGATCGTGGAGCGGGCCGCGAAGGTCTGCTCCGCGCTGAGCGTGCCGCTGCTGGCCGCACAGATCCACGCGGAGAGCG
This sequence comes from Streptomyces sp. NPDC021115, assembly GCF_044333065.1. Classification (NCBI taxonomy): domain Bacteria; kingdom Bacillati; phylum Actinomycetota; class Actinomycetes; order Kitasatosporales; family Streptomycetaceae; genus Streptomyces; species Streptomyces sp. NPDC021115. The sequence goes on from NZ_JBIRQF010000011.1 coordinate 120,711, forward strand.
ACTGGCGGCCGGACGCGGACTCCGGACACGCCCAGGGCATCTCGCAGTTCGCCCCGGACACCTGGAAGGAGTGGGGGCGGGACGGCAACGGCGACGGCAAGGCCGACGTCTGGGAACCACGGGACGCGATCCCCTCCCAGGCCCACTACATGTGCCATCTGTACGACGTGGTCGAGGACATCCCCGGCAACCGGATGCGGCTCGCCCTGGCCGCGTACAACGCCGGACCGGGAGCGGTGCTCAGGGCGCGCGGCATCCCCACCATCCACGAGACCCGCGGCTATGTGAACCGGATCATGGGCACGCTGCTGCCCCAGTACCGCAAGAGCGAGGCGCGCTACCAGCAGAGCGAGGCGAAGCGCAATCGCGCGCGCAGCGCCTCGCCGTCCGCCTCCGCCTCGCCCACTCCCTCCCCCGATCCTCCGTCGCCCCTGTCCGCACGGGCTGTCCGCCCGCGGCTATGAGCCCGCGGCTATGAAGTCCTCCACCGTCCGGACGAGTTCCAGCGGCGTCTCGTCGGCCGGGTAGTGCCCCGCCGACGCCAACTCGACCAGGTCGGCGTTGGCGTACCAGCGCAGCCAGGTCCGGCGCATCACCTCAGCGGTGAGCGCCGGATCATGTGCGCCGACCACCACCCGCACCGGCAGCTGGGCACCGTCCACGTCCTCGTGGAAGTCCTCCAGCGCCCAGGAGTCCAGCCACGCCCGGAACGCCTTGGCGTCGCTGTGCTCCAGCGAATGCCGCACCATCAGATCGAGCCAGGCGTCCGGATGACGGCCGCCGGTGGTGAGGTCGATGATCGCCCGGCGGCACTCGGGCCGGTCGGCGGCCGACGTGAACAGCTCCCACTGCTCACCCTCCATCGGCACCCCGCTCGCCGGTACGGGAGCCACCCCGACCAGCCGCTGGACGCGGTGCGGGGCCGCCGCCAGCACCCGCTGCACGACGGCGCCGCCCATCGAGTGCCCGAGCAGCGAGAACCGCTCCCACTCCAGATGGTCGGCGAGCGCGAGCAGATCCCGGCCCGCCTCGCTGGTGGTGTACGCGCCGGGGACGTCACGCGCCTCCCCGTAGCCGCGCAGATCGGGCAGTACGTAGGTGAACGCGCGCCGGTCGATGTGCGGCAGCATCGCGGCGTAGGCGGCGCGGTCCGAGAACCAGCCGTGCACCGCCATGACATGGTGCGGCCCTTCGCCGACGGTCTCATACGGTGGAACGAGGGGTGGAACGAGCGGTCCCATGGCACCTCCGGTCCCAGTCGAATGCGGACACGCGGCGCGCGCCCGCTGGTGGACAACGGTGGCGTCTCGCGCGGAAGTGGGCAAGCCCGGTGCGCATATGCGCTGGGCGTCACCCGTACGGGTCACCCATACGGCCCACCGTGACGGCTCACCCGTACGGCGGGCCGCCCCCGCCGGTCCGCGTGTCCGGCCGTGGCCGCCGGGCCGTCCGTAGTGTCATGGCCGCTGTGGCAGCCGATGTCGGGGACGACGAACACAGCACACTCCGGCCCCGGACCGCCGCGCGCCGGCGCACCGCCGTCACCACCTGTGCCGTATCCCTCGCCGTGGCCGCCCTCTACTACGCGGGCGCCCGGCTCGGCCTGCTGCAGGAGCTGGTACGCGGTCAGGTCACCCCGCTGTGGCCGCCGACCGGAATCGCGCTGGCCTGCCTGCTCCTGCTGGGCCCGCGCAGCTGGCCCGGCATCACCCTCGGCGCCCTCGCGGTCAACGCCCCCATCGGCCCCGCGCCCCTCGCCGTCCTCGCGATCGTCGCCGGCAACACCCTGGCCCCGCTGTGCGCGTATCTGCTGCTGCGGCGGGCGGGTTTCCGTACGGAGCTGAACCGGCTGCGGGACGCGCTGGCCCTGGTCTTCCTCGGCGCCCTGGCCGGAATGCTGATCAGCTCCACGCTGGGCACCGCCGTCCTCGTCCTCGCCGGCGCCCTCCCCGCGAGCGCCTTCTGGCCCACCTGGTCGGTGTGGTGGACCGGCGACGCCATGGGCGTCCTGGTCGTCACGCCCCTGCTGCTCGCCGCCCGCCGGGCCCGGCTCCCGCGCGGCGTCACCCCGTACCGCTGGCTGGAGGCGGCCGCGCTGCCGCTGGGCACGGCGGCCGTCATGCTGGTGGCCACCCGTACCGCCGCCAGCCTGCTCTTCCTCGTCTTCCCCTTCCTCATCTGGGCCGCCCTCCGCTTCCAGCTCCCCGGCGCCGCGCCCTGCTCGCTCATCGTCACCGTCCTCGCGATCCAGGCCACGGCCGAGGGCGTGGGCCCCTTCGCGGGCCACTCGCTGCTGACCCGGATGGTCACCCTCCAGGCGTTCAACGGCTCCACGACCCTGACCGCCCTGCTCCTCGCGGCGATCATCGCCGAGCGGGACCACACACGGCGGCAGATCGAGCAGGTGTGCGCCCAACTCGCCGAGACGGTGGTGCGGTTGAGCCCGGGCCGACCGGAACCGGGCCGCTAGGAACGGCATCTACCCATCCGTACGCCGTTGCTCCGCACCCGACCGCGAGGGGACGACCCATGCCAGAGCAGGCAATCCGCCACCTCTACCTCACCCGGCACGGCCAGGCGACCGAGGACGAGCACGCGCTGACGGACGACGGCCGCCGCCAGGCAGTCCTGCTCGGCAAGCGGCTCCGCGACGTCCCGCTGACCACGATCCACCACGGCCCGCTCCCCCGCGCCGCCCAGACGGCACACCTGATCGCCGCCCAGCTCGACGGCGTCCCCGCGCACGCCTGCGAACCGGCCGGGGACTACGTCCCGCACATACCGGAGCGCGCCGAACTCCCGCCCGACTCCGCCGATGTGCTCCTCGACTTCCTCCACCGCGTCCCGGCGGATGAGCGCGCCCACGGCCCACGGCTGGCCCAGGAGGCGCTGGAACGCTTCACCGGCCCGGTGCCCGGCACCGAGGACCGCCACGAGCTGGTCGTCACCCACGCCTTCCTCGTCGCCTGGCTCGTCCGCGCCGCACTCGACGCACCGGCCTGGCGCTGGATGGGCCTCAACCACGACAACGCGGCCCTGACGGTCCTCCGCTACCGCCCGGGCTTCCCCGTCTCCCTGGTCCGCTACAACGACACGTCCCATCTGCCGGTGGTGTAACCGGCCGCCCAGGGGACCGGGCAGGGCGAGGCATGCCCGGGATCCGGGCAGATGACCCGGGTCAGCGCCTCCCTCACCTCATCCATCCGCGGACGGTCGGCCCGCACCCCGACCCGGACCTCATGCACCCGCCGCTCCCCTGGGCCGGCCCCCGGATACTGGCACCGCCACTGCTGCGGCAGCTCCTCGTACAGCTCCCCCTGATCCGCCGCGACCGCCAACTCGTAGCCTTCCGGCCCCTCGTCCAGCAGCCTGCGGAACCCGTCGACGACCCGCGCGAGGTCGTCCTCGGCCGCGTACACCCCGATCCGGATGACGAAGTCCTCCTCCGCGCCCCCGCTCAGTAGTACCCCCTCCCCCCGTCGACCAGCTCCCGCATCGCGTCCATGTGACCGGCGTGCCGGGCGGTCTCCTCGATCATGTGGAACAAGATCCACCGCAGCGAGGGGGCGGCACCGGTGGGGTTCGGGCGCCGGGCGACGTCGTCCAGGGCGTGGTCGGCGATGAGCGCGTCCGACACCGCGCACTGCTGCTCGTACTCGGTGAGCAGCCGGTCGAGCGGTACGCCCTCGACCCGCATGTCCGCGTCCTCGACCCCCTCCTCGAACCGCGGCCCCTCCTTGGGCCCTCCCCTCAGAACGACCTCGAACCAGAGGTGCTCGACCCACCGCATATGGGACACCACACCGGCCATCGTCATCAGCGGCGATCCGGGCAGCACCGCCCGGTGGGCGTCCTCGGGGGACAGCCCCTCACACTTCCAGTGGACGACCGACCGCTGCATGTCCAGCCAGCCGAGCAACTGCGTCCGCTCATCGGCCCCGTACTCGGGCCGTACCCGTGCAGGAATCATGCCCGCCGACGCTACTCCCGTCCCCCTTCCCCCGCACCGGAGTTTCCGTGCAGACCAAATGCATAACGGACGACCGGACGAAGGCCGGACCCGTGCTGTAGGGCCCGGCCTCCCGCATCCGAGTCACGTGCAGCCCAGCAACGTGAATATGGACAGGCATCACGGTAAGGCCCCCCACCGACAACCGCCGGAGCCTGTGGATAACCCACCCCCACGGGTGCCGCTTCGGCTCATACGGCTGCCGACAATTCCTCGCGCAACCCCTCCAGAGCCGTGTGGTCGTCTTCCGTACCGGCGTGCTCGGCGGCGAACCAGCGCGCGTACTCGTCGATCTCGGACAGCCGCCAGTCGAGGGCGAACAGCTCGACCATCGCCGGGTCGGCGTGCAGCCGGTCGCCCGCGCCCGCGGCGAGCAGGTCGGCGTAGTCGCGCTCGCGCGGCGCGAGGGCCAGCGACTCCCAGTCGACCAGCCGCAGCCCGTGGGCGGCCACGACCTGGTTGTCGTTGTGCGGCTCGCCGTGCGTGGGCACCCACGAGTCCTGGCACGAGAGCGCTGTCTCCGCCAGTTCGTGGTACCGGCCCGTCCATCGCGTGATCGCGTCGGCGTGGTCGGCGAGCACGGCCCGGGCCTCCTCCGCCAGCGGGCCGGACGCCCAGGGCCGGGCGGCGGTACGGGCCCGCAGCTCGTCGGCGAAACCGGGGCCGACACGCGGCGCCCAGCGCCGCAGACCCTCCGGTGGGGCGGCGCCGTGCAGCGCCGCCAGCGCGGCGACGACCGCCCGGACATGGCCGGGCTCGCCCGCCTCCGCCTCCGTCGGGGTCCGCCCCTCCAGCCACGGCGTCACGCTGAGCATCCCGGCCCCGACGTCGACGGTGAACCGCCCGGACCGTGCGGCCAGCGGCGCGCACACCATGTCCAAGTCGCTGTCGGCCAGCGCCGAGGCCCCCGCGTACGCGGCCTCCAACGACGCCGCGGTGTGCCGCGGCTCCAGCTGATCCAGCGTGACGAACAGCGTCACCCCACCACCGGCCACCCGCCAGTGGTACGCGCCGAACCCCCAGGGCAGATGGCCCACCTCGGAAACCTCGGGCAGCCAGTGCGCGGCGACCGCACGCGCGACCGTCTCATCACTGATGAAAGAGGGACGTGAAAGCACAAGCCCCCACCCTAGAAACCGCCCGGCCCCTCGTCACCGGAATTTCCGCGGCTCGCGAGGGGGAGAGAGACGTGGTGATGACACGACGAGGACGTAAGCGGCCGTTACGCCGCCGGGCCTGGCTCCCCGGCGCCGCACTCCTGCTCATCCTGGCGGCGCTGGCCTGGGACACGACATGGCCGTACATCGTCGTCGCAACCCTCGTAGCGCTGCTCGGCGGCGCCGCCTGGTGGCTCCGCACAACACACCGCACAACGGTCGCCGGACATCGCGCCTGGCAAGCCGAGGAGGAGAACAAAGCGCGCGAGCGCTCCATGGCCGATGTCGACGCCATGACATGGCAGCGGTTCGAGCTGTACGTCGCGGAGCTGTGCCGCCGCGACGGCTGCACCCAGGTCATCGTCTCCGGCAAGTCGGGCGACCTCGGCGCCGACGTCATCGGCCTGATGCCGGACGGCAGGCGGCTGGTGATCCAGTGCAAGCACTACGCGGCACACCGCACCGTATCGAGCGGCGACATGCAGAAGTTCCTGGGCACGGCCAAGGCCGAACACGACGCGGACGTCGCGGTCTTCGTCACCACGGCCCACTTCACCCGCGCCGCCCAGGCCCTGGCCATGAAGCACGGCATTCTCGCCCTGCACCGCAACCTGCTCGGCGCCTGGGTGCGCGGGTCCACCCTGGAGTCCCTGATCCCGCTCAACGGAGCGGGCAGCGGCCCACCCCGCGCCCGCCGGGCGTTGTCAACACGCAGAAAACACCCCTAGGTTGGCGATCAGCCGATGCCGACTGCTCAAGGGCGAGGAGGAATCCGTTTCACATGGCCAGCAAGCGATGGCATCCGCCGGAGCGCTTCTTCAACGCCGCGAACCGCGTGGTCCGGCCGCTTCTCCGGTCCCGGCTGCATCCGCTCGTGAGCCGTCGGCTCATGCTGCTCACCTACGAAGGCGCCAAGTCGGGCCGCTCCTTCGCGATCCCGGTGGCCTACTACCGCTGGGACCCCGACGAGGTGTGGGCTTTCGGCGCGCGAACCGGCTGGATGAGCAACTTCCGGAACCGTCGCACCGTACGCCTGCGGCTGCGCGGCCGGGAGGTACGCGCCGATGCCACGGCCGTCGAGGACCGCGAGCAAGTGGCGCGCTTGCTGGAGGAACTCGTCCAGCGCAAGGGCCCCGGGGCGGTCCGGGACCCGTTCGTCGGCTTCCCGCGCGACCGCCACCCGACGCACGAGGAAGCCCTGGCCGCGGCGGACCGGATACGCATCGCGCGCTTCCACCTGTCGGCCAAGCCCTGAACTCAGGCCCGGTCGAGCCGAAGGCGCTCGGCCCTCGGCAGCCCCGCCACCACCAGATCGTACGAGTCCTCGATCAGCTCCCGGACCAACTGGTCCGGGAGCCCACCGTCCACCGTCACGGTGTTCCAGTGGCGCTTGTTCATGTGCCACCCCGGCACGATCAGCCCCGGGTGGTCCTCACGCAGCCGTACCGCGGCCTCGGGCTCGCACTTCAGGTTCACCGTGAGCGGCCGCGCGTCGAGCGTCGACAGCGCGAAGATCTTGCCGCACACCTTGAAGGCCGAGACCTCCGGCACGCGGGGGAAGGGGAACTCCTCCGCAGCCGCGTTGAAGGACACGCAAAAGGACCGCAGCTGCTCGGGGGTCACTCCAGCTCTCCTCGATCTCGGCTGATGGGGATGGCACCACAGCTCTACCAGGCCCGCGGCGGACTCTGCCACATTGCCGCGTCCCTCGCCGCTCTGCCCTCAGCGAAGGACCGGACGACCGTGCGAGTGGTCGTGCAGGCTGCGTCGTATGGAGGCCATCGAGGTACTACCGAGACTGCGCATGCTCCGCTCCCCCGTGGGGGCGGCCTACCTGTGGCGGGACGGCGACGAGCTGACCCTCATCGACACCGGCACGGCTGACTGCGCGGCGGAAATCGAAGGAGCACTGGACGGTGCATTGCGGCGGATCGTGCTGACGCACTGGCACGAGGACCACACCGGCTCGGCAGCGGAGCTTGCCGACCGGCACGGAGCGGAGGTGGTCGCGCATCGCCTGGAGGCTCCGGTGATCCGGGGAGACTCGGTCGGGGCGCCACCGGTGCTGGAGCCGTTCGAGGTACCGATCAAGGCGGCGCTTCCCCCACTGCCGCCCGCTCCGCCCTGCCCAGTGGACCGCGAGGTCGAGGACGGCGATGTGCTGCCGTTCGGCGGCGGCGCGGTGGTCGTCGCGGTGCCCGGCCACACAGACGGCTCGATCGCGCTCCACCTGCCCGGGCCAAGGGTGCTGTTCACCGGCGACGCGGTCGCCAACGTCGGCCGAACGATGCTGGGCGTCTTCAACACCGACCGCGCCCGGGCCATCGAGTCACTGCACCGCCTGGCCACGCTCGACGTCGACACGGCGGCCTTCGGCCACGGTGACCCGATCGCCCACGGAGCCGCGGCCGCCCTGCAAGCAGCATCCGCCGCGGCCAAGTGACGCTCGCGGACGGCCGGGTCGCCTGACTCCGAGGAAGCACTCGGTCAAGAGTGCGATCGCCCTCCCGCGCCTCATTCGCTTGATTTTAGGCAGCGATCGGTGGGTTGGAGGCTTCTGCCAGATTCTCCTGAACCTGGGCGTCCCACGGTCGGTGGAGCGGCTTTGGGCGGTGGCTGCGGGAGTCCCGGTCACCCAGGTCGCGGCGCGTTACGGGGTTTCCCGGCAGTCGGTGCATACGTGGGTGAGCAGGTACAAGCAGGCGGATCTGCCGGGCCTGGCCGATCGGTCTCACCGGCCGGCGTCCTGCCCGCACCGGATCGCGTCCGCGGTGGAGGCGCTGGTGTGTGACCTGCGGCGAGTCGGCGCTTGGCGCCGTGCCCTCTCGTCTGGTCCTCGGGCCGGGCGTGGGGCGTCGTGTCAAGTACGTGCGACGGTCCCCACCGGATGTGGGTCGTTGAGCCATATGCGCCGGGTCGGCCGCGGGTACCGTTCTGAGTGTCTAGGGCAGAACGGAGTTCAGCATGCCGCAGAGCATTGAGGAACACACCGGTGCACGGATCGCCCGCACTCGTCGCGAGCGTGGTCTGACCCAGCAGGGACTGGCGATGCGCGCCAACGTTTCGAAGTCGCTGCTGTCCAAGGTCGAATGCGGCCAGAAGCCCGCCTCGCCATCGCTGATCGCCGCCTGCGCACGCGCGCTCAGCGTCACGACCTCGGATCTTCTCGGCCAGCCCTACACCCAGGAACTCCGGCGGGAGCGGCTTGATGAGGTGATACAGCCCATCCGGGTCAGCATGGAGAACTGGGACATCCCCCTCGACTGGCAGGTGCCGGCTCGTCCCGTCGCGCTGATCCGGGCTGACATGGAGAAGGTCCTGGTCCAGCGGCGGCAAGCCGAGTACCTGCCGATGGCCGTCGATCTGCCCGCGCTCATCGACGAGTGCGTCCAAGCCATCCACACCACCAGCGGCGAGGAGCAGCGGCAGGGGCATGAGTGTCTGGCGTGGGCGTTCCGGTGTGTGTTCACGCTGGCCTGGTCCTTTGGGTACGTGGACCTGGCCACGATCGCGTTGCAGCGCCTGGCGTGGACGGCGCCTCGGGCCGACGAGCCGGGGCTGGCCGCCATGTACGGCTATCTGCGGGCCCAGACCACTCTGTCGTCCAGCCGGTACGACTTGGGGATGCGGGTGGTGGACGGCGCGTTGCGGGACATGGCCGGGCAAGACTCCCGGAACGCGACGGGGCTGGACGCGATGACCGGTGTGCTTCAGCTGCGAGCGGCGGTGATCGCCGGGCGGATGGGGGACGCCGACGCCGTGGAGGCGCGGGTGTCCGAGGCCCGCGCACTCGCGGAGCGGACCGGGGAGACCCCTGCTTATGGCGTGGGGTGGGGCCCGACGAACGTGGGCGTTCACGCTGTCGCGATCGCTTGCGATCTGGACGAGTACGGGCAGGCTGTACAGCTGGCGCAGGGCGTTCGGTTCCCCAAGGGGTGGGATCGGGCGCGGGCCGGGCATCACTGGTTGGACCTGGGCAGGGCCAACGTATGGACGGAGGATTCGGAGGAGGCGCTGCGCTGTCTCCAGCGGGCTCGCCGTACGGCCCCTCAGCAGACGCGCTATCACCCCACCGTGCGGGAAGCCGTGGTGACGCTACGGTCGCGCGATCGGTCGCGCAGCAGTGAGCTTGCCGAGTTCGCGCACTGGATCGGCCTGTAGCACGTGCCGTTGCTGTCGAGTTGCACTCTTCTGTGCAACTCGGCGCAGGGACCGGTCGCCACGATGTAACGGTCAGTGAACCGTACGTTGCATGGAGTCGACCATGACCACCAGAGCCGACCAGTGGACACCGCCGAGCGGCCCCGAGCCCGAAGCCTTACCGACAGGCCGATGGTGGGACGCGGTCCGCGCTGCGGAGGATGTCGGCGAACGCGCCCTTGATGTGCTCGGCGATCAGTCCGGCGCCGTCATCAAGGACCGCTGCAACACCCTCTATTGGCTCATCGCCCCCGACGCAGCCGCCGCCTGGAACCTGCGCGGAGTCACCGTCCTCACCCAGACCGAAGGTGTCGCCACCTACCTCGGCGTGCCCCCGGGCGACCGGCTGGCCCGCCCCGGCTCGTACTGGCGGGTCCCGTTCGTCCGCGGCCGGTACCTCACCGACCCGCACCTGCTGTACAAGGCATTGGTCAGCGTCCTGCTCGCCCAGTCCGGTGAGGGCCAGGAGGGCGACCGGTGATGCCCCGGGGTGTGCGCCCGCTGCCAGACGACCACCAGGCAGCCGGTCGTCGTCGCGGTCGGGCATGGTGCGAGTGCTGGTGGTGGCACCGTCTACGCCTGCCCCGGCTGCACACCCACCTTCCCCAAGCAGCGCGACCCATTTCCCACCGGGCGGCAGCGATGACGCCCCGCCAGCAGCTCGCCACGACCGCGGCTGACCTCGACCCAGTCACGCTCACCCGCGACCAACTCCAAGGCTGGACCTGCGCACTCTGCGGCGCCCACCTCATCGCCGACCGCTCGCTCGGTCCCGTCACGATCGTCCAGGGGACGGCTCGGATGACGTACGAGGTGTGGGCCTGCGAGCCCGCATGCGGCGTACGCCCCGCCCAGCCCGGTCCGACTCCCTGGGGCCGGTTTCTCGACCACGCCGTGGACTGTGCCGACTGCCGGGCAGGACAGCGCTGCCCCGCTGGGGACCGGCTGCACCACGCGGTGCGGGTTGCCGTCGCCGCTGCGGCCCCATGACCGGCCAGCCAAGCCCCGCCCCGATCGCGCGCTTGGACGGCTGGCGACCGGGACGGAAACCGTGCACCACCCCACTCGGAGAGGCAGACACATGCGAGACGTTACTGCGGAGCCGGAGCGGCGCGACCCCGGGGCGCTGACACGGACCCAACGGCGCGTTGTCGAGGCGGGATTCCCCGTGGACGACGCGCTGTGGCTGGCGCCCACCGACCCGAGCATCCCGGTCGCGGCCGGTTGCCAGCACTCGGACGACAGCGGACCGATCGTCATCATCCCCAAGCCCAAGGGCTGACCCGCGTAGGCTGCGGGCCGGAAGGAGGTCACTGATGGAGTGGATCGACCCGAAGTACGCCGAGCTGGTCGCGGCCATGCGTCGGGCTCAGGCGGACGCCTCCGAGCAGGATCCGTCCGAGGCCCGGCCGGTTCGGGGGTTCATCGTCCCCGACACCGGTCCCGGCGCGCTGCCGCGCTGAGCCGAGCCACGCCCTGCTGACAGCGATCTTCAGAAGCCCGTGGCATCAGCGGCAGATGTCAAAGACCCCCAGCCGGGACCGGCTGGGGGTCTTCGTGGTGGTGGGCGCAGACGGATTCGAACCGCCGACATCTGCCTTGTAAGGGCAGCGCTCTACCGCTGAGCTATGCGCCCTGGGGGAGCTGTCAGCCTACCTTGTTCGCGGGGTGGCGCCGCAATCCGCTCGCGGTGGGAAGAAAGCCGGGGACGCGAACCGTACCGACCTCTGTGTTCGTCCCTGGTGGGTGGGAGAATGACATCCGGGCCCGGGCGATCCAATGGGAGAGGTAAGTGGCGGCGACACCTGCGCGGCGGTGGTTCGGGGGACGCGGGGAGAGCCAGCGGGCGGAGGCGCAGGCGGCGAAGGATGCCGCGGCGGCCGCGTTCTACGAGCTGGACACCGCGCAGCGGGATCTGCGGATCTCGATCGAGACGATCACGGCGGTGGACGACTCCCCCGCCGCCCGGCGGGCCGCCGCCGACTTCGCGGCGCTCGGACAGCGGATCGACCAGGTCAGCCACGAGTACATCACCGCCGTGGACGCGCATGACCTGGACCGGGACGGGCTGGACGGGGCGGCGGCCGGGCGGGCGCGGGCGGAGCTGACGCGGGCCAGGGACGAGCTGCGGCGGACCAAGGCGGATCTGGACCGGTTCGGGCAGGGGCTCGGGTCGCTGCTCCAGCAGGCCGAGACACAGCTCGCGCGGCTCGCGCCGGCGGTGGAGCGGGCGCGGCAGGCGCTGCTGGCGGCCACCAACGCGCTGGACGAGGTGCGCGGCTCCGGGCTGCGGGCGGACGACCTCGCGGCGCGGCTGGCGGCGCTTTCGCCGGAGCTGACCAAGCTGAACCAGGGCGCCGGGCAGCACGGCGTGCAGGAGACCATCCGGCGCGCGGACGATGTGCTGCGGCGGGCGGAGGCCGTGCGCGGGGAGGCGGAGCGGCTGCCGGAGCGGGCGGCCGAGATAGACCGGCGGCTGGTGTCGCTGCGTACCCGCGCCCAGGCGATCACCACCCGGGCCGCCGGGGTGGAGCCGGTGCTCAGCGAGCTGCGCCGCCGCTACAGCGCGGCCTGCTGGCAGGATCTCCAGTCGGTGCCCGGGCAGGCGGCGCGGGACGTGGCGCAGGCCGAGGCGAAGCTGGGCGAGGCGCGGACGGCGCGCGAGGAGCAGCGCTGGCCGGACGCCACGGCCCTGCTCGGTACGGTACGGGCGCTGCTGAACACCACGGACGAGGCGGTGTCGGCGGCCGGGGACCGGCTGCGGCGGCTGGACGAGGTGTCGTACAACCAGGACCACGAGGTCGAACGCACCCGTTTCGCGATCCGCGACGCACAGCGGCTGGCGATGGCCGGGCGCAGCACGCCCGATCCGCGCCACGCCCGCCCGCTGGACGACGCGGTGGCGCGGCTGGAGCGGGCGATCGCGGGGCTGGAGGGGCGGCATCCGGACTGGTGGCACTTCCTGACCGAGACGGAGTCGGTCCGGCAGACGGCCGCCCGGGTCGTGCAGGAGATCCGCGACGAGCGTGGCGGCGGGGCGACGGCGGGGCACTGAGCGGCAGGGCACTGAATCGGGTATCGGGGGCGGTCGGGATGGTTATGCTCCTGACATGCCTCGCTACGAATACCGCTGCCGCGCCTGCGGGACCACCTTCGAGCTCAACCGGCCCATGGCCGAGTCCTCGGCGCCCGCCTCGTGCCCGGAGGGGCATGACGACACGGTGAAGCTGCTGTCGGCCGTCGCCGTCACGGGCGGCTCGGCGTCCTCCTCCGCACCGGCGGCGCCCGCCGGTGGTGGGGGCGGGTGTTGCGGGGGCGGGTGCTGCGGCTGATCCTGGGAGGTACGTCATCGGGGGTGCGTAATACGGAACGTACCCCCGCGTACCCAGCGCGGGTACGGCCTCGCCGGTTAGGAGGCCGACATGGCTACCGGCCGTCCCTCCCCCATCGGTCCTCACCCCGCGGGCACCGCCCGGTACTTTCCGGAGCGGATCGGCGGGCACACCAAGCTGGATGAGCACCTGCCGGTCGACCACCGGCTGAGCCGGGTCTACCGCATCGGTGCGGGGCTGATGGGCCTGGTCCTGGTCGCCTTCGGAGTCCTCGGGCTGACCCACAACATCGGGTTCTTCGACACCGGCGGCGCGACGGTGGCCGGGCTGAACACCGACGGCGCGCTGAGCGTGCTGTCGATCGCCATCGGCGGGCTGCTGTTCATCGGCATGGTCATCGGCGGCAATTTCGCCTCGACACTCAACATCGTGCTCGGGCTGCTCTTCCTGCTGAGCGGATTCGTCAATCTCGCGCTGCTGGAGACCAGCTTCAACTTCCTGGCCTTCCGGCTTCAGAACGTGCTGTTCAGCTTTGTGGTGGGCCTGATGCTGATGTGGTTCGGGATGTACGGGAGGGTGAGCAGCAAGCTGCCGCATGACAACCCGTACTGGATCTCCCGCCACCCAGAGCAGGCCGAGCGCGAGGCCCGGGCGCGCGAGGTCATGGCCGCCCGGCGGCTGGCCGCGGAGGGCGGTGCGGAGCAGGGCCTACGCCCCGGCGAACCCGTACACCCCGGCGAGCCCGCACAGCACGTCGAGCCCGCGCAGCCGCCGGGCAAGTGGGGGAAGCTGGACCGGGGGCCCGGGGAAGGGGCCCCGGCCGAGGCGGCCCCGCCCGGGCGGCACCGCCACCGGCCCCGTCTGCCCCGCCGCCACCGCAGCGCTTAGCGGCAGGTCAGCGGCGGCGAGCCAGGGTCAGGCCGTCGGCGATCGTGAGCATGACCGCCTCCATGCGGTCATCGGCCGCCACATGGTCGTTGAACGCCTTGATCGCGGCGCCGCCCCCGGTGGCCTCCGGGTCGACGACATCCCCGTGGTAGAAGACGTTGTCCGCGACGATCAGCCCGCCCGGGTTCAGCCGCGGCACCAGCTCCTCCCAGTACGGAATGTAGTTGCCCTTGTCCGCGTCGAGGTAGGCCAGGTCGATGTGCGGTTCGGCGGGCATCGCGCGCAGGGAGTCCAGGGCGGGCGCGATGCGCAGGTCGATGCGGTCGGTGACGCCCGCCTCGGCCCACGCCCGACGCCCGTACGCGGTCCACTCGTCCGATACGTCGAGGGCGACCAGCGTGCCGTCGGCGGGCAGGGCCTGCGCCATGGACAGCGCGGAGAAGCCGGTGAAGGTGCCGACCTCGACGATGTGGCGGGCGCCGGTCAGCCGCACCAGGAACGCCAGCAGCGGGCCCTGCTCCTCGGCGGACTGCATCCCGGCGTACTCCGGCAGCTTCGCGTGGGTCACCTCGACCAGGTCGCGCTGTACGGGGTCGAGCGGCGGGTTGTGGGCCAGCATGTAGCCGTACAGCTCGCTGGTGATCGGGGTGCTCTTGGTCTCGGCCATGGTTCAGTCTCTCCCCATCCGGGTCCGGACCGCTTCCCTATTTCAGCTTCCCAGGTAGCGCAGTACCGCCAGAACGCGGCGGGAGTATCCCGAGCTGCCGGGGAGTTCGAGCTTGTCGAAGATCGCGTTGATGTGCTTCTCGACGGCGCTGCGCGACACGTGCAGCCGCTCCGCGATGGTGGCGTTGGCGTGGCCCTGGGCCATCGCGTCGAGCACGTCGCGCTCGCGCGGGGTGAGCCGGGCGAGCGGATCGGTGTGGGTGCTGCGGGAGAGCAGCCGCCGGACGACCTCGGGGTCGAACGCGGCGCGGCCCGCAGCGACCCGCTCCAGGGCGTCCAGGAACTCGTCGACCTGGACGACCCGGTCCTTGAGGAGATAGCCGACGCCCTCACCCGGGCCGCTCAGCAGCTCGGTCGCGTACCGCTTCTCGACGTACTGCGACAGGACGAGCACCCCGACCGCCGGGTGGCGGCTCCGGATCTCCAGGGCCGCCCGCAGCCCCTCGTCGGTGTGGGTGGGCGGCATGCGGACGTCCACGACGACGGCGTCCACGTCCGGGGTCCGGTCCACGGCCTCGATCAGCGCGGTACCGTCGCCGACCGCGGTCACCACCTCGTGGCCCTCGTCGGCGAGCAGCCGCACCAGGCCCTCGCGCAGCAGGGTCGAGTCGTCGGCCAGGATTACGCGCAAGGGGGCAGGCATGGCAGCTCCGCGGTGATGGTGGTGGGGCCGCCGGGCGGGCTGACCACCCGGAGCCGGCCGTCGAGCGCTGCGGCCCGGCGCGCCAGCCCGAGCAGACCGCCGCCCGCCGGGTCGGCGCCGCCGGTGCCGTCGTCGGTGATCCGTACGAGGAGGCTGTCGGCAGGGTCGTGCGTCAGCGCGACGTCGACGCGGGACGCGCCCGAGTGCTTGACCGCGTTCGTCACGGCCTCGGAGACGACGAAGTACGCGACCGTACGGACCGTCGTCCCCGGCTCGGCCGTCAGCCCGTACTCCAGCCGCACCGGGATCGCCGACCGCTCCGCCACCCCCTCCAGCGCCACCCGCAGCCCGGCCTCGTCCAGTGCGGCCGGGTAGACGCGCCACGCCACCTCGCGCAGATCGCTGAGGGCCTGGCGGCTCTCCTCATGGGCCTGCACGAGCAGCGTGTGCGCCCGGTCCGCGTCCTGGCTGCGGCGCGCCCGCCCCAGCAGCATGCCGAGCGCGACGAGCCGCTGCTGCACCCCGTCGTGCAGGTCGCGTTCGATGCGCCGCCGCTCCTCATCCACGGCGTCCACGACCCCGGCGCGGCTGGTGGCCAGCTCCTCGATCCGGTGGTGCAGGGCGTCCTGCGGGCTGGGGCCGAGCAGTTGCCGGGCGAGCAGCCCCTCCCAGGACGCGACCGCCACGACGCCCTGGGCGGCGAGGATGAACAGGACCACGCCGCCGATCCCGGTCATGACCAGGTCGAACCAGTGGTCGCCGCCGAGCACCGGCACGCCCCACAGCAGCAGCGAGCCGGATCCGGCGCCGATCGCGGCCAGCACCGGGACCACGCCGCCGAGCAGGCCCAGCGCCCAGCGCGTGGCGAGGTAGCGCAGCGCCTGCTCGCCGCCGTGGTCAGGGGTGATGTCGGCGTCGAGGAAGCGGGCCAGCCTGCGGCGTTCCGCCTCGGTGAGCCACCGGGCGGTCGCCGTCAGCGGGCGCAGCGCGCGGGTGCGGGCGCGCGGGCGGGTGGTGACGCACAGCAGGGTCAGCCCGGCGGCCACGGTGAACAGCAGCTCGGCCACGGCGGTGCCCGCGCCGATCAGCAGCCCGGCCACCAGCCGCAGCCCGTGCCGTAACCACGTCGACCGCGCCTTCCCCATGGACCGCAACGCTAGCCGTCGCCGCCCGCCCGCACACTGAGGATTTCCGCAGGGTGCGGGTGCGGTGCGGGCCCGTACGAGCGGGCGGGCCGCCTCATGGTCCGGCGGGCGTGCCGATTCCTAGCGTTCGGTGGCATGACCGATCGCATCACCGACTGGGCCACCGGCCTCATGGACGCTCTCGGGGCGCCGGGCGCGGGCGCCGCCATCGCACTGGAGAACCTGTTCCCGCCGCTGCCCAGCGAGGTGATCCTGCCGCTCGCCGGGTTCGCGGCGGGTCAGGGGCGGATGAGCCTGTACGCGGCGCTGCTGTGGACCACGGCCGGTTCTGTCGTCGGCGCGCTCGCCCTGTACGGGGCGGGCGCGCTGCTCGGCCGGGACCGGACCCGCGCGATCGCGGCGCGGCTGCCGCTGGTCAAGGCCGCCGACGTCGACCGGACCGAGCGGTGGTTCCAGCGGCACGGCACCAAGGCGGTCTTCTTCGGCCGCATGGTCCCGATCTTCCGCAGCATGATCTCGGTACCGGCCGGGATCGAGCGGATGCCGGTGCCGGTCTTCCTCGCCCTCACCACCCTCGGCAGTCTGATCTGGAACGCGGCCTTCGTGCTGGCCGGTTACGCGCTCGGCGACAACTGGCACCGGGTGACGGACTACGTCTCGGTGTACTCCAAGGCCGTGCTGGGCGCCGCCGTGCTCGCGGCGCTCGGCTTCGCCGCCACCCGGTTCGTACGGCGGCTGGTCAGCCCCGGCCGCGGGAAACGGCGCGGATGACCTCGCGGCGGGCCTTCGCCCGGTGCAGGGCGGCCTGTTCGGACAGGGCGCGGGCGATCGCCTCGCCCGCCGCGACGCCCTGCTCCTCGACCGCCGTGACGTGCGGTGCCGTCCAGCCCTCGGTGGCCAGTTCGCCGTGGCCCGGGCGCCAGGCGTGGTCGGCGGCCTCCAGCAGGTCGGCGTCGAGGAGCGAGTCGCCCGCGGTGAGCACCTCGTCCGCGCCGGTGCGGCGCTTGACCTCGGCGACGGCCGCGCTCTTGGTGAGCGGCTTCGGGACGGCGTAGATCTTGCGGCCCTGGAGCGAGACGGTCCAGCCACGCGGCTCGGCCCACGCCGCCAGCTCCTTGACGTACTCGTCGGGCAGCAGCTTCCGCTCCACGACCAGGTACGCGAACAGGTCCTCCGCGATCCGCTCCTTGAGCAGCCAGGACGGGTCGGCGGTGGCGGTCAGGTGGGCGCGGACCTCCTCCAGGGGCGCGCAGGCGTCGGCCAGCGCGCCGCGCACGCCCGCGTGCCACTCGGGGTCGGACTCGCCGTCGACCAGCAGATGGCCGCCGTTCGCGCAGATCGCGAAGCGGGGTTCAGGGCCGGGGAGGTGGATGCGGCGGTACTGCTCGCGGGTGCGGGTGGTCGTGGGGACGAAGACGGCGGTACGGGCCAGCTCCGCGACCAGCCCGGCCGCGGTCTCCGTCAGGTACGACAGCGGCTTGCCCTCGTACACCTCGACGCACAGCAGCCGGGGGGCCTCCGCGTCGGGCATCTCAAGGCCGAGCGCCGCCGCCGAGTAGATCAGCGTACGGTCGAGGTCGCTTGCCACCAGAACGGTCATCGGGCCGCCTCCACCGCATATACCGACATGGTCATCTCGCCGCCACCGCCTTGCCGTCCGCGCCCGTGGCGCCTCGTGTGTAGCGCGGGTGGATCAGCCCCACGCAGGTGTACGGCAGGTCGCCGGTCTCCTCGACCGGCACCCCGCGCTGCTCGGCGAGCAGCCGTACGTGGTCCAGGTCCGCGCCCGCGCCCCGCTTCGCGAGGATCTTCCACGGGACGCGGCGCAGCAGTACGCGTGTCGTCTCGCCGACGCCCGGCTTGACGAGGTTGACGTCGTGGATGCCGTACTCCTCGCTGATCCGCTCGACGGCCCGCCAGCCCTCCCAGGTCGGGGCGCGGTCGGCGGCGGCCAGCTCCTTCGCGTCGGCCGCCACGCCGTCGGCGACCTCCTCGAAGCGGGCCTCGATGGCGTCGAGGAACTCGCCGGAGAGGTCCACACCGGTCAGCTCGCGGTAGAACTTCGCGCCGTGGAAGTCGTCAGGGCCGACGAGGTCGGCGCGGAGCACGGTGCGCGATATCAGCCCGGAGACGGTCGAGTTGAGGCACGCGGAGGGGACGAGGAAGTCGTCGCGGGTGCCGTAGGTCTCCACGCAGCGGCCCGGATCGGCGAGGACGGCGATCCGCGGGTCGAAGTCCGGGTACGGGGCGAGGGCGTCCGACAGCTCGCGGGTGATCGCCCCCTTGCCCGTCCAGCCGTCGACGAAGACGACATCGGCCGGGTCGTGGTGGTCGGCCAGCCAGCGCAGCGCGGCGGTGTCGATGCCGCGGCCGCGCACGATGGAGATCGCGTAGTGCGGCAGGTCGAGCCCGTGCGCGTGGCGCGCCCAGCGGCGCATCAGCACCCCGACGGGGGTGCCGGCGCGGGCGAGCGAGACGAGGACGGGGCGCGGGGAGCGCTCGGCGAGCACGGTCTCGGTGACGGCGCCGACCGCGCGGGCGATCCGGCCGGCGGAGGCCGCGAGCGCGGCCCGGAACAGCTCCTGGTACTCCTCGCTGGGCTGGTACTCGACGGGCAGCGACTCGGCGTAGTGCGCCCCGCCGCTCTGGATCGCCTCCTCGCGCTCCTCGGTGGGGGCCTCGAGGGTGACGTGGGAGAAGTCCTGGAGCAGCCAGCCGACGTCGTCGGCGGCGTATGACGAGAACGCGGGGCCGCGCAGGGGCTCGGGCGGCGGTCGGTGCATGGAGGAAGCCTGCCGTTCGGGGACGGGAGCGGGGGCGGGGGCTGCGGGGGGTGGTGGTACGTGGGAGGGGACCACGGCCAGCAGGAGCCGGTCGGTGTGCGCGGCCAGCCGCGCGAGCAGCCCGTCGGGGGCGTGCAGCGCGGGGCTGTCGGCGGCCGAGTCGACGACGGCGACGACCGCGTCGAAGCGGCGCGCGGGGTCGGCGCCGGGCGCCACGTTGTACGCGTAGCGCGGCCCGGGCCCGTCGGCGGGGGCGTCATGGGCGGGGAAGGTGAGCCCGGTACGGATCGCATAGCCGGGGTCGTCCACGGCCAGCACGGGCGACCGCGTGGTGGTCGAATACCGCACCTCGGCGCCGTCGGCCCCGCCGAGCGCGTCGTCCAGCGCCCCGGCGAGCCGCAGCGGCGCGTACATCAGCTCCTCGAACCCGAGCACGAGCACGCGCCGGGGCGCGGCGCCGGGGGCGGCGGTCAGCGCCTGCGCGAGGCGTGCCGCCATGGCCGGGAGCGCGGCCTCCAGGCGGGCGCGGTGGGCGGGCGTGAAGCCGTGCCGCCCACCGTCCGGCAGCCCCCCGGGCCAGCCCAGCTCGACCCGCACGGGCGCGGGGACGGCCCCCGGGACGGCCGAGGCACCGTCGGCCCGGTCCGCTCCCGCGTCCGGCGCGGAGGGCTCGTGGGCGGCCACCAGGGCGCGGCCGCGGGTGAGGACGTCGGCCGGGAGGTGGACCGTGCCGGTGGCGGCGGAGACGAGGTCCACTCGGGCGCCCAGGTCGGAGGCGAAGGCGTCCAGGTGGGCGCGGTCCTCGGGGGAGCGCATGTCGACCAGGGCGACCACCACGTAGCGGTCGCGGGGGAAGCGTCGGTGGAGGGCGGCGATGGTGTTGAGGACGGTGCGGCCGGTCGAGAACTCGTCGTCCACCAGGACCAGCGGGCCGTCCGTGGCCAGCAGCCGGGAGTCCTCCGGGAGCAGCAGGTGGGACGTGGCGTGGCTGTGCTCCTCCTCGAAGCCGCCCACCGTGGGCACGCCCGCGACCGGGCGGCGGGTCGAGTGCAGATACGGGGCGAGGGCCAGGCCGTCCGCGACGCTGTGGCCGAGGCCGGTGGCCGTCTCGGCGTAGCCGAGGACGACGGCGTGGGCGGCCGCCTCGTCGCCCAGCAGGGCGCGCACCCGCTGCCCGAGCCGCACGCCCACGCCGTGGACGGCGGCGGGACGCTGGGGGACGTGCTTGCCGAGCACGTTGGACACGAGCAGATGCGCCCGCTTGGGGTTGCGCCGCAGCGCGAGCCCGAGCAGCTCGGGCAGCCGCCCGTCGCCGTCGAGCCGTACGCCGAGCCGGTCCGCGACCCACTGTCCCGACCACACCACGCTGATCTGCCTCGTTTCCTCTCGTAGGGCTCACGCGGTCCGCAGGCCGGCGGCCAGCAGTTCCACGAAGCTCACGTCCTCCCGGGCGACGCCGAAGACCTCGGCGCGCTGGAGGGTCCGCTCGGCCCAGGCCCGATGCGGTTTCACCTCGTTCATTTTGTTGGTGTACGACGAGCGCAGCACACCGCCCCCGCCCCGCTCGGGTTCGAGGATGTCCACCGCGTCGCTGAACTCCTCGTGGCTGACGACGGACAGGGCGTGCACCGGGGCGACATGGGTGGGGTGGATGCAGGTCTTGCCCAGCAGCCCGTTGGCCCGGTCGAGTTCGATCTCGCGCAGCAGCCCGTCCATGTCGTGCTCGATGAGCGCGGCGCGCAGCGATTCGGCGCGCCCGGAGAAGGGGCTGAGCCGCAACTGCGGTTTGAACATGCGCTCGTGCTGCTTGAAGTACTCCCACACAGGGCCGGTGACGGTGAATCCGGTGCCGTCGGCCCGGCCCAGCATGTTCACCACGTCGCCGATGACGGAGGCGACGAGCTGGACGTCGTACGCGGTCATGTCGGGCGCCCGGCGCAGCCCGTACGCGGAGCACAGGTCGGTCACCCCGAGCCGCAGCGCGAGCACCCGCTCCCGGTACTTGTCGACGATCCGGCCGATCCCGGCGAGGGTTTCGGTGCGGGTCTCGCGGTGCATCAGCTCGGGCGATTCCAGGACCGGCATCGCATACAGCCGCCGGTCCCCCAACACCTCGGCCACCTCACGGTTTTCGGCCGATATCAGCGCCTCCAGGAACGGAACGCCCCGCTCCTCGGTGAACTTGGGGAGTACGAATCCGGACAGCAGCCGAACGGCCGGTCCGAGCCGCCGGACAAGATCGACGATCTGCTCGGGGGCGCGGACCCGAATGAAGAGCAGCGGCAGATCGGCGTCCGTGCCGCGCCCGGCGAGGGCGGTGAACTGCCGCACGAGGTTCTCCTCGGCGCCCGGCACCTCGGCGTCATCGATCGAGTCCTCCAGGCACAGCACCATGGAGACAACGCCCCGACCTGCCTGTTTGACGATGTCCTCGGCGAGGCCCGCCCGGGTGGCGGGGCTGTAGAGCGTGGCGCCGAGGGCGACGGCGAGAATCCGGGCCGGTGAGTCGACCGAGAATTCGACGGGCTGCTGATGGAAGAGGCGTGTCCGCGCCTCGTCCGGCAGATGTCCAAAATGCCGCATGTTTCTCCCCGCACTGCCGCTTCCCCACCCGGGCCACACGACCCTCGGGTGGCCGATTATCGTACGTC
Source organism: Streptomyces sp. NPDC021115 (assembly GCF_044333065.1). NCBI lineage: Bacteria > Bacillati > Actinomycetota > Actinomycetes > Kitasatosporales > Streptomycetaceae > Streptomyces > Streptomyces sp. NPDC021115. The sequence continues at coordinate 142,245 of NZ_JBIRQF010000011.1, forward strand.
CGAGCCCGGGTCAAAAGTTCCCCAAGGCCGTGAAAATCACGTAACTCCTGTGCGTCGCTCCGGTATCCGGCATGCCCGTCCTGCCACATCCCCTCAAGCCCGCCACGCCCCCTGCGTTGTCGCGGCACCCGGCGGGAGGGCAGGATTACGGCCATGACGCACGCGATGCTGAAGGGATCGAACATCCCGCTCGACGCCACGGCCATACGCGCGGTGCTGCGCTGGACCCCCGGCACGGACGTGCCGGACGTCGACGCCTCGGCGCTGCTGCTGGGCGGGGACGACCGCGTGCGCTCGGACGAGGACTTCGTCTTCTACAACCAGCCACGGCACCCCTCCGGCCTGGTCCGGCACCTGCCCAAGAAGCGGACGCCCGAGGGGCTGACGGACACCATCGAGGCCGATCTGACCGGTCTGGAGACCCAGGTGAACCGGGTGGTGCTGGCGGCGTCCGCGGACGGCGGCACCTTCGGTCAGGTACGGGATCTGAGCCTCCTGCTGTACGACGCGTCGCCGTCGGCCTCCGAGGAGCCCTTGGCGATCTTCGCGGTGCTTCCGGAGACCGGCAAGGAAGCCGCGCTGGTCTGCGGCGAGCTGTACCGGCGGGGGGACAGCTGGAAGTTCCGCGCGCTGGGGCAGGGCTATGAGTCCGGGCTGGTCGGGCTGGCCACGGAGTACGGCATCTCGGTGGACGACGGCGAGGCCGCGGACAACGGCGGTACGGGCCAGGGCACCGGAGCGGGCGCCGAGGAGCCGGAGGCCGCCGAACCGCCCGCCGCGCCGACCCCGAGCCAGGCCGAGACGGCGGCCCTGCCGCCGCAGCAGCCGCAGCCCGACCCCTGGGACCCGCAGGCGACCCAGCCGCTCTCCGCCACCCAGGCCGCCGCCGCGATCGCCGCGACGGGCGCGACGGACGACGGCGACTACTACCTGCCGCCGCAGGCGCCCGTACCGCCGCAGGCGCAGCCGCACGCCCCGGCACCCGCCTATCCGCAGCCGCCCGCCCAGCCCCCGGCGCAGCCCGCTTACGGCTACCCCCAGCAGCCGAGTTACGGCTACCCGCAGCCGCCCGCGTACGGCTATCCGCAGCAGGTGCAGCGGACCGATCCGCCGCCCCCGCCGCCGCTGCCGATGCCCTTCCCCGACCCGAACTTCACGCTGCCGCCGCAGGGGCCGCAGTTCCAGAACCGCTAGGGGCAACAGAGGCGGCAGGGTCGGCGGCTACACCTTGGACTTGTAGCCGCGGCCCCACTGGAGACCCCATCCGTACAGCCGGTCCAGCTCGGCCTGGAAGCCGTACACGTACTTCACCTCGCGCCGCACGACGATCTCGCCCTTGATGTTCTCCAGCATGACCACGGCGCACGAGCGGGCCTGCGGGGCCCGCTCGTCGAGCGCGATCTCCACCCGCGGACCGTTGCTGGGGTAGAGCGTGACCATGCCGTGCGTACGGTCGAAGGCGGGGGTGCCGTCGTAGATGTAGACGAAGACGAGCAGACGCTTGATGTCGTCCTTGTGGTCCAGATTGATGTAGATCGTCTCGCCCATGCCGGAGCCGAACCGGTCATCCCCGCTGAGCTTGACGTACGGCGCCTCGTTGAGGTTGCCGAAGAAGTCGCCGAGTGGCTGGACCACGCCCTTGGAGCCGCTCTTCAGCTCGTACATGACCGCCAGGTCCAGGTCGACGTTGACCATGGCGGGTCCCTGGGCCTGCACCACCTGCGGCTTGAACATCTGGAGCGGGTGGCGCAGCAGGCTGGGCCCCTTGCTGTTGAAGTCCGAGGTGCGCATCTGCCAGGACAGATTGATCCGCAGGTTGCCGCTGGCGGCGCCCTGTTTGGTCAAGGAGATGGCCGAGTTCCGCTTGGTCAGCTCGACCGCGCCGCTCGCGTCGCCGCTTTCGAACTCGCGCCACGCGGACCGCCCCCAGTTGCTCCAGAACGCCATCGTGCGCACCCCCACCCTTCGTGGCTCCCACTGCCTCAAAGCTGCTCAACCGCGACGGGGCGGCCGGAAGGTCGGAAGACCTCGGCCGCCCCGCTTCAGAGCGTTCCTCAAACGCCGGTGCGTCACACCCCGGAGGTCAGACTCCGGACGTGACTTCCGTTTTCTCCTCTGATCCGGCTCCGCCGCCGGCTGCCTCGCGGCGGTTGCGGATGACCGAGGACCAGTACGAGGCGCCGATGAGGGCGACGCCCACCACGCCGGTGATGACCTCGTTGATCTCGTACTTGATGGTGACCAGCAGGATCACGGCCAGCGCGCCGATCGCGTAGTGCGCGCCGTGCTCCAGGTAGACGTAGTCGTCCAGGGTCCCCTGGCGGACCAGGTAGACGGTCAGCGAACGGATGTACATCGCGCCGATGCCCAGACCCAGCGCCATCTCGAAGATGTCGTTGGTGATCGCGAAGGCGCCGATCACGCCGTCGAAGGAGAACGAGGCGTCGATGACCTCGAGGTAGAGGAACATGAAGAACGCGGCCTTGCCCGCCAGGCCGACCACCGTGGCGCCGCTGCTGCCGCGCTCGGGCTTCTTCTCGTCGGCCTCGGCCTCGCCCGCTTCCTCGTCCTCTTCCTCGTCCTCTTCGAGCTTGTCCTCGAAGAAGGCGGACACGCCGGCGACGATCAGGTACGTCATCAGACCGGCGACCCCGGACAGCAGCACGGTCGCGCTCTTGTCGCCGCCGCCGTGGGCCACGTCGGTGGCGAGGGTGGTGGCGGTGACCAGCAGCACGGCCAGCGCGATGACGACCGAGAAGGTGTCCAGCTTGCCGAGCTTGGACAGCGGCTTCTCCAGGAAGCCCAGCCAGCGGATGTCGCGCTCCTCGAAGATGAAGTCGAGGAAGATCATCAGCAGGAACATCCCGCCGAAGGCCGCGATCGCCGGGTGGGCGCCCGTCACCAGGTGTTCGTACTTTTCCTTGTCGTTGATCGCGAGGTCCACGGCCTCGATCGGCCCGAGCTTCGCCGTGATCGCGACGATGACCACCGGGAAGACCAGACGCATGCCGAAGACGGCGATGAGAATGCCGATGGTCAGGAAGATCTTCTGCCAGAAGGCATTCATCTTCCGCAGGATGCCCGCGTTGATGACCGCGTTGTCGAATGAGAGCGAGATCTCCAGGATCGAGAGGATCCCGACGATCGCGAGCCCCTTCCACCCCCAGAGCACGCCGGCCAAGGCCAGACCGATCGCCGTGACGGCGAACGACCAACCAAAGGTTTTGAGGAGCACTGGCAACCCAATCCTTCTACGTACGGTCTCCCCCGCGCCTTGTACGCGGCTTTACGAAACGTTGACCCCGAAGTCTAGAGCGATGCCCCGGAGCCCCGACGCGTACCCCTGCCCCACCGCACGGAACTTCCATTCACCGTTGTACCGGTAGACCTCACCGAAGATCATCGCAGTCTCGCCCGAGGCGTCCTCGGAGAGGTCGTAGCGGGCCAGCTCCTGGCCGTCCGCCTGGTTCACCACCCGGATGAACGCGTTGCTGACCTGTCCGAACGTCTGGCGCCTGGCGTCGGCGTCATGGATCGAGACCGGGAAGACGATCTTGTCGACCCGCTGCGGGACCTTGGTGAGGTCGATCAGCAGCGACTCGTCGTCGCCGTCGCCCTCGCCCGTGAGGTTGTCGCCGGTGTGCTCCACCGAGCCCTCGGGGCTCTTGAGGTTGTTGTAGAAGATGAAGTACTCATCGCCGAGCACCCGGCCCGACTCGCACAGCAGCGCGCTGGCGTCGAGGTCGAACGGTGCTCCGGTGGTGGAGCGCGCGTCCCAGCCCAGGCCGACGAGCACCTGGGTGAGATTCGGCGCGGCCTTGGAAAGGGAGACATTGCCTCCCTTGGCGAGCGTGACGCCCATGATCCTGGTCCCTCCCCGGGGTAGTACGTGGTGCGACGCGCATCCGGCGCCGCACTCCCGCCTGTCGAACGTGCCGAGTGCAGGGGTGCGGCGCCGGACGAGACGGCCTCGGCGGGCCCGGCCGGCGGCTCTCACCGCCCGGCCGGGCCCCACCAGGGCCGGTTCAGACGTTGACGCCGAAGTCCTGCGCGATGCCACGCAGCCCCGAGGCGTACCCCTGACCGATGGCGCGGAACTTCCACTCCGCCCCGTTCCGGTACAGCTCACCGAAGACCATGGCGGTCTCGGTGGAGGCGTCCTCGGAGAGGTCGTACCGGGCCAGCTCGTTGCCGTCGGCCTGGTTCACCACGCGGATGAACGCGTTCCGCACCTGGCCGAAGCTCTGCTGACGGGTCTCGGCGTCGTAGATCGACACCGGGAAGACGATCTTGGCGACATCGGCCGGGACCCCGGCCAGGTTCACCTTGATCTGCTCGTCATCGCCCTCGCCCTCACCGGTGATGTTGTCACCGGTGTGCTCGACGGAGCCGTCGGGGCTCTTGAGGTTGTTGAAGAACACGAAGTTCTGGTCGGTGCCGACCTTGCCCTCGGCGTTGGTCAGCAGGGCACTGGCGTCGAGGTCGAAGTCAGTGCCCGTGGTGGTACGGGCGTCCCAGCCCAGACCGACGACGACCGCGGTCAGGTTAGGGGCTTCCTTGGTCAGCGAGACGTTGCCGCCCTTGCTGAGGCTGACTCCCACGAGTCCTCCCAATTAAGGTTCGTCAGGAGCACTGCGTGCCCCTATCTCCATGAGTTCCCACCTGGATCAACGCGTCGATCCTAGTGAGCGGTTCCCGTCCGATACAGGGCTTGCGCCCGCCGGACTCACAGGCTCTTGAGGGCCTTGGCGTAGTCGTTGAGGTCCCGGGCGTCGGGCAGGCCGTTGACGACCGTCCAGCGGACCACGCCCTCCTTGTCGATCACGAAGGTGCCGCGCACCGCGCAGCCCTTCTCCTCGTCGAAGACGCCGTAGGCGCGGCTGGCCTCGCCGTGCGGCCAGAAGTCCGACAGCAGCGGGTACTCCAGACCCTCCTGCTCGGCGAAGACCCGCAGGCTGAAGGGCGAGTCGTTGGAGACCGCCAGCAGCTGCACGTCGTCGTTGACGAAGGTCGGCAGCTCGTCGCGGAGGGCGCACAGCTCGCCGGTGCACACGCCGGTGAAGGCGAACGGGTAGAAGAGGAGCACGACGTTCTTCTCACCGCGGAAGTCGGAGAGCCGGACCGACTCGCCGTGCTGGTTCTTCAGCTCGAAGTCCGGGGCCTTCGTACCGACCTCTATGGCCATGGGAGCCATCCCTTCACATCTGGGTCTCGACTGATCACGGCCCACCCTACGCGCCGAGCCCCCCGCCGAAAGGGAACGGCGGGGGGCTCGGTTGTGTAGGTCCTTCGGCCTCAGCGCTTGCCCGAACGGGCGGCCTTCGGAGTGACCAGGCGGCTGCCGGTCCAGTCCTTGCCCGCGTTGAAGCTCTTCGTCTGGGACAGGCCCGCGGTGGTCGCGGCCTCATTGATGTCGCTCGGCTCGACATAGCCGTCACGGCCGGTCTTGGGCGTCAGGAGCCAGACCGGTGCGCCGTCGTCGATCATCTGGATGGCGTCCACCAGCGCGTCCGTCAGATCGCCGTCGTCCTCCCGGAACCACAGCACAACGGCGTCGGCCACATCGTCGTACTCCTCGTCGACGAGCTCCTGGCCGGTGATCTCCTCGATGGCCTCGCGGAGCTCCTGGTCGACATCGTCGTCGTAGCCGATCTCCTGGACCACCTGCTCGGGCTGGAAACCCAGCCTCGCGGCAGGGTTGGTCCGCTCCTCCGCGTGGTCCGCGGTCGCGCTCACGGATTGCCTCCTGTCATCTTTCGTTCACTCTTCGAGTCTGGCAGCGCCCCGCGCGCGTACGCGAGGCATGGGGCGTAGTCCACACGGGCCGGGCGGATCGCGCAAGTACCCGGCCAGCGATCCCGCCCAAACGTTGACGTGTCGACGCAACTCCCATCAGGGAGGAACGGCACGGAACGGCGCGCGGCTGCCCGGATTGCTCCGTTATGCCCAGCTTACGTGTGTGTATCGACACCCTACGCCGACCGGAGCCGAACGGCCGTACGCAGGTGCCCCCGGACGTGGGCGTAAGGTTGCGATTTGGCCGTCGCGACGCCGATCGCACGCCGACCGGTACCGTCCGGCCCGCTGAGCGCCCGTCTCACCAGGTCTGGGTTACCCCTCGGTAGAGGTGACGTATCCCGCACCCGAGGTACACGATGGAGAGCGGCGCGACAGCAGCAGAGCACGAATCCATGTCCGTGCACAGCACGACCGAAAAGCGAAGGAACAGCGTGGCTTCCGGATCAGATCGCAACCCGATCATCATTGGCGGCCTTCCCAGCCAGGTCCCGGACTTCGATCCCGAAGAGACCCAGGAGTGGCTCGACTCGCTCGACGCAGCCGTCGATGAGCGAGGCCGGGAACGTGCCCGCTACCTCATGCTTCGACTGATCGAGCGCGCCCGCGAGAAGCGAGTGGCCGTGCCCGAGATGCGCAGCACGGACTACGTCAACACCATCGCCACCAAGGACGAGCCGTTCTTCCCCGGCAACGAGGAGATCGAGCGCAAGGTCCTGAACGCGACCCGCTGGAACGCGGCGGTGATGGTCTCCCGTGCGCAGCGCCCGGGCATCGGCGTCGGCGGCCACATCGCCACCTTCGCCTCGTCCGCCTCGCTGTACGACGTGGGCTTCAACCACTTCTTCCGCGGCAAGGACCAGGACAGCGGCGACCAGATCTTCTTCCAGGGTCACGCCTCCCCCGGTATCTACGCCCGCGCGTTTCTGCTCGACCGGCTCTCCGAGGACCACCTGGACGGATTCCGTCAGGAGAAGTCCAAGCTCGGTCACGCGCTGTCCAGCTACCCGCACCCGCGGTCGATGCCGGACTTCTGGGAGTTCCCGACCGTCTCGATGGGCCTCGGCCCGCTCGGCGCGATCTTCCAGGCGCGGATGAACCGCTACATGGAGGCGCGCGGCATCGCCGACACCTCCAACTCCCACGTGTGGGCCTTCCTCGGCGACGGCGAGATGGACGAGCCCGAGTCGCTGGGCCAGCTGTCCCTGGCCGCCCGCGAGGGTCTGGACAACCTCACCTTCGTCGTCAACTGCAACCTGCAGCGGCTCGACGGCCCGGTGCGCGGCAACGGCAAGATCATGCAGGAGCTGGAGTCGCAGTTCCGCGGCGCCGGCTGGAACGTGATCAAGCTGGTGTGGGACCGCTCCTGGGACCCGCTGCTCGCCCAGGACCGCGACGGCGTGCTGGTCAACCGGCTCAACACGACGCCCGACGGCCAGTTCCAGACGTACGCCACCGAGACCGGCGCGTACATCCGCGACCACTTCTTCGGTGACGACCAGCGGCTGCGCAAGATGGTCGAGGGCATGACCGACGACCAGATCCTGCACCTGGGCCGCGGCGGTCACGACCACAAGAAGATCTACGCGGCGTACGCGGCGGCCAAGGCCCACAAGGGCCAGCCGACCGTGATCCTCGCCCAGACCGTCAAGGGCTGGACGCTCGGCCCGAACTTCGAGGGCCGCAACGCGACCCACCAGATGAAGAAGCTGACGGTCGACGACCTCAAGGGCTTCCGCGACCGGCTGCACCTGCCGATCCCGGACAAGGAGCTGGAGTCCGGCGTTCCGCCGTACTACCACCCGGGTCCGGAGTCCGAGGAGATCCAGTACATGCACGACCGCCGCAAGGCGCTGGGCGGCTACGCGCCGACCCGCGTCGTGCGCGCGCAGCCGCTCCAGCTCCCCGGCGACAAGGCGTACGCGGCGGTCAGGAAGGGCTCCGGCCAGCAGCAGATCGCCACCACCATGGCCTTCGTGCGGCTGCTGAAGGACCTCATGCGGGACAAGGAGATCGGCAAGCGCTTCGTGCCGATCGCGCCCGACGAGTACCGCACCTTCGGCATGGACTCGCTCTTCCCGTCGGCCAAGATCTACAACCCGCTGGGCCAGCAGTACGAGTCCGTCGACCGTGAGCTGCTGCTCGCCTACAAGGAGTCGCCGACCGGGCAGATGCTGCACGACGGCATCTCCGAGGCGGGCTGTACGGCCTCGCTGATCGCCGCCGGTTCGGCGTACGCCACGCACGGCGAGCCGCTGATCCCGGTCTACGTCTTCTACTCGATGTTCGGCTTCCAGCGCACGGGTGACCAGTTCTGGCAGATGGCCGACCAGCTGGCGCGCGGCTTCGTACTGGGCGCGACCGCCGGTCGTACGACCCTGACCGGTGAGGGCCTCCAGCACGCGGACGGCCACTCCCAGCTGCTGGCCTCGACCAACCCCGCGGTCGTCGCGTACGACCCGGCGTTCGGCTTCGAGATCGCCCACATCGTGCAGGACGGCCTGCGCCGGATGTACGGCGAGAACAGTGAGGACATCTTCTACTACCTCACCGTCTACAACGAGCCGATCCGGCACCCGGCCGAGCCCGAGAACGTCGACCGCGAGGGCATCCTCAAGGGCCTGCACCGCTTCAAGCAGGGCGAGTCCGGCACCCACCGGGCCCAGATCCTCGCCTCCGGCGTCGCGGTCCCGTGGGCCCTGGAGGCCCAGCGGATGCTGGCCGAGGACTGGGACGTCCGCGCCGACGTCTGGTCCGCCACCTCCTGGAACGAGCTGCGCCGCGACGCGGTCGAGGCCGAGGAGCACAACCTGCTCCACCCGGAGGAGGAGCAGCGCGTCCCCTTCGTCACCCGCAAGCTCGCGGATGCCGAGGGCCCGAAGGTGGCCGTCTCCGACTGGATGCGCGCCGTCCCGGACCAGATCGCCCGCTGGGTCCCCGGCACGTACCAGTCGCTGGGCGCCGACGGCTTCGGCTTCGCCGACACCCGCGGCGCGGCGCGGCGCTTCTTCCACATCGACGCCGAGTCGATCGTGCTGGGCGTGCTGACGGAGCTGGCGAAGGACGGCAAGATCGACCGTTCGGTCCTGAAGCAGGCCATCGACCGCTACCAGCTCCTCGACGTAGCAGCCGCCGACCCCGGCCCCGCGGGCGGCGACGCGTAAGCGTCTCGCGACGGCGGTGAGCGAAGCGCCGGGCGGGCTGGGAGACCAGCCCGCCCGGCGCTTCGCCGTGCACACCAGGCCAGGGCCGGACCCGGTCCCGGAGCCGCGAGGCCCGCGGCCTGAAGCCTCCACGGCCCCAGCCGCCCGGGGCACCGTCCGCCCGGGGTCCAGGGACTTGCCCCTGGTTCGGGATCGGAAGGGGCGGGGGGAAAGCCCCCCGGCCCCGCCCCCGCGCACGGCTGACTCGCGCCGGGCAGTCCCGGGGTCCGGGGCGGAGCCCCGGTTACGGGAAGGGGCGGGGTGGGGAAAGCCTCCGGCCCCGCCCCCGCGCGTCACCGCTCCCAGATCTTGAAGGCCCGTACCTGGTAGGCCGTTTCGGGGCTCCAGGAGCCGGTGGGGTAGGTGCGGAATTCACCGGTCTCGGCGCATTCCGCGCTCTGGTACGCCGTCACCGGGCGCCCCGTGCGGTTGGCCAGGGACGCGGCCGAGGCGCCACTCGGCAGGGGGACGCAGCTTTCGATGTCGGTGTCGGCCAGCTCATGGACCTGGCGCGCCCCCGTGAACGCCGCCTTGTGCCAGAGGCACAGCTGCCCCGTGGCGCAGCTGCCGAGCCGGGGCCCGGGCGCCACCGCGGAGGCGGCGGGCGTCAGGGCGCAGGCCAGGGCGAGGGTCACCGCGGCCAGGATGGTCGTGCGCATATGGATCACTCCCCGTGTCGTCATACGAACGGGAGCCAGCCTGTCGGCCGGCTCCCGTCCCCACCACGGGGTCGGTCGAGGACCACCCGGATAGGGGGCTTGACCCTGAGACGTCAGATGTGGACGCCCCCGCCACCCGCCTCCGCGTTGTCACCGCGCTTGGTGAACGCCGCGACCAGCGCCGCGACGACCGAGACGACGGCGGCGACGGAGAAGGCGAGCCCCATCCCCGACACGAACGTGTCATGCGTGACGCTCGTGATCTTCGCGAGGATCTCCGGCGGGGTCCCCTTGGGCGCGGGCGGCATGCCGACCGCGACGGCGTCGGACGCCTTGGACGCCTGCTCGGGCTTCAGCGGCGGAAGCCCGGCCTTGGCCCATTTGTCCGGCAGGGTGTCGTCCACCTTGCCCGCCATGACCGCGCCGAGGACGGCCGTACCGAGGCTGCCGCCGACCTGCATGGCGGCCTGCTGGAGGCCGCCCGCGACACCGGCGTGCTCGATGGGCGCGTTGCCGACGATGACCTCGGTGGCGCCGACCATCACCGGGCCGAGACCGAAGCCGAGGAGGGCGAACCATATGGACATCTCGAGCGTGCCGGTGCCGACCTCCAGCCGGGACAGCCCGAACATGGAGACGGCGGTGAGCGCCATGGCCCCCACCAGCGGCACCCGCGGTCCGAGCTTGGTGATCAGCGCGCCGGCGATCGGCGAGGAGACGATCATCGTGGCGGTCAGCGGCAGCAGGTGCAGCCCGCTGTTGACCGGCGTCATGCCGTGCACGTTCTGGAGATAGAAGGTGACGAAGAACAGCCCGCCCATGAAGCCGAAGGCCATGAGCACCATCAGCACGGTCCCGGCGCTCAGCGGCACCGAGCGGAAGATGGACAGCGGCAGCAGCGGCTCGCGGGTCTTGTTCTCCCAGAACACGAAGACGGCGAAGAGGACGATCGCGAGGCCGAGGAACCCGAGCGTCCTGGAGCTTCCCCAACCCCAGTCGGTGGCCTTGATGAGCGCCCAGATCAGGCAGAACATGGCGCCGGACAGCAGCACGATGCCGGGCAGGTCGAAGGACCGCGGCGCTTTCTCGGCCCGGTGGTCCACGAGGATGATCAGGCCGAGGACGAGGGCGAGGATGCCCACGGGCAGGTTGATGAAGAAGACGGACTGCCAGTTGACGTGCTCGACGAGCAGCCCGCCGACGATGGGCCCGGCGGCGGTGGAGGCGCCGATCACGGCGCCCCAGATGCCGATCGCCATGTTGAGTTTCTCGGCGGGGAAGGTCGCGCGCAGCAGGCCCAGTGCCGCGGGCATCAGCAGCGCCCCGCACAGGCCCTGGAGCACCCGGAAGCCCACGACCAGCGCCACATCGCTGGAGAAGCCGATGGCGGCGGAGGCGGCGGCGAAGCCGACGACGCCGATGAGGAAGGTCTGCCGGTGGCCGAAGCGGTCACCCAGCTTGCCCGCGGTGATCAGCGCGACCGCGAGGGCCAGCAGATAGCCGTTGGTGATCCATTGGACGTCGGCGAGCGAGGCACCGAGGTCCTTCTGGATGGCCGGGTTCGCGATGGCGACGATCGTGCCGTCGAGGGCGACCATCGTCACACCGATCGCGACGGTGAAGAGCGTCAGCCAGGGATGGCCCCGCAGCCCCTTCGGGGGATCCGATATGGGAGGTTCCGGCGCCGTATCGGCGACGGTGGTCTCAGACGTCATGCTCGGAGGCTAATGTCAGCGTCTGACAATTGACAAACTGATTCATCAGCTGGTCTCTGTCGTATTGGCCACAGGTATGGTGGCCTGCCGAAACGCGACAGAAAGCGAGCACGAGCGGTGACAGCGGACGAGGCGGTGGCACCGCCACCGACCGGACTGCGCGAGCGCAAGAAGCAGCGGACCCGCGGCGCCCTGGTGCGCTCGGCGCTGGATCTGTTCACCTGTCAGGGGTACGACCACACGACGGTGGACGAGATCGCGGAGTCGGTGGACGTCTCGCAGCGCACCTTCTTCCGCTACTTCGCCAACAAGGAGCAAGTGGCCTTCGCCACCCAGGACTCGGCGGAGTCGCACTTCTTCGCGGCGCTGTGCGCGCGCCCCGCCCACGAGGCGCCGCTGGCCGCCCTGCGGGGCGCGGTGCTCGACGCGTGGAGCACCATGGGTGACTCCGTGGAGCAGCTGGTTCCGGCCGAACTCCACATGCGGATGTACCGGGTGATCGAGTCGACGCCCGCGCTGCTCGCCGTCCATCTGCGCCGCACCGCCGAGCTGGAGGAGCGGATCGCCTCGGAGATCGCCCGCCGCGAGGGCCTCGACGCCTCCGTCGACCCGCGGCCGCGGCTGCTGACCGCGATGTTCGGCGGTGTGATTCAGATCGCAGGGAAGCTGTGGGGAGCGGGCGACGACGACTCCACGGACGCGCTGCGCGACATCACCGCGTTTCACCTGGACCATGTCGGTCCGGCCCTCGCCGAGAACTGGCGCACCGAGCTGTAAAACCGACAAGAGCCCTGAAAGCCATCAAATCCGACATAAGCTTCCGCCAAATCACCGCCCCCAAACGTGAGCTAGGTCACGGTATTTGGCACCTGCGGGCGCGGTTCTCCTAGGGTGTCCCGCGGTGACTTCCTTCTCGGAGCTCGGTTCTCCCTCCCCCGGTTCCACCGCCTCGCGTGCTCTGCTCGCCCTGGCGGTGGTGTTCGTCCTGCTCGCCACCACCGGCTGGACGGCCATACGGAGCCACAGAGGAGCGTCGGACCCGCTCTCCGCGTCGGTCAGCGCCTGGCGCCACGGCAGCCTCGACGGTCACGCCCTGCCCGACCCGTACGCGTCGCCGCGCCTCCTCGGCCGCTGGCTGGACTCGCTGACCAAGGTCCAGCGCGACCGCCTGGTCCACCGCTATCCGCTGGTGGTCGGCAACCTCAACGGCGCTCCGGCGGCGCTGCGCTACCGCGCCAACCGGATCGCGCTGACCCAGGCCCGGGACACCGAGCGCCACCGCATGCACAACAACGAGCTGACCCCGCTCGGGCGCCATGACGCCGGGCGGCGCATGCACCGGTACGAGGACCTGCTGAGCGGGAAGCGGCAGATCCTGTCGTTCGACCCGTCGGGCGCCGGGCGGGCAGCGGAGGTCTTCGGCGACCTCGCCCACGCCCGCCGTGTCTCGGTCGTGGTGCCCGGTGTGGACACCAACATCCTGACCTTCCAGAAGTCCGACCGCCCGTACACCGCCACCGTCGGCATGGCCCGCGCCCTCTACGACGACGAGCGCGCCCAGGCCCCGGACACCAAGACCGCCGTGATCGCCTGGGCCGACTACACCTCCCCGGCCGGGATCGGCATGGACGCGGCCACCGGCAAGCTCGCCGCCCAGGGCGCGCTGCGGCTGCGCGCGCTGGTGGGCGGGCTGCCCAAGTCCGCCCACGTCTCGCTGATGTGCCACAGCTACGGCTCGGTGGTGTGCGGGGTCGCCGCCCGCGATCTGCCGTCCAAGGTCACCGACATCGCGGTGGCGGGCAGCCCCGGCATGCGCGCCGACCGCGCCTCGGAGCTGGGCAGCGGCCGCCGGGTGTGGGCGATGCGGGACTCCGGCGACTGGATCCAGGACATCCCGCATCTGGAGGTCGGCGGACTCGGCCACGGCGCCGACCCGCTCTCCTCCGGCTTCGGGGCCCGCGTACTGTCCGCCTCCGGTGCCCAGGGACACGCCGGGTACTTCACCCCGGGCACCACCAGCCTCGACAACTTCGCCCGGGTCGGGGTCGGCCGCGTCAAGGCCGTGAGCTGCGGGGACGGCGCCGCATGCACCGACGGGCTGAGCTGACCGCGGGTGACCTGGCTGACCTGGGCCGACCCGAGGACGTTTGACGCGCGTAGCGCTCAAGGGGGGACGGGCGGGCCACCGCCGCATACGATGAGCCGCATGGGTGATGTGCTGGCCGGTTTTCAGACCGTCTGGGAGTTCGACACCGACTCCGTGCTCATCCGCTTCGAACGGGGGATCCGCACGCCGAAGCTGTTCCAGGCGCTCGGCGAACGGCATATCCCCTACGAGGCGCTGTCCGCGGTCGATCTCGCTCCCGGTAAACGCGGAACAGTGGTGCTGCGCGCGGTGCCCAGACCCGGCGCCGATCCGCTGATGGACGTCGCCGACGGGCAGCTCAGAGAGGGGTACGACCCGTACCGTCTGGTGCTGCCCGCCGAGCGCGCGTCCCTCGCCGAGTACTACGCCGAGGAGATACGGGCCGCGCTCGGGCCCGGCGCCGGCACAGCCGCCGAGTCCCATCTGGTGGCGGCGCCCGCTGCGCCGCGGTCCTTCAAGGCGTACGACGGCAAGGCGTCCTTCGACGGCAAGGCGGTGTCGTTCCGCTGGTTCTGGACGGGCGCGTCGTCGGCGAAGTGGAAGGCCGGGGACCAGCGGTTCCGGATCGACGAGCTGGCCGGGGTGGAGTGGCGCTCGCCCGAGAACCGGGGCTCGGGCGGCGCGGCCGCGAAGGCGGCGGCTCCGGCGGACGATCCGGAGGCACCGGATCAGAAGGCCACCGCCGGGAAGACCACCGCCACCAAGACCTCAGGCGCGAAGACCTCGGGCTCCAAGGGCTCGACCACCAAGAGCGGCGGGTACGGCCATCTGCGGCTGGTGCCGCGCGGCGCCGAGGACCAGCCCGCGGGCCGCCCCGACCACGACCCGGCGGCCGTGGTGTTCGGGATGGGGTACGGGCTGGTCCACGAGTCGCTGCCGTTCGCCGCCGCCGTCCTGGAGGCCGTACAGGCGTCCGCCCCCGCACCGTGCGCCGAGGGCGCCCCCGCGCCCGCCCGCACCCCGGCCCAGGCGCGGCGCGACCCGGCCGACATCGCCGAGCGCATCCGCCACCTCGGCGAGCTGCACACGGCGGGGCTGCTGACGGACGAGGAGTTCAGCGCGAAGAAGGCCGAGCTGCTGGCCGAGCTGTAGAGCGAGGCCGCAGGGCGGGGCCGTGAACCGGGTGCCGGGAGGGGGAGCCGGGGGCGCGCCCCCTACCCAGGTATGAGCCATAAATCGACTCCCAGGTATGACGTGCGCCGGGAAAGCCGACCCTACGCTGAGGCGACCATGTCCTCCTCGCCCGCCTCGTCGACCGCCGCCCCGACCGGCTACTCCAGCGCGCACGAGAGCCTGCCCGCGGCCGCCCGGCGGCAGGCGGGCGGCCTGGCCCGGGCCCTGGTGACCCCCAGCTATCCGGCGACCCCGCTGCTCGCGCGGTCCTCCCGGCCCTGGCGGCGCAGGGCGCCGTACGCCGTCGCGATGCTCCTCACCGCGATCCTGGTCCCGGTCGGCGCCCAACTCCTGACCAACGACTACGGGGTGAGCGGGGGCATCGCCACCCTGCTGAGCCTGGTCCAGGCCACGCCGCTGCTGCTGGCGGTCACCCGCCCGCTCCAGGCGTGGTGGATCGTCGTCCTCGCCGATGTGACGACCGCGCTGGTGGTGCTCGGCACCTCCGACCTCCAGCACCGCGTCTGGCCCTGGCAGCCGCCCGCCATCGTCGGCTACCTCTTCCTCCTGCTCGCCCTCGCGCTGCGCGAACCGCGCCGCACCCTGGTGGCGGTGTGGCTGGTCACCGGGGGCGCCGGGCTCGCCCTCGGCATGGCGTTCCAGACCAAGAGCGACGGCAGCAACGTGCTGCTGTTCGTGCTCAGCGGCGTGGTGCTGCTGGTCGGCGGCGCGCTGCGGGAGCGCGGCGACGTGCAGCGGCGGCTGGCCGAGCAGGAGACCATCAGCGAGGCCGAGCGGGCCCACCGCACGCTACTGGAGGAGCGCGCCCGTATCGCCCGCGAGCTGCACGACGTCGTCGCCCACCACATGTCGGTGATCACGGTCCAGGCGGACAGCGCCCCGTACCGGATCGGCGGGCTGCCGCCCGAGGCGGAGCGGGAGTTCGGCACCATCGCCGCCACCGCCCGCGAATCCCTCGCCGAGATGCGACGGCTGCTGGGCGTGCTGCGCAGCGAGGAGACGCGCGGCGAGCGCACCCCGCAGCCCGGGCTGCGCCAGGTGCCGCAGCTGGTCGAGGCGACGGTACGGGCCGGGATACCCACCGAGCTGTCCATCGGCGACGAGGTGGCCGGCCTCGGCGCGGTGCCGCAGGCCGTGGACCTGTCCGCGTACCGGATCGTGCAGGAGGCGCTGGCCAACGTCGTGCGCCACGCCCCCGGCGCCGCCACCCGCGTCTCGGTCTCGGCGGCCGAGGACGGCTCCGGGCTGACCCTCCTCATCGTCAACGGCCCCCCGGCCGAGGGCCCCGCCAAACCCCTGGAGACCAGCGGCACCGGCCACGGTCTCGTCGGCATGGTCGAGCGCGTCCGCCTCGTCGGCGGCTCGCTCGACACCGGCCCGCTGCCGGACGGCGGCTTCCGGGTCGCCGCCCGGCTCCCCCTCGTCGATCCCGAAGAAACGGACACATGACCATCCGCGTGATCATCGTTGACGACCAGGCCATGGTCCGGGCGGGCTTCGCCGCGCTGCTCGCCGCGCAGAGCGACATCGACGTGGTCGGCGAGGCCCCGGACGGACGCCAGGGGGTGGACGTCAGCCGCAACACCCACCCGGACGTCGTCCTCATGGACGTCCGCATGCCCGAGATGGACGGCCTGGAGGCCGCCCGCCAGCTCCTCGAACCGCCCCGCGGCGTCACCCACCGCCCCAAAGTGCTCATGCTCACCACCTTCGACGTGGACGACTACGTCTACGAGGCGCTGCGCGCCGGTGCCAGCGGCTTCCTCCTCAAGGACGCGCCACCGGCGGATCTGATCTCGGCGGTCCGCGTCGTCGCCGCGGGCGAAGCGCTCCTCGCGCCGTCCGTGACCCGCCGCCTGATCGCCGAATTCGCCCGCCAGCGGCCCGCCCCCCGGCGCAACGCCTCCCTCCTGCGCCGCAGCAGCCTCACCCCGCGGGAGACGGAGGTCCTGGAGCTGATCGCGCGCGGCCTGTCCAACCAGGAGATAGCGGAGGCGCTGGTCCTCGCCGAACAGACCGTCAAGACCCACATAGGCCGCGTCCTCGCCAAACTCGGCCTCCGCGACCGCGCCCAAGCGGTGATCTTCGCCTACGAGTCGGGCCTGGTCACCCCGGGCAGCGGCGGTTAGGAGGCAGCCCGGACCATGCCCGAGAACGGCGCCTGCCCCGGTGTCAGAGGGATGCGGGACGATGCCCGCACGGATCGACACAGCGCTCAACCGGGGGACCGATCATGGGAATGTCCAGTTTCTGGGCGATGGGGGCGTACGGCGATGAGGACGTCGCGGAGTTGGCGCCCCGCGCGCTCCCGGCGATCGAGGCCACGGCGGCCCGCGCGCTTGCGGTGGGCGCCTGGAAACGCTGGGAGCGGGACGTCGCCCGCGGCGGCGGGGCAGTGCCGTTGAACAGGCCCGACGGCTACGGCACCGAGGAGGCGCTGCATCTGTTCCGCATGGTCGACGACTCCGCCTTCGACGCCATGGATTCGACCGGCGAGCTGCACGTGATGGAGTGGTGGGACCGTTTCGACGACGGCGTCGATCCGTACGTCACGTCCGTCCGCAAGGGCAACCCGGTCGCGGCCCTCTTCCACGGCCTCGGCCCCGTCCGTGCGGCGGCGCTGCCCGGGTGGGCGGGCGACGCGGTGTTCACGTCCGCCGAGGTACGCCGCTTGCTGCCCACGGTCGAGGGGGTGCTGGCCCTCACGGGGGCCGAGCGCGTCCAAGTAGTGGCCCGGATCGACGAGTGGCTGTGCGACGAGGAACCGGAAGAACTCCTCGACGAACCGCTGCGGGTGTGGCGGGACGCGGCCGGGGCCGAGTTGGGGCTGCTGGCGTCCCGCATCTGGTTCTGAGGACGGGGCGGCGCACCCCCTACCCCGGTATGACATCCGATGTGGCACCGGGGGGTGACGCTTCGCCACCCGTCCGCTCCCTAGCTTTCCCTCCGCCACCGAGGGGAAGAGGGAAACCGCGGCCATGTCCCAGACGCTACGCACCAGGCACTACGCGCGACGCCTGATCACAGCGGCGCTCACCATCACCGTCATGGCGGGGACGGCCGGGTGGACCGTGGCGCACGAGGAGCAGGCCGTCACGGGGCCGCCGCCGGGGACCGGGCGGTGGCTGGCCGATCACTCGGTGGGCGGGCGGGAGCTGCCGGATCCGGAGAAGGCGTCGCCCGACCGCGTCGCGCGGTTCTTCGACGGGCTCGGCCGGGCGCAGCGGCAGGCGCTGGTGATCCGGCATCCCGATGTCGTGGGCAACCTCGACGGGGCGCCGCTCGCGCTGCGTTACGCGGCGAACGCGCGGGCCGTCCGGGCGGCGCGGGACGCGGAGCGGGCGGCGGATCCGGACAGCGCGCTGGCCGAGCGGTACGACGCGCTGCTCGCGCCCGGGCGGCAGATCCTGGCCTTCGATCCGCGCGGCCGCGGACAGGTCGCCGAGGTGTACGGGGACCTGGCGACGGCGCGGCGTACGGCGGTCGTCGTACCGGGGTCGGACATCGACCTGTCCACCTTCGACCGCACGCACGACCGGTACGGCGCCCCCGCCGGGATGGCGCGGTCGCTGCGGGCGCAGCTCGCGCGGGACGAGCCGGGGACCCGTACGGCCGTGGTCGCGTGGGTCGGGTACACCACCCCGGTCGGGCTCGGCCCTGACGCGGCGACCGATCGGCTGGCCAGGGCGGGGGCGCCGCGGCTTGACCGCTTTCTGGCGGGTCTCGCGGTGACCACGGCGGGGACAGCGGACGCGCCGCCCACCGTGTTCTGCCACAGCTACGGCTCGGTGGTGTGCGGGGCGGCCGCGGCCGCGATGGACCGCACCCGGGTGTCCGATCTGGTGGCCCTCGGCAGCCCCGGCATGGGCGTGGACGACGCCGATGACCTGGGTACGGAGGCCCGGGTGTGGGCGGCGCGGGACGGCTCCGACTGGATACGCCGGGTGACCGGCTACGACTTCATGGGGCTGGGCCACGGCAAGGACCCGACGGCCGCCGCCTTCGGGGCCCGCGTGGTCTCCGCGGACCACGCCGACGGCCACACCGGCTACTTCGCCCCGGGCACGGACTCGTTGCGCAACTTCGCGCGGATCGTCCTCGGCGACTTCGGGGCGGTGCGCTGCGGACACGCCGCCGCCCAGGACTGCCGCCATGACCTCGTATGACGCCGCCTGACGCCAACGATGCGGCCTACTGAGCCTCCGGCCTCCGGGCGTTGGCATAGATGCTGATCTTGAAGTCGAGGACGTCGAGGGTGCTCTCCAGCTCGGCGATCCGCTCCCGGACGTTCGCGCGGTGCGCGGTCAGCAGCTCCTCGCGTTCGGCGTAGGTGTGCTGGCCCTCCCGTACCAGCTCGGCGTAGCGGACCATGTCCGCCACCGGCATTCCGGTCAGCCGCAGCTTGCCGACGAGGTCGAGCCAGTCCAGGTCGCGGTTGGTGAAGCGGCGCTGGCCGGTGTGGGTGCGGTCCACGTGCGGCATCAGCCCGATCCGCTCGTACCAGCGCAGGGTGTGCGCCGTGAGCCCGGTGTGCTCGGCGACCTCGCTGATCGTGTACCGGTCCTGGCCGGTCGGCCGGGGGTGCGGGCGGCGTCCCACGCATGAGCGCGGCCGCGCCGAGGCCGGAGCCCGCTCCTGGTCCTGATCGAGTTCCTGCTCCATCACGGTCATGCCGTTCACCCTCTCGCCGTCGCCGAGCCGTCGCCGAAGCGCGAAGCCCTCGACGGTCTCAACGCTATGGGCTTCGAGTGCACTCCAAGCAAGCGCGGATTTGGCGGAATCTTGGTCGGCGATAGGCTCGGGCCCCATGGAGAGCCTGCGGATGATCGAGAACTGGCCGGTCCCGACGGCGGCGGCCGCCGTCGTACGCGCGGACGGCACCGTGGCCGGATCGTACGGCCCGGTCGGCCACAGATTCCCGCTGGCCTCGGTGACCAAGCCGCTCGCCGCGTACGCCGCGCTGGTCGCGGTCGAGGAGGGCGCGGTCGAGCTGGACGAGGCGGCCGGGCCCGAGGGCGCCACGGTGCGCCATCTGCTCGCCCACACCTCGGGGCTCGCCTTCGACGAGCACCGGACGGTCGCCGCGCCCGGCGACCGGCGGCTGTACTCCAACGCCGGTTTCGAGGTGCTCGGCGATCACATCGCCAAGGCGACGGACATCCCCTTCGGCGAGTATCTGCGGCAGGCGGTGCTGGAGCCGCTGGGCATGACCGCGACCGAGCTGACCGGCTCGCCCGCCAAGGACGCCGTCTCGACCGTCGAGGACCTGGTGCGCTTCGCCGCCGAGCTCCAGGCGCCGCGGCTGCTGGCGGCCGGGACGGTGGCGGAGGCGACGTCCGTGGTGTACCCGGGGCTGACCGGGGTGCTGCCGGGGTACGGGCACCAGAAGCCGAACGACTGGGGGCTCGGCTTCGAGATACGCGACGGGAAGTCGCCGCACTGGACGGGCGCCTCGTCCTCGCCGCGCACCTTCGGCCACTTCGGCCAGTCCGGGACGTTCCTGTGGGTGGACCCGGACGCGCGGGCGGCCTGCGTCGCCCTGACGGACCGGGCCTTCGGCCCGTGGGCGATCGAGGTCTGGCCCGTGCTCACCGACTCGGTGCTGGCCGAGCTGCGATAGCCCGCCGCCCGCTGTGATGCTGCTTCCTGGCAGCTCAGGCCAGGAAGCGCCGCGGCGGCACCTGGGGAGCACTCGCCGCATGAGGGTCGGCGAACGCCCTCGCGAACCTCTCGAACGAACTCCTGATGTGATCGGCCATGGCCTCCTCGGCCGCGTCCGGCTCGCATCCGCTGATCGCCGCGCTGATCCGCCGGTGCTCGACGACGGTGTTGGCCGTGTCGATCTCCTCGGGGTACAGCCGGAAGGTGTGCAGATGGCAGTGGGTCTGCTCGTACGCCTGCGCCACCACTGAGTTGTCCGACGCCGCGATGACGGCCGCGTGGAACGCGGCGTCGTGCGCCACCAGCTCCTGCCGGACATCCCTGACGTCCGGATCGGGCTCCCCCTTCTCCCGCCCGGCCAGCGCGCCCTCGAAGGCGTCCAGCTGACGGCCGAGCGCGGCCCCCGGGTTGGTCAGCCGGTCCACCGCCACGGCCCGCGCCGCCCACGGCTCGACCAGCAGCCGGAACTCGAACAGCGCGCGCAGCCCTGGCAGGTCGAGCAGCGGTGTCGTGCTGTAGCCCCGCCCCGGCTGGTACGTGATCAGGTTGTCGCCCTCCAGGCGCTGAAGCGCCTCGCGCACCGGCGTCTGGGAGACGCCCAGGTCCCGCGCCAGAGCCACGATATTGATCTTGGTGTCGGGCGGGACCTCCCCTCCGATGATCAAGGAGCGCAGCCGGGCGTACACCTCGGTCGTCGGGGTTGACTTCATATAACATCCATCCTCAATCTATAGATATATGCAAGATTCTATAGAGAGCAGGGGCCGATGACCACGATCACCGCCGTGGACGTCCTCGACGTCCGCTTCCCCACCTCGGAGACGGCCGACGGATCCGACGCGATGAACAAGGACGGCGACTACTCGGCGACATACGTCGTCCTGCGCACCAGCGACCCCGAGCTGTCGGGGTTCGGGCTCACGTTCACCATCGGCCGCGGCAACGACCTGTGCGTGGCCGCCGCCGAGCAGCGCGCCCGCCCGCTGCTGGGGCGCGACGTCGAGGACCTCACCTCCGACCTCGGCGGCATCTACCGCGAGCTCCAGTCCGACTCGCAGCTGCGCTGGCTCGGCCCCGAGAAAGGCGTCGTGCACCTCGCCCTCGCGGCGGTCATGAACGCGGTCTGGGACCTCGCCGCCCGCCGGGCCGGGCTTCCGCTGTGGAAGCTCCTGGCGACGATGACGCCCGCCGAACTCGTCGACGCCGCCGACCTGCGCTACCTGTCCGACGTCCTGCCCCGCGAGGAGGCGATCGCCCTCCTCACCCGGCAGGCCGGTACCCGCGAGGAGCGCATCGCGCGGCTGGAGAAGACCGGATACCCCTCGTACACCACGTCCGCCGGGTGGCTCGGCTACTCCGACGACAAGCTGCGCAGGCTGTGCCAGGAGGCCGTCGACGCGGGATACCGCCACGTCAAGCTGAAGGTGGGCGGGAACCTGGAGGACGATGTGCGGCGGTGCGCCATCGCCCGGGAGGTCATCGGCGGCGACGCCCATCTGATGATCGACGCCAACCAGGTCTGGGACGTGCCCGAAGCCATCGACTGGGTCCGCGCGCTCGCCGAGTTCACACCGTTGTGGATCGAGGAGCCCACCAGCCCCGACGACATCCTCGGGCACGCCCGGGTGCGTGAGGCGGTGGCCCCGATCGGGGTGGCCACCGGGGAGCACGGCATGAACCGGGTGCTGTTCAAGCAGCTCTTCCAGGCCGAGGCGCTGGACTACTGCCAGCTGGACGCCTGCCGCCTGGGCAGCGTCAACGAGGTGCTGGCCGTGCTGTTCATGGCGGCGAAGTTCGGCGTTCCGGTGTGCCCGCACGCGGGCGGGGTGGGGCTGTGCGAACTCGTGCAGCACCTCTCGGTGTTCGACTTCGTGGCCGTCTCGGGGAGCCTCGACGGCCGGGTCACGGAGTTCGTGGACCACCTCCACGAGCACTTCACCGACCCCTGCGTCGTCCTCGACGGCGCGTACGTCCTGCCGCGGCAGCCCGGCTACAGCGCCCGCATGCACGACGCCTCGCTGGCCGAGTACGCCTTCCCCGACGGCACGTACTGGGCCGGGCGCTCCCGGTCCTGAAACGCGCGGTCGGCCCCAGCCGTCTAGCCGTACACCGGCTCCGCGCGCATCTCCCACACCAGCAGCTCCGCCGCCGCCCCCACCGCGCACGCCTCCGCGTCCCGCGCGTCCGTGAGGCGGGCCGCGTCGCCCGCCGCCAGGGTCTCGTCCCCGATCCGCACCGCACCGCGCACCACATGCGCGTACACCCACGGCGCGTCCGGCAGCGCGGTGCGCTCGCCATCGCCGAGGCGCCGTACGTGGAGCACCGCCTCGGCGCGGGCCAGGGCGTACGGGGTGCCGTCGGCGATGCCGCGGACGACCTCGTACTCCGGCTCGGCGCCGACCGCGCCCGACGCCAGCCACATCTGAACGAAGGTGAGCGGCGCCGCGGACTCGTTGCGCTCCGAGTGGCGTACGCCGCCGCCCGCGCTCAGCCGCTGGACGTCGCCGGGGCGGACCACGGTCCGGTGGCCGGTGGAGTCCTCATGGGTGAGTTCGCCCTCGACGACCCAGGTCACGATCTCCAGATCGCGGTGCGGGTGTTCGGCGAAGCCCGCGCCGGGGGCGAGATGCTCCTCGTTGCACGCGACGAGGAGCCCGAACCGCACGTTGTCCGGGTCGTAGTGTCCAGAGAAGGAAAAGGCGTGGCGCGTCTCGACGCCCGCTCCGTCCCCGCCCGGATACCGTGCACCGGACCGCTGTACCCACATCATCCGGTCCACGGTAGTGCGCCCCTGACCGGCCCGTCCCGCCCCCGTCCCTACCTGCGCGTAGCCTCCCGCCCCCAGCGTTCACCCTCCGATAAGGCAGTCTTGTCCTCGTGCCTGAACCAGCCGCGAACACCCCGCATCCGCACAGTGCCACCCTGCGACGTCTGGAGAAGTCGTCCGGGAAGCTCGCCGCCGCCGCCATCGCGCGGATGGACGAGCAGCTGCCGTGGTACAGGGCGATGCCACCGGAGAACCGCTCCTGGATCGGGCTGGTGGCGCAGGCGGGTATCGCGGCCTTCACGGAGTGGTTCCGGCATCCGGAGGCACCGCAGGCGATCAGCACCGATGTGTTCGGTACGGCGCCGCGCGAGCTGACCCGGGCGATCACGCTGCGGCAGACGGTGGAGATGGTCCGTACGACCATCGAGGTCATGGAGTCGGCCATCGACGAGGTGGCGGCTCCCGGCGACGAGGCGGTGCTGCGCGAGGCGCTGCTGGTGTACGCGCGGGAAATCGCCTTCGCCACCGCCCAGGTGTACGCGCAGGCCGCCGAGGCACGCGGCGCCTGGGACGCCCGGCTGGAGTCGCTGGTGGTGAACGCGGTGCTGTCCGGGGAGGCCGACGAGGGCGCGCTGTCCCGGGCGGCGGCGCTCGGCTGGAACTCGCCCGAGCATGTGTGCGTACTGCTGGGCACCGCGCCCGACGGGGACAGCGAGCTGACGGTGGAGGCGATCCGGCGGGCCTCCCGCCACGCCAAGCTCCAGGTGCTCACCGGAGTGCTCGGCAACCGGCTGGTGGTGGTGGCGGGCGGTTCGGACAATCCGCTCCAGGCGGCGAAGGCGCTGATCGGGCCGTTCGCCGCGGGCCCGGTGGTGGCCGGTCCCGTGGTGTCGGATCTGCTGGCGGCCACCCGCTCGGCGGCGGCCGCCGCGGCCGGTCTGAAGGCGTGCACGGCCTGGCCGGACGCCCCGCGTCCGGTGCTGGCGGACGACCTTCTTCCGGAACGCGCGATGGCCGGGGACCCGGCCGCCCGCGCCCAGCTGGTGGAGGAGATCTACAGACCGCTGGAGGAGGCGGGCTCGGCGCTGCTGGAAACGCTGAGTGTGTACCTGGAGCAGGCGAGCAGTCTCGAAGGCGCCGCCCGGATGCTTTTTGTTCACCCCAACACCGTGCGCTACCGGCTACGACGTGTGACCGACGTCACCGGATGGTCACCATCCGACGTGCGGTCGGCGTTCACACTACGGATAGCCCTGATCCTCGGGCGTCTTGCCGACGGGGACATATTTCCGTAGCCCTTTGTTGGACCTCGACAATTCCCTTGACCGTTCTTCGTCCTTGTCCCCACGGGCGGGCGGGACCACCCACAAGAGAGAGTGTGAGAGTGCTCGTACTCGTCGCTCCCGGCCAGGGCGCCCAAAAGCCCGGCTTCCTGACCCCCTGGCTCGACCTCCCCGGCGTCACCGAACGCCTGCGGTGGTGGTCGGCCGTCTCCGGCCTGGATCTGGTCCACTACGGGACCGAGGCCGATGAGGAGGAGATCCGCGACACCGCGGTGGCCCAGCCGCTGCTGGTGGCCGCCGGACTCGTCTCCACCCGGGCGCTGTTCGCCGACGTCCCGCACCGCCTCCAGGACGTGGTCGGCGCCGCCGCGGGCCACAGCGTCGGCGAGATCACCGCGGCCGCGGCCACCGGTGTCCTGAACGACGAGGCCGCCATGGTGCTGGTGCGCCGGCGCGGACTGGCGATGGCCGAGGCCGCGGGCCGCGCCGAGACCGGGATGGCCGCCATACTGGGTGGTGAACAGGAGACGGTCGTCGCGCACCTCGACAAGCTCGGGCTGACCCCGGCCAACGTCAACGGCGCCGGGCAGATCGTCGCCGCGGGCACCGCCGAGCAGTTGGCGGCGCTGGCCGAGGACAAGCCGGAGGGCGTGCGCCGCGTCGTACCGCTCAAGGTGGCGGGAGCGTTCCACACCGACCACATGGCCCCGGCTGTGGCCACGCTGGAGTCCCTGGTCGCGGGCGTGCCGATCGCCGACCCGGGTACGGCGTACGTGTCCAACCGGGACGGCGGGGTCGTGGCGTCCGGCGCCGAGGTGATCCAGCGCATGGTCGCCCAGGTGTCCAACCCGGTCCGCTGGGACCTGTGCATGGAGACGTTCCAGAAGCTGGGCGTCACCGCGATGATCGAGGTGGCTCCGGGCGGGACCCTCACCGGCATTGCCAAGCGGGCCCTGCCGGGCGTGGCGACGCTGGCACTCAAGACTCCGGAGGACCTCGACGCGGCACGCGCGCTGATCGCCGAGCACGCCGTACCCGCCGCCGACACCCCGGCCGTATAGCCGAATAGGAGTTCCGAGAGCATGACCGCGAAGATCAGGCCCAGCAAGGGCGCCCCGTACGCGCGCATTCTCGGCGTCGGCGGCTACCGCCCCACCCGGGTGGTGCCGAACGAGGAGATCCTGAAGCACATCGACTCCTCGGACGAGTGGATCCGTTCCCGCTCGGGCATCGCCACCCGCCACTGGGCCGGTCCGGACGAGACGGTCGCCCAGATGTCCGTCGAGGCGGGCGGGAAGGCCATCGCCGACGCGGGGCTGACGCCCGAGCAGATCGGCGGCGTGGTCGTCTCGACCGTCTCGCACATGAAGCAGACCCCGGCGGTCGCCACCGAGATCGCCCATCTGCTGGGCACCGGCAAGCCCGCCGCGTTCGACATCTCCGCGGGCTGTGCGGGCTTCGGCTACGGGCTGACCGTAGCCAAGGGCATGGTCACCGACGGCACGGCGGAGTACGTCCTGGTCATCGGCGTGGAGCGGCTCTCGGACCTGACCGACCTGGAGGACCGGGCGACGGCGTTCCTGTTCGGCGACGGCGCGGGCGCCGTGGTCGTCGGCCCGTCCAAGGAGCCCGCGATCGGCCCGACCATCTGGGGCTCGGAGGGCGACAAGTCCGACACCATCAGCCAGACGCTGCCCTGGGACGTCTACCGCGACCACTCCACCGACGAGGTGCGCTTCCCGGCGCTGCGCCAGGAGGGCCAGGCGGTCTTCCGCTGGGCGGTGTACGAGATGGCGAAGGTCGCCCAGCAGGCCCTGGACGAGGCGGGAATCAGCGCGGACGACCTCGACGCGTTCATCCCCCACCAGGCCAACATGCGGATCATCGACTCGATGATCAAAACCCTCAAGCTGCCGGAGCACGTCACGGTCGCCCGTGACGTGGAGACCACCGGCAACACCTCCGCCGCCTCCATTCCGCTCGCCATGGAGCGGCTGCTGGCGACGGGGCAGGCGAAGAGCGGCGACACCGCGCTCGTCATCGGCTTCGGGGCGGGTCTCGTCTACGCAGCGACGGTCGTTACCCTCCCATAGGCTCTCTAGCCCAGATCCACGCAGTCCCGGACGAGTCGGGCGCTGCACACCCACCGCAACACATCGAAGAAGGAGCGCCGCAATGGCCGCCACGCAGGAGCAGATCCTCGAAGGTCTCGCCGAGATCGTCAACGAGATCGCCGGTATCCCGGCCGAGGACGTCGCGCTGGACAAGTCCTTCACCGACGACCTGGACGTCGACTCGCTGTCCATGGTCGAGGTCGTCGTCGCCGCCGAAGAGCGCTTCGACGTGAAGATCCCGGACGACGACGTCAAGAACCTGAAGACCGTCGGCGACGCCGTCGACTACATCCTGAAGCACCAGGGCTGAGCCGAGCGTCCGTCGCCACCCACGCGGTGGCAGAGGTCCAGCACCTCCTACGTAGGAGTGAAGAATTCCTGTGAACTCGACCAATCACACCGTGGTCGTCACCGGTGTTGGTGCCACGACGCCGCTGGGTGGCGACGCCTCGTCGACCTGGGAAGGACTGATCGCCGGTCGATCCGGCATCAGCCTGATGGAGCAGGACTGGGCGGCCGACCTGCCGGTCCGCATCGCCGCGAGCATCGCGGTGGACCCCGGCACCGTCCTGCCGCGCCCGCAGGCGCGCAAGCTCGACCGGTCGGCGCAGTTCGCGCTGATCGCGGCCCGTGAGGCATGGGCCGACGCGGGCTTCACCGGCAAGGCCGGCGAGGACCCGTCGGTCGACCCGGACCGGCTGGGCGCGGTCGTCGCCTCCGGCATCGGCGGCGTGACCACCCTGCTCGACCAGTACGACGTGCTGCGCGAGAAGGGCGTCCGCAAGGTGTCCCCGCACACCGTGCCGATGCTGATGCCCAACGGCCCGGCGGCCAACGTCGGACTGGAGGTCGGCGCCCGCGCCGGTGTCCACACCCCGGTCAGCGCGTGTGCGTCCGGCGCCGAGGCCATCGGCTACGCCATCGAGATGATCCGCAGCGGCCGCGCCGATGTGGTCGTCGCGGGCGGCACCGAGGCGTCCATCCACCCGCTGCCCATCGTCGCCTTCGGCAACATGATGGCGATGTCCAAGAACAACGACGACCCGCAGGGCGCCTCGCGTCCCTTCGACGTCAACCGCAACGGCTTCGTCATGGGCGAGGGGTCGGGCGTCATCGTCCTGGAGTCGGCGGAGCACGCCGCCGCGCGCGGCGCCCGGGTGTACGCGGAGGCGGTCGGCCAGGGCATCTCGGCCGACTCCCACCACATCACCCAGCCGGAGCCGTCCGGCAACGGCATCGCGCACGCGCTCCAGAACCTGATGGACAGCACCGACCTGAAGCCCGTCGAGATCGCGCACATCAACGCGCACGCGACCTCGACGCCGCAGGGCGACGTGGCCGAGATCAAGGCGCTGCGCAAGATCTTCGGTGACGACGTGGACCACATGGCGATCTCCGCCACCAAGTCCATGACGGGACATCTGCTGGGCGGCACCGGCGGTGTGGAGACGGTGGCCAGCGTGCTCGCGCTGCACCACCGGCTCGCCCCGCCGACGATCAACCTCGATGAGCTGGACCCCGAGGTGGACGCGGACGTCGTGCGCGCCGAGGCGCGGGCGCTGCCGGGCGAGGGCCCGATCGTGGCGCTGAACGACTCGTTCGGCTTCGGCGGCCACAACGTGGTGCTGGCCTTCCGCACCGTCTGAGGCGGCGATACGGACGAAGGGCGCGCCTCCGGCTCCGGCCGGGGGCGCGCCCTTGCGCGTATCAGCCCTGGTCGCCGTCCCGGTCGCCGTCCTGGTCGCCGTCCTCGAAGCTGGCGAAGTACGAGGCGATCATGTCCTCGTCGCCGTGGCCCTGGCCGACGGCGCGCCGGAACCGCTCCGCGCCCGCGGCCGCCAGGTCCAGCCGTACGCCGGACCGCTGCCCCGCCTCGACGATCAGCCGGGCGTCCTTCTCGGCGGTCCTGACCGCGAAGCTGGGCGCGAGGTCGCCGCCCAGCAACTGGCCCGCCTTGGCGTGCAGATAGCCGTTGTCCAGCGGGCCGCCCGCGATGGCGTCGAAGAAGCCCTGCGGCTCCACACCGAGCCCCTTGGCGAGGGCGAGCGCCTCGGCGGTGCCGTGGGTGATGGCGAGGATCCAGCTGTTGATGACGAGCTTGAGCCGGGTGGCCGCGCCCTCCTCGCCGGTGTCGCCGATCCACACCGTACGGCTGCCGATCGCGTCGAAGACCGGCGCCGCGGCGGCGCGGGCGGCGGGCGGACCGGCGGCGAGGACGACGAGCTGGCCGTTCTCGGCGGGCTGCTTGGTGCCGAGGACGGGCGAGTCGAGGAGGATCAGATCGTGCTCACGGGCGAACGCGGCGAGCGAGTCGAGCCCGTCGAGCCCCGCGGTGGTGGCCTGGACCCACACCGTGCCGGGGCGCAGCGCGGGGGCGGCCTGGCGCATCGCCTCCAGGGCGGCCGGGCCGTCGTGCAGGATCGTCAGAACGGCGTCGGCGCCGTCCACGGCCTGCGCGGGGGTGTCGGTGACGCGTACACCGTCGGGGATGAGCGGTTCGGCCTTGGCACGGGTGCGGTTCCACGCGCGGACGTCGAGTCCGGCGCGGGCGAGGTTGCGGGCCATGCCGGAGCCCATGATGCCGGTGCCGAGCACCGCGACGGAGGTCGCGGCCGGGAGTTGTTCGGTCATCTCCTCACGCTAGGGCGTGGAGTGCGCTCGAAGCGAAGACCGAGGGGTCAGACGACCTGGTGCAGCCAGCGGACGGGGGCGCCCTCACCCGCGTAGCGGAACGGCTCCAGTTCGTCGTCCCACGGCTTGCCGAGCAGCTTGGCGATCTCCGCCTGGAGGTCGCCCTCGCCCCGGGCGGAGCGGCCCAGCGCGGCGCGCAGCCGGTCCTCGGGGATCAGGATGTCGCCGTGCATGCCGGTGACGGCGTGGAAGATGCCCAGTTCGGGGGTGGCGCTGTAGCGCTCGCCCTCGGCGGTGGCGCAGGGCTCGGCGGTCACCTCGAAGCGCAGCAGATGCCAGCCGCGCAGCGCGGAGGCCAGCTTGGAGGCCGTACCGACCTCACCCTGCCAGGAGAACTCGGCGCGCCAGGTGCCGTTGGCGGCGGGCTGCTTGATCCAGTCGAGGGTGACGCGCACACCGAGTACGCCCGCGATGGCCCATTCGACGTGCGGGCACAGCGCGCGCGGAGCGGAGTGCACATACAGAACTCCACGTGTCGTCACCGGGGCCTCCTGTGCGGTTCGAGGTGCGCCTTCCCCAGCGGCCTCGCGCCCGTACCGGTCACGCCCGGGACAGCACACGACATTCTGCCCTAATGATCACCCTCGCACCAGTCCCGAGGTTACCTGCGGTGAAATTTATCGGGCAGAATTCTCTAGAAAAGGGACAGGATGTGACGCAGCGTAATGTGACGGTATCGCAATGCTCTTTCTGGTGCTGGGCTGATGCCCAACTGCCACAAGAAAAACGTACCGCGCGGACCGGCCAGAGGAGTGACGTACCGTCGGTCCAGGATAGTTATCACCCAACAGTCGGAGGGGGAACAGTCATGCGGGCCAGCGCACCACGCGGGAAGCAGCGGACCACCGTGCGTACCGGTGTCGTCCTGCTCACGACGGCGGCCATCCTGAGCACGGCGGGCTGTTTCGGCAGCTCCGACGATCCCTCCCGGAACGGGCCGAGCCGGGGCGGCAAGCATGCCGCCGAGGGCCCCGTGTGGAACACCCGCCCCAGCTCCATCGCCTCCCTGGGCGACTCCGTCACCCGGGGCTTCGACGCCTGCTCGGTGCTCTCCGACTGTCCCCGGGTCTCCTGGTCCACCGGCACCGACGTGGACAGCCTCGCCCAGCGGCTGCGGTCGGGCGCGCGCAGCTGGAACTACGCCAAGACCGGCGCGGTCATGGCCGATCTGCCGGGCCAGATGCAGGCGGCCGCGGTGCGCAAGCCGCAGCTGGTGACCGTGATGATCGGCGCCAATGACGCCTGCCGGGACTCGGTCGACGCCATGACCCCGACGGATGAGTTCCGCTCGACCTTCACCTCGGCCCTCACCCGGCTGCGCCGCGAGGTGCCGAAGACGCAGGTGTACGTCGCGAGCGTC
This sequence comes from Streptomyces sp. NPDC021115, assembly GCF_044333065.1. NCBI lineage: Bacteria > Bacillati > Actinomycetota > Actinomycetes > Kitasatosporales > Streptomycetaceae > Streptomyces > Streptomyces sp. NPDC021115. The sequence continues at coordinate 172,774 of NZ_JBIRQF010000011.1, forward strand.
CCGGATCTGAAGCGGCTGTGGTCGCAGGGGCGGAAGAACGTGCTGGGGCGGCAGATCTGGAAGCTGGGCATCTGCCCGTCGATGCTGAAGGACTCCGACGCGATGGACGCGGCGTCGACGGAGCGGCGGCAGCGGGTGGACAAGCAGGTGGACGACTACAACAAGGCGCTGAAGGACGTCTGCGGGAAGGACCCGCTGTGCCGCTACGACAGCGCCGTGCACAAATACCGCTTCACGGAGCGCGAGTTGAGCAAGTGGGACTGGTTCCACCCCAGCAAGGTGGGTCAGCAGCAGCTGGCCGCGATGGCCTACCGCCGCATCACCAGCCCCTAGACCTCCTCAGTCCCCTCAGGACACCACCACCCGTGCCGTGAGGCGGAGGTCGGCCACGCTGCGGCCCGCCGCCGCCGTGTACGGGCCGGGGACCAGGCGCCAGGCGTCCGCCGCCTCGTCCCAGATCTCCGCCGCGCGGCGCCGCACCGGGATCGCCACCTCGACCGTCTCCCCCGGCCCTGCCTCCGCGGTCGCGAAGCCCGCAAGGCACCGGGCGGGGCGGTCCTCCGGGTCGCCGGACGGCGGGGCCAGATAGAGCTGGACCACTTCCCGGCCGGGCCGGGAGCCCACGTTGCGCACCCGGACCGTGACCGTGCCCAGATCGCCCGGTCGGCCGCCCACGGAATCGCCCATGTGGGTGTCCGCCGCGGCGCCGGTGGGGTCGCCCGCGGGGGTGAAGTCCACCGCCTCGTACGCCCAGTCGGTGTAGCCGAGGCCGTGGCCGAACCAGTACGCCGGGGCGGCCGCCTCGTGCCGCTCCCACGCCCGGTAGCCGATGAAGACGCCCTCGTCGTAGGAGAGTTGGCCGTCACTCGGGGTCACCTGGCTGACGGGCGCGTCCGTCAGCCGTACCGGCCAGGTCGTCGGGAGGCGGCCGCCCGGCTCCTCGGCGCCGAGGAGGACGTCCGCGAGGGCGGCGCCCGCCTCCTGGCCAGGGAACCAGCCGAGGAGGACCGCGGCGACGTCCTCACGCCAGGGCATCTCCACCGGTGAGCCCGCGTTGACGACCACCACGGTCGGGGTGCCGGTGGCGGCGACGCGGCGCACCAGCTCGTCCTGGCGGCCCGGCAGCCGCAGATCCTTGCGGTCGAAGCCCTCGCTCTCGACGCTCTCCGTGGTGGCGACCACGACCACGGCGGTCTCGGCGGCGGCCGCCGCGGCGACGGCCTCCTCGATCAGCTCCTGCGGATCGCGCTCGGGGGCGCGGTGCACCAGGCTGAAGCAGACGGCCGGCCAGTTCGACTCCTCCGACTTGGCGATCGTGCTCATGAGGCTGACCTCGACCGGCTCACCCTCGGTCAGCTCGGCCCGTCCGCGCGGCACGGGCGAGCCGAAGAACGCCTCGAACGGGTCCTCGGCCTCCTCCATCGCCTGGTGCCCGTCGAACAGCACCTCACCGCCGACGACCAGCCGGAAGCCGCCGAGCCCACGGGTGCCGAAGGAGTGCGCCCCGCTCTCGCGCGGGGTGAAGGTGCCGGTGACCTCGACGGTGTGCAGCTCCTCGTACGCGACGCCGTCGGGGAAGTCGCCGAGCCACTGCACCTGCCCGCTGGGCAGCCGGGATTCGCCCAGCACCCGCCCGTCCTCGGCGCGGACGACGGCGCGCAGCGCGAAGCCCTGCCCGGCGGGGGCGAGTTCATCGGTGGGGTCGGCCCCCACGGCGTAGCTCAGCGAGACGTCGGCGGGCAGCGCGGCGCGCAGCCCGTCCAGCGGGGAGACCACATGCTCGGGGAAGACCAGCGCCGAGCCGCCGCCGAGCACCCGGGCATCCCGGGCGGCGGCGCCGATGAGCGCCAGGGACCGGAGGCCGGAGGGCCCGCCCGGGCTGAGCGGCAGCACCCGCGTCTCGTTGCGCAGCAGCACGAAGGACCGCCGGGCGATCTCGCGGGCGAGCGCGTCGCCGTCGATCGGGCCCGGCCGGTCGGCGGGGGCGACGGCGGGCTCCGCGCCGTCGAGGGCGCCGACCCGGGCGGCCAGGGTCAGCACCCGCCGCACCGCGTCGTCCACGTCCGACTCGGCCACCAGGCCGTCGCGCACGGCGGCGGCCAGCGCCTCCCCGTAGACGGTCCGCGGGCCGGGCATGGCGACGTCGAGCCCGCCCGTCAGCGCCCCGGTGGTGTCCCTGGCGGCCGTCCAGTCGGAGACGATGAAGCCGTCGAACCCCCACTCGCCGCGCAGCACGCCCCGCTGGAGGGCGCGGTGCTCGGTCATCGTGGCGCCGTTGACCCCGTTGTAGGCGGCCATCACGCCCCAGGGGCGGGCGTCCTTGACGATGGCTTCGAAGGGCGCGAGATACAGCTCGCGCAGCGCCCGCGCGCCCACCCGGTTGTCGACGGTGAAGCGCTCGGTCTCCGCGTCGTTGGCCACGAAGTGCTTGACGGTGGTGCCCACCCCGCCGTCCTGGACGCCGCGCACATAGCCGGTGCCGATCGCGCCGGTGAGATACGGATCCTCGCTGTACGCCTCGAAGTGACGGCCACCCAGCGGCGAACGGTGCAGATTCACGGTCGGGGCCAGCAGCACGTGCACCCCCTTGCGCCGCGCCTCCTGGGCCAGCAGCCGCCCCGCGCGGCGGGCCAGGGCCGGGTCCCAGGTGGCGGCGAGGGCGGTGGGGCTGGGCAGGGCTATGGAGGGGTCGTCGGCGGTCCAGCGCACGCCCCGTACGCCGATCGGACCGTCCGACATCACCAGGGAGCGCAGCCCGATGGCGGGGACGGCGGGAAGGGACCACATGTCCTGCCCGGCGAGCAGCCGGGCCTTGGTCTCCAGATCGAGCGCGCCGAGCGCCTTTTCGACGACACCGCTCACGCCCGCACTGATCGCATCTGCCACGGTCGGCCTCCTCAGGTCGCCCATATCGTGGACCCGATTCCCTGTAACCCGGTAGGTACCGTTATCATTTCGTTATCAAACCTGCCCTACGGTACTCCCATGGAGAAGGTGGAGAAGCCAGGGAAGCCGGAGAAGCCGGACGACGACGCGCCGACCCGGCGCGGTCAGGAGCGGCGCGCGGAGATCGTCCGCTGCGCCCTCGACGTCATCGCCGAGCGCGGCTACCGGGGCGCCACGCTGAGCGCGGTGGCCGAGCGCGCCGGGCTCACCCAGCAGGGGCTGCTGCACTACTTCCCCACCAAGGAAGCGCTGCTCATCGCCGTGCTGGCCGAGCGCGACCAGTGGGACACCGGCGCCGCCCGCCGCGACGGCGGCGGCAGCTGGCCGCTGGAACTGCTCGCCTCCCTGGTGGAGTACAACGCGATGCGCCCCGGCGTCGTGCAGACCTTCTCCGCGCTGCTGGGCGAGAGCGTCACCGAAGACCACCCCGCGCGCGACTGGTTCGCCCGCCGCTACGAGCGGGTGCGCGCCGACATGGCGGACAGCCTGCGCGGCGAGTTCGGCGACCGGCTGCCCGGCGGGCTCACCCCGGAGGGCGCGGCGCCGCTGCTGGTCGCGATGTTGGACGGGCTCCAGTTCCAGTGGCTGCACGACCCGGACGCGGTGGACATGCCCGCCCTCTTCCGCGCCTTCGTCGCCCTGTTGCGGCAGGGCGACGAAGGCGCGGCCGACTAGCGCTTCACGGGGTGGGCGCCGGGCAGTCGTACCGCTCCTCCGGCCCCCACTTCTTGCGGATGTCGGTCGCCGTGACCGCCCCGCACAGCAGCGCTGACCGCGGCACGCCCTCGGGCTCGCCGTGCAGGACGGCCACCAGCTTGTCGGCGGTCAGCCGCCCGCCCCCGGCCACCCCGTGGGCGTCGATCCGGCCGGTCGCCCCGTTGAAACCACTGCTGCCCAGGCCCTGGTAGAGCACGGCCTGCACCAGCGCCCGGTCGAGCCGCCCGTCCCGCTTCCCGCTGCCCACCCATGCCTCGTCGATGGCCTGGGACAGATAGCACAGGGCGTCCCAGGCCAGCGGGGAGTGCCCACACCTGCTCAGTCCCCAGGAACGGTTCTGGCCCAGCAGCAGAACGAACGGGCCGGCCCGGAGCTGTACGGATCCTTCGGATCGGCGACCAGCATCACCCGGCGCGCCTTCGCCGGGGCGCGACCGGGCCGGGTCACCATCGCCGCCCCCCGGACGAAGGCCGCCATGATCTCTGGCCGGCGCGGGAGTCGACGGGCGCGAGCTGGTAGTAGTGCGGGCCCTGGGAGAGCAGGGAGCCGGCCGTGCCCGAGGTGCCGATCACGGGGATGCCCGCCGCGTCCAGCCTGCGGATCGCGGAGTACGTGGAGCCGCGGCTCTGGCCGAGGCCGACGGCGCCGACGATCGACGGGTCGCGCCGGGCGAGCTGGACGATGGAGTCGGCGACGGCCGGGGCGTCCTCGAAGAGACGGCCCGCGTTGGCCACCAGCACCCGCACCGGAACCCGGTCGTCCGACGTCAGCGCCAGGGCGTTGACATGGGCCTGGGCGAGCGCGATCCCGCGCAGCTCGGGCAGGATGCCGCCGCGCACCGGATCGTCGGCGCCCGCGCCACCGCTGAACGGGCCGATGTAGACGACGGTGCGATAGCGCGGCGCCGCCTCCCCGCGCCGGCCCATCGCGGCGTCGACGTCGCTGTTCTGCCCGTCGATCTGTTCCAGCACCTCGCGGAGCTGCCGCTCGTTGGTGCCCCGGGCGAACTGCTTGCCCGTCGTCACCCCGACGCACTGGCCGTCCTTGCCCAGGAAGGTCTGGCCCGCGCAGCTGTCACCGTCCCCGCCCCACAGGGGCCGGTAGATGCCGCCTGCCACCAGCCCCAGGGCGATCAGCGCGGCGACCGCCACCCCCGCGATCTCGGTGCGCGGGCCCCAGCGGCGGGACGGCGCGAGCAGGGTGGGACGGCGGCCGAGCCAGTACGACGCCCGCTCGTCGTCCTCCGGGCCCTCGCTCACCGGCACCACGATCCCGGTGGGCTGGCCCGCGCGCATGCCCTGCCGCTCGACCAGCTCCAGCTCGGCGCCCGCGTGGGCCAGGTCGGCCGCCTCGATGTCCGGGATGCGGGACGCCAGCGAGCGCGCCCCGGCCGCGATCGCGATCACCGACGTACAGCGCAAGTCCTCGACGGCGGAGCGCAGTTCGCGCAAGAAGCGCTGCACCCGCGAGTCCAGCGCCCCGGCCTCATCGAAGAGCAGCACGAACCGGGTGGTGCGGCGCATCCGCCACGGGTTGTAGCGGCGGCGGATCGGCGGCGGGCGGGAGCGCAGGTACGTACGCGTGCGGCGCCAGCACCTCGCTGCGGCCGCGCAGCCGCGACCGCAGCCCTCCCACGATCCTCCGGCCGGCCCGCCCGGCGCCCTCCTCCGTCAACAGCACCACCGGCACCCCGGCTGCGGCTGCGCCGTGGCTGGATGACCAGCTTGTCGAGCGCCTCGACGAAGCGCTCGACACCCGGATACGCCGGGATGCGGTCCTGCGGTTCCCCCGTCGCCATCGTCCCCGTTCCCCCTCTTTCTGCCCGCCTCTGAACAAAGGCGGTGGAAACCAGGGATATCCCCCGTGGGAAAGGGGCTCAAGCGCGGCGACAGGGGGCGGGTGTCACATCTCGCGCGCCTCCAGCGTGATCTCGCGCTCCCCCGTGGCCACGGCCCGCGGAAGCGGAAGCTGCTGCTGGAGCTCGAACCTCAGCAGGCTGCTCTCCACATACGCCGGGCCCGGTACGAACCCCCCGCCCGCGGGCTCCTGCACCGACCAGCGGTGCGTCAGGCCGTCGCAGATCGCCGATCCGCCGCCGATCCCTTCCCGCACCGTGCCCTGGGTGAGCGTGACGAGGATGTCGGCGCGCGGCATGACCGCGCCGTCCCGCAGACAGCGGTACGTGCCCGACAGGGCGACGAGCCCGGCGCCGCCCACGTACCCGATGCGGTCCACGGTGACGTTGTTGCCCCACGGCAGCGGCAGGCCCTGCCGCCCCATCCCCGGCACCCCGGAGAGCCCGGCCCCGGCCCCGGCTCCGGCCTCGGCCCCGGCACCGACGGACGGGGCGGCGGGGGCCGGGGCGGGCGACGGGGCGGGAGCCGGGGCCGCGTGGGCGGCGGGGGTGAGGGGCGCGGCGAGGAGCAGGCCGGTGACGGCACCGAGGAAGCGGCGGCGGTTGGGCATGGGGTACGGACCTCCGTGAGCGGGGGCGGATTCCCTGTGGGGGACGAAGTCCCTGTACAGCTATCGGGCGCGCGATGCGGCCCGCGGGAACCTCACCCCCGTGCGGCGTGTCCGATACCGCTGGGCGGGTGCCGTCCGCGGCGGCACGTTGACCTCCGCCCCCGCTCACCGCGACCGGAGCTATCCGGTGATGTTGCGGCAGCCCAGGCCGGTGCCGCCCAGCGCGGATCCGGGAGCGGCCGCACCGCTGAGGGCGGAGGCGCTGAGGGCCATCGGGCCACCGCCGTCGCCGGTCCCGCTGCTCGTGCCCCCGAATCCGCCTTCGCAGTGGTTCCGCTGCGTCGGACCGCCCCCGATGGCGATGCGCACCGCCTCGCCGAGGTCCGGACCCTGCGCCCGGGTGGCGTGGCCGGTCCCGTCCTCGTTGCCGTTGCCGCCCGCGTGGACGCCGCCGACGGCAACGGCCGCGGCAACGCACGCGCCCAGAACGACCGTTCGCAGTACTCTCTTCATCTGACCGCCTCTCTCGATGTCTTTTCATCACCCTCAGCGGCGCAGCCTGCCGGGCGGCGGAACACGATCGTCGTACCGACACGTCCGCGTCCGCCAAATGGCCCGGAGCGGGGAGGTCAGCGTTCGATAACCATTCGACGCAGGGCCATTGACACCCCTGACGCCCGGTGATTACCGTCACGCCAGGATTTCGAACGTGTGACGAAATATCGAACATCGCGAAGGGTCATAGCCTTGCGCATCACCGGAATCAGCACGCATGTCGTCGGCACTCCCTGGCGCAATCTCACCTATGTGCAGGTCCACACCGATGAGGGCATCACCGGCGTCGGCGAAACCCGCATGCTCGGCCACACCGATGCGCTCCTCGGCTATCTCCACGAGGCCGAGAAGAACCACATCGCCGGATCGGACCCGTTCGCGGTCGAGGACCTGGTGCGCCGCATGAAGTACGGCGACTACGGCCGCGCGGGCGAGATCGTGATGTCCGGGATCGCCTGCGTCGAGATGGCCTGCTGGGACATCAAGGGCAAGGCGCTCGGGGTGCCGGTCTGGCAGCTGCTCGGCGGCAAGGTGACCGACCGGGTCAAGGCGTACGCGAACGGCTGGTACACGGTCGAGCGCACCCCCGAGGCGTTCCACAAGGCGGCCACCACGGTGGTCGAGCGCGGCTACCGGGCGCTGAAGCTGGACCCGTTCGGCACCGGCCACTTCGAGCTGGACCACGCCGAGACGCTGCACTCGATCTCGCTGGTCGAGGCGGTGCGGGGCGCGATCGGGCCGGACGCGGAGCTGCTGGTGGAGATGCACGGGCGGTTCAGCCCGTCGACCGCCGTGCGGGTCGCGGGCGAGCTGGAGCGGTTCCGGCCGTCGTGGCTTGAGGAGCCGGTGCCGCCGGAGAACCTGAAGGCGCTCGCGAAGGTCACGGAGAAGACGAACCTGCCGATCGCGACGGGCGAGCGCATCCACGACCGGATCGAGTTCCGCGAGCTGTTCGAGTCGCAGGCCGCCGACATCATCCAGCCGGACGTCGGCCACATCGGCGGCATCCTGGAGACCCGCAAGCTGGCCGCGACCGCCGAGACCCACTACGTGCTGGTCGCGCCGCACAACGTCGGCGGTTCGGTGCTGACCGCCGCGTCGCTCCAAGTCGCTGGCTGCACGCCGAACTTCAAGATCCTGGAGCACTTCAACGACTTCGCCGACGCGGAGATCAAGAAGGTGGTCAAGGGCGCGCCGCAGGTCGTGGACGGCTACTTCGAGCTGTCGCACGAGCCGGGCCTCGGCGTGGAGCTGGACACGGACGCGGCCGCCGAATTCCCGCAGCAGCAGGCGCACTTCGACCTGTGGGCCGAGGGCTGGGAGAAGCGGGACCCCAAGGGCGGCAAGCAGTGACCGCGCTCGTCCTCGACGCCCCCGGCGCGTTCCACCTGACCGAGACCGCCCCGGTCCCGCCCGGCGCCGGGGACGCGCTGGTGCGCGTCCACGCGTCCGGGATCTGCGGCAGCGACCGGGAGGTGTACGAGGGCAACCGGCCCGAGGGGTACGTCCGTTACCCCGTCACCCCCGGCCATGAGTGGTCCGGGACGGTCGAGGCGGTCGGCGCCGGTGTCCCCGACGCGCTGGTGGGCCGCAAGGTCGTCGGCGAGGGGTTCCGCAACTGCCAGGTGTGCGACCGCTGTCACGCCGGGGAGACCACGCTGTGCACGGCGGGGTACGAGGAGACCGGCTTCACCCAGCCGGGCGCGATGGCCACCACCCTGACCCTGCCCGCCCGGCTGCTGCACCCGCTGTCCGACGACGCCGACCTGACCGCGGCCGCCCTGCTGGAGCCCGCCGCGTGCATCGCGGCCGCCGCGCTCAAGGCGAACGCGCAGCCCGGGCAGCGGGTCGCGGTGGTGGGCACCGGGACGCTCGGCATGATCGCCGTGCAGTTCCTGGCCGCCGTCTCCCCCGCCGAACTGCTGGTGGTCGGGACCCGGCCGGACCGGGAGCAGCTGTCGCTGTCCTTCGGGGCCACGTCGTTCGTCACGAAGGACCGGCTGGAGGACGTCCGGGGCGGCTACGACATCGTCATCGAGACCGCCGGGTCCGCCTCGGCCGCCCGTACCTCGGCGGCCCTGCTGCGGCGCGGCGGACGGCTGGTGCTCACCGGCATCCCGGCGGCGGACACGGCGGACGGGCTCGACCCGACCGACCTGGTCGTCCGGCAGCTGGAGGTGCAGACCGTGTTCGGGGCCGCGCCTGACGCGTGGGCGCACGCGGTGCGGGTCTTCGACGCGGGGCTGCTGACGCTGCTGCCGCTGGTGACGCACGAACTGCCGCTCATCGACTTCGCCACCGCCATCGAGCTGGTGGGGAGCGGCGATCCGAAGGTGGGCAAGGTGCTGCTGCGCCCCGCATGATCCGTTCCCGCCCCGGCCGGGGCGCCGACAAAAACGCCCCGGCCCCAACGGTCCTCGACATTCGAGGGCTTCACCTAGTCCTTACGGCGATACAAGGAGCACCGTGACGACCGCCGCCTCTGCCCTTCCCTCCGGCCCCCGCCGTCCCGCCGACGCCGCCCTCGCCCCGCTCGGCCACGCGGCGCCCGCGCCCGACCCCGCCGACGCCTCCGCGCACTCCTTCCCCGACGGCGGCACCTGGCGCACCGAGATCCCCTCCGTCGAGGGTCCGGAGGCGCTGGCCACCGTGTTCAAGGAGGCCGGGCGGCTCGACGTACCGATCCACCGGATCAGCCAGGGCAGCGGCGTGTGGATGCTCACCGACGCCGAGATCACCGAGATGGTGGAGTCCTGCGCGGAGCGCAACGCCGAGCTGTGCCTGTTCACCGGGCCGCGCGGCACCTGGGACATCGGCGGCGCCACCCGCTCCGACTCCGGCGGCGGCGGCCTGCGGGCCCGCGGCCACGACGCGGTCGCCGGATGCGTGGAGGACGCCCTGCGGGCCGCCTCGCTCGGCGTGAAGTGCCTGCTGGTCGCCGACGAGGGCGTGCTGTGGCTGCTGCACCAGCTCCGCGAGCGAGGGGACCTGCCCGCGGACACCACCTTCAAGCTGTCCGCGCTGGTCGGCCCGGTCAACCCGGCCTCGTTCGCGGTGTACGAGCGGCTGGGCGCCGACTCGATCAACATCCCCTCGGACCTGACGCTGGAACACCTCACCGAGATCCGCCGGGTCTCCCGCGCCCCGATGGACTTCTACATCGAGGCCCCGGACGACCTCGGTGGCTACGTACGGCTCTATGACGCGGCCGAGCTGATCCGCCGCGGCGCCCCCATCTATCTGAAGTTCGGGCTCAGCAAGTCTCCGGGGATCTACCCCTACGGCGCGCAACTGCGGGACGTGGCGCTGAACAGCGCGCGCGAGCGGGTGCGCCGCGGCCGGCTCGTACTCGATCTGCTCGCCCGGCTGGGCGCGGACGGCGGGCTGTCGCCGCTGGGCTCCCGGCTGCCGGGGCCGCTGCGGCGCTTCCCCGTCACGGACGCGTCCGATGCCGCCACCGGCGCGGCCCCCCAGAACTCCTGAGCAATGACGCCCCAGGGAAGGACCCCATCACCATGCGTACGGTAAGAGGCGCACGAGCCGCGGCGATAGGCGCCGGCCTCCTCGCGCTCTCGCTGACCGCCACGGCCTGTGGCCAGGAGGCGGTCGGCGGCAGTCGGTACAAGAGCAAGGAAAAGGGAGGGACGATCGGCATCGCGATGCCGACCAAGTCCTCCGAGCGGTGGATCACCGACGGCCGCAACGTGGCCAAGCAGTTCCAGGCGGCGGGCTACAAGACGGACTTGCAGTTCGGCGAGGACGACGTCCGCACCCAGGTGGCCCAGCTCGAAAACATGATCACCAAGGGTCACCGGCTGCTGGTGATCGCGCCGATCAACGGCGGGGCGCTCAACGACGTCCTGAAGCAGGCCCATGACGCCAACATCCCGGTGATCTCCTACGACCGGCTGCTCCTGGGCACGAAGAACGTCGACTACTACGCGACCTTCGACAACGAGAAGGTCGGCAGGCTCCAGGGCCAGTACATCGTCGACAAGCTGGGGCTGGCCAAGGGCCGCAAGGGCCCGTTCTCCATCGAGCTGTTCGCCGGCTCCTCGGACGACAACAACACCCGGTACTTCTACAACGGCGCGATGAGCGTGCTCAAGCCGTACATGGACAAGGGCGAGCTGGTCGTCCGCTCCAAGCAGACCAAGCTGAACCAGCTCTACACCGAGAAGTGGAGCGGAAGCGCCGCCCAGGACCGCATGGAGGACCTGCTCAACAAGTCGTACAGCACCGACGACGTCGACGCCGTCCTCTCGCCGTACGACGGCATGTCCATCGGCATCCTGTCGGCGCTCAAGAGCGCCGGCTACGGCACGAAGGCCAAGCCGTTCCCGGTGGTGACCGGGCAGGACGCGGAGCTGGCCTCCGTGAAGTCCATCATCCGGGGCCAGCAGACGCAGACCATCTACAAGGACCTGCGCAAGCTGGCGAAGGCGACCGTGCGGATAGCCAAGGCGGAGCTGACCGGCGGCAAGGCCCCGATCAACGACACCAAGTCGTACGACAACGGCAAGAAGGTCGTGCCGACCTATCTGCTCAACCCGGTCAGCATCGACAAGTCCAACACCCAGGTGCTGGTGGACCAGGGTTACTACACCGCGTCGCAGCTGAAGTAGGGCGGGGTACCGGACTATGAGCACCATTCTCGAACTGCGCTCCATCACCAAGACCTTCCCCGGTGTCAAAGCCCTCTCCGACGTCAACCTCCGCGTGCGTCAGGGCGAGATCCACGCCCTGTGCGGGGAGAACGGCGCGGGCAAGTCCACCCTGATGAAGGTGGTCAGCGGGGTACACCCGCACGGCTCCTACGACGGCGAGATCCTCTTCGACGGCGAGAGCTGCTCCTTCAAGGACATCCGCGCGAGCGAGCAGCGCGGCATCGTCATCATCCACCAGGAACTCGCGCTGATCCCGTACCTGTCCATCGCCGAGAACATCTTCCTCGGCAATGAACACGCCACCCGCGGTCTGATCAGCTGGAACGAAACCCTCAAGCACGCCAACGCGCTGCTGAAGCGGGTCGGTCTGACGGATTCGCCGCAGACCCGGGTCGCCGACATCGGCGTGGGCAAGCAGCAGCTCGTGGAGATCGCCAAGGCGCTCTCCAAGGAGGTGAAGCTGCTCATCCTGGACGAGCCGACCGCGGCGCTCAACGACGAGGACAGCGGCAAACTCCTCGATCTGCTGCTGGAGTTCAAGGCGCAGGGCATCTCCTCGATCATCATCTCGCACAAGCTGAACGAGATCCGCAAGGTGGCCGACTCCGTCACCATCCTGCGCGACGGCCAGTCCATCGAGACCCTGACGGTGCGGGAGACCCCCGAGTCCACGCCGGAGGTCTCCGAGGACCGCATCATCCGCGGCATGGTCGGCCGCGACCTCGACCACCGCTTCCCCGAGCGCACCCCGTACGAGGGGGAGGACGCCGCCGAGGTGGCCATGGCCATCGAGGACTGGACCGTGCACCACCCCATCGACCAGCAGCGCAAGGTCGTGGACGGGGTGTCGCTGAACGTCCGGCGCGGCGAGATCGTGGGCATCGCCGGGCTGATGGGCGCGGGCCGCACCGAGCTGGCGATGAGCGTGTTCGGCCGGACGTACGGCCGCTACGCGGGCGGCCGGGTCCTCCGCGACGGCCAGGAGGTCCGTACCCGTACCGTGCCGGAGGCCATCGACCACGGCATCGCGTACGTCACCGAGGACCGCAAGACCTTCGGCCTCAACCTCGAGGACACCATCAGCCGCAACGTCTCGCTCTCCTCGCTCAGCAAGGTGGCGCGCCGCGGTCTGGTCAACGAGCACGAGGAGTCCCGGGTCGCCGAGCGGTTCCGCAAGACGATGAACATCAAGGCACCCACGGTCTTCGAGCGGGTCGGCCGGCTCAGCGGCGGCAACCAGCAGAAGGTCGTGCTCAGTAAGTGGATCTTCGCAGGTCCCGAGGTGCTCATCCTCGACGAGCCGACCCGCGGCATCGACGTCGGGGCCAAGTACGAGATCTACACGGTCATCAATGACCTGGCGGCGCAGGGCAAGGCCGTCGTCTTCATCTCCTCCGAGCTGGGCGAGCTGCTGGGGATGTGCGACCGGATCTACACGATGGCGGCCGGACGGCTGACCGGGGAGGTTCCCCGGGCCGAGGCGACCCAGGAAGTACTGATGCGCCACATGACCAGGGACAGGGACAGAGGAGACGAAGGATGAGCACGGCCACCCAGAAGACCGAGAGCCCGGCCCCACCGCCGGCCGAGGGCTCCAAGAGCCTCGGGACGCTGCTGCTCGAGGGCATGCGGACCAACATGCGGCAGTACGGGATGCTGGTCGCGCTCGCCCTGATCATCGTCATCTTCCAGATCTGGTCGGACGACATCCTGCTGCGGCCGGGCAACGTCACCAGCCTGGTGCAGCAGAACGGCTACATCCTCATCCTCGCGATCGGCATGATGATCGTGATCATCGCGGGTCACATCGACCTGTCGGTCGGATCACTCGTCGCCTTCGTCGGCGCGGCCGCCGGCGCGATGATGATCAAACACGATATGCCGTGGGGCCTCGCGGTCGTCCTCTGCCTGCTCCTCGGCGCCGCCGCCGGTGCGTGGCAGGGCTTCTGGATCGCGTACATCGGCATCCCGTCCTTCATCGTCACCCTGGCCGGAATGCTGGCCTTCCGCGGTGGCACCCAGATCCTGCTGGACGGGCAGTCCCTGTCGCCGTTCCCCGACGGCTTCGAGAAGCTGAGCACCGGGTTCATCCCGGAGATGGGCCCGTACACGCAGTACCACAACCCCACCATGGTGATCGGCCTCATCGTCTGCGCCGCCGCCGTCTGGCAGGAGTGGCGCGGCCGGCAGCAGCGCGCGGCCTATGAGCTGGACGTGGTGCCGCTCGGGCTGTTCTTCGTCAAGTGCGCCGCGATCGTGGCCGCCGTGATGGCCTTCACCATGACGCTGTCCAGCTGGCACGGGGCGCCGTACGGGCTGCTGATCCTGGCCGGCCTCTTCGTGATCTTCAGCTTCGTGATGCGCAACACCGTCATCGGGCGCCATGTGTACGCCCTGGGCGGCAACCAGCCGGCGGCCAAGCTGTCGGGCGTCCGGGACAAGCGCGTCACCTTCATGGTGTTCGTCAACATGGGCATCCTGTCCGCCCTCGCCGGTCTGGTCTTCGCCGCCCGGCTGGGCTCCGCCACCCCGAGCGCGGGCCTCAACTTCGAACTCGAGGCCATCGCCGCGGCGTTCATCGGCGGCGCCTCGGCCAGCGGCGGTGTCGGCACCGTACTCGGCGCGATCATCGGTGGTCTGGTGCTCGGCGTGCTGAACAACGGCATGTCGCTGGTGGGCATCGGCACCGACTACCAGCAGGTCATCAAGGGACTGGTGCTGCTGGCGGCGGTCGGCTTCGATGTCTGGAACAAGCGCCGGGTCGGTTCGTAAGTCGTCATCCAACTACTTCTTGTGGAGCCGCACATGACTGACCGATCCCCCCTGAACACGAGCAGACGCACGGTGCTCACCGCCGCCGCGGCCACCGCCGCGGTGGCGGCCACCGGCACCGGCACCGCCTTCGCGAAGGACGCATCGAACGGTGAGGGGCACGCGGTGAAGGAACACTTCGGCACCCTGGCGGACGGCACGAAGGTCGAGCGCTGGACCATCGAGAACGGCCGTACCCGGCTGCGGGTGCTGAGCTACGGCGGCGTCGTCCAGAGCCTGGAGATCCCCGACCGGCACGGCCGCCGCGCCAACGTCTCGCTGGGCTTCGACGACCTGGACGCGTACGTGGCGAGCAGCCCGTACTTCGGCGCCCTCATCGGCCGCTACGGCAACCGCATCGCCCGCGGTACGTTCACCCTCGACGGCACGAAGTACCAGCTGCCCGTCAACGACGGCCCGAACAGCCTGCACGGCGGCGACAAGGGCTTCGACAAGCGCGTCTGGTCCGTCGAGCCCTTCCGCGAGGGCTCGGACGTCGGCCTCACCCTCCGCCGGGTCAGCCCGGACGCCGAGATGGGCTACCCGGGCGCCCTCACCGTGCGCGTCGACTACACCCTGACCGCCGCGGGCGACTTCCGCATCGACTACGAGGCCACCACCGACAAGGCCACCGTCGTCAACCTCACCAACCACACCTACTACAACCTGGCCGGTGAGGGCTCGGGGTCCGTCTACGACCACCGGCTCCAGATCGCCGCGTCCCGCTACACCCCGGTCGACAAGACCCTCATCCCCACCGGCGAACTGGCCAAGGTCGCCGGGACCCCGTTCGACTTCCGCCGCGCCAAGGAGATCGGCCGGGACATCCGGGAGGCCCACCAGCAGGTGCTGTACGGCCAGGGCATCGACCACAACTTCGTGCTCGACAAGGGCATCACCCGCCGCCCCGAGCACATCGTGACGGTCACCGAGCCGGAGTCGGGGCGCGTGATGAAGATCGCGACGACCGAGCCGGGCGTGCAGTTCTACACGGGTAACTTCCTCACCGGCACCTTCGCCGGTACGTCCGGCCAGGTCTACCGGCAGGGCGACGGTTTCTGCCTGGAGACCCAGCACTTCCCGGACTCCCCCAACCAGCCCGGCTTCCCCACCACCGTGCTCCGCCCGGGCGACACCTACCGCTCCACGACGGTGCACTCCTTCTCCACCCGCTGAACCCCGGCTCGTCGCCCCTCCCGCCCCGCGTCCGCGCGGGGCGGGAGGGTTCGTCGTTTCCCCCTTTCGAGAGGTCCCGTATGCGCCCGATACGCACGCTCCTCACCCTCACCGCCCTCCCCCTGGCCGTCGCCACCCCGGCAACCGCCCAGGAACGCACCCCCACCGTCGAGGAACAGCGCCTCGAGCAGGCCGCGCCCCAGGAGATCCTGCGCCGCAGCGGCTTCGACGACGTGGCGCCGGACTTCGTCCGCGATCTGGCCCACGTACGCTCCGCCCCGCAGGCCGAGCGCGTCGTACGCCGGGACGGCCAGCGGCTGTGGCGCCGGGCGGTGGACCGGGTGCAGGGCCGGGGACCCGCGGGTGGCGACCTCAGCCGGGACGACGACCGCCCCCTGTACTGGGCGCGGCTCGGGATGACCCGTGCCCTCGGCGAGTGGCGGCCGGACTTCCCGCTGCCCGAGCCCCGCCGCGCCGCGCTCCTGGCCGCTCTGGAGCACAGCTCCCGCGGGCAGGACTCCCTCGACCTCCCCACCGGCAAGCACATCAAGCGCATCGTCGTGACCGGCTTCGACCCGTTCCAGCTGGACGCCGACGTACGCCGCTCCAATCCCTCCGGCGCGGCCGCCCTCGCGCTGGACGGCATGACGCTCCGTACGGCTGACGGCCCGGCACGCGTCGAAACCGCCGTCTTCCCCGTCCGCTGGGCCGACTTCGCCGACGGCACGGTCGAGCGCGCCCTGCTCCCCGCCTTCCGCTCCGGGCCACGGCAGGTCGACGCGTTCATGACGGTGAGCCAGGGCCGGGTGGGCCGCTTCGACGTCGAGCGCACCAACGGCGCGTGGCGCGGTGGCGTTCTGGACAACGCCAACGTCTCCCGCACCGAGACGGTCCCCGTCCCGCCCGGTGTTCCGACCCCGCACCCGCAGCCCCAGTGGACCACCACGACCCTCCCCTACCAGCGGATCGTCGCGGCGGACACCGGCCCCGTCCCCGTGTACGACAACACCACCGTCACCGAGATCCCCGCGGGCGCCACCGCCCCGGTGGTCCGCCCCGACGGCCCGACGCCCGGCTCGACGGCCCGCGCGGGCGGTGGCGGCGACTACCTCTCCAACGAGATCGCCTACCGCGCCACGCTCCTGCGCGACGCGCTCGGGCTCAAGGTCCCCGGCGGCCATCTCCACACCCCCGTCCTCCAGTTCGGCCCGGACAACACCGATCCCTCGACGGGCCGGATCACCGACCCGGACTTCGTCCGCAACCGCCAGGCCATCACCGCCCAGGTCCGCTCGGTCCTCACCGTGGTCGCGACGGAGGACCGCTGACGCCCGCAAGACGAGAGATGTCCTCAGTTTTCCGTGAGTACCGCAACCATTCACCTCCCGGTTCCCTCTCCCTGCACGACCCTTCGGCGTAACTCGATGGAGGATTTGTGCGTAAAAGGACCAGAGGCGTGGTGGGCGTAGCAGTAGGCGCCGCCGTGACCGCCACCATGGCCGCCGCGGCCAATGCCGTGGCACCCGACGGGCCTGACCTGAACCAGCCCTCCGCCACGGCCGCTTCGGCGGCGAAGACCCCGGGCGACATCGACCACGACGGCTACGCCGACCTCGGCGTGGGCGCACCCGACGGCACCGTCTCCGGGAAGTCCAAGGCGGGCTATGTGGGCGTGACCTACGGAGCCCGGGCCGGTGTCGACACATCTCGGCACAGCACGCTGTCGCAGGCCAGCCCGGGGGTTCCCGGCACCCCCGAGGCCGGGGACCACTTCGGCTCGGCCGTCGTACGCGGCGATGTGGACGGCGACGGCTACACGGACCTGATCGTCGCCGCGAACTACGAGGCCATCGGCACCACCAAGCGGGCCGGTTCCGTCACGGTCGTCTTCGGCGCCAAGGGCGGCCTCTCCGGCGACGCCATCGCCTTCCACGCGCCGAGGGCCACCGCCAACGGGCTGTTCGGCGACCAGATGGCCGTGGGCGACTACAACCACGACGGCCGCGACGACATCGCCATCTCCGACGGCACCAAGGTCCAGCTCGTGGCCGGCGCGGCGAACCTGCGCAAGACGGCCACCCCGAAGATGACGGCCGTCACCCCGCCCGGCGGCGGGGCGGGCGTCGAGCACCTGTCCTCCGGCGACATCAACGGCGACGGCTACGCCGACCTGGTCACCGTCGCCTACCAGGACGACCCCGCCGACGAGGGCACGCTCGGCGTGCTCCCCGGCTCGTCAGGTGGCCTGAAGAGCACACCGCTGGGCGAGGACGTCCCGCTGCCGTTCGCCTCGTACCGGGCCGTGGTGGGCGACATCAACGGGGACGGCAAGGACGACGTCCTCACGGACACCGGCTTCACCGACGGCCCGGACGACGCGCGCCTGCGCACGTACCCGGGCACCGCCGCGGGGCTCGACACCGCCAACCCGGTGGTCTGGAAGGGCAAGCCGCAGAACGGCATCGCCTCCCGGCTCACCGACATCAACGGCGACGGCCACGACGACCTCGTGATCGGCGACACCGGCGCCGAGACCCCCGACGGCTACAACGACGCCGGCGCCATCACCGTGCTCAAGGGCGCCAAGGACTGGCTGACCGACGCGGGCGCGCAGACCTTCTCCCTCGACACCGAGGGCGTCCCCGGCGAGATGACGGGCAACGACAAGTTCGGGGACTCCGTCTCACCGGCCGACTACAACGGCGACGGCAAGCCCGACCTGGCCATCGGAGTCCCCAACCGCACCGAGGGCGCGGGCGCGACAGCCCTCCTGTACGCGGGCCCCGACGGCCTCACCGCCAAGGGCTCCGCCCTCATCGGCCCGGGCGACCTCGGCGCCCCGGCCACCGACGCCGCCTTCGGCAAGGAACTGTCCGCCCCCGCGACGAAGTAACACCACGCCGCGACCGGACACCGGCGGCCCGGCCCACCAGGGCCGGGCCGCCCACGCCGACGTCGCTACGAGCCGTTGAAGACGCCCGGGGCGTGGCCGGGAGCACCGTCGGATGACTCGCCCTGCGGGGCGGGCTCCGTCTCGCCCGTCAGGTCGCGGACCAGGAGCGTCGCGCCCGCTACCGCGCCCGGCATGAGGAAGACCGCGATCAGGGGGAGCAGGAAGAGGACGGCGAGGGGGAGGCCGAAGCCTATGGTGAGGAGGCGGCGGCCGCGGAGCATGCGGCGGCGCTCCTTGAGGAGGATGCCGCGGCGCAGGAGGGCGACCGAGGTCAGCTCCTCGGCGAGGAAGAAGCCGGTCACGCAGAGGGCGAGGGCGGGGATCACGGTCTGGCCGACGACCGGGATGAAGCCGAGCGCGAAGAAGAGGACGCTCCACAGGGTGACGCGGATGAGCAGGGCGATGGCCTCGCGGATGCCGATCCACACCTCCTGTGCGGTGGACAGGCCGGAGTCGGGGGCCTCGCCGCCTTCGGAGCGGTCGACCTCCTTGGAGAGGGATTCGTAGAAGGGCTGGCCGACCAGGAGCGTGACCGCGGTGAATGTGATCACCGCGAGGAAGAGGCAGGCGGCGGCGAAGAGGATCGCGAGGGTGCCGCGGAAGGCGGCGAGCCAGGGTGAGGACCAGTCGTCGGCGAAGGGGGTGGCCCAGGCGATGACGTCGTCGGTCCAGTAGAAGAGGACGACGAGCGCCGCCGCGTAGCCGACGAGGGTGATGAGGGCCGGGAGCATCCCGATCCCCCACCACCTGCCGTGCTGGGCCACCCAGCGTTGGCCCTTCACCAGATAGCCGATGCCCACTCCAAGATCACGCATGGGCGAAAGCCTACTTGGCTAACGTGGCGCGTAAATGACCCCCAGCTTGTCGATCTCGTCGCCCGCGCGGCCGGTGAAGCCCACGATCTGCCAGCCGGTGGGGGCGGTGTAGGTGGCGGTGTCGGCGGTGGGGGTTCCGGCGGAGACGGTGCGGCCGCTGTCGGTGGTGAAGGCCGCGGAGAAGAGGCGGGTGCGGTTGTCCTTCTGGCCCCGGGTGAGGGTGACGGAGGTGAGGTGTTCGGCGGGGCCGAGGGTGAGGGTGGCGGGGGTGCCGCCGCTGCCGCCGTGGGAGAGGGTCGTGCCGCCGCTCAGGGTCAGGGACACCGCGTCGAGGCGGGAGCCGCCGCGCAGGGTGAGGGTGCGGGGCGCGGGGGTGGCGGGCAGGTCGTCGGCGTCGTTGAACGCGGTGCCGTGCGGCCCGCCGAACTGGTCCCCGGCGCGGAGCGAATCGGCGGCCTTCCAGGAGAAGTCCACGGTGTGCGGGTAGTGGTCGGACAGCGGTTTGCCCTCGGCGTCGAGGAAGGCGGTGTTCTCGTTGTTGTAGCGGGTGGCGGAGAGGGAGAGGAGCGGTCCTGAACGGTAGAGGACCTTGTCGACGACCTCGCAGGTGTTGGTGACGTTTTCCGGGTCGCACACGAGCGCGTCGGACCCGGCGGGCGGGGCCGAGCCGCCGCGGACGAGGTTCACCCAGGCGTCGGTGAGGCCGTTGCGGGTGGCGAGGTCGCGGATGTTGTCGGCGGCGCGGGTGTAGCGGGTGTTGGTGTCGCCCATGACGAGCACGGCGTTTCCGGCCGAGTTGGCGGCGATGTAGTCGGAGAGCTGGGTGACGTTGGCGCGGCGGGCGGCGAGGTCGGCGTCGGTGGTCCCGGCGTTGGTGTGCACGTTGTAGAGGTCGAGGTACGCGCCTTCGGCGAGCCGCACCCGGGCCAGGGTGAAGCCCTTGGGGGTGAGGCAGTCGGTGCCGTTGCACTTGGCCCACTTGACCCGCTCGAAGTCGTCGTAGGGCAGGTCGGAGAGGGTGTTGAGGCCGTCGCCGAAGGCCGCGCCACCGCTGGTGGGGGTGCGGTACGGGTGGTCGTCCCCGGCGTAGAGCGCGGCGTGGTAGTTGAAGTCCTCCTGGACGTTGACGATGTCGTACGGGCCGAGGCGGGGCGAGATCAGCGGGGTGTTCTTCGCGGGGTGGCCGGAGGACAGGCCCTCGGGGAGTCCGGCCACGTTGTAGGTGAGGACGTCGAACGAGCCGGAGGGGGCGGCGGCCCCGTCCGCCACGCGGCCGGTGGCGTCCGCGTCCTGCGCCGAGACGAGGGACAGGCCCCCGAGCACGAGGGTCGCCACCACGCCCGCGACGACGGCCGTCAGACGGCGCCGGTGCTGGCCGGTGCCGGTGCCGATGTCCGTCGTGAAATGTTCACCTGCGGAGTTCATGAAGGAGCCCTCTCGGTCGGAGGATCCCCACCCGCAGTCCGCCCGGGGGCAATCGCTTGTGGGGCGCGCTGGCCACGGGGTCGGTGGAGATCGTCAAAAGTGCGGCTCTGACGGTGGCGGAATGCGCTGCCCGGGCGCGGTGTGGTCAGGACCGCCCCAGCAGACGACAGCCATCACAGAAGAAGCTAGTAAGCGCTTGTCGAGGATGTCAACACCGCTGCCCCATAAGGGAGTTGGCGATAAGAAGAGTTGACGCGCGGAGACTTTGCCGAATTGACAGGCGCCCCACAGCTACCCTCCCTACTTTCCATGCCCATGACAGATTCATCCCCCGCCCCCCTCGGGCGGCGCAGAGTGCTCATCGCCGGAAGCGCCGCCGCGGCGGCCATCGGAATCGGCGCCGGAACCGCCGCCACGCGCCATGAGGCGGCCGCCGCCGGCGCCGCCGACATGGCCCCGGCCGCCAACGCCGTCTGCACGCTCACCAAGCAGCTCACCGAAGGCCCGTACTACCTCGACCGCGCCCTCGTACGGGCCGATGTCACCGAGGACAAGCAGGGCGTACCGCTGGAGCTCGTCCTCCCCGTCGTCGACAAGGACACCTGCGCACCGCTCAACAAGGCGCTCGTGGAGATCTGGTACTGCGACGCGCTCGGCGAGTACTCCGGCTTCGTCGGCAACAACGGACACCAGGAGCCGGACAACGGGAAGTTCCTGCGCGGCGGTGTGCTCACCGGCACCGACGGCGTGGCCAAGCTGAAGGGCATCTACCCCGGCTGGTACCGCGGCCGCTGCATCCACATCCACGTCAAGGTGCACACGGGCGTCACCCTCACCTCCGACGGCTCGTTCACCGGCGGCAACGAGATCCACACCGGCCAGCTCTTCTTCAGCGAGACGATCACCCAGGCGGTCGCCAAGCTGACCCCGTACTCCACCAACACCGTCCCCCGCACCCCGCTGTCGTCCGACGGCATCTACGGCAACGGCGGCGCCGCCGCCGGGCTGATGGCCGTGACGGCGCTGGGCAGCACCCCGTCCGCCGGATACCGCGGCACCCTCACCCTGGGCATCGACGCGGACGCCTGACCAGCACCTGGCACCCCTGAGCCCCTGGAAGCGCGCCCTGCCTCGGACGGGGCAGGGCGCGCTTCCTCACTGCTCGTCCTCGTCCGCGTCTTCCGGGATCGCGAAGGCCGAGGTGTCGATGTCACAGTCGAACGGGGCGGGGATGTGCACCTTCTCGCCGAACGGCAGGGTGAGGTGGGAGACATAGCCGTTCTGAGACGGGGTCCAGAAAACCGTCGTCGTCTCCTCCTGCATGTCGAGCAGCAGGTAGACGGGGACTCCGTTCTGGGCATACATCTTGAGCTTGTCGCCCCAGTCGTTGTCGCGCGTCGACGCCGAGGTCAGTTCGGCGACGAGGGAAAGGGCATCCCCTGGAACGTAGCGACCTCGTGCGTGAAAGGCCGCTTCGTCCACCACATAGACATCCGGTGCGTAGCTGCGCTCGGACGCGGGGAACGTGAAGAGATAGGGAGCGTAGTCCGCAAGGTGGCCCTGCGGGGCATGTGGCTCCAGTTCCCGACGAAGCAACCGCATGATCGGCAGGTGATACCGCTCAGACCACGGCCACACGACGATCTTCCCCCCGATAATCTCCGCCCGGTAGCCATCGGGCACGCGCAATTCAGGCAGCAGCCTGCACAGTTCCTCGAAGCTCCCCCCGCTCGATGCCCTTATGGTCTTCGGCCGATCGGTCATGATGGTCACCGCGCGCCTCCTGCTGAGGACTCATGTCCATCACTCAACGTAGCCACCCGAACCGACAATCCCCTACGCATTCACCCATTCGGGTGACACTCTGGTTCCCGGAACCCTAACGCCGCCGGTCCCCTCGTCCGGGGCGAGGCAGGCGGTGAACGTGTCGACGGCCAGGGCCGTGCGCAGGCAGAGGGTCAGGGCGCGGGCCCGGGCGTGGGCGATGCCGTCCGGGGAGCGGTGGTCGGCGAGGTCGGTGAGGCCGCCGCGGCGGGCCGACTCGTCGAAGGACGTCCGCAGGGTGGCGGGCGGGATCGGGGCGCCGCTGTCGAGGGCGTCGGCGAGGGCGGTCAGCCGGGCGTCGAAGAGGGCCGCGATCTCGGCGGCCTCCGGCACCGCGTCGGTGTCCCGGCGCGGCTGTGCGGCGTACAGCTGGGACGCACACCGGTTGAGGTCCGCGATGGACCGCTGGACGGCCTCGACCCCGGTGGCGTTCCAGTGGGCGCGGTGGCCGCGCGGTTCGTGGCGGAGCGCGGCGACCGCGGCCTCCAGCCGCTCGCGGGTGTGGCGGTTGCGGGCGCGCAGGGCGTCGATGTCCTCGTGCCGCACCACCCCGGGTTCGGTGAGCCCGCCGACCAGTACGTTCAGCAACTGCCGCTGTGCGTCCGTCCACTCCGCGACCAGCGAGGACAGCCGGTCGTGGTGGTACGTGGGCAGGACGACGAAGACCAGCAGCCCGATCATCGCGCCGAGGAGGGTGTCCGCGGGACGGCCCCAGGCGACGAGGTCGGGGGCCTTGCCCAGGCGGGCGATGAGGACGACGAGCCAGGCGGTGATGAAGAAGTTCAGCACCAACTGGCCGACGCGCAGGGTGAGGAAGACGCACGCGGTGAGCAGCACCGCGGCGACGACCAGCCGGTCCGGTGTCCACCAGGCGGGCCGCAGGGCGGCCCAGGCGGCGAGGCCTCCGAGGATCGAGCCGATGGGACGGGCCCAGCCGCGGGCGAAGGTGTGTCCGTAGTCGGGGAACAGCACCAGCAGGGTGGTGAGCGCCGCCCAGAAGCCGTGTCCTGGCAGGCCGTGGCCCCAGAAGTCGCCGAGTGCGCGGCCCGCCGCCTCCCCCGCCGTGGTGCCGACGGCGACGCGGAGGGCGTGCGGGAACAGCGGATCGCCGGGGCGTGCCGCGGCCCCCAGCCGCCGGAGCCCGGCGCGGGCGGGGTGTTCGGCGGGGAACAGGGCCAGGACCGAGCCGTCCGGGTTCTCCCGGTCGGCCCAGAGGCCGACGAGCCGCCCGGCCTCGTCCAGCGACGGCAGCAGCTCCTCCGCCATCGGGCCGCGCCAGTTCTCCAGGGCCCGTGCGCTGTCCGGTGCGAGGGGCTGGCGGCGGGAGGTGCGCAGGGCGCGCGCCACGGAGTCCAGCCCCTCGGCGATCGCCTCGCGGGGCGCCTTCGGGGCGCCGGATACGAGCAGCAGGGCGCGCCGGACGCGTTCGGCCTCGACGAGCAGTCCGTAGAGCGGCGCCGCGCCGGGGCGGGCGAAGCGCGGCAGCAGGTCGAGCGCCCGGCGGGCGGCGGTGAAGGGCGCCGGGGCGGGATAACCGGCCTGCTCGGTGCGTGCGTACGCGGCCAGCGCGGCGTACAGCGCGGCGAGCGCCTTGCGCTGCGCGGGGTGGCGCCGCCCGTACGGGGGCAGCAGCTGCGCGGCGACGGTCAGGGCGGCGCCCGCGGCCATCCAGCGCACCATGATCAGCCCCGCCTCGACCGTGGCGGCGAGATCGGCGGTGATCATGCAGCCGATGACGACGAGACAGGCGCGGATGCCGGGCGCCACACCCAGCGCCCGCCACAGTCCGGCCAGATACGCGAGGACCGCGAGGACGATCAGGAAGTACCAGCCGGCCTGGTGCAGCCAGACGCCGGCGAGGGCGGCGAGGGTGAAGGCCGCGCCGAGTGCGAACGCGTTCACGACCCGGTGCCGGACCGGCGCCAGCAGGGTGCCGATGCCGCAGATGAACGTGCCGACCGACAGCATGGCCCAGGCCAGCGGATCGCCGGTCAGCCCGCCGAGCACCGCCGCGGCGACGACCGCCAGGACCGCCCGTGCGATCGCACCGGGCTCCGAGACGACGCGTTCCATGGTCAGCGCCGCCCGGAAGCTGCGGCCGACCGCCGATGTCCACCCCTGTATCTCGTCCTGTATCTCGCGCACCGCACTCATATAGGTGCACTATACAAGTTATTCGGTGCTCACCCCAAACGGATCACGTTCCACGACATCGGCTCCAGCGTGGCGGTCAGCACGCCGTCCGCGAGCGCCGTGCCCTCCCCCGCGTGCGGGGTGACGCGCTCCGGCTCGGCGAGGGTGTTACGAGCCTCTGGATCGGCGTCGGCGAGCACGCTGTGCTCGACCACGCGGCCGGGCGCCATCCCGTGCAGCGCCACCTCCAGCGGGAGCGACCGGTGCTGGTCGCGGTTGACGGCGAAGACGGTGACGGCGCCCGTCTCCTCGTTCCGTACGGCCGTGGCGTGCAGCAGCGGAACCTCGCCGTACGTCGCCGTCTCGTGCGCGGGGCTGTCGACCGCGACCTGGAGCACCCGGCCACGGCCGTACGCCGACGCCTGGGCGAAGGGGAAGAACGTGGTCTGGCGCCAGGCCGGGCCGCCCGGCTCGGTCATGATCGGGGCGATGACGTTGACGAGCTGGGCGAGACAGGCGACCGTCACGCGGTCGGCGTGGCGCAGCAGCGCGATGAGGAGCGAGCCGAAGACGACGGCGTCGGTGACGGTGTAGTTGTCCTCCAGCAGCCGTGGCGCCTCCTCCCAGTTGAGCGGCTCGGCGTTCGCGAAGTGGCTCTGGTACCAGACGTTCCACTCGTCGAAGGAGAGATTGATCTTCTTCTTCGACTTCAGCCGGGCGCCCACGTGGTCGCAGGTCGCGATCACGTTCTCGATGAAGGACTCCATGTCGACGGCGGAGGCGAGGAAGGAGTCGCGGTCGCCGTCGCGCTCCTCGTAGTAGGCGTGCAGGGAGATGTAGTCGACCAGGTCGTAGGAGTGCTGGAGGACCGTGGCCTCCCAGGCGGCGAAGGTCTCCATGCCCTGGTTGGAGCTGCCGCAGGCGACGAGTTCGACGTCCGGGTCGATCTGCCGCATGGCGCGGGCGGTCTCGGCGGCCAGCCGCCCGTACTCCTCCGCGGTCTTGTGGCCGGTCTGCCAGGGGCCGTCCATCTCGTTGCCCAGGCACCACAGCCGGATGGCGTACGGGTCCTTGTCGCCGTGGCCGATGCGGCGGTCGGACAGCGCGGTGCCGGACGGGTGGTTGGCGTATTCCTGGAGCTCAAGGGCCTCGGCGACGCCGCGCGTGCCGAGGTTGAGCGCCATCATGGGCTCGCCGCCGACCTTGCGGACGAAGTCAATGTACTCGGAGATCCCGAAGCGGTTGGTCTCGGTCGAGCGCCATGCGAGGTCCAGGCGGCGGGGGCGCTCGCCGACGGGGCCCGTGCCGTCCTCCCACTTGTAGCCGGAGACGAAGTTGCCGCCCGGGTAGCGGAGGGCGGTGACCCCGAGTTCACGGATCAGACCGAGGACGTCGGTGCGCAGCCCGGCCTCGTCGGCGGCGGGGTGGCCGGGCTCGTAGATCCCGGTGTAGACGCAGCGGCCGAGGTGTTCGACGAACGAGCCGAAGAGACGGTCGTCGACATCACCGACGACGAAGGCGGGGTCGAGGGTGAACCGGGCGGGGGCGGTCGACGGCATGGCGCGCCTCTCTGCTGCTCTGTTCGATATGCCATGTGTTCGATATGCCGGATGGGGATCGCATATACGAACGAGACGGTAAGAGCTGGCCGCCCCTGCGTCAACGCCCCCGCCACGGGCCGTACCGCACGGGTCAGTACGCGGTCGGCCAGCCGCCACTCCAGCTCAGCAGGTTGACGCCGAGCTTGGCGGTGCCGTTGTCCTGGCCGTCGTAGTAGTGGTAGACGAGCAGGTCACCGTCGCTGTCGCTCATGATCGACTGCCCGCCGGGGCCGATGTAGCGGCCGTGGGACTCCAGGACCGGGGAGCCCCCGTTGTTCATCAGGTTCACCCCGTTCTTGTCGTAGTACGGCCCGGTGGGGCTGGTGGCACGGCCGACCTTGATCTTGTACGTGGAGCTGGCGCCCGCGCAGCAGGTGTCGTACGACGCGAACAGGTAGTAGTAGCCGTTGCGCTTGACGACTGACGGGCCCTCGACCGCCTTGGTGCCGGTGGGCCGGGAGGCGATGCCGTACACGGTCTTGTCGCCCGCGTAACTCTTGCCGGTGGAGGGGTCGAGGCGGATCATCTTCAGCCCCGACCACCACGAACCGAAGGCCAGCCACCACTTCCCGTCGTCGTCCACGAAGAGGTTGGGGTCGATGGCGTTGTAGTTGCTGCTGCCGGTGGTGGAGTGGACGATGCCGTAGTCGGTCCAGGTCCCGGCCCGGCCGCTGGGCGAGGTGGCGAAGCCGATGGCGGAGTTGCTGGAGCCGAAGGACGAGACGGCGTAGTACATCAGGTACTTGCCGCCGTGGTACGAGATGTCAGGCGCCCAGGGATCGTTGCCCGAGGAGTACGTCTTCCACCAGGACGGCGGGGAGTTGAAGGCGTTCCCGGAGCGGCTGAAGGCGATCCGGTCGGTGGAGGTGCGGGCCTCCAGACCGCCGTGGGTGGAGTACAGCAGATACGTGCCGTCGGTGGCGCGGAGCATCGTCGGATCGTGGACGGCGATGTCGCCCGTCACCCGGCCCGGATTCGGGTAGGCGGAGGCGCTGGTGGGGAGCAGGGCGAGCAGGAGCGCGGCGGGCAGGGCCAGCCATCTGGTGCGGTGACGCGTGGTCATGCGGCGTTTCTCCTCTCGGTGTCGCGGTCTGGGTGCTCTCTCTTGACCGGGGTGGGGGTCGCCTCTAGCGTGCGGCCGACGTTACGGAAACGTTCCGGAAGTTTTCGGAGCCTGGGAAGGGAAGTTTTCGTGATCAAGACGGTCCGTACCGCTCTCGTCGGCGCACTCGCCGCCGCCCTGATCCCTCTGGCCACGCCGTCCGCCGCCGCTGAGCAACCTTCCACCCCCACGGCGGATTTCGGAAGACCTCTCCAGCCGATCGACGGCTTCGGATTCTCGGAAGCCTTCCAGCGCGCCGATCTGATGCGGGGCGCGGGCGGGCTCACCCCCGAACACCGGCGGGATGTGCTGGACCTGCTGCTGAACCGGCGCACCGGCGCGGGGCTCAGCATCCTGCGGCTCGGCATCGGCTCGTCCTCGGACGAGGTCTACGACCACATGAAGTCCATCCAGCCCACCGACCCGGGCGGCCCGGACGCCCCGCCGCGCTATCAGTGGGACGGCGAGGACGGCGGCCAGGTGTGGCTGGCCAAGGAGGCGAAACGGTACGGCGTGCAGCGCTTCTACGCCGACGCCTGGAGCGCGCCCGGCTACATGAAGACCAACGGGACGGATGCGAACGGCGGCACCCTGAAGCCGGAATGGCGGCGCGCCTACGCCGACTACCTCGTGCGGTACGCGAAGTTCTACCGCCAGGAGGGCGTCCGGATCACCGACCTCGGCTTCACCAACGAGCCGGATCTCGCCACGTCGTACGCCTCCATGCGGTTCACCCCCGAGGAGGCCGCCGAGACCGTCAAGGCGCTCGGTCCGGCGGTCCGGCGCGCCGGACTGAACCTGGTGTGCTGCGACGCGGCCGGATGGGACCAGCAGGCCGCGTACAGCGCGGCGATCGAGGCGGACCCGGCGGCGTCCCGGTACGTGGGCACCCACACCGGCCATCCGTATGTCACGCCCTCCGACCAGCCGCTGCCGACGACACGTCGCACCTGGATGTCGGAGTGGAGCCCCAACGGCACGACGTGGAACGAGGCGTGGGACGACGCGGACAAGGCAGCAGCGCGCAGCGCTTCGGTTGAGGGTGGTGGTGGGAGACGGGAGGGCGGCTACGACGGGCTCGCCGTCGCCGAGGCGATCCACACCACCCTCGCGGACGCCCGGGCGAGCGCGTACGTGTACTGGTTCGGTGCCTCGGTGGGGGCGACGCGGGGGCTGATCCAGCTCGACGGCGCGGACTACCGCGTCTCGAAGCGGCTGTGGGCGCTCGCCGCGTACAGCCGCTTCATACGGCCCGGGGCGGTGCGGGTCGAGGCGTCGGCCGGGTCGGCCGCGGCGGACGGCGTGAAGGTGACGGCCTTCCGGAACCGGGACGGGGGCCGGGTGCTGGAGATCCTGAACACGGGCCGCCAGGCGGTCCGTACGGACTTCGCGGTGAGCGGCGGCCGGGGACGCGGCTCGGTGTACCGCACGGACGAGACCCACTCCCTCGCCCGGGTCGGCGGGGCGGATGTGCGGGGCGGCGCGCTGGATGTGGAGCTGCCGCCGCGCGCCCTGACGACGGTGGTCCTCCCGTAGGACACACCGGTGCCCCGGCCGCGGCGGCCGGGGCACCGAAGATTCCGTGCTCAGTCCTCGAAGGCGACGATCATCTTGCCGATGTTCTCGCCGCGCAGCATGCCGAGGAACGCGTCCGCGGCGTTGTCCACGCCCTTGACGACGGTCTCGCGGTAGCGCAGCTTGCCCTCGCGGACCCAGGCGCCGACCTCCTCGAAGAACTGCGGCTGGAGGTGGTTGTGGTCGTTGACCAGCATGCCCTGCATGCGCAGCCGCTTGCCGATGAGGAGCGCGAGGTTGCGCGGGGCGGCGGGCGGCTCGGTCTCGTTGTAGAGCGAGATCATTCCGCAGACGGCGATGCGGCCGTGCACCTTGAGGCTGCTGAGGGCGGCCTCCAGGTGCTCGCCACCGACGTTGTCGAAGTAGACGTCGATGCCGTCGGGGGCGGCCTCCTTCAGCTGCTCGGCGACGGGTCCGTTCTTGTAGTTGAACGCCGCGTCGAAGCCGTACTCCTCGGTCAGCAGCCGCACCTTCTCGTCCGAGCCCGCGCTGCCGACGACCCGCGAGGCGCCCTTGAGCTTGGCGATCTGGCCGACCTCACTGCCGACCGCGCCCGCCGCGCCGGAGACGAACACCGCGTCGCCCTCCTTGAACGACGCGACCTCCAGCAGCCCCGAGTAGGCGGTGAGCCCGGTCATCCCGAGCACCCCGAGGTACGAGGTCAGCGGGGCGACCTCCGGGTCCACCTTCACCGCGCGCTTGCCGTCCACCACCGCGTACTCGCGCCAGCCGGCGAAGTGCAGGACGTGGTCGCCGACCGCGAGGCCGTCCGCGTTCGAGGCGATCACGATGCCGACCGCGCCGCCCTCCATCGGCTGGTCCAGCTGGAACGGCGGCACGTACGACTTCACGTCGTTCATCCGCCCGCGCATGTACGGGTCCACCGACATGTACAGGTTGCGGACCAGCACCTGCCCCTCGCCCGGCTCGGCCACCGGGACCTCGCGCAGCGCGAAGTCCTCCGGCTTCGGCCAGCCCTGGGGGCGGGCGACGAGGTGCCATTCACGGCCGGTGGCGGGGATCGCGGACATCGGGGTGCCTCCTCATCATTACTTCACTACCTGAAACAATCATGGGCCTCGATATTTCATGTTGTCAAGTAAACGGGTAGCCTGAGGGGCATGACGTCGCCCATGGACCCCCTGACCCTCGAGGTCGTCGAGCTGATCGGCACCATCGTGGTCCGCTATCACGAGGAGTACGAGGAAGCCGCCGCCAAGCACGCCCTCACCGGCGCCCAGGCCCGCGTCCTGGGCCTGCTCTCCCGGGGGCCGACACCGATGCGGCGGATAGCGCAGCAGCTCAAGTGCGAGCCGTCGAACGTCACCGGCATCGTGGACCGCCTGGAGTCCCGCGGCCTCGCCGAGCGCCGCCTCGACCCCGCCGACCGCCGCGTGAAGCTCGCCGCCGCGACGGAGGAGGGCCGCGAGACCGCCGAACGCCTGCGCGGCTCCCTGGACTTCGCCCGCGAGCCGCTGGCCGGTCTGTCGGCGGACGAGCGGACGGTGCTGCGGGACCTGCTGCAACGGATGCTGGGCGTGACGCCGTAGCCCCTTCGGACGCCCAAGGGCGGCACGTTCCCCCACCGAGTGGACCCGAGGGCCGTCCTCACCGCTTCGGTCAGGTGATTCGCGGGCTCCGCCGCTCGATGAGGACCACGTCGCGCCACACGCCATAGTGGCGGCCGATGCGTTCGCGGGTGCCGATGACGCGGAAGCCGGCGCGCCGGTGCAGGGCGAGGCTGGCGGTGTTCTCGGGGAAGATGCCGGACTGGATCGTCCAGATGCCCGCCGCTTCGGTCGAGCTGATCAGTGCGGCCAGGAGCGCGCGGCCCACTCCCCGGTTGCGGGCGGCGGGATGGACGTAGACGGAGTGCTCGACAACACCCGCGTACGCGCAGCGATCGGACACCTTCGTGGCGGCGGCCCAGCCGAGCGCGCGCCCCTCGTGGTCCACGGCCACATGTCTGTGGTCCGCGAGTTTGGCGGTGTCGAAGTCCTCCCAGCGGGGTGCGGTGGTCTCGAAGGTGGCGTTCCCCTCGTCGATGCCGAGTTGGTAGATCGCCATGACCTCATGGGCATGCTCGGCCGTCAGGTCGGTGATCCGAACCAGACCGGCGCGCGTGGTCACCCGCGGCCTCCGGCGGTGAGTTCGCCGACGAGGCTTTGGACGCGCGTGCGGATCTCGTCGCGGATCGGCCGCACCGCCGCGACACCCTGACCGGCCGGGTCGTCGAGCTTCCAGTCCAGGTACGTCGTGCCGGGGAAGTACGGGCAGGCGTCGCCGCAGCCCATGGTGATGACGACATCGGAGGCTTGGACCGCATCGGCGGTCAGGACCTTCGGGATCTCTGCCGCGATGTCGATGCCGACTTCCGCCATCGCCTCCACCACGGCGGGGTTGACGTGCTCGGCCGGCGCCGAACCAGCGGAGCGGACCTCGACGCGGTCGCCCGCGAGGTGGGTGAGGAAGGCGGCGGCCATCTGGGAGCGGCCCGCGTTGTGGACGCAGACGAAGAGCACGGACGGCTGCTGGCGGTCAGACACGGGCGGAACCTTCCTGGGCGGGCGTGCGCTCGGCGGCCACGGCCGACGGCGGTGGGAAGTAGCGGCGGGCGGCCAGGGCCACGTAGACGAGGCCGATCAGCACGGGAACCTCGATGAGCGGGCCGACAACTCCGGCCAGGGCCTGCCCGGAGGAGGCGCCGAAGGTCGCGATGGCGACGGCGATGGCGAGTTCGAAGTTGTTGCCCGCGGCGGTGAAGGCCAGCGTGGTCGAGCGGGGGTGGTCCATGCCGACGGCCCTGCCCAGCGCCATGGACCCGGCCCACATCACGGCGAAGTAGATCAGGAGCGGTACCGCGATCCGGACCACGTCCATCGGCTGCGAGGTGATCGCGTCCCCCTGGAGGGCGAACAGGACGACGATCGTGAACAGCAGCCCGTAGAGCGCGAAGGGGCCGATCCTGGGGATGAGCTCGGACTCGTACCAGGCGCGGCCCTTGGCCTTCTCGCCGAGACGACGGGTGAGGAACCCGGCCACCAGGGGGATGCCGAGGAAGATCAGCACACTGCGGGCGATCTCCCACACGCTGACGTCGAGCCCGGTCTGCTCCAGGCCGAGCCAGCCCGGCAGCACGGTGAGGTAGAACCAGCCGAGCGCGGAGAAGGCGATCACCTGGAAGACGGAGTTCAGGGCGACGAGGACGGCGGCGGCTTCACGGTCGCCGCAGGCCAGGTCGTTCCAGATGATGACCATGGCGATGCAGCGGGCCAGGCCGACGATGATCAGTCCCGTCCGGTACTCCGGCAGGTCGGGCAGGAGCAGCCAGGCGAGCGCGAACATGAACGCGGGGCCGAGGACCCAGTTCAGCACGAGCGAGGGGATCAGCAGGCGTCGGTCACGGGTGACCGTGTCGAGACGGTCGTAGCGGACCTTGGCCAGGACCGGATACATCATCACCAGCAGGCCGAGCGCGATCGGCAGGGAGACGCCGGTGACGGTCACCTTCGCCAGGGCGTCGCCGAGTCCGGGCACGAGCCGCCCCAGGCCGAGTCCGGCGGCCATCGCCAGCAGGATCCACACCGCGAGGAAGCGGTCCACGAACGACAGGCGCGCGGCGACCGGCGCGGTCACGGATTCGGTGGTCATCAGGCGTCCACCGCCGTCCCGGAACGGTCGGGCAGTGGCTGCCCGGCGGGGCGGGTGAGAATCCCGGCGAGCCGGTCGGTCATCTCCGGCAGCAGCCAGTAGTAGACCCAGGTGCCACGTCGCTCACAGTCGATCAGCCCGGCCTGTCGCAGCAGCTTCAGGTGGTGGGAGATCGTCGGCTGCGAGAGGTCGAAGGCGGGGGTGAGGTCACAGACGCAGACCTCGCCCCCGGCCCGGGAAGCGATCATCGACAGCAGCCGCAGCCGGATCGGATCACCCAGCGCCTTGAACACCTTCGCCAGCTCGGCCGACTGCGCTTCGTCCAGCGGGGCGGTCAGCAGGCCCGGACAGCAGCCGTCGGCGCCGTCCCGGCCCACCACGGCGAGTTCTTGTTTCGACATGCTTCTATGTTGACGTCTTTCGATCCAGGGCGCAATCTTGAATTGAAGAACATCGATGTAACGAGATGGGAGACCGCCATGTCCCGTGTTCAGGTCGCCCTCAACGTGCCCGATCTCGACGCTTCGGTGGAGTTCTACTCGAAGCTCTTCGGCGTCGAGCCCGCCAAGCGCCGCCCCGGCTACGCCAACTTCGCGATCACCGAACCGCCGCTGAAGCTCGTCCTCATCGAAGGAGGGGCGGGGCAGGAGACGCGGCTGGATCACCTCGGGGTGGAGGTCGCGGGCACCGACCAGGTCACGGCCGCCACCGGCCGCCTCAAGGACGCCGGGCTCGCCACCTTCGAGGAGAACGACACCTCGTGCTGCTACGCCGTCCAGGACAAGGTCTGGGTCCACGGACCCGGCAAGGAGCCCTGGGAGGTCTACGTCGTCAAGGGCGATGCCGACCAGATGGGCAAGAGCGCAGCTCTCGACGCCGCCGACGCCTGCTGCAAGATCTGAACCGCCGACGGCGACACCCTCAGGTGCACCACCACAGGAAGCGCGTGCAGGTCGGTGACGGGGCGGGGGTCGGGGCCGCCGGGGAGGGCGGGGGCGGGTGGGTGGGGTCCGGGCCCTGGGCCGGGGTGTTCTCGGCGGCGGGGGCGCGAGGGGTGTTCGGGGACGGCTCGGTCGCGGCGGCGGACGTGGGCGCGTCGTCGTCGGAGGTGGGCGCGTCCTCGGACGCGCGGGTGGCGTCGCCGGACGGGCGGGCCGTGCGCTCGCCGCTCGGCTCCGGGCCGGAGGACGACGTACGGTCCGAGGCCGGGCGGTCCGGGGAATCGGGGGACGAGGACGTGGGCGACGGGGTGCGCCAGTAGCCCTCGGTGGCCAGCTCCGCCACGAAGACCGCGGCGAGGACGGGGCCCAGCACCGAGGCCAGGATCAGCACCCGGCGGCCGCGCCCCCGGCGGGCGCGGCGGCCGCGGGGCTTGGGCTTTCGGCGGGAGGTGCGCGGATCGTTCATTTCGCCGGGCAGGTTATGTGCCCGGCGCAGGGCGTGGGGGCGGCCCGGTGTGAGGATCTTGTGGGGAGAGGGGGCGGGTCCGCCGGGGTACGGGTCCGCTCAGCCCGCGAACGCCGGTTGCGCCAGCCCCCGCCCCGCGTCCGGGATGACCAGCACCGAACCCGCCAGCGGCGGGGCCGCGGCGCCGAGGCCGACGCGGGCCGAGGAGACGTACAGATCGCTGAGGCCGGGGCCGCCGAAGGCGCAGGCGGTGGGGCGGGGGAAGGGCAGCGGGATCACCCGATCGAGTGTGCCGTCCGGGGCGTAGCGGCGGATGGCGGCGCCGTCCCAGAGGGCGACCCAGACGCAGCCGTCGGCGTCCACGCACAGCCCGTCCGGGAAGCCCGCGCCGTCCTCGATGTGGGCGAGGGGGCGGCGGCCGGTGACGCCCTCCTCCGTCACGTCGAAGACGTCGACGCGGCGGGTCGGGGAGTCGACGTAGTACATGAGGCGGCCGTCCGGGCTCCAGCCGGTGCCGTTGCTGACCGCCACGTCCGGCAGGATCTGCGCTGCGGAGCCGTCGGGGCCGATACGGGACAGGGTGCCGCCGCCCGCCGCCTCGTCGTAGCGCATCGTGCCCGCCCACAGCGAACCGTCAGGGGCGACGGCCGCGTCGTTGCCGCGGCGGCCGGGGACGGGGTCCCGGACCAGCCAGCGGAAGCCGTCCCCGGGGGAGTCGTACAGGCCGATGCCGTCGCGCAGGTTGACCACCAGACCGCCGCCCGCCCGCGGCTTCGCCGCGCCGACGTGCTGCTCGGTGGCCAGGGTGGTGTTCCGGCCGGTGGCCGGGTCGTGGGTGTGGACGCGGGCGGACAGGATGTCCACCCAGATCAGCCGCCCGGCCGTGGCGTCCCAGGTCGGGCCCTCGCCCAGTTCGGCGGTCGCCCGGACCGCCACGTCCCATCCCCGCCCGCTCATATGCCGCGTCCCCTCCGGTGCCCCAGGCGTACGGACAGCTCGCCCGCGCCCTTGGCCGCCAGTTCCTCCAGCTCCGCCTGGCGCTCCTCGCTCCAGCGGATCGTCGGCACCGAGATCGACAGCGCCGCCACCACCTTGCCCGCCGAATCCCGCACCGGCGCGGCCACGCAGCTCACATCGGGGTTGGACTCCTGCCGCTCGACCGCGACACCGCGCTCCCGCACGGTGACCAGGTGGCGGTGCAGCTCGGCAGCGGACGTGATGCTGTTCTCCGTCATGGCGACCAGCGGCCGGTCCTCGGGGAACCGGGCGGTCAGCTCGTCCTCCGGGAGGGAGGCGAGCAGCATCTTGCCGACCGAGGTGCAGTGGGCGGGCAGCTTGCGGCCCGCGGCGGAGACCATGCGTACGGCATGGGTGGAGTCGACCTTGGCTATGTAGATGACGTCCGCGCCCTCCAGAATGGCGACATGGACGGTCTCGTCACAGGTCTCGGCGACGCTCCGGGCCACCTGCTGGCCCTCGGCGGCCAGGTCGAGCTGTTCCGCGTACCGGCTGCCGAGCTGGTACGGGCGCACTCCCAGCCGGTAGCGGCCGGGCTGGTCGGGCACATGGACCAGGTAGGAGCGGGCGGCCAGCGTGGTCACCAGCTCGTGCACGGTGGTCCGGGGCAGTCCGAGGCGCCGGGTGATCTCGGGGGCGGAGAGCGTACCGTCGCCGTCGAGGAACAGCTCGAGAATGTCCAGAGCCCGGGTCACCGCGGGCACGAGGCGTCCCATGTGGTTCGCCCACCCCTTCTGGTCCAGATGGCAAGTGTTCGAGATCCCGGCCGATGGCCGGTATCGCGAACACAGATTACGCGCACGCCACTTCTCACGGCAATGGTTGCGCAAAGGCCCTGAGGGACACTGACAAGACTGCCAGGGACCGGTCCCTACGGCATCGGCAGCAGGAGGTCACCGCGAAGGCGCCGCGCCCGCAGCACCAGCTCCAGTTCGAAGCGGCGGTCCGGGTCCTCCACCTCGTCGCCCCACAGCTCCCTGATCTGCCGGAGCCGATAGCGCACGGTCTGCGGATGCACCCCCAGCCGGTCCGCGATCTCCGGCGCCCCGCCCCGGGTCTCCAGCCACGCCAGCAGCGTCTCGGCGAGCCGGCGGCCCTGCGCGGGGCCGCATCCGGCGAGCGGGGCGAGGCGGCGCCTGGCCAGGGCGTCGATCAGTTCCTCCGGGGGCAGCAGCACCAGCGCCTCGGTGTGCTCGGTGCAGTGCAGCACCTCCCCGGCGGGCAGCAGCCGCCGCTCCATCAGCCGGACCGCGGCCGCCGCCCAGCGCAGCGACTTGGCGGCCTCGGCGAGCGGTACGGGCGGGCCGACCGCGCCCGACCACCCGGCGGTGGCGCGGCGCAGCAGCTCGGGGCGGCCCGCCTCCTCGGGGTCGGGGACGACCATGCGCGGCTGTTCGCACTCCATGTCGAGGAGGACGTCCCGGCCCACGGCGGGGGCCAGCGCCTCGCGCGCGGGGCGCAGCAGTACGGCGACGGCGACCCGTTCGGGCAGCGGCCAGCCGATGCGGGCCGCCCGTTCGGCGAGGGCGTCGGCGTCGGCGGGGTTCTTGCGGGGGTGTTCGGTGAGGAGCAGGTCGAGCAGCCGCCGCTGGAGCCGCAGCCGCTCCCCCGCCTGGCGCGCGGCGGCCTCGGCGTAGCCGCGCATGGACTCGGCGACCAGCCCGTCCAGGTACTCGAAGCCGGACTCGGCGAGTTCGTACATGGCGGGCGCGGGGATCTCGACCTGCTGGCCGATCTCGGCGAGGCGGCGCCAGGCGAGCCGTACGCCGAGCCGGTACATGGCCTGGAGCGAGTCGAGGCTGCGGCCGTGCTGCACCTGGCCGCGGCCGAACTGCTGGAACACCTCGGGGTGTTCGCGGGGGCCGCCGGAGCCGTCCGACACGTAACTCACGAAGTGTTCGAGGGCGCGCCGGATGCCCACCAGCGCCACCGGCTCGCCACTTTCGTCCGGGACGATGACCAGGTTCGGATACTCGCGGCGGATCTCGCGGAAGATGTCCTCGGCGAGGACCGGCACCTCGTCCAGGGCGAGGCGGGCGAAGTGGCGCACCCGCGACCGGGGCACCTCGCGCCAGGCCGAACGCAACGGCGATGCCATGGCCGGATCAGTGCTTCCCTGCCGGGGTCGCGGTGGGGACGGGATCCGTGGAGGTCGGGAAGGTGACGAGGGGGACGTTCGGCTGGTCGGGGGTGACGCCCAGCAGGGCGACGATGCCGAACGCGGCACCGAACGCGAGGGCGGCGGAGAGGACGCAGGTCACGGCGGCGGCAAGCAGTCTGGGCATGGTGCGGTGAGCCCCTTCCGTATGGCGTGCGCACCGGCCCGGTCCGGCAACTCACCAGCATGGAAGGAGGATTGACACTCCGTCAACCCTCCGCTTACGGTCCCGGCTCAAGACTCGCCGGTAATGTCCGGCCGCATCGAGACGGAGTGCCTGCCATGCGCCGCTCGGTACCATCCACGTCATCCATTTTCTGGCCGCTGTCGCTGATCCCGCTGGGGCTCGGCGTCTTCCTGCTCGTCCTCGCACCCCTGCTGACCTGGTACGTCGAGCCGCGTGCGAAACGCACACCGATCGACACCGACGTGACCACGGTGTTCACCGGCCCCGGCAGCTACTTCGACACCGACAAGGTCAAGGAGGAGCGGGACCAGCGGCTGACCATCACCCGCCGGGTACTGGGCGACGTCCACGACAGCGACCGCACCGGGCGCGCCGTCTGGGACGTGTCCACGACGGTCGACACCCCGCACACCCTGCGGCTGCGGGACCCGCGCCGGGCCTTCCAGTGGAAGACCGAGCGCTGGGTCACCGACCGCCGCACCAATGAGCCGGTGCACTGCTGCGGCGAGTCGCCGGTGCCGTTCCAGGGGGACGCGTACCTGAAGTTCCCGTTCGATGTGAAGAAGCAGACGTACCGCTGGTGGGACAGCACGCTGGGCGACACCGTCCCGCTCCGCTTCGCCGGGACCGCGAAGATCCAGGGGTACGAGGGCTACCGCTTCACCGGCACCGTACGGCCCACCCGCACCGGCACCCGCCAGGTGCCAGGGCGGCTGGTCGGCCGGGGCAAGCAGGGCCAGGTGCAGGCCGAGGAGTGGTACGCCAACACCCGCATCGAGCTGGTGGCCGACCGCCGCACCGGCCGGATCATCTACGCCGGGATCTCGCCCAAGGTCACGCTGCGCGCGCCCGGTGGCAGCCGGGACCGGGTGACGCTGCTGCGCGGCCAGGGGCTGGCGTTCACGGAGGCCACGCAGCGCGGCCAGGTGAAGCTGGCCCGGGACGACAACCGCAGGCTGGAGCTGGTCGGCGAGACGGCGCCACTGGCCGCCGGGATCGCCGGGGCGGCGCTGACGGCGGCGGGAGCGGTGCTGGTGGTGCGGGGGAGGCGGCGGGTGGAGTGATACTGCGCGATGTGATGAAGCGTCAGCTCACAGGGGCGGGCAATTTGTCACGCCGGTGAGTAGCCGGGGCGAAAGATGAAGCGAAAACTGACCA
Organism: Streptomyces sp. NPDC021115; assembly: GCF_044333065.1. NCBI lineage: Bacteria > Bacillati > Actinomycetota > Actinomycetes > Kitasatosporales > Streptomycetaceae > Streptomyces > Streptomyces sp. NPDC021115. Next base: position 211,118 of record NZ_JBIRQF010000011.1, read on the forward strand.
CCCCACGAGCATCACCCCATCGCACACCCCCGGTTCGGCACGTCTCCTCCCGCAGTCTTCCCACGAAGTCTCCGCACCCTGAGACGAGTTGGAGCACCCCGCCATGCCCCAGCACGTACGAACGTCCCCCGCCCCGATCCCTGAAGCCACCTCGGAAGCCACCGCGCCGCTGCCGCGCCGGATCGTCTTCCTCGCCCGCCGCGACCTCGGCAATCCGGCGGCCGGTGGCTCCGAGCTGCTGGTGGACCGGATCGCCGAGGGGCTGACCGCCCACGGCCACCAGGTCACCCTGGTGTGCGGCGGGCCCGCCGACGCCCGCGGCTACCAGGTGGTGTCAGCGGGCGGCCACGGACGCACCCTCGGCGAGCTGGGCCACTTCCTGCGCACCCCGCACACCCTGGCCCATCGGGTCGGCCCCTGCGATCTGCTGGTCGAGGTGTGCAACGGGCTGCCCTATCTGGCCCCGCTGTGGCATCGCGGCCCCACCCTGTGCCTGGTCAACCACGTGCACACGGATCTGTGGAAACTGCGGTTCCGGGGCCCGGCGGCCCGGCTCGGCAGGCGCCTCGAACACTGGGCGCTCACCGGCACCCACCGCGGCAACCTCATGGTGGCCGTCTCCGACTCCACCGCCGCCGGTTTGCGTTCCCTCGGCGTCGACCGGACCCGCATCCGGGTGGTGCACAACGGCGTCGAGGAACCGGGGCCGCTGCTGCCCGCCTCCCGTGAGCCGCTGTTCCTCGCGATGGGGCGGCTGGTCGAGTACAAGCGCGTCGACCTGCTGCTGCGGCTGTGGGAACGGGTGCGGCCGGTCACCGGTGGACGGCTCGTCATCGTCGGCGACGGCCCGGAGCGGGCCCGGCTGGAGGCGGTGGCCGGTCCCGGCGTCACCTTCACCGGCCATGTCACCGAGGAGGAGAAACACCGGCTGCTGTGCCAGGCGTGGCTGCTGCTGCACCCCTCCCTGATCGAGGGCTGGGGCCTGGTGGTGATGGAGGCGGCCACCCGTGGCACGCCCACGCTCGGCTTCGACGTCCCCGGGCTGCGCGACTCCGTCGACGACGGGGTGACGGGTGTGCTGGCGCGCGGCGAGAGCGCGTTCGCCGCCGCGTGGTGCGCGCTCGCGCTCGGCGCTGAGCGGCGCGAGGCGCTGGGCCGGGCGGCGCGGCTGCGTGCGGAGCGGTTCCGGTGGAGCGCGACGGTACGGGGCTTCCGGGCCGTCGCCGCGGAGGCGTACCTGTCGGCGCCACCGCCCCCGCTCCCGCCCGTATCGTCCTCGCTCAGACCGAGGCGGTGAACGGTCCCGTGCGCGACCCGTCGATCCGCCGCTCCGTCGCTCTCTTCCGCGCCTTCCTGCGGGAGCAGACCGACCCCGAACACTGCTACCGGCTCCTCGCGCAGGACGCCGCGCGGCAAGTGGCGCGGTACGCCGGGCCGCTGCGCGGGCAGGTGGTGGTCGACGTGGGCGGTGGCAGCGGCCACTTCACCGAGGAGTTCCGCCGCCACGGCGCGGACGCGTACCTCTTCGAGCCGGACACCGTTGAGCTGACCGCCCGGGGGCACGCACCAGCCGGGGCCGTCCTCGCCGACGGATATCTCCTGCCGCTCGCGGACCGCGTGGCGGACGTCGCGTTCTCCTCCAATGTGCTGGAGCACGTGGCCGATCCGTACACCTTCCTCAGCGAGCTGGCACGCGTCACCCGCCCCGGCGGGCTGATCTACGTCTCGTACACCAACTGGCTCTCCCCCTGGGGCGGCCACGAGTGGGCACCCTGGCACTACCTGGGCGCCGAGCGGGCCCGCGCCCGCTACCGGCGCCGCACCGGGCGGCCCGCCAAGCACACGCTCGGCGAAAACCTCTTCCCCCTCCACATCGGCCCCGTCCTGCGCCACGTCCGCGGTCGCGCGGACGTGACCGTGGTCTCGGCGCGTTCCCGCTACTGGCCGTTCCTCACCGAGGCGGTCACGCGGGTGCCGGGGCTGCGGGAGGTCGCGACGTGGAACCTCCTCCTGATCCTTAGGCGGTCGCCATGACCCAGACCCAGGTCGTCCCGTCCCCGCCCCGGGTGCGCACCCCGGCCGCCCCGCCGCCGCCCGCCCCCGGTGAACGGCCGCGCGGGCGGCGGTGGCTGTTCGGGTTCTGGGCCGCCGTCCTGGTCGCGTTCCTCGCGCCCTCGCCCGGCAAGATGTCCTTCGACACCAAACTGCCGGTCGTCCTCGACCCGTTCGGCTTCCTCGCCGACCTCGGCGGGCTGTGGCACGACCGGGCGGGCTTCGGCGGGATCGCGGACCAGTACGTCGGCTACGCGTTCCCGATGCTGCCGTACTACGCCCTGGCCCACCTCGCCCATGTGCCGGTGTGGTTCGCCGAGCGGCTGTGGATGTCCCTCATCGTCACGGTGGCGTTCTGGGGCGCGCTGCGGCTCGCGGAACGGCTGCGCGTCGGCAGCCCGGCGACGCGGCTGCTGGGCGCGGCCGGGTACGCGCTGTGGCCGGTGTTCACCATCGTCGTCGGCTCCACCTCCGCCGCCGCGCTGCCCGGCGCGCTGCTGCCTTGGGTCGTGCTGCCGCTCACCAACCCGGCGAGCCTCCCCCGTATCGCCGCCGCCCGCTCCGCGCTGCTCGTCCCGTGCATGGGCGGCGTCAACGCCGCGTCCACGCTCGCCTCGCTGCTGCCGGTCGCGCTGTACCTGCTCAGCCGCCCCGCCGGGCGGCGCCGGTGGGCGCTGCTGGGGTGGTGGCTGCCGGGGGTGGTGCTGGCCACGCTGTGGTGGGTCGTACCGCTGCTGCTGCTCGGGGTGTACGGCGAGAACTTCCTGCCGTACATCGAGCAGGCCGACACCACCACCGCCACCATGTCCGCCACCGAGGCGCTGCGCGGCGCGGGCAACTGGGTGGCGTACCTGCACTTCGGCGAGGCGTGGCTGCCGGGCGGCTGGACGGTGGCCGCGTCCGCCGTCGCCATCCTCGGCTCCGGTGTGGCCGCCGCCCTGGGCCTGGCCGGTCTGGCGCGCCGCGACCTGCCGGAGCGGCGGTGGCTGCTGCTGGTCGTGCTGTCCGTCGCGCTGATCACCCTGGCCGGGTACGGGGGGACGCTCGGCGGGCCGTTCCACGAGACGGTGCAGGGGTGGCTGGACGGCTGGCTGCGGCCGTTCCGCAACGTGTACAAGTTCCAGACCGGGCTGGCGTTGGCGCTCTCCTTCGGCCTCATGCATGTGCTGACGGCCGGACGCCGCTTCCGTGGCCGCCGGTTCCTTCCCGGTGTCCTGGCCCTGCTGCTGCTCCCCGCGCTCGCCTGGCCGTACCTCAACGGCAGCGTCCTCCAGCCGGGCCGCTTCACCGCGCTCCCCTCCCACTGGGAGAAGGCCGCCGACTGGCTCGACGCACACTCCCCCCGCAGCCGCGCCCTCGTCGTGCCCGCCACCGCGCACGGCCTCTACACCTGGGGCAGCCCCATCGACCAGCCGCTCGACGTGCTCGCGAAATCCCGCTGGGCGCAGCGCGACTTCGTGCCCTTCGGCACCGCCGGATCGCGGCGGGCGATGGACGCCGTCGAGCAGGCGCTGATGAGCGGCGGCGAGGTGCCCGGGCTGCGGGACTTCCTCGCCCGGGCCGGGCTGTACGAGGTGGTCGTACGCAACGACCTCGACCCCGACCAGATCGGCTACGTACCGCCGCAGACCGTCGCCCGCACCCTGGAGGCCTCCGGCTATCGCAAGGTGGCCGGGTTCGGGCCGCTCATGACCGGTGGCCGGATCGCGGCGAACACCCCCGTGCAGGTGCAGGGGCTGTTCCCGCGCCGCCAGGCCGTCGAGATCTACCGGCCACTCGATACGGAACGCCCCGGCGAGGTGGCCGCCAAGCCGGTGTCCGCGACCGCCGCCATCAGCGGCGGCCCGGAATCGCTGCTCCAGCTCTCCGCCGACCCCGCGATGGCCGACCGTCCCACCGTCCTCACCGGCGACCGCCACCCCGGCACGAACACCCCCGCCCTCCAGGCGGTCGGCGACGGCATGCGGCGCGCCGACACCCGCTTCGGGCTCGTCAACTCGGGCACCTCGTACACGTACACCGCCGACGAACGGAACCCGTCCGGCAGCCTCACCGACCCCGGCGACCCCCCGCGCCAGATCCTGCCGACGACGGGCGCCGCACACCAGACGACCGCCGCGCTGCGCGGAGCGCTCTCCGTGACCGCCTCCAGCAGCGGCAACTGGCTGTTCCAGCTGCCGCAGTACGACCCCGTCGGCGCCTTCGACGGCAACCCGGACACGGCGTGGGCCGAGGGCAGCGCGGGCAAGCCGGTGGGGCAGTGGCTGCGCATCGAGTTCGCCCAAGAGCTGCGCCTGCCGGAGTCGATCCAGCTGACCCCGCTGCCCGGCGACGGCATGCGCGCCGCGCCCACCTCCGTACGAATCGAGACCGACAACGGGTCGGCGGACAGCCCGCTCCAGCCGCACGGCACCCCACAGTCCGTCAAGGTCCCGGCCGGTCCGGCGAAGTGGTTGAAGATCACGATCACCGGGTCGCAGGCGCCCAAGCCGGGCCTCTCGGGGGCCGGGTTCTCTGAGGTGTCCGTACCCGGCGTACAGGTCACCCGGCTGCTGGCGCTCCCGGCGGACGCCGAACGGAGCGACGCCCCCGCCGAGGTGGTCTCGCTGCACCGGTCCGCCGACCCGGGCGGCCTCTCGCCCGCGTCCGCGGAGGTCGGGCTGCACCGCCAGTTCCGTACCGGGAGCGGGGTGAAGTACGCCGTCACGGGCCAGGCCCTGGCCGTACCCGGTGACGCGCTCGACACCCTGCTCGCCCAGGTGGCGCCGGGCCAGCGGCCCCGGGTGCGGATCACCGCCGACTCCACCAGCCGCACCGGCACCGCGCTCGGCGCCCGCAACCTCATCGACGGCGATGTCACCACGGCGTGGATCGCGGGCGACTCCCCCGTCCTGCATCTGCGGTGGCCGGGCAAGAAGCGCGTCAGCGAAATCGTCCTCGCGGCGGCGGGCGGGCTCTCCACCCGGCCCGAGGAAGTGCTCATCAACTCCCCCGACGGCGCCGCCACCGCCGGAGTCGACGCCAACGGCTGGGCCCGCTTCCCCGCCATCACCACTGACCGGCTCGACATCACCATCAGCAAGACCGCGCCGCTGACCCTGCACAACCCGGTCGCCGGGCAGGATTTGCAGCTGCCGGTGGGGCTGAGCGAGCTGTACCTGCCCGAGCTGGGCAGCATGCTCCGCACCACCCCGCCCTCGCCGCGGGCCCGCTTCTCCCTGCCCTGCGGCCAGGGCCCGGCCCTCGCCGTGGACGGCACCCTGCACGCGACCAAGGCGTCGGGCCGGATACGGGACCTGACGGAACGCCGTCCGGTGAAGGTCGAGCTGTGCGGCGACGAGGCCAAGCGCGGCACACTGCGGCTCGACGCGGGCCGCCACACGGTGGAGGCGGGCGACACGGGCCCGCTGGCCCTGACCGACGCCACGCTGACCCGCGGGAAGCCCGCCACCCCCGCGCTCGATGTGCGCACCGTCCAGGCCGAGGACTGGTCGGGCGACCGCAGAACGGTCAAGGTGGCCGCAGGCCAGGCCGTCTACCTCCAGACGTACGAGAACCACAACGACGGCTGGAAGGCCACGCTGAACGGCCACGACCTCACGCCGCTGCGCATCGACGGCTGGCAGCAGGCGTTCCTGGTCCCGGCGGGCGCGGGCGGCACGGTGACGCTCCGTTACGAACCCGCGACGACGTACCACGCGGGCCTCATCGGCGGCGCGGCCGCGCTGCTGGTGCTCGCCGCGCTGGCGTTCGTCCGCCGCCGCTCGGCTGAGCCCACGGAAGCCGCCTCGCCTCCGGCGCCGGGCTGGGTGCTCGGCACGGTCGCCCTCACGGCGGTGATGATCGCCGCAGCGGGCTGGCCGGCCCTGGCCGTCCCCGTCCTGGCCCTCCTGGCCTGGTACCGCCCGGTGTGGCTGGCCCCGACGGCGTTCGCGGCGATGGCCGCGGCGGCGGTGGTGGCCGCCACGGGCGGCGGTGAACCGGCGGCGGCGGACGAGGGCGCGTTCAGCGGCCTGGCCCAGGTCCTGGCGATCGTGGCGCTGACGGCAGCGGTGGTGACGGCACCGCCCCGCCGCGCGGCCGGGGACACCGGCGGCGACGGGCAGACCGCACCCCGCACACCCGACGGGCCCGGTGCCTCACGGCCGGAGGAGGGCGGGGGCCGGTGACCGCGGTCGAGCGTGGCGCGGGCGGCCACTCCGCCCCGGCCACGGCGGCACCGCACCGCGCGCGGCGCATCCCCTTCCCCACCGTCGACGAGATCTCCCGTCACTGCTTCCAGGACGACGAGCCCGAGACCGTGCACATCGAGGTGCATCTGCCCGGGCGGCCCGAGCCCGAGCGGTTGCGGGACGCCTTCCGGCACGCCCTGTCGCGGCATCCGCGGATTCTGGTGCGGGAGGCGCCGGGGCGGTGGTGGCGGCGGCGGTACGAGTGGGAGGTGACCGACGGGCCGGACGTCGAGCCGGTGAGCTTTCCGCCGTGCGCCCCCGGCGCCCTCACCCGGGCCCGGGAGCGGGCACTCGCGGAGTGCCCGCCACTGACCGCATCGCCCCCGGTGCGGATGGAGGTCGTGACCGAGCCGGACCGTACCGGGTGCGTGCTCGTCCTCACCGTCAACCACACCGCCCTCGACGGGCCGTCCTGCCTGCGGGTGTTCGCCACCGCCGCCGCCCTGTACAGCGGCGGTGGCGGTGGCGGCGCCACCCCGGCCGCGCCACCCGCGGCGCCCCCTCCGCCCGCGCCGCCCGCGCCGCCCGCGGCCGTGCCCGGCCGGGGGCTCGCCCGGCCCGTGCGGATCGCCATGGACACCCACACGCCCCGCACCGGCAACGCCATGTCGCTCTTCGAGCTGCCCGTACCGCAACGCACACCCGGCGCTCCCGGCGATGGCCCGCGCCCCACCGTCAACGACCAACTCCTCGTCGCCACCTGTCTGATGGCCGCCCGCTGGAACGCGTTGCACGACCGTCCGCCCACCCCCGTACGGATCACCATGCCCGTGGACGACCGCCCGCGTGGCGCGTCCGGGATGGCCATCGGCAACGGCACCCGGCTCGTGGAGGTCGGTTTCGGACCCGAGGAGCGGGCGGACGCGGAACTGCTGACCCGGGAGACGCCCGATCCGGCGGCGGTGGCGCGGCTGCTGCACCGCACCGCGGCGCGCACACGGGCGCTGAAGGCCGCGCCGGGGGCGCAGTTGGGCGTGGGCGGGACACTGCTCACGGTGCCCGCCGTGCCCGTGGGGCTGCGGGCCGCGGTGACCCGCGGGCTGCGACGGGCGGCCGGGCCGTGGACCTCGACCACGTTGCTGAGCAACATCGGCCGCATCCCGTACACGTTCGACTTCGGCGAGGCGGGCGAGGCCACCGCCGTCTGGGTCTCGGCCCCGGCCCGTATGCCACGCGGGCTGACGGTGACGACGGCCTCGACCGGCGGTCGGCTGCATGTGACGGTGCGCTGGTCGCGGGCGCTGCTGGACGACGCGGCGGGGGCGGGGCTCGCGGGCCTGTTCCAGCGCGCGCTGGCCGCGACCACACAAGCCACCGCGCAAGCACACACGGAAGGCACGGCATGAGCCCCGCGCTCCGGGACTTCTACGAGAACCCGGCCGTCCCCGTGGCGTCCGGCCCGGACCGCAGCCGCCGCCAGGCGCGGATGCTCGCCCACGCGCTCAACGTCGACGCCGCCGAGGGCTACGACCACGCCGCCACCGTCCTCGACATCGGCTGCGGCGACGGCACCGCGGCCGCCACCGCCCTCCCCTTCCTCCGTGGCCACCGCCTCATCGGCGTCGACTGGTCGCAGGACGCGCTGCGCCGCGCAGCGCACCGGCTGCCCGCCGTCGTACGCGGCGAACTCGACCACGGCGGGCTGCCGTTCGCCGACGGCAGCGCCGACGCGTGCGTGTTCAGCGAGGTGGTCGAGCACCTGGTCGACCCGGACACGGCGCTGGACGAGCTGCGCCGCGTCCTGCGCCCCGGCGGCCATCTGCTGCTGTCCACGCCCAACCTGGCGGCCTGGTACAACCGCGGGCTGCTGCTGGCCGGGGTGCAGCCGGTGTTCTCGGAGGTCAGCCTGCGCGGCATCCACGGCCGCCCCGGCCGCGACGTCGTCGGCCATCTGCGGCTGTACACGGCACGGGCGCTGCGCGGTTTCCTCACCGCGTCCGGTTTCGAGGTGGTACGGCTCGTGGGGGCACCCTTCCACGGCGTACCGCGGGGCTTTCGGCCACTGGACCGGGCCATGTGCCGGGTGCCGTCGCTGGCGTCGATCCTGCTGGTGCACGCGCGGCGGAAGGAGGGCGCATGGGCTGGGGGGTGATGGCGGCGCTGCTCGCGAACGTCGCGTACAGCACCGGCTTCGTACTGGAGAAACGCGCCCTTTCCGCGCTGCCACCGCTCAGCACGACCCGCCCCGCGCGGCTGCTGCGGCTGCTGCTGGGGAGCCCGCTGTGGCTGGCCGGTTCGGCGGCGCTCGCGGCGGGGTTCGGGGCGCAGCTGGTGGTGTACCGCACGTTGCCGATCGCGGCCGCGCAGGGGCTGTTCGTGTCCGGGCTGGTGCTGCTCCTGCTGCTCTCCTCCCGGGTGCTGGGCGAACGGACCAGTGGCCGCGAACGGGCCGGGATCGGGCTGATCCTGTGCGCCCTGGTGATGGTGGTGGCCTCGCTGAAGGGCAGTGGCGGCGTCAGCCGCACCGCCACCAGCAATGCCACGCTGCTCGCCATCTGCGTCCCCTCCCTCGTGGCGGGAGTGTGGCTGTACGGCGCCACCGAGTGGCGCGCCCGCCATTCCGGCCGGCGGCCACCGACCGGCGTGGAGTACGGGGTGGCGGTCGGCCTGCTGTACGGGGTCAGCTCGCTCGCCATCAAGGGCGTGTCCGGGCTGCTGACCACGGACGGCATCGGCACCCTCGCTCTCACGCTGCTGCGCGGCCCGTACCCGTATCTGCTGCTGTTCACCGGCGCGGCGGGCCTGGTGCTGTCGCAGACGGCGCTGCAACGCTGCCGCGCGTCGCTCATCGTGCCGGTGTGCACGACGGTGACGTGCGTGTTCACGGTGGTGTGCGGAACGGTCGCGTTCGGCGAGCCACTGCCCCACGAGCCGTGGCGGCTCGCCCTGCGGCTCGGCGGGACGGCGCTGGCGGTGTGCGTCCTGCTGACCCTCCCCCGCCACGACGCCGCCCGCCCCGATCCGGTACGCGAAGGAAGTGAGCGATGACATGACCCCCGACGACCCGATCCTGACGATCCTGGCCTGCCCCCTCGACAAGGGCCCGCTGACCCTGCTGCTGCCCGAGGACGTCCTGTACAACCCGCGGCTGCGCCGCCGCTACCCGATCGTGGACGGCGTCCCGCAGCTGCTGCCGTCGTCCGGGGAAAGCGTCCCCGACGAGGAACACGAACGGCTGGCGCAGCGCCTCACGCCCTGACCCGGCCGTACCCGTACGCCACGATGGACACCATGGACTCCGCACTCGACCCGTCAGCCGACGTGTTCCCCACCCCCTTCCCCTTCGTCCTCGTGCTGCTGCGCCGCATGGCGGACTACCAGCCGGGCCTGGTCGAGGACGCGCTGCGCGAGCTGGGCCACGGGCGCGCCGTGATGCGCGAGGCCAACCGCCGCTGGCAGGCGATGCAGCGCTCGCCGCGGCGGCGCCCGGCCGTCGCCCGCTACCGCTCGGTGCTGGGCCCGCCCGAGACCACCGCGCGGCGCCGGATCGGCGATCTGACGTGCGACGCGCTGAGCTGGCCGGTCCCGCTGTGGCCGGACCTGCGGTTCGAGGTGCTGACCGCGCCGGGCGGGGCGGTGTGGAACGAGTGGCTGGTACGCGCCCCCGGCGCCCCCGCGCCCGCCCTGCGCTCGGCCGCCGACCTCACCCCCTGGTCCTGCACGGTGGACGACGTGGCGCGTGCCTTCCCGCCCGCGCGGCCGATGGAGGGCTCGGCGCCGACCCGCTCCCGGCTGGCCTTCGACGCCCCGGCCGACCCCGAAAGCGGTGAACTCCGCCACTACGTGGCGGAGTTCACCTGGGGACTGCTTCAGCGGGTGGAGGACGTCAGGCCAGCTTCGCCGTCAGCGTGATCTCCGTACCGGCGAGCGCCTGGCTCACCGGGCAGTTCTTCTTGGCGTCCTCGGCGGCCGCCGTGAACCCGGCCTCGTCCAGACCCTCGACCGAACCCTCCACGGTGATGTGGATACCGGTGATGCCGGTGCCCGGCTGGAAGGTGACGTCGGCCTGGGTGGTGAGCTGGGTGGGCGGGTTACCGGCCTGGGTCAGCCCGTGCGACAGCGCCATGGAGAAGCAGCTGGAGTGGGCGGCGGCGATCAGCTCCTCGGGGCTGGTCTTGCCGTTCGCCTGCTCGGCACGCGACGGCCAGGAGACGGGCTGCTCGCCGATCCCGGACGAGTCGAAGGTGACCGTCCCCTTGCCCTCGGCCAGATTGCCCTGCCAGACGGTGTGCGCGGTGCGCGTCGTAGCCATGCTCGCTGTTCCCTGCTTCCTCTGCTCGGTGGCGTACGGAATCTCGTACGGAACTTACGGGACCTGCGACCCCGAGCCTACGTTCCACGCCATGAGGGCCGGACGCCCGTGCTCGGTTCCCAGTCGACTGATGGTCGCGGTCTCCAGCCGGAAGAGCGCCCCCGCGGACGGCGGCAGCCCGAGGCGGCGGGCGGTCAGCACCCGCAGCACATGCCCGTGCGCCACGAGGACGACGTCCCCGCCGTCCGCCCGCAGCTCGGGCTCGATCCTGGCCAGCACCCGGTCGACCCGCGCCCCGACCTCCCCGGGCGACTCCCCGGGGTGGTCGGCGTCGCCTGCGGCGCCCCCGTCGGTCCACAGGTCCCAGCCGGGCCGGGTCTCATGGATCTCGGCGGTGGTGACCCCCTCGTACCCCCCATAACCCCATTCGCGCAGGTCAGGCTCGGTGGTCGCACCGTCGAGCCCGGCGAGACTGGCGGTCCGCACGGCCCGCCCGAGCGGGCTGACCAGGGTGAGCCCGACCTTCCGCCCCGCCAGCAGCGGACGCAGCGCGCGAGCCTGCTCCTCACCGCGCGCCGTCAGCGGCAGATCGGTCCAGCTCGTGTGCTTGCCGGTCCGGCTCCACTCGGTCTCGCCGTGCCGGATCAGTACCAGCTCAGCCACGGCCGTCGGAGGGCGCCGGAGTGGCGACGGACGCACGTACGGCATCCATGTCGAGGTCCCTGGCCTGCCCGATGACGTCCTCCAGGGCCTGTTCGGGCAGGGCGCCGGGCTGGGAGAAGACAGCGATGTTGTCGCGCACGATCATCAGCGTGGGGATGGACTGGATGTCGAAGGCGGCGGCCAGCTCGGGCTGGGCCTCCGTGTCGACCTTCGCGAAGATCAGGTCCGAGTGGCGCTCCGCGGCCTTCTCGTACACCGGTGCGAACATCCGGCACGGGCCGCACCAGGAGGCCCAGAAGTCGATGAGGACGAAGTCGCTGCCCGAGACGATCTCGTCGAAGTTGTCCTTGGTGAGTTCCACAGTGCTCGTGCTCATGCGTCCGTAACCCCGAGCCCCGCCCCGGATATTCCTGCCCGCCACGATGCCGCAGGTCAGCGCCCCCGCCCCAGCACTTCGCGCCGGAAGCGGGACGTCCAGCAACAGGTCACGCTGCTCGGCTCCGGGCAGCCCGGCGAGCCGCCCGCGCAGCGAGGCGTTCCGGCCGGTGTCACCCGTGTCGCCCTCCCGGTCGGCGGCCGCTGCCTGAGCGGGAACCAGGTCGGCGAGCAGGGGCGACGGGCAGGGGCGACGGGCAGGGGCGCAGCCCGGAAGCGTGGCCTCGGCGCGCGCCACGCGTCGCGGCGGGGGCAGCGCGCCGCCGCTGACCCCGGCAGCCGCCACCCCACCCCATCCCGTGCCCGCACCCCGCGGTGCGGGGTCCGGGGCGCAGCCCCGGTTTCGGGAAGGGGCGGGGTGGGGGAAACGGCCCGCCCCGACCCGAAATCGCTTGTCCCGCAACCCACCCACCGCTGATCGTGGTCCCACACGCACACCCGCCCCCGGAGGACCCATCACCATGCCCACCGAAAGACCCGTCCCACCCCTCATCGCGGGGGAACGCGAGACACTGCGCGGCTTCCTCGACTTCCACCGCGCCACGCTCGCCATGAAGTGCGACGGCCTCTCCGACGAGGAGTTACGGCAACGCTCGATGCCGCCCTCATCCCTCTCCCTCCTCGGCCTTGTCCGCCACATGGCCGAGGTGGAGCGCACCTGGTTCCGCATCGTCGTGAACGGCGAGGACCTTCCGCTCGTCTGGTCCGACCAGCGCGACTACCAGGTGGCGTACGACGCCACGACGGCCACCCGCGCGGAGGCGTTCGACGCGTGGCAGCGCGAGGTGGAGCACGCGCGCCGGATCGAGGCGGAGGCGGAGTCGCTGGACGTCGTCGTGCACAGCGAGCGCTGGGGCAAGGACGTGACGCTGCGGCTGATCATGACCCACGTCCTGCTGGAGTACGGCCGCCACAACGGCCACGCCGACTTCCTCCGCGAGGCCATCGACGGAACGACGGGAGCCTGACATGACCGACCAGAACCCCACCGGACAGCCCCCCGCCGACCCGACCGCCCTCCACCCCATGCCGGACCAGCCACGCGTCGTGCTGCTCAAGCCGCTGATCACCTCGCCGCTCATCGAGGTCGGCGACTTCTCGTACTACGACGACCCGGACGACCCGACCGCCTTCGAGACCCGCAACGTGCTGTACCACTACGGCCCGGAGCGGCTGGTCATCGGGAAGTTCTGCGCGCTGGGCGAAGGCGTGCGGTTCATCATGAACGGCGCCAACCACCGCATGGACGGCCCCTCGACCTTCCCGTTCCCCATCATGGGCGGCTCGTGGGCCGACCACTTCGACCTGATCACCGGCCTGCCCGGCCGGGGCGACACCGTGATCGGGCACGACGTGTGGTTCGGCTACCGGACCACTGTGATGCCCGGTGTCCGCATCGGCCACGGCGCGATCATCGCCTCGGGCTCCGTCGTGGTGGACGACGTACCGGACTACGGAATCGTCGGCGGCAACCCGGCGCGGCTGATCCGCCGCCGTTACGACGAGGCGGACATCGCCCGGCTGTTGGCCCTCGCCTGGTGGGACTGGCCGCTCCCGCATCTCACCGCACACCTCCGCACGGTGATGTCCGGCTCCATCGACGACCTGGAGGCCGCGGCCCCGCGGAACCTGTGACCCCCCTCCTCCGTTCCGGCCCCCGACGCCTGCGTTAACGTAACCGGCGATCGGAAAGGGAACACGGGGGTCCACGTGGAACTGGTGGAGCATATAGCGGCGGTACGGGACGGATCGGGTGATCCCGCCGCGATGGTGGGTGAGTTCCGGCGCACCCCCGTCCTGGTGCCGGTGGTCGACGACGACTTCATGACGGCGACCTACGGCGGAATCCACTGGATCTACGCCTTCACGGACGAATTCGCCCTGGCCCGCTTCGCCGAGGCCCGCGGCGCGGCGCGAGAGGAGTGGGAGTTCGCGACTGTGCTGGGGGCCCGGCTGCTGGATGTGCTGGTCCCCGCGGTGGACGGTCCCGCGGGCGTCGCGCTGGACGTGGCCAACGAGGACGGCTCGATGATGTTCCCGCCGGTGAAGGGCATCGTGCCGGACGAGGTGGCGGTGGACCTCAGCGACTCCGAGGCCGCCGAGATCAGGGCCGGGGCCGAAGCGGAGACCCGCCGATGAGCGGGGCGGCGGCAACGCCGACTTCAAGGTCACCCAGGAGTCCGTCAGCCTCATCGCCAAGGGCCTCCGCTCCGCGATCGGCGAGCTGAAGGACGTGGGCAGCTCGACCGGAGCGCAAGGTGGCCGTGAACACCCTCTCCCCCACCGGCAGTCCGCACGCCACCGAGGACGAGATCGCCAAGCAGAGCTGGGGCGACGTCCTGATGCCCGACGCCCCCGGCTACAGCGCCAAGTCCTTCGAGCAGGCGGGCACCGAGATGGGCCGGGGCGTGGAAGGACACCGGTCGCAGCCTGGTGACCGGTCGGGGACTGGGTCGAGGACCGCGTCGAGGACGTCGGCGACGGCATCGAGGGCGCGGGCAGCTGGACCGCCGACCGGCTGGACGATGTCGGCTGGGACAGCGGCGCGGACTGGGTCCGCGCCGAGCGCGCCCGCGCCGCGGACGCGCTCGGCGCCGACGTGGACGAATTTCAGCTGGACCAGACCGACGACCCCATGAAGCTGGTCCGCTCCACGGCCGAGCACCTGACCCACTTCGCGAAGGCGTTCAACAACGTGGGCCGCTGCCTCAAGGGCGTCGACCCCGACCAGCTCATGAAGGGCGTGTTCGCGAACGCCTTCCCCAGCGGGGTCTCCGTCGAGCCGAAGAAGTGGCACAAAGCCGCCGACGACCGCGATCCGGGCACGCTGCCGGACAAGCCCGGCGCGTTCCACGATCCGGGCGCCGAGGGCATCAAGGCGGCGGAAGACGTCCTCAAGGAGGCCCGTCGGCAGCAGCCGCCACGGCGAAACCATCTCGGACTCCCTGGGCAACCAGATCGAGATGTGCAACCCCAAGCCCGTGGAGGTGTACGGTCCCGGGGAGAAACTGCCGGACTACATCCTGTCTGCCCCGTAGGGCCTCAAGATCATGGGCTCGCCCACGACGGTGGCAACCGACACCCGCCTCTCCCAACTGCTCCAGCCGAACATGGGACGCGTGCACTGGGCGGCCTGCCGATAGGTCCCCGACATCCTCTAGCCATCCAATTCCCTCTGGAAGGAACACCTTGTCCCGTTTCGACGACCTGTCCCCCTACGCCTACACCCCCGGCATCGGGGTCCCGGAGGGGATCGCGGCGTTCAACGTCGGCTGGCTGGAGAAGCAGGACGACTTCCCGCGCGGCGACGTCCCGCAGGCCTTCGTCGAATCCCTCGGGGTGCTGTGCCGGGACGAGTCCCAGAACGCCATGCGCGGCCTGTTCCCCTGCACCCTCCCCCACCCGGAGGGCAAGCCCCCGTACCCGGTCTCGGTCGAGGTCGAGGGCCAGAGGGTCACCCTCGGCGCCGCCGAGATCAGGGTGGTGGCGGCGAACGGCACCTGGCTCATCGCCCCGAACCTCGTCCACCACTACGTCACCGCGCACTCCTACCTGCCGCCGGAGGAGTTCATCGAAGCGGTGACGGCGCGGCGGAGTGCCCCGAGGATGTAGCCCAGCCGGGGAAACCCGGCTCAGGGCTCAAGACCCGCTTGGAGCAGACGGCCCACCGGCCTGCGCGTGGCGAGCAGAATGAGTCCGGTGCCGATGCCGCACACAGCGGTGACGGTGAAATAGGACGCGTTGTCGATCGCGGTGAAGAGCTGACCCAGCAGACCTGCCAGGGACGAACCCAGCGCGAGCGTGAGGAAGTTCAGCCCGACCATCTGGGAGCGGAACTTCTCGGGACCGATCCGCGTGGCCAGGGACAGCCCGATCGGGCCGATGAAGACCTCTGAAGAGCCGGCCGCCATCATGAACGTGAGGATGAGGACCAAGGGGATGTCGGCGTCTCCGGTGGCTTCGGAGATGATGAGCAGGAAGAGGTAGGCGCAGCCGATCTGGGTCAGCCCCAGGGCGACCTTGACCACCGGGCCGGGCTGGCGATCCCCCAGGGTCTTCCACATCCTGGCGATGAGCGGGGTGATGAGGACGGCCGCCAGCGGGCTGACCGTCGTGACCCAGGCGACCGGGAAGGTCCAGGTGCCGATGTGCAGGTCGACGCGTTCGGTGATGAGGACCGAGATCGCCGTGAACTTCTGGAACAGGAAGCCGAAGTACACGCCGGACGCGAGGAAGAGCGGAAGGTAGCCGAGGATGCGCCGACGCTCGTCGCGACTGACCGCCGACGATGTGGTCATGGTGAGGAAGTAGGTGGCGGCGGCCACCAGCGCGGCGATCGTCACCACGGTGGACAGGTTCTCCGCGCGGAGCAGGCCCATGGCGACGGCGGCGCCGACAGCCGCGAGGAAGCCGACGGCCGCCAGGGCGACGAGGGGGCGGCGGCCCGCGGGAAGGGGGTTGTTGACGGTCCGGGCGCGCTCGGGGAGCTTCTTCATCGAGGTGACGTACTGGACGAGCGCCGCACCCATGCCGACCGCCGCCAGCCCGAATCCGTAGTGGAAGCCGAGCTCGTTCTGGGCGAGGCCGGTGGTGAGCGGCCCGACCACGGCACCGATGTTGATGGCCATGTAGAAGTAGGAGAAGCCGGCGTCCCGGTAGCGCTCGTCCTGGTTCTGGTCCAGGACGAAGCCGACGATCGAGGTGATGTTCGTCTTCAGCGCGCCGGTGCCGAGGACGATGCACACCAGGCCGGTGCCGAGGCCGACCAGACCGGGCGCGAAGGCGAGCACCACGTGCCCGATGGTGATGACGACGGCGCCGTACAGCACCATGTTCTGCGGACTGATGAGCCGGTCGCCCAGCCAGGCACCCAGGATCTGGGAGAGGTAGACGGCACCCCCGTAGGCGCCGACGACGCCCGTCGCGACGGCCGGGGCCAGCGCCAGGCCACCGTCGTGGAGTGCGTAGAGCAGGTAGAACGACAGGATTCCCTGAAGCCCGTAGAAGGAGTAGCGCTCCCACAGCTCGGTGAAGGCCATGCTCACCAGGCCGCGCCGGAAGGAGTGTCCGGCGCCCTCAGCCGGTTTCCCGCCGCGCTCACTGTCAACTGTGGTGGTCGTCCGGTGCGGTGTGGTGTTCATTCGCTCAGTCCTGCCAGTCGTGAACCGAAACGGGCGATGAGGGAGGTGTCCTGGGAGTGCCGGCTCTCCTCCCATCGGTCGGCGACGCCGAAGAGCCGGTACATCGCGTGGACGCCGATCCAGCGCAGTGGTTCGGGCTCCCAGCGGCCGGAGTCGTGGTCGTTCCAGGGCAGTCGGGTCAGCGCGGTGTCGCGTCCGGCTGCCCGGTCCAGCAGCGTCCGTGCGGCGAGATGGGTCGCGGTGACGCCGTGTCCGGCGAAGCCGCGCACGACGCCGATCCTGGTGGCGGGATCGAAGGTGATGCCGGCGCACCAGTCGCGGGTCACGCCGATGGCACCCCGCCAGGCATGCTCGATGGTGAACCGCACATCGGGGAAGAACAGCTGGAGGCGTTCACGCAGAACGCGCACCGTACGGGCGTCCACACTGCCCGGCCCGGGGGTACCGGAGTTGAAGGCATAGGGCGTGCCGCGGCCGCCGATGGCGATGCGGTCATCGGCGGTGCGCTGAGCGTAGACGAAGGTGTGTGCCGCGTCGCCCAGGCATTCCCGGCCCTGCCAGCCGATCCGCTCCCAGGTGCTTTCGGGGAGCTGACCGGTGACGACCATGGAGGAGTTGACGGGAATGACCTCACGCCCGCCGAGGCCGCGGGCGTCGCTTTCGACCTGTCCGGAGTAGGCCTCCAAGCAGGTCAGAATGGTCCTGGCACGTACGGTTCCACGCTCGGTGGTCACGGCGCCGGGGGCGATGCGCGTGGCGCGCGTGCCTTCGAGGATGCGGACCCCCTTGGCCTCCACCACCGCCGCGAGACCGTGGACGAGCTTGGCGGGGTCGACACGCGCGGTCGTGCGGGTGAGCATGCCTCCCAGTGCGGGGCGGATGGCGATGCGCTTCCTGACGGCTCCGGCGTCGAGCAGTTCGAGATCCTCCGCGCGGTATCCGCCCGCGAGGTCCGCGGCGAAGGTGCGTTCGAGGCGCTTCATCGCGGCCGGGGTGGTGGCCACGCGCAGGTGCCCGCCCCTGTGCTGATCCGCCTGGATCCCCTCCTCCTCGAGGATGCGGAGGGTGTCGTCGATGGCCCCTTCCATCTCCCGCTGGAAGGAGGCGATGGCGGCGGTTCCGTCCTCGCCCCGCCTGCGCGCGGCCTTGGCGTACACGGCCCGGTTGCCCGGAATGAGCGGTGAGAGCCAGCCGCCGTTGCGCCCGGAGGCACCGTAGCCGACCTCTCCGGCCTCCAGAACGGTGATCTTCGCTCCGGGGCGCTCCACTGCGGCGAAGTAGGCGGCCCAGAGGCCGGTCAGTCCGCCGCCGACGACGACGAGGTCCTGTTCCTCGTCGGGCAGACCTGCGGCCCGGCTCCGCGACGGGCCGCCAGGCGCCCCCTCCGTGGTGCGGGAGGCCGCCATCCAGTGCGATATCTCGCCGTTTCGATACGCGGGCATGAGTGTCTCCAGCCGGTGGGCGACGAGCGGTGTTTCGGTGAGGCGGGGTCAGTAGGTGGGCGGTGCCATCGCCCACAGGACTCGGGCCTCTTCCGTGCCCGTGATTTCGACGACCCGATGGGGATCACTGCTGAGGTAGTGGATCGAGTCGAAGGCGGAGAGCCTGTGGGACTGCTCGCCGACCCAGACCTCCACCTCGCCGGACAGGACCAGAAGCAATTCTTCGGAGCTGCCGTGGGTGTAGGGCTCCACGCCGGTCGAGCCACCCGGCGTGAAGTGGCCGAGGAGCACCTCCAGATGGTCGAAGGCCCCGGGGGTGAGCTTGATCTTCGTGGCGCCCTCGCCGAAGGACATGCCGTGGGTGTCGCGGAACCGCAGTACCGGGCTGGCCGCGGATCCTCCCTGGTCGAAGAGGTCGCCAACGGTGAGTTTCAGTACCTCGCACAGCCGTTGGAGAGTCCGCACGCTCGCGTTGACCTGATCGCGCTCGACCTGGGAGAGGTGTCCCTCGGTGAGGCCGGTCCGGTCGGCCACGTCCTTGAGCGTTAACCGGAGGGCCTTTCTGCGACGCCGCAGACGGCCACCGACGCCGGACGGGGAGTCCGGTTGCCTGTTCGTCATGGGCGGGAACCTAACAAGCCTGCGGTCCGACCACAAGAGTTATTGCTCCCATCAAAGTTTTCTTTGATGGGAGCAACGCCGCCCCGCAGTGCGCTCGGGTCGCAGCAGCTCACGACGGGCCCGTAGGAATTGCCTTCGACGCTACGCCCGGGCGGCGGCGACCGGGATGCGCGAAGGTGGCCGTAATCCTCCTAGGATCACGCCGTCCGGGTGAAGCGCGGCCTGGAACCGCACGTGAGCCCCGGAAACCCTTCCTCCATGACCCATCGCAACCACCCCTCTCTGACCGGCCGAGTCGCAGTGATCACGGGCGCCACCAGCGGAATCGGCGCGGCCACCGCGCGCCGTCTGGCGGCCGACGGGGCCCACGTCGCCGTCCTGGGCCGCCGCGAGGACCGCCTGAAGGCCCTGGCCGACGACCTGCGCGGGGATACCCCCGGCACGATCCTCCCCCTGCCCGTCGACCTGACCGCCCCCGACGCCCTGACCACCGCCGCGGACACCATCCGCACCACGCTCGGCCGCGTCGACCTCGTCGTGGCCAACGCGGGCGTGATGCTCGGCGCCCCCTTCGAGACGGCGGCCACCGACGAATGGGACCGCATGCTCGACACCAACCTGCGCGCCCTGCTGCACACCGCCCGCACCTTCACCGACGACCTCATCGCCACCGCCGCCGACGGTCACCCCGCGGACCTCGTCCACATCGGCTCCGTCGCCGGACACGCCCTCTTCCCCAACTGGTCCGTCTACTCCGCCACCAAGGCCGCCGTGGCCCACCTGACCCGCAACCTGCGCGCCGAACTGGGCCCGCGCAACGTCCGCGTGAGGAACGTCGAACCGGGCGTCACCCTCACCGAACTGGGCGAGGACATGCGCGACGCGGAGATGCGCGCATCCCTCACCGGAATGCGCACCACCCTCCAGCCCCTGACCTCGGAGGACATCGCGAATGCGATCGCCTTCGCGGTCGCGGCCCCGCCGCACGTGAACATCGCCGACCTGGTGGTAGTCCCAACACAACAGGGCTGACGCCATCACCACGACCGCGGCCGGGGGGGGGGCGCCCCCGGCCGCGGCCACCGAACACCCGCCTCTGGCGTCCAGCTCCGCCAAAACCCCATGCCCACCGAGCCCTGGCCCGCTATCGTCCTTCACCCCACCGCACACACCGGAAGCGACCCGCATGACCAGCCACGTCTCCACCACGACACTCTGGCGACCCACCGGCCCCAAGGAGCTGGATCTGGTCCGCGAGTTGCATTGGCGCGCCTGGCCACCCCGCCTCCCCGAGCAACCGATCTTCTACCCGGTCCTCAACGAGGACTACGCGATCAAGATCGCGAGGGACTGGAACGTGAAGCACGACGGAGCGGGCTACGTCACCCGCTTCGAGGTCGAGTCGGACTTCGTGGCCCGCTACCCCGTACAACAGGCCGGCGGGAAGACCATCCTCGAACTCTGGGTCCCGGCCGAGGAACTGGACGACTTCAACGCCCACATCGTCGGCAAGATCCACCTGGTCCACGAGTTCCACTGACCAACACCGCTACCACAGCTCAACCCGACGAGCCCCCACCACCTCCCCCATACGCGCCACCACCTCCTCAGCGGCCAGAACTCCCACCCGCCGCCCGCCCCGCAACCGCAGCGCCACCGCACCCTCGGCGGCTTCCCTCGCGCCGATCACCACCTGGTACGGCACAAGCCGGGCAGCCCGCACCCGAGCCCCCAGCGAACCCCGCTCCGGCCCCTCGACCCGCGCCCGCAACCCCCGCTCGGCACACCTCTCCACAAACGCGTCGGCGTGCCCCACCTCCCCCTCGGACACCGGCAGAACCACCACCTGCACGGGCGCGAGCCACCCCGGAAACGCACCCCCATGCACCTCCACCAGGTGTGCGACAGCCCGCTCGACACTCCCGATGACACTGCGATGCACCATCACCACCCGGTGCTTCGCCCCATCCGCACCGACATATGACAACCCGAACCGCTCAGGCTGATGAAAGTCCACCTGCACGGTAGACAGGGTGAACTCCCGCCCAGCCCCATCCGCAACCTGCACATCGATCTTCGGCCCATAAAACGCGGCCTCCCCCTCAACCGCCTCATACGCCACCCCCGCTCGCCTCAGCACCTCCCCCAGCACCGCGACCGACCGCTCCCACACCTCTCCCGCTTGCCGAGGACCGGCGAATACACCTGCCGATACCCCGCCCGCCGCTCCTCCTCCCGGATGTACTCCTCCAGCGCCGCCCGCACCGCCGCCCCATCCGGCAACCAATACGGCAACCCGGCGCCAATCAGCGGATCGGTCCCGAACAGCTCCAACTCGCGGCCCAACTTGCGGTGATCATGCATGGCGTTCTCCTCACGGACGACGAGGCGAGCCCACCGCAAGCAAAAGCCCCGGGGCACTCGCCCCGGGGCTTCGATCAGACATAGGTCAGCGCGCCGGGACTCTCTCCGGCGTCGTCGTCACATCAGCGCGCTTCATGCCCCCGAAGCTACCAACCCCACCCCTCCCCCGCCTCCCCTTTTCCCCGGAGAACCCCCAGGGCCCTGCCACCACCAGTGACGAAGTGACCGCGAGACTTACACCCTCGACACCGGCGGCAACCGCGACGACGTCACCCAACTGATCCCGCTTGGCGGGGCCCGAGCAGCCCTCACATGCGGGATCTCAGCACGTCGACCTCGCAACCCGGCGCGAACGGGTCGAAGCCGTGCTCGACCAGCCAGCGAACCGCCAGCAGGCTTCGCAATGACCACCACGCGCGGATCACGTCGAGGTCGATGTCAGTGCCGTAGCCGGCGACGACGTCGTCAAGGTGCTCCTCGTGTCCGAGCGTGAAGGTGGCGAGGTCGTACAAGGCATCACCCTGGCCCGCCTCGGACCAGTCGATGATGCCCGTGACCTCGTCGCCGTCGACGAAGACGTGCGCGATCTGCAGGTCGCCGTGAGTGAACGCCGGAGTCCACGGCCGGAGCGCGGCCTCGGCAACCTGGCGGTTGCGGGTGACCAGGTCCGCGGGCAGGACGCCGTTCGCCACGAGCCGCTCGCACTCGTCGTCGAGTTCCGCCGCCAGCGCGACGATGCTCCGGCCGGCCCGGCCGGGCCGGGGCGGCAGCGGCGCATCGTGCAACCTCCGGATGGCGGCGCCCGCCGCGGCCCAAGCCGTCGGCGATCCGGTCGACGGCCCGCCGAGGCGTCCAAGCGTCGTCCCGGGGAGTGCGGCGATCGCGAGCACGGACGGCTTGCGCCACAGGACCTCCGGGGTGGGGACCGGCGCGAGGGACATCGCCTCGACCTCGACGTCGATGCGTGCCTGATCGGCGTCCACCTTCAGAAACACATCGCCGACGCGCAGGGTCGCGCGCTCGGAATGGGCGACGACGACTTCGACCTCATCCATGGGCGACCAGTATCCCGGGGGCGATCGCCGACGTCGCCGGGTTTCTCACGTGCGATGACGCGGCTGACCGCGTTCCACCTACCTCGCGGCCTCGTGCACGACACCGAAGGTGGTGGCGAAAGCTGGGCACGCCTACTGCACGTCAGCCCTGCTCATCCGCTGGCTCCGCAGTTCCGTGTACCGCGAGTGCATTGCGGTGCTCGCGGCCGGACCAGCAGCGAAGACATGTCACCCTCCCGAAGTTACTGCTAATATAGAAGTCACTGGCTTCTGCATTAGCAGTCGATGGGTTCTGCGGTGATGTGCACACGCCGGGCCGGGCATGCGGCGACCCGGCAGCGACAAGAACCACATCCCTCACTGCTTGCCCCGGCACGCAGGAGAACGCATGGCCGAACGCGAGCACCCGCTCCAGCCTGCCGTCCGCCGTGGACGACAGCCGCGTCGACTCGTCGATGGTGGACGCGTAGAAGGTCATGACCTCGGGAGCCATCTGGTGATCCGCCATGGCCGCATTGTGGCGGACCAGGGATGTCCGTGTTCCCTCCGTCCCCGGTCCCGCTCGATGACCAGCCCCGTCAGCGGCCGTGACGCCGAGGCCGACACGGCATGGCACACGGCCCTCGGCCACGCCGCGAACTGCCCCGGCTGCCGACCGCCGAGCGAAGGCTGCGAGGTGGGCCTGGCCCTCCTGCACATGCACCACCAAGCGTGGATCAAGCTGCACGAACAGCCCCACCCGATACCCCTCAGCACCGGCCTGGATCACCACGTGAGTGACACCGGGGCCAACCGCCTCGCACGGCAAGACCGGCCCCAGGGCGCCTGGTGCCCTACCTCAGAACGACACGCCCGGCACTGCGGTAGAGGGAGACGCCCAGGGCCAGCAGCCACCAGCTGAAGACCGCCCCCATCAGGGCAGTGGTGCCCCACCCGTTCGCCGCGTAGAAGTCCGCCGGGGTGTTCCCGAAGAACAGGGACGGCACGAAGGCCAGGTTCACTCCGGCCAGGACGTATGCCGAGCGGCTGGTCCACCGGGGGAGCAGGTTCGTGCGGGAGACGACATAACCCACCGCGGTCAGGAAGAACGCCAGCATGAGGCGGGAGATCGAGCCGTAGAGGATGTACGTACCGCTGACAGCGATGGTCGGATCGATCCGCCGGTCGGCGGCGATGACCGCACCGGCCTCCAGGCCGTGGGAGACCAGGGTGACGGTCGCATAGACGAGTCCTGTAGCGAAGGCCATCGAGCCAACCCACTCATACGCAGGGCTCACGCGCTTGACCAGTTCACGAAAGGCCGTCACGAACACGATGAGGAACGCGAGCGCGACAATCCCGATCAGCAGCCTGGCCAGGACGTTCGAGTCCGGCGGCGGGCCCGAGTACATGAAGTACAGGGGCACTTCAATGATGATGGCGGCCGCGGTCAAGATACCCGCGACACCGGTCATGCGTCTGGCAAAGGTCTCGTTCATGAGTGCCCCCGGTTGGCTCATCTGCTGATGAGGTAAATCCTGCCGACCGCGACACTCGCCGTCGGTGGGCCTGGACACCGGATCAGGGGTGGCCCCACCGACACCCTCCTCGCGGACTCCGCTGAACGTCCGGGATCAGCCCGGGCTGGGGCGGCCGTGGCGCTCGCGGGGGAACCAGTGGAGGTGGGCGCCTTCGGGGGCGGTGATGGCGGGGCGGATGTCGGCGGTGGCGCCATTCGTGGTGCCCGGCCCGTCCGGGGTGGCCGTCCGTGACAGTCTCAAGGGCCTGACCGGACAGGACGAGAAGGTCCTGCGTCTGGTCGGTGACCCTGCTGACCGGGACTGAGTGGCGGGTGCGGTGGGAGGCGGAGCGCTGGTTCCTCCAGGCCGACGGCGAGTCCGGCAGGCGGTTCGGGAACGAGACGATCCGGGTCAGTCCTGCCGGTGAGGTGAGTATCAAGCTTCCGGCACCGTTGGCCGGGCTGGCGAACGCGCCCCACGGCCGGTATGTGCTGGCCTGCGGGGTCGGGTTCCGGCACCGGGGCGAGCAGTGGGCCGACCGCATCGCCGCCGACCGTGCCGTGGCCTACCGCACATCACCGTCGTCGCCGTCGATGCCGCCTACACCAGCCGCTGGGGCGCTCAACACTGGAAGAGGCCCCTCACCAGCAAGAACAGACAGACCACTCGCCACCATGCGGCAGCGGTGGCGATCGGCAGGCGCGCCCTGGGGCACCCGATCCGGCGACGGACGCAACCGCCCCCGCAGGACCAATGGGGTCTCCCCTGCTCGAGCGAAGCCGAGAGCTTGGGGAAGATCGTGCGGGGCATCGGACCGTCCAGGCCGCACCGGTGGCTCCGGGGCGTGAGGAAACCCGCCCCCGCATTCCCGGACCACGAACACGATCCGTCGGCACCGGATGCGGAGCGAAAACGGGCGACCAGAGGGGGCACCTCCCAGCGGTAGCTGGGGGAGCCCACAACCGTTCGGAGCACCCGGCTGAGCACGAGTCCTGGCACCAGGACCCACTCCCGCTCAGTCTCTAGGAACGGTCAGATGTCCACTACCAGGCGGGGGGACCGGGCGCGGGACACGCAGGCGTACATGCGGCCCTCGGGGGCGCCGATGTCGTCGCGGTGTTCGGGCCGGCCGTCGACGACGGCGATCTCGCAGCTCCCGCAGACGCCTTCGCGGCAGCCGGACGGCACGGGGAATCCGGCGTGGGTCAGGGCGTCCAGCAGGGATTCGTCGGGCGGCACCTGGACCGTCCGCCCGGACCGGGCGCACACCGCCTCGAACGGTGTGTTGGGGGCGAACGTCCTGGTCACGGGCTGGAACCGCTCCATGTGGAGCCGTTCGGCGGGGAACGTGGCCTCCGCCGCGGCGAGCATCGGCGCGGGGCCGCAGCAGTAGACGAGGGCGTCGGGGTTCAGGGCGGACCGCAGCGCGGTGAGGTCCGGCCTGCCGTGCTGCCGCGTGGCGACGATCCGTACGCGATCGCCGTGGCGGGAGCGCAGTTCGTCGGCGAACGGCATGGTGGCGGCCGACTGCCCTGCGTACACGAGCGTGGCCGGAACGCCCGCCCCGGCCGCCGCCCGCAACATCGGCAGGATGGGGGTGATGCCGATGCCACCGGCGAGGAAGAGGTATTCGGGCGCGGGTACGAGCGGGAAGTGGTTCCGTGGCAGCGACACATCGAGGGTGCGGCCGCGGCGCAGGAACCGGTGGATGTACTCCGAACCGCCCCGGCTGAGGGGATCGTGGCGTACGGCCACCCGGTACGTGTCGCGGTCCGCCGGGTCCCCGCACAGCGAGTACTGCCGGGTCAGCCAGTTCGGCAGGGCCAGGTCGATGTGGGCTCCCGGCTCCCAGGGCGCCAGCGGGCCGGTGGCGCCGCGCAGGACGAGGGCGACGACGCTCTCGGCGACTTGGCGTATGGCGTCGACGGTGGTGTGTTGTGGCTGCTGCATCGGTGATTCACCTTGTGGCAGGAGGAGTTGGGAGGGGTCAGTAGAGCTTCCGGTAGCCCTCTTGGAGGGTGCGTTCGAGCATCTGCGGGTCGATGTCCACGCCGAACTGGGCGGCGGCGATCTCGCCGATCGAGGGCATCTCCTCGGCCAGGGCCTGGCTCGCGGGGTCCCACAGCCGGGACCGGATGAGCGCGCGGCCGCAGTGGAAGTACGCCTCCGCGACCTCGACCACGATCGCCAGCTCGGGCGTCCTCGCCTCGGTGCGCATCCGGGCGAGGACATCGGGCTCATCGGTGGGGTAGCCGCGGCCGTTGACGCGCAGCGTCTCCCGCAGCCCGGGGATGAAGAAGAGCAGCCCGACGCCGTCGTTCTCGGCGAGGTTGCGGAACGAGTCGGCGATCTTGTTTCCGGGCCGGTCGGGGAGGGCGAGGGTGTGTTCGTCGAGGACCTTCACGAACCCCGGGTAGTCGCCGCGCGGCGAGCAGTCGGCGCGCCCGGCCGCGTCCGCCGTGGCGAGGGTCAGGAAGGGTGAGTGGGCGATGAAGTGGCGGAAGTAGTCGTCGATGCGGTCGAGGATCTTGGCCTCGATCATGGCGTCGGGTTCCCCGAGCCGGGTGCGGACCTCGGCCGGTGACACCCGCCGGGGGCGGGCAGGGGCATGCGTCACTAAGGCTCCTTCGTCGGGGGTGAAATGGGCGGGGCGAACGCGGCGGCGGGGCGTGACCGGTCGCACCACCTGCGGCGGCAACTCACCGCTCAGCCGCAGCTCATGGCATCATTGTGAGCAATCATTCAGGTTCCGCGCCACTCGCATTCGCGGCCCCGCCCAGGAGGTGTCATGACGTCAGGCCACCGCGGACTTCGGCCACGTAGACAGCCACGCCAGGCCCGGGCCGAGCTGACCCGGCAGCGCATCCTCACCGCCGCTGCTCACGTTTTCGCCGAGTACGGCTACGCCGCCGGGACCACCAACCGCATCGCCGAGCAGGCCCGGATCTCGATCGGCTCGCTGTACCAGTACTACCCGAACAAGGACGCGATCCTGGTCGAGCTGGTGACGAGCCACCTCGACGCCGGGGCAGCCGCCACCAAGAGCCTCCAGGACGAGGAGCAGCCCGAATCCCTCGAAGAGCTGCTGCGCGGCTTCGTGCACACCGTGATCGGGAACCACCGCGACGATCCGCAGCTGCTGCGCGTCATGGCCGAGCAGGGGCCCCGGGCGCCCGAGTTGCTGGAGAAGGTCGCCGCGTACGAGCGCGAACGCATCGCCTACGCACGGGAGTTGTTCGACCGGCACCCCGAGGTCCGGATCGCCGACACGGACACCGCCGCCCGGCTCGTCGTGACCACGGTCGAGCTGGTCATCCACACCCTCATCGCCGCGCCCGATCCCGTCGACGCCACCCGGCTGGAGAACGAACTCGTCGCGATGCTCATCCGCTACCTCACTCCACAGCCCGGGCCGGGACGGGACGCAACGCCAAGCGGGTGTTGACACGACGCCGAGCCCCATCGTGCCGCCGAACATCGCGAGCCACGCTCGAACGTGGCTTCGACGACCGCGCCGCCCGGTCCCGGCAATGGCTCGCTTTGCCCCGTCATGGCCGGTTGTTCCCGGCCGCGTCCTTTGCCGGGGCCGCCCGGCGCCCGCATAGTGAGCCCATGACCGACGCGTACGAGCGGATGATGCGGGCCAACCAGTCGAACTGGGATGCCCGGACCCCCGTCCACCTCGCCAGCCGGTTCTACGGGATCGACGAGGACCCCGATCCGTCGCGGTGGTTCGCCCCATGGGAGTGGGACGACATCGGCGAGGTGGCCGACCACGATGTGCTGCACCTGCAATGCCACCTCGGCACGGAGACGATCGCGTTCGCGCAGCGCGGGGCGCGGACGGTCGGTCTCGACTTCTCCGAGGCGTCCGTGCGGGCCGCGACCGGGATCGCGGCGCGGGCGGGCGTCGACGTGTCGTATGTGCGGGCCAATGTGTACGACGCGGTGGAGGCCCTGGGCGGGCGGCGGTTCGACGTCGTCTACACCGGCAAGGGCTCGCTGTGCTACCTGCCCGACCTGGACCGCTGGGCGGGCGTCCTGACCGAACTTCTCCGCCCCGGCGGTCGCCTGTACATCGTGGAGTTCCACCCGCTGTTCAACGCCCTCGGCCCGAAGCCCGCCCCCGGCGAGGGCCCCGAACTCCTCCTGCGCCACGACTACTTGGGCGGCAGCGGCCCCGTGCACCGCGACGCGACGCACACCTACACCGACGGCCCGGCCGTCGAGGGCGCCACCGACAGCTACGAGTGGATGCACGGGCTGGACGAGGTCGTCAACGCCCTGGTCGGGGCGGGTCTGAGCATCCGGCGGCTGCGCGAGTCACCGGAACTGCCCTGGCCCCGCTGGCCGCATATGACGCGCGCCGCGTCCGGATGGTGGCAGCTGCCGGAGCCGCGGATCCCGCTGCTGTACGGGCTGATGGCGTGCCGTTGAGAACAAGTTGAAAACACGAGTCGGGGCCCCGCTGACCGGGAAAGGCATTTCGCTGCCGCGCGAATGACGGAACAGTAGCGGGAACGCAGAGTCAGAGGAGATCGCATGCCACCCGGTGCCACCCCGCCACGTCTGTCCGTCGTCCTCGACACCGATCCCGGGGTGGACGACACCTGGGCGATCCTGTTTCTGGCCGCCCAGCCGGACGTCGAGATCGTCGCCGTCGGAGCCGCGCACGGCAACGTACCCACGGCCACGGCGGCGGCCAACGCGTTGCGCGTGCTCGATGTCGCCGGCCTGGACCACGTACCGGTCGCCGTCGGACATCCCACTCCGCTGCAACAGCCCCTGCGGACCTCCGAGTTCGTCCATGGCGAGGACGGTCTCGGTGGCAACGCGGGGCCCGCTTCACCGCGCGGGGTGAGCCGGGAATCGGCGGCGGAACAGCTCGTACGCCTCGCCAGGCAGCGGCCGGGCGAACTGACGCTGCTCGCGCTGGCCCCGCTCACCAATATCGCCCTCGCCCTTCGGCTGGAGCCGAACCTGCCGAGCCTTCTGCACCGTGTGGTGCTCATGGGCGGCGCGTTCCGGGTGCCGGGCAATGTCACCGCCTGGGCCGAGGCGAACGCCGCCCATGATCCGGAGGCCGCGGAAGAGGTGCTGCGCGCGGGGTTCGCCCTGACCATGGTGCCGCTGGACATGACCGACCACGCATGGGCCGACGAAGCCTGGCTGAAGCGGATCGCGGCCGCGACCACCCCGGCGGCTCGCTTCGCGTCGTCCGTGCTCGACACCTACGTCGCCCTCTACAGCGGCGCCCGCGGCACCGTCGGCTGCGTCATGCACGATCCGCTGGCGGCCGCCATCATGGTGGACGAGTCCCTGGCCACGTACGAGGAGTACCAGGTCATGGTGGAGCTGGCGGGGCACACGCGGGGCGCCACGCTGCTGGACGACCGCAAGTTCACCATCCGCCACGGGGGCATCCCCGACGATCGGCGTCCGGTACGGATAGCCGCCACCGTGGACGCCGCCACCGCCATGGACCGCATCCGCCACGCGCTGGTCACACCGGGGGCCGACCAGGAAGGCACACGATGACCGACGCCCCCTCCCCCCAGCACTACGCGCCCCGCTGGGCCGACGACACCCGCCCGACCCCGCCCTCCGTCGGCGGCGAACGGGAGACCCTGAGCGCCGTCCTGGACTGGCACCGGGCCACCTTCGAGCTGAAGTGCGCCGGTCTGCCGCCGGAGCGGCTGTCCGAACGGGCGGTGCCGCCGTCCAGCCTGTCGCTGCACGGCATCGTGCGGCATCTGGCGGGTGTCGAGCGCTGGTGGTTCCGCATCCAGTTCGCGGGCGAGAACGTGCCGATGCTCCACTACTCCGACGACGACCCCGACCAGGACTTCGACAGCCTGGACGGTGACGTCGGCGAAGCCTTCGCCGTCTGGCGCGCGGAGTGCGACCGCTCCCGGCACATCACGGCCGCCGCCGCGTCGCTGGACGAAACCGGGATCCGCAAGCGGACCGGCGAGCCGATCTCGCTGCGGAGGATCATGGTGGACCTGATCGCCGAGTACGCACGCCACAACGGCCACGCGGACCTGCTGCGCGAGCGCATCGACGGCACCACCGGGATGTGACCCTCAGCGTTTCAGGGAGCCACCCGCGCGACCGCTCCCGTCTCCAGCGCCACCCAGAGCGCGCCGTCGGGGCCCAGGGTGATGCCGTGCGGTTCGGACGACGGTGAGGGCAGGTCGTACGTGGCGATCTCACCGCGCGCGGTGATGTGACCGACGCGGTTGGCACCCCACTCGGTGAACCAGCACGATCCGGTGGCAGCCGCGACGATGGCGTGGGGTTTGGCGGTGCGGTCGGGGAGCGGGAACTCCTCGATCGCACCGTCCATCGCGATCCTGCCGATCTGGCCCGCCGCGATCTCCACGAACCACACGGCGGCGCCGTCACCGGCGATGCCCACGGGTCCGGCGCCGGGTGTCGGCAGGGGGTGGATGGCGATGTCGCCGTCGGTGGTGATGCGGCCGATGGCGTTCGCCTGGTTGAGGGTGAACCACAGGGCGCCATCGGGGCCGTTGGTGATCGCCGAAGCGAAGCCGCCCGCGACCGGGAGGGTGAACTCGGTGATGTCTCCGTCCCCGGTGATGCGCCCGATCCGGTCGGTGTTCATTTCCGTGAACCACATGGCGCCGTCCGGACCGGCGGTGATGCCGTAGGGGCCGCTGTCGGGCGTCGGCACGCGAAACGATTCCGCCGCACCGTCGTGCGTGATGCGGCCGATCCGGTGGTCCTGGGACCGGGTGAACCACAGGGCGCCGTCGGGCCCGGGGGCGATGACCATAGGACGGCACGTCGGCGCGTCGAGGGGGTACTCCTCCAGTGCGCCGTCGACCGTGAGACGCGCGATGCGACCGCTGTGCACGAAGGTGAGCCACAGGGCACCGTCGGGGCCGGTCGCGATGCCGTAGGGCCCGGCCTCCCGGTCCGCCACCGGGATCTCCGTGATGGCCGGGGCTGGGGATCGGTGCACAGCGACTCCTTACCGGGGTGGGGATCGGCCGATGGCTCGGCTCGCTCCATGGGCGGCACGCCGCCTCATGCGTCCCAACTGTCCACGAGGAGACGGCACGTGCAACCGCTTTTCACCGCCCGACGTGAGCACACCCGTCGGGGCCGCCCCATCCCGTTGCGCCGCGTCACCGGCCCCGCGGTGCGTCGAGCCGGAGCGCCTCGCACACCCCCCGGCTCAGGGCCACGTCGTTGTCCTTCCCGGCGACGGCCGCGCCGCCCTCGACGGCGTACCAGCCCTGGGTGGTGTTCACCAGCACATAACGCCCCTCATCGCCCCTTTCGAGTAGCAGGACGTACTCCTTCCCGGCGCGGAGCCCGGCGGTCTCGGGCCCGGAACCGGGGGTCGTGTAGTCCACCTGGATCGCGTCGCCCGATGTCTCGCCCTTGGCGGTCGCCACCACCGTCGCCGTGGCCACCGTCGTGCGGACACCGTCGACGGTCTCCTCGCGCCCGGCGCCGAGCCGCGCCCGTACGATCACGTCAGCCCTTCCCTCCAGCCCGGCCGTGCTGCCGAAGTAGGGCTCATCGGCCAGGCCGCCGCGGCCTGGTTTTTCCCCCGACCCGGCCGGATCGCCCTGGAGGCCGAGGAAGGCGACACCGCCGATGGCAACGGCGGCCCCGCCCGCGACAGCGGCCACCAGGAAGCCCCTTCGGGACGACCGGCGAGGGGCCGCGGCGGGCGCGGCCCCACCGGATCCGACCAGCGCGGCGAGTTCGTCGGCGGCCCGCCGCGACAGCCCCTCGTGCGCCGTGTCCGGGACCGGGTTGGCGTTCTTGACCAGGGCTTTTACGCGCATCACAGGGACTCCCGGGGCAGGTCGTAAACGGCACGGAACGCCTTGCGTGCTCGATGCAGCCGGACCCACACCGCGGACGCGCCGCATCCGAGGACTTCACCGGCCTCCGCGGCGCTGAGCCCGTCCCAGTAGCTCAGCAGCAGCACCTCCCGGTGTGCGGGCGGAAGCCGGTCGAGGGCGTCGAGTACGGCGCTGTCCTGGCCCGACGCCGGAGCGCGGCCCAACGCGTCGGCGATGGTGCGGTGCAACTCCGTGAGCCGTGCCATCGAGCGGTGGTGGTTGCTCAGCAGGTTGCGCGCGGTGACGAAAAGCCACCCGTTCCCCACGTCATGACCGGCCGTCATGCGCTCCCACGCGGTACGGAAGACCTCGGCGGTCAGCTCCTCCGCCGCGCCTCGGTCGCCCGACCGCCGGTACACAAAGGCGCACACCCGCGGGTGGTCACGGACGTACAAGTCCGTGAACCGCGCGGCACGGTCACGCTCGCTCCGGGTCATCGAGGTCTCCACACCCCTTACATGTCATGGACCCGGTGCATCCTTACCGACGCCCCGGCCCGCGCCCACCCCTTGACACCCGAGCGGGTGCGGCCGAGCATCTGCAGCGACACATCTGAGCGCCTATCAGGCGGTGGAGCTCGACGAGTTCAGCCGGTCGATACCGGGGGTCGGCCACGGCCTGGCCGCGATGTTCGCCTTCTTCCAGGACCGCGACCTTCTCTCCCGGGACCGGGACCTGAACGCCCTGCGCGACCTGCACCCCGGACTCGCCACCTTCGGCGACTGGTTGGCCACCACCGGATGGGACGGCACCGCCGGGGAATGACGACGCGCGCAGGACCGCTCGTGCGCTAATGTCCCGACATCGTTCAAAAACGAACGCAAGTTCTGCAAGGGGTGGGGGATATGGGCATCGTCTTGGGCACCGGACCGGGCAGCAGACGCAGCAGAGCGGCGGGCGCGGTGTTCGCCGCCGCGCTGCTGTGTGCCGGAGCGGCGGGCTGTGGTGCGGGGAAGTCCGGTGCGGGGAAGTCCGGTGCGGAGGAGCCGCGCATGGCGCCCGCGGCGGCCGTGCGAGCGGCGGCGAAGAAGACCGAGAAGCTCACCTCGATGAGCTACCGGATGTCCGGCACCACCCTCGAGGACGGCGGGGTCGAGGGCGAAGGAGCCATGACCTTCGACCCGCCCGCGATGTGGATGAAGGCGCGCTCGCTCGACCAGGGCCCGGACATGTCGGTGGAGTTCCGGCTCACCGGAGGCAAGCTGTACCTCGGAGGCGGCGCCATCAAGGCCGGGTTCGACGAGGAGTCCTCCCCCGAACTCGACGGCAAGAGCTGGCTCGCGACCGACTCCTCGGCCATGGGTAAGGGCGGCACCGGCGCGGCGGGACAGGGCGCCCTCACCGACCGGGCCGACAAGAATCCGGCCGAGGAGTCCACTTTCCTCTCCGACTCCGACAACGTGCGACGGATCGGCGACGAGACCATCGACGGCGTCCGGACCACCCACTACCGCGGCACGGTCACCCTCGCCCAGATGCGCGCGAGCCTGAAGGACGAGGACGCCGAGACCCGTAAGCGCCGTGAGAAGAGCCTGCGGCAGTACGAGGACCTGGGCGTCGACCGCCTGGCCATGGACATGTGGATCGACCAGGACAGCCACACGAAGCGGTTCCGCACGCGCGGCAAGAACGACGACGGCAACCAGCTCGACGTGACGATCACCGTCTTGGACATCAACAAGCCGGTCACGGTGGAGGCCCCGCCCGCGAGCGACACCTTCGACCTGGCCGACCTGACCCGGGGCCTGGCGGACTGACCATCGTGTTAGCCGGGTGTTAGCGGGGCGGCAGTGTTGCGGTAGCGGCCCTGGCCAGAGTGGTTGTCGTACCGAACGGACCACGACACCGACCTCTCCGGGGGACCCGAAATGCGCTCCAACACCACTGCCCGCACCGCCCGCCGTCGCAGCCTCCGCGCCGCCGCCGCTGTCCTGACCGCGGCCGCCGCCCTGACCCTGACGGCCTGCAACGGCTCGGAGGCCGACGACGCGAAGTCCGCGGGCCAGTCCGACACGGCTCCGGCCGGGTCCGGCAGCTCCTCGGGTTCCTCCGGCGGTGCGCAGGGTTCTGACGCCGAGGACAAGGGGGGCTCGGAGGCGGGCGCTTCGGGGGATCAGTCGGGCAGCGGGCAGGAAGGCGGCGGCAGCGCGCACGCGGGCGTCGAGCGCTGCCGCACCGACAACCTGGAAGCCGCCTTCGCCACGGGCGAGGACGCGCTTCCGGTCCCGGAGGAGGGCGCGGACGGCTCGACGACCGCCACCATCACCCTGATCAACAAGGGCACCAGCTCCTGCAAGCTCAACGGCTTCCCCGGTGTGGACCTGACCTCGGTGAACGGCGGCGAGCGCTGGTCCCTGACCCGCTCCTCGCAGAAGCCGAGCCCCGTGGAGGTGGCGGCCGGCCAGAGCACCGAGTTCACCCTCAACCTCGCCTTCACCAAGGAGGAAGAGGGCTTCTACCAGCCGGCCTGGGTCGAGATCACCCCGCCCAACGAGACCAAGGCCCTCAAGATCGAGTGGCCCTGGGAGTCCGACTCGCTCGTCGACCAGCGCAGCGCGACCCGCCCCGGCACCTTCGTCAACCCCATCGGCTGACCAGCTCGGAGCTGTGCCACCACCGTCCGCCGCCCCGGTACGTCACACCGCGACAGCGGACGGTGGTGGCCGTCTCAGCGGGTGCGGGGCTTCCCCTGGGCGTACAGCCACTTGTGGAACAGCGGACCGAGGTTCTTCCCTGACTCCCGCTCCGCGAGGCGCTCGAACCGGTCGGTGGTGCCGTGTCCGTAGCGGTGCTGTACGGCCCAGGCGCGCAGGACGCGGAAGAAGACCCGGTCGCCGACGGCCGTGCGCAGGGCGTGCAGGGCCATGGCTCCGCGGTCATAGACGGGGCGGTCGAAGATCTTGGCGCCGCTGCCGGGGTTGCCGGGCGGGAACGCCCACAGGGAATCGCCCGCGGGGGTGGCGTACAGGTCGTCGAACGTCTCCTAGGCGCTGGCGCCGCCGTGCTGCTCGTCGTAGAGCCACTGGGCGTAGCTGGCGAAGCCCTCGTTGAGCCAGATGTCCTTCCAGGAGGTGAGGGAGACGGAGTCGCCGAACCACTGGTGGGCGTTCTCATGGACGAGGGTGCCGAGGCCCGGGGCGCGGCTGTAGACGGGCCGGGTCTGGGTCTCCAGGGCGTAGCCGACGTCGGGCGCGTGGTCGACGATGGACCCGGCGGCGCGGTACGGGTAGGGCCCGAACAGCTTGCTCTCCCACTCCAGCACGCTCGGCAGCTTCTTCAGCACGGGCGCGGAGGCGGCGGCCTCGCGCGGGTCGACGGCGTCGTAGACCTCGATGCCGTCGCGGGTCGTGTACTGCTTTACCTTGAACTTCCCGATGGTCGCGGTGGCGAGGTAGGCGGCCATGGGTGCGGTCTGGCGCCAGCGGAAGGTGGTCTTCCCCTTGTGGCTGCTCCGGCCGAGCAGGACGCCGTTGGAGACGGCGGTGCGGCCCTTGGGGACGGTGATCGTGATGTCGTACGACGACTTGTCGAGCGGGTGGTTGTTGGCGGGGAACCAGGTCATGGCGCCCTGGGGTTCCCCGGCGACGAACGCGCCGTCGTCGGTGGGGATCCAGCCGTCGAGGGAGCCGTCGGGGTCGGTGACCGGGGCGGGCTTGCCCTGGTAGGTGACGGTGACGCGGAACCGCTGGCCCTTGCGCAGGGCGCGCCGGGGCGTGACGACGAGTTCCTGACCGCTGCGCTGGTACGCCGACCTGGCCCGGTCGACGGTCAGACCGGTGATCTTCAACCCCTTGAGATCGAGGTCGAAGCGGTTCAGGCGCTGGGTGGCGCGGGCGGTGAGCACCGCCTTGCCGGTGAGGTGTCGGCTCGACGGGTCGTAACCGAGCGTCAGTCCGTAGTGTGCGACGTGGTAGCCGCCGTTCCCGGCGAGCGGGAAGTACGGGTCGCCGACGCCGGGGGCGCCCGCCCGTCCGTCAGCGGTGGCGGGCCCGGCGGCCGTGAGCAGGACCGCCACGGCGACCGGGACGGTGGCGGCGGTGCGTATGCGGGAGTGGGTCACGTGCGCGCTCCTTGGGGGGTGGCGTGCGATCGGAGGCTCCTCAGATTAGGCAACCGCGCCAGCCGAATCCCGCCGAATCGTCTCCTGTCGCTTACGGGGGAGCAAGGTGCCCCCCGGCCGCGCAGGCCGGAGGGCGGGTTGCGGGTGGTTGCTTCGCTTATGGTGCCGGGGGCACGAGCACGGCACCGCTCAATCAACGTCCGTGGGACAGAAGCTAGAACGTGCGGTTCAGGCGGAGCGACAGGTAGCAGCCGCCGGCGCGGCCGTCAGTGTCGTCGCCCAGCGTCACGGGACGCCCCTCCTGGACAATTTGCGAGGTGTTCTTCGGGCGGGTGTTCTTGCACTGTCCCTTGGCATCGCCGCCGTCGTCGCCGTACCACTGCACCTCGAGGATGATGTCCGAGCGACCGGACAGGGCGAAGGTGAGGTTGCACCAGCCCGCCCGGCCGTCGGTGTCCACCCGGATGGGGTCGGCGAACGTCCTGAAGGAGGAGTTGATCGGGATCGTCTTCAGGCCCCCGTTCTCGCACTGGGTGTCGTCGCTACCGGGCTCCGCCTCCCACTTGTAGGTGGCGGTCAGGCCCGCGAGGGAGTTCGACGGGTCGTAGAGGCCGAAGGCCAGCTGACAGCCCCCCGCGCGGTTGTCGGTGTCCAAGCGGATGGGGGTGCTCCAGTCGGCCGCAGTGAACCACCGCTCCGGCGGGTTCGTCGGCCCGTCGCACTGGCCGTCCCCGTCGGGGTAGAACCGAACGCCCAGCTCGGGCGAGGCATTGGCCGAGGACGACGAGGCGCTGGCCGACGTGGCCGACAGGCCGGTCACCATCAGTATGCCGACCGCCAGCGTGGAGGCTAATCGGGCCGATCTACTGCCCAGCTTCAGCTTTCTCACGTGTGTCTCCCAGGATGTCTTCGCTTGATCCGGAAAAGGTGCCGAACCGTTCCACGAGCGTGAATGACCATCACTGAATTCCAGATTGGTGCGATGGAACAGAGAAGAACAGAGGAAAACCGAGGTGAGGCGCCGCGCCGACAGCGCGCGGCAGCAACGGCAAGAGTATCCAGGGCACATCAGGCCAACGAGCAGCCCGATATCGGCCATACCTGGCCGATATCGGCCTCCCGGCGCGATCTCGTTCCGCCAGGTTCCGGCGCTGGGGCTCGTGTGCTCGAAGAGGAGGCAAGGTGTCCAACGTCGAAGGACTCGCCGAGAAGGTGCTGCACGACCTTCACTGGGCGGGCGTTGCAGAGGAACCGACCACTACATGCTCAAGGTCGAGCGCGGAAGGCTACTTGGACGTACTGGTCTCCGACAGCTCGGGTATGGGTGTCGGGTTCTCCGTCGACTGGCGAAGCGGTGCGTGGTCCCGGCCGACGACCTGACCGGGACCGAGCACAACGCTCGCGGGCCCAAGCCCTGACCACCCAGCGCTCGGCCCCGAAGACCTACGGCATCGCGACGTCCCCCGCCAGCCGGACGGCAAGGAGCGGCCCGTCGAGGACGTCGGCGCGGGGCCGAGCCCGCCCGCCTCCCGCATGGGCCCGGCGAGCCGACCGGGATCCACACCGGTGCGCTCGTGCTCCCGGCCCGGCCGAACCGGCACACGATCCGGCCGTCTTCCGCGTAGCCGAGCGGCCAGGACGGGTCAGCGCAGTCCGGCGAAGAGATCCTTCTCCGGTACGGCGGCGCCGGTGGCGTCCTTGACACGTACGTACGTCTCCATGCCCATCAGCTCACCGAACCTCTCCTTGCCCATCTTGAGGAAGAAGATGTTCTCGCCCTGACTGGCGTGCGCGGCCAGCGCATCGAACTTCTGGCCGCTGAACGCGGTGGTGTCCACCCACGTGGTGATCTCGTCGTCGGGGAGGCCGATCTCGGCCATCGCGGCGGCCTCGGCAGGGTCCGGCTCCGGCATGTCCTCATCGAACTCGCGCATGGTCTCCCCGAACCGCTGCATCATCGAGCGGGGCATCGTCGTCCAGTACACCTTCGGTGTCAGCGTGGTCATCTCCAGCGCCGCCATCGTGATGCGGTGGGCCTGGATGTGGTCGGGGTGGCCGTAGAAGCCGTTCTCGTCGTAGGTGACGACCACATCGGGCCGGTAGTGCCGCATGAGTTCCGCGAGTCGGGCGGCGCCTTCCTCCACGGGGGTCTGCCAGAAGGATCCGGGGGCGTCGTTGCTCGGCCAGCCCACCATCCCGGAGTCGGCGTAGTCCAGCATCTCCAGATCGCTGATCTTCAGGACGTCACAGCTCGCCTTGAGCTCTTGACGGCGCATCGCGGCGACGGCCGCCGGATCGTGCCCGGGATCGCCCGGCTTGACACCCCCCGGTCCGTCACCGCAGCCGCCGTCGGTACACGTGACGAGAACCGTCCGGATGCCCTCCGCCGCGTACCGCGCCAGGACCCCTCCGGTTCCGGTGGCCTCGTCGTCGGGGTGGGCGTGTACGGCCATGAGCGTCAAGGGCCGGTCAGTCATGGAACAGTCCTCCAGCGGAATACGTCGTGATCCAAGTGCGCGGCGGGCATACCGCGGTCCTGGGGCCCGGATCCAGGTGGGCCGGTCCCTCGGTCGATGCAACCGCACCGCCGGGACGGCTGTTCCCCACGCGGCCGTTTGGCCTTCCTGACCGACGATCGTCGTTCTCCGGGATGCCGTGATGCGGAAAGC
Source organism: Streptomyces sp. NPDC021115 (assembly GCF_044333065.1). Lineage (NCBI taxonomy): Bacteria > Bacillati > Actinomycetota > Actinomycetes > Kitasatosporales > Streptomycetaceae > Streptomyces > Streptomyces sp. NPDC021115. The sequence continues at coordinate 249,489 of NZ_JBIRQF010000011.1, forward strand.
CCCGAACCCACCCTCGCCGCCTCGGATCTGCACGTGGTGATGTGCTGTGCAATGTGCACCTTTACCTGTACGCGGTACTGAGCTGCACTGTCGCTTGGGGAATCGAACCCCCGCGTTGCTCCTCACGCACCAGGAGTGGGCTGGAAAACCGCCAGCCCTCGGTGTGTGCACGCCTCCGAAGCCGCTACCTGCTCCGCATCGTCCCAGCTTGCTGGACCACTCAGTCCAGCAGATCGACCTCCCAGTTCGTACGCTGGATCCGCACATCGACCTCTCGGATCTCCCGGGCGAGTACATCCGCCCGACCGCGCAGTTCCGCGACCGGAAGCGCGGAAAGCATCATCAGCTCGGACCGGAGCTGCCGGCCGTATCCCCGCTCACCCTTGCCCACCGCCGCGTCCGCCGCCGCGGTGACCAGGGAGTGACGCAACCGCAGTACATCCCGACGTGCGAGGGCATCGGTGAGCGTGCCGTCCGGACCCATCTCCACGGTGGCATTGGTCCGGTTGATCCGCCGGATCAACGTTTCCAGAGCGTCGAGCACCTCACCGGCCTCAGCCAGCAGCTGAGCCGCGTCCTCGGCGGGTGTCTCCCCTTCCTGGTACCGCGCACTGCTGACGATGCGCGCCCGCAGCTGTTCCACTCGGCGCGTCGCCTCCGCACGTTCTGCCAGTGCCTCAGCAAGCTTCAAAAACTCTCCGCCTCCCCGTTCATCAGTTCGCACGAGTATCGAGTGCGAACCCCCTCCTACGCATCTGAATTCTTGTGCCGTCGCGGGCGGGCTCCGCTAAACGTAGTCGCGCGCCGGTTCGCCGTCGTAGGCCGCGAGAAGTGGTGGAGGCAGTGGTCCCTTGATCCGTGCCCCGCCCTCGTGCTCCTCCCACGCGTGGGCCAGGATTCCCACGCTCCGGGACAGGACGAACAGGCCCCTGCCCAGCTCGGCGGGGAAGCCCAGCTCGGCATAGACGATCGCGGTGGCGCCGTCGATGTTCATCGGAACCGGCTTCGTACGCCCGCGGGCCAGCGATTCCTCCAGTGCGAGGCCCGCCGCCAGGGCACGGCCGGGGACCTCGCCCGCGTCGACAGCCTCACGCACCAGCGCCAGCAGCGGGTCCCGGCGCGGATCGCGGGGATGGAAACGGTGTCCGAACCCCGGGACGTACGCCGCACGGGCACGGAACCCGGCGACGACCTCGTCCGCGGACTCCCCCTCGACGATCCGGGCCAGTACCTCCATGCACTGCTGGCCCGCTCCCCCATGGGTGTCGCCGAGCAGCCCGGCGCCTGTCGCGACCGCACTGTTGAGACCGACTCCGCAGGTCGCGGCCATGCGGGCCGCGGCGATGGACGGCGCTTGCGGGCCGTGGTCGACGGCGGCGACGAGTGCCGCCTCGAGGAGTCGTCCCTGGACCGGGCTCGGCAGCTCGCCGCGCAGCATCAGCCAGATCTGCTCCGCGAACGTGACACGTCCGACGAGCTGTTCGACGGGGTAGCCGCGCAGCAGTATCTCTCCCGGACGGATACGGCTGACGGCTGTGGACCACCAGGCCGTCACCGCCTCCTCCACCACCGCGTCCGCCGTCGCCACGTCCTCCGTAGCCGTCGTACCTGTCCCGCTCATATCGCCCCACGCTTCCGCAAATCGCCGATCTCCTCTTCCCCGTAGCCGAGTTCGCCCAGCACATCGTCGGTGTGCTGGCCGAGCAGCGGCGGCGGCAACGCCGCGCCGACCGCCTCGCCGTCCACCCGGACGGGACTGCCCAGTACGTCCAGCGCCCGCTCCCGTCCACCGGGGAACGGCAGCCTGCGGACGAAGTCCCGTGCCGCCAGCTGCTCCAGCTCCAGCGCATCGGGCACCGAGAGCACCCGGGCCGCGGGGACACCCGCGTCGGACAGGACGTCCTCCCACTCCTTGGCAGTCCGCAGGGACAGCCCTCGCTCCACCTCGGCACGCAGCTGCTCGCGGTGTGCCTTGCGGTCGGCGGGATGGCTGAAGCGCCGGTCCTCCAGCAGTTCCTCCCGGCCGATCAGTCGGCACAGCGTGGCGAACTGCTGCTGGCGGTTGGCCGAGATGTTGAGGTACCCGTCAGCGGTACGGAAGGTTCCCGACGGGGCGGCCGTGAAGTTCTCGTTGCCCATCGGCTGCGGAGCGCGGCCCGTGATGAGGTAGTTGGAGGTGACCCAGCCCATCGCGGTGAGCGCGGCCTCCAGCATCGATACGTCGAGGAACGCGCCCTCGCCGGAGCGGCCCCGGCGTACCAGTGCGGCCGCGATGGCGTAGGCGGCGGCCATGCCGCCGAGCGTGTCCGCGACCGGGAACCCGGCGCGCAGCGGGGCGGTCTCCGGTGTGCCGGTGACGCTCATCATGCCGCTCAGGCCCTGCACGATCTGGTCGTACGCGGGGCGGGCGCGCATCGGTCCGGTCTGCCCGAAGCCGGAGATGGCGCAGTAGACGAGCCCTGGGTTCTCGGCACGCAGCACGTCCCAGCCGACCCCGAGGCGGTCCATCACCCCCGGCCGGAAGTTCTCGACCAGGACGTCCGCCGCCCGTACGGCACGGAGCAGCGCCTCGCGCCCCGCCTCGTCCTTCAGATTGAGCGTGAGGGACCGCTTGCCCGCGTTCTGGGCGAGGAAGGACGCCCCGAGGAGGTCGTCGCTCAGCTCCCGGTCGGCGCCCAACTGCCGCGCCAGGTCGCCCGATTCGGGCAGCTCGACCTTGATGACGTCCGCGCCCTGGAGGGCGAGCTGATATCCGGCGAAGGGGCCCGCGAGCACATTGGTCAGGTCGAGGACGCGTACGCCGTCGAGAAGGGGGCCGGGGCCGGTCAACGGGACACACCTCCCACGCAGTCGAGCGCGGTGAGCGCGCGGGCCGCCTCGACGAGCGGCCCGGAGAACTCCGCGACGGCCTGCTCGGTGAAGCGGACGGTGGGGCCGCCCAGCGCGAGCGCGGCGACCACCCGGCCCGCCTTGTCGAATACGGGCGCGGCCACACCCGACACCCCCGCCTCACGCTCGCCGTGGCTGACGGACCAGCCGTCGACCGCCGCCTGCTGCGCCCGCTCCCACAGGACACGCGGCCAGTCCTCGTGCGGGGCCGCGGCCGCGATCGACTCGACGTCGGCGCGTTCGGCGCGGGAGAGCAGGACATGGCTCGCCGCGCCCGACCACAGGGGCATCTCCTCCCCCACCCGAACCACGTGCCGCAGCGTGCGGGAGCCCTCGTGCCGGGCGACGCAGACGCGGGCGCCCTGCTGCCGGACGTACAGATGCACCGCCTCGCCACCGCTCACCTCGCTCAGCTCCTTCAGCAGCACGAGAGCGGATTCGGGCAGTTGCCAGGTGGAGCGGGCCAGTTCCGCCCAGCGGAGAAGGCCCGGCCCCGGGACCGTCCGGCCGTCGCCGCGGCTCCACAGCAGACCGCACTGTTCCAGGGTGTGGACGAGCCGTACGACGGTGGATTTGGCCAGGCCGGTCGCGTCGACCAGCTCGCGAACCGTGCGGCTGGGGTGCTCGGTGTCGTACAGCGCCAGCAGCTCCACGGCGCGCTGCACGCTGCGGACGCCTCCCGCGTCGGGCTCGGGCATGGGCTCCTCCTGCGGTCGGAAGCAATGGGAAATGGTCGCCGCCGACCCCTTGCCAGGGGGTGGGCGCCTCCATAACATCACCGAACCATTCTGCAGCACAAGAGAACCACCTAGTGGTACCGGGGTGGTGTACCCGAAGGTGACGAAGGAGTCCCCCGGATGAGTTCCGTGAGCGAAGTGCCCAGTGACAGGCCGGTGTTCCAGCCGAAGATCGCCCTGGCGGCGGTCTTCGGCACCACAGTGGAGTGGTACGACTTCGCCCTCTACGGCACCGCGGCGGCCCTGGTCTTCAACAAGGTCTACTTCCCGGACAGCGATCCGCTGGTCGGCACGATCCTGGCGTACGGCACCTTCGCCATCGGCTTCCTCGCCCGGCCGCTCGGCGGCGCGTACTTCGGCGAGAAGGGCGACACCAAGGGCCGCAAGGATGTCCTGGTCGTGACGCTGCTGCTGATGGGCCTGGCGACGACGGCGATCGGTCTGCTGCCGACCTACGGCCAGATAGGCGTGGCCGCGCCCGTCCTGCTCACGGTGCTGCGCTTCGTGCAGGGCTTCGCGGCCGGTGGTGAGAAGACCGGTGCGCTGATCATCCTCTTCGAGAACGCGCCGCCCAAGTGGCGCGGCTTCCTCACCTCCCTGCCCGCGATCGGCACCGGCACGGGGACCCTGCTGTCCACCGGAGCCTTCGCCCTCGCCACCGGCCTGCTCTCGGAAGACGCCTTCCTGTCGTGGGGATGGCGATTGCCGTTCCTGGCCAGCGCCGTACTCGCCTTCTTCGGGCTGTGGGTGCGCCGCTCGCTCCAGGAGACCGCGGACTTCGAGCGGGCAAGCGTCCGCGTGAACGTCCAGCACCGCTCACTGCGGAGCCGGATCACGCACAGCCGCGTCGTGGAGGCGTGGCGCCGCTACCCGAAGCAGATGCTGATCGTCATCGGCGCCGGTGCGGGCGAGAACGCCGGATACTACGTCTTCGGCACCTTCTCGGTGACGTACGCCGAGGACCGCGGCCTGCCCACCGCGGCACTGCTCAGCGGCATCGCCGTCGCGGCGGCCGTGAAACTCGTGACGGTGCCGGCCTTCGGCGCCCTCTCGGACCGCATCGGACGCCGCCCCGTCTCGATCGGCGGGGCACTGGTGCTCTTCGTCGCCGCCTGGCCGTTCTTCGAACTGATCGAAAGTGGACAGCCGTGGGCGACCTGGCTCGCATTGCTGGTCACCCTGGGCATCGGACAGTCCGCGATCCTCGGTTCACAACCCGCGTTCTTCGCCGAACTCTTCGACACCAAGGTGCGCTTCAGCGCGGTGGGCGTCGCGAACAACATCGGCACGGTCCTCACCGGCGGGCTGGCACCACTCCTCGCCTCGTCACTGCTGCTCTGGTTCGACCACAGCATCACGGGCATCGTCGTCCTCATCGCCCTGATGAGCGGACTCACGGCGGTCACGGTGGCGCTGGCCAAGGAGACCCGTCACACCGAACAGGAACCCGCCCCCGCCGATCGCGTCCGTGCCAGGGAACTGTCGCCGGAGTGATGTGCCCCCGCGGAGCGATCCCCGTGACGCGCGACATCGATGAGCCGGACCTCGGCCCCGGCCCTGGCAACCCTGCTGGCGCCGGGCCGACGCCCCTCGCGGGCCTATTCACTCGCGCCAGGCGGATACCGATGCAGAGCGGCGGTGAGTTCGCGTACCACCTCGGCGAAACCCTTTACGAGGGGGCTGCTCGCGCCCTCGTACCAGGCCATGGCGACCCTCAGCGGTTCGACGTCGGTGAGCGGGACCCAGGACAGGTCGGGGCGGGCGTAGTACAGGGCCATGCTCGCCGAAGCGAAGCAGACCGCGGTGCCCTCGGCGACCTGCTCCAGCATCTCCTCGACGTTGTCGTTCTTCGGACCCCAGCGCGGTGCGGAACCGTCCGGTCTCGGGTTCACCGCCCACCAGTCGACCCATTCGCGTGGCGCCCGCTCCGTCCACAGCAGCGGCTCGTCCTTGACCTCCAGGATGCCGATGCCCGAACGCCCCGCCAGCGGGTGCCCGCCGGGCAGGCCGACGACCCGGGGCTCGGTGTGGACCACCTCGGCATGCAGGTCGGTGAGGTCGGCGGGCAGCCAGACGAAGGCGACGTCCACCCGGCCGTCGCGCAGAGCGGCCGCCTCCTGGCCCCAGTCGAAGCGTTTCGGTTCCACCCGGACGTCCGGATTGCGGCGTGCGAACTCGGCCCGGGCCCGGGTGGTCAACTCGCCCGCGCCGCTTGCCTCGAAGCCGACCCGGAGCACTGCCTTATCCTGGCACCGGTGGCGTTCCGCCGCGACGCGGACACGGTCCGCCTGGCGTACGGTCCGGCGCGCCTCGGCCACCACATCGCGCCCGGCAGGAGTCTGGGTCATGCCGCCGGGGTGCCGCTCGAAAAGGGGGACACCGAGTTCCGCCTCCAGCTTCCGCAGCGCGTACGACAGGGCCGGCTGGCTCACGTGCAGCCGCGCCGCCGCCCGGCCGAGGTTCCCTTCCTCGGCGATCGCCACGAGATAGTTCAACTGCCGTAATTCCATGGGGAGAGCATAGCCAGCGACGATAAACACTCTTTATGAAGCGTGTTGAACTCTGTCTTGGACGGTGGGGCCGAGTGGCGGCCGTAATGGAGGCGCACGCCGGGAAACCGCCTCGGCCGTGTTCGACGGGCCGGCGCCCGGTCGGCTTCCGGAACCACTCTGGAGATCCCCATGAGCGACAACGTCCGCACCGCTACTGCCCCGGCCACTACCCCCACCCGCTCCGCGACCGGCAGGGTCTGGCTGATCACCGGCGCCAACTCCGGTTTCGGGCAGGCGATCACGCGGGCGGCCCTAGCCGCCGGTGACACCGTGGTGGCCGCCGTTCGCCGCCCCGAATCCCTCGACGGACTCGCCGCCGAGCACCCCGACCGCGTCATCCCCGTCGCCCTCGACGTCACCGACCCGGCCCGCATCACCGCCATCGTCGCCGAAGTGATCCTCTGGTACGGGCGAATCGACGTACTGGTCAACAACGCCGGTCGCGGACAGGTCGGCGCCGTCGAGGAGACCACCGACCGCGAGCTCCGCGACCTGATGGACCTGCACTTCTTCGGCCCCGCCGCGCTCACCCGCGCCGTACTCCCGCACATGCGCCGCCAGGGCTCGGGCGCTGTCGTGCAGATGAGCAGCATGGGCGGCCGGTTCTCCTTCCCCGGCGTCGGCGCCTACTCGGCCACCAAGTTCGCCCTGGAGGGGCTGTCCGAGGCGCTGGCCCTGGAAGTCGCCCCGCACGGGATCAAGGTGCTGGTCGTGGAGCCGGGGGCGTTCCGGACCGGGTTCGCCGGCGGCGGTGCGCTGCGGCAGTCGGCGCCCCTGGACGCGTACGAGGAGACGGTCGGCCCGGTCCGCGCCGGGCTGCCGGACAGCGACGGCAAGCAGCCGGGGGACCCCGAGAAGGCCGCCGCGGCGATCCTGACCGCTTTGGCCGCCGAGCAGACCCCGCTGCGACTGGCCCTCGGTAACGACGCCGCCGACGCCATCGCCGCCCAGCTGAAGTCCGCCGGCGAGGAGGCGGCCGCCTGGGATGCGGTCAGCCGGGGCACCGACTTCGACAAGGAGTGAGGGGATCGGGCAGTCGGGTCCTGGCGGTGGGTCCCAGAGCGCTGAGGCGGGAGCGGGAAGAGCCCCTGCCGGGAGACCGTCACCGGGAACTGTGGCAGCCCAGGGCGTGACTCTCCCGGGCGGCTCGTCCTCCGTATCCGCACACCGCCGGTCCCGCGGCCGGCCCCGTCGGCTGCCCTGCCTGGCAGACGCACGGGAAGTGACTCAGTCGTCGGTCGTTCCGGCTGCGAGGGATTCGCAGCACGCCGGGCACCGGCAAAGACCTGGAGGGAAGATCCATGGACCGCAACGGTGGCGTGAGTGACGAGGGGGTGGCACTCCCCGGTGAAGAAACCGAAGCGAACGGGCAGCCTGCAGCCGACGTGAGGGGAGGTGCCCCGTCCGGCCCCGAGGCAGGCGGCAAGCGGCCGGGGCTCCGGTCCACGGTGCTGGTTGCCTGCCTGGCCTTTTTCGTCATCACGCTGGACACCACCGTGGTCAACGTCGCCCTGCCGAGCATCGGTCAGCAGTGGGGCGGCCAGGTCTCCGCACTGCAGTGGGTGGTCACCGCGTACACCCTGCTCTTCGCGGCCCTGCTCCTGTCGGCCGGTGCCATCTCCGACCGCATCGGTGCGAGCCGCGCCTTCACGATCGGGCTGTCCGTCTTCACTGATGTCCGCACTGTGCGGGCTGGCCCCCAACCTCACTGTGCTCATCGCTGCCCGGGCGGTACAGGGAGCCGGAGCCGCTGTGATGATGCCTGCCTCACTCGCCCTGGTGCGCCAGGCGTACGACTCCCCGGCCCAGCGCGCTCGCGGAATAGCACTGTGGACCGCCGGTGGTGGTGCGGCGGTCGCGGCCGGCCCGGTTGTCGGCGGCGCGCTCACCACGGGACTCGGCTGGCGGTGGATCTTCTTTGTGAACCTGCCGGTCGGCGTCTTCGCACTCATCGGCATGCTGCGGGCGCCCCGCTCCCCACGAGGACACTCCCCGATGGACCCCGTCGGCCAGGTCACCGCCGTACTCGCCCTGGCCGCCCTGGTGTTCGCCGTCATCACCGGAGGGTCGAGCGGGTGGACGAGCCCGACGACTGCGGCTTCCTGGTCGCCGTACTCGCCGGAACCGCGTTCCTCCTGGTCGAATCCCGGCAGAGTGATCCCGCCGTTCCGCTGACGTTGTTCCGCATTCCCCCGGTGGCCGTCTGCACCAGCGCGGGTCTCGCCCTGAACTTCGGCTACTACGGCCTGGTCTTCGTCTTCACGATCTTCTTCCAGGAACACCGCGGAGCCTCGGCGCTCACCGCGGGACTGATGTTCATTCCGATGACGGCCTTCACCACCCTGGTCCATCGTCTCGCCGGCAAGCTGACCAACCGGTACGGACCGCGCCTCCCACTGATCCTGGGCCAGGCCATCCAGACGGTCAGCATCCTGGGCCTGCTCCTCGTCCCGTCGGGACACCCCCCCTGCTGCTGACCCTGCTGGTGCCGCTCGGCATCGGCGGCGGACTCGCCATCCCACCGTTGGCGTCGGCGATGCTGGAGTCGGTGCCGCACGAGCGGGCCGGCCTCGCATCCGGAGTACTCAGCGCCGCACGGCAGTTCGGCGGCGCGATCGGAGTCGCCCTGCTCGGTGCGCTGATCGCCGACTCTGCCCACTTCATGACCGGGATGCGGATCAGCCTGGTTGTCGGGGCGGCCGTGCTGGTGGCCACCACACTCGGCGTGGCGCTCTTCCTGCCCGGCAGCCCGAAGCCCACGGCTCCCTCGACGCCGGGGCCGGGAGCCGTGGAGCCTGCCACGGGGTAGGAGGAGGTAGCCGAGCACGGATGTCGACCAGTTTGGAGGCGTCGCCGAGTTCGCACCATCACGCTGTCCCCGAGCAGCACGGCGGCCCGACCGCCGTCACTGGGTTCTCGCCCGCCGCAGCGTCACCCGCCCGCAAGAGACCTCCAAACCCGCCGAGACGACGCTTGACGACCTGATCCGCATCACGGGCAGCCGAGGGGCCAGCAAGGAATGCTTCCAGAGCGCGAAGCAGGAGTGCGGCCTCGGCGACTACCAGGTCCGCCGCTATCCCCGCTGGCACCGCCGTATGAACCGGTACTAGGCGTCCACGGCTGCGAGGAGTTGCAGCTTTTCGTAGCTCGGCGAGCCGGGTACGGCGGAGAAGACCAGGAGTTCCTGTGCCTGGTCGGGGTCCACCAGCCGCTGGCAGTACAGCTCCATCTCGCCCAGCTCCGCGTGCCGGTAGCGCTTGAGATCCTGATGGTGGGTGACGTCCACCTCGTGCAGCCGCCAGAGGTCGGCGAACTCGGGGCTGACCTCCAGCAGTGCTGTGACGATCTCCTCGGCCCTGCCCGTGGTGTCCGCCGTGTACGCCGCCCGGAGCTCCACGGTGAAGACCCTGCCCCGCAGGGCGTGGTCCTCGACGGGGTAGAGGTCGCGTTGCGCCGGGTCGGTGAACCAGCGGTAGACCAGGTAGCGGGACAGCCCGCTGAACCGGGTGTAATCGCCCAGCAGAGCAACCGCCGGGCGAGTCTGGAGCAGCGTCTCGTTGAACCGGGACATCACCAGCGCGGGCGTGTCCGCGAGCCGTTCCATGATGCGCATCATGGTCGGGCTGACGTGGTCCTCACGCGGCACCCGTCGTGGCGCGGAGTGCCCGCCGAGGTCGAAGAGGTAGTCCCGCTCGCTCAGGCTCAGATGCAGGCCCCGGGCGAGTGCGGCGAGCACCCGCTCGGACGGCACCGACCACGCTGCTGCTCGATCCGGCTGTAGTAATCGACCGACATACCGGCCAGCGCGGCAACCTCCTCGCGCCGCAGCCCACCGGTACGACGCCTAGAGCCACGGGGAAGCCCGACATCCTCCGGCTGCAGCGCCTCCCGGCGCGCCCGGAGAAAATCGGCCAGCAGTACCCGATCCATCTCAGCCTCCGCGAACAATACGCCTACCGGAGAACGCCCGGTCGGCGAGATCTCATGCGTCGGGCCCGCCCAACTGGGCCAGGACGTCGACTACTCCGGGGTCGAAGCTGAGCGTCATGATCTCGATCTTTCAGTGAGGGGCGGCCCAGATCGACTTCGCACCGGCCATCGGGGCCGGTGCGCCGCGGCGATTTCGGGATCCGAGCCGAGTGCCACGGTGCCTGCCTTCCGGGGTCAGGCGGCGGACGGGACGACGATGACCTTGCCGTGCACCGCGCCCTCGGCGGCCCGGGCGTGCAGCGCCGCCAGTTCGGCCAGCTGCGCCCGCTCGGCCACGGCGACGCGCAGCTCACCTCGGTCGACCAGGGCCACCAGCCGCGACAGCTGTTCGGCGTCGCTGCGGACGAACAGGTCGATGCCGCGCACGCCGCGCTCTTCGTCGCTGGGCGCGGGCATCCACACCGTCGTGTTGACCACGACACCGCCCGGTCGGACCAGGGTGACCAGTGCGGCCAGCTGCGCCGGGTCGACCGGCGCGAGGTTGAGCACCACGTCGACCGGCTCGGTCACCGCGTCGGGCACGCTCGTGGCCGTGTGGTCGATGACCTCGTCGGCGTCGGCCGACTTCACCACCTCGGCGCTACGGGGGCCGGCCGTGGCGATCACATGGGCCTTGGCGCCCTTGGCCAGCTGTACGGCGTAGCCGCCGACCGCTCCGCCGGCGCCGTTGATCAGCACGCGTTGCCCGGCCGTCAGCTTGCCGTGGTCGAACAGCGCCTGGTACGCGGTGAGCCCCACCAGCGGCAACGCCGCGGCGTCCGGCAGCGGGACGTCCTTGGGCGCCGTTGCCAGGACCTCGGCCGGCGCGAGGACGTACTCCGCGGCGGCGCCGGACTTGTCCATCGGCAGGAACCCGATGACCTCGTCGCCGACCACCAGGCCGTCCACGCCTTCGCCCAGCGCGTCGACCGTACCGGCGACATCGAGGCCGGGGGTGTGCGGTAACTCCACCGGGATCGGGCCGCGCATGAAGCCACCGCGGATGTTGCCGTCGACGGAGTTGAACGACGTCGCGGCGACGCGGATCCGGACCTGCCCGGCTCCGGGGACGGGCTGCTCCACGTCCTCGTAGCGCAGGACCTCGGGGCCGCCGTACTCGTGGAAACGCACTGCCTTCATCGGAGTTCTCGCTTTCGCTTCGCGCCTGATTGCTTCGAACTTGAAGCAACTGCGGGACACGTTACTGCTGCTTCGAATTCGAAGCAAGTGACGTCGCCCACCGTCGGCCCGCGCCCGTCGCCGCGACGGGCTCCGCGGCGGCTCGGCCGGTCCCCGGGATCCGCGGACGGCGCCCCCCTGCCCACCCCCACCACACGCCAATCTTCGAATTCGAAGCAGTACACTGGGGTCATGTCCAAGTCGCCGCCGTCACTCGACCCCGTGCAACTCGGCGCCTACTTCGACCTCATGGAGGTCGCCAACCTGCTCCGGCACGCGGTCGAGCAACAGCTACGCGAAGCCGGCGACCTCAGTTACATCCAATTCCAGCTGCTGGCCCGCCTCGGTGACTCCCCGACGGGCAGCCACCGCATGACCGACCTCGCCGACGGCGTTGTCTACAGCCGCAGCGGCCTGACCTACCAGGTTGGCCTGCTCGAGAAGGTGGGCCTGGTCGTGCGCGCGCCCTCGCCGGACGATGAGCGGAGCGTCACGGTCGCCATCACCGACGCCGGACGCGCGCTGCTCGGGAAGGTGCTGCCGGGTCACATCGAGGTGGTCAGCGGCCTCCTGTTCGAGCCGCTTGCGCGCGATGACGTCAAGGCTCTCGCCGGCCTGCTGGCGCCGGTGCGCGACCACATGCGCTCCACACCACCTCGTTCAGCCGCGCCGCGCCGCAAAGCCGGATCATAAGGACCCGGCCCGGTCTACTTCGACGTCGAGAGGGACCTGGCGAGAGGAGGAGCCCGGTTTGGGTGCGACGGGACTGGCGGGCCGGTTGGCCGACGCACGCGCCGGGGCGCTGGTGGGCCGGGAACCGGAGCGGGCGGTGCTCGACCGGATGCTGTCGGGGACGGGGGACGCTCCGCTCGTGGCGTATCTCCACGGGCCCGGCGGCATCGGCAAGTCCTCGCTGGTGCGCTAGGCCGCCTGGCAGGCGGAGCTCGCCGGGCGCCGTGTGGTGCGGGTCGACGCCCGGTTTCTGGACGCGGATCCGCGACGCCTGGCGGAGGCCGCCGCACCGGCCTGCGCCGAGCCCGGTGCGGTGCTCCTGGTCGATACCTTCGAGCAGTGCCAGCGACTCGAGACCTGGCTGCGCGAGACCTTCCTGCTCCGGCTCCCCGAGGACGCGCTCGTCGTGCTCGCGAGCCGGGTCGCCCCCGATCCCGAGTGGTCGCTGGATCCCGGCTGGGCGCCGCTGTTCGCCGGGGTGGCGGTACGGCCGCTCGATGCGGCCCAGTCCGACCGCGTCGGCGAGCGGATGCGGGTGCAGCCCTTCGGGTGCGAGAGGGCAAGCTCGTCGTTCTCACCTCGGCGGGGGCCACAGACGCGGCGACATGCCAACGGCTGGCCATCGCTGTGCACCAGGTGGCAGGACGCCGTGGCATTTCCATCGAAGCAGTGGGACTCAGCGGCCCGCTCCGTGACGCCGCCGATGGGCTCCAGACATCGATCCGCCAAGCCGAATTCACGGCACGGGTGGCAGCACGAGTGCCGGAGATGGAACGGCAAGCTTGCTGGGAAGCACTCGGCGAATACCGTCTGTTCTACTCATACGAATGGAACTCCGCCGGCGTCGCCGCGATTGATCCAGGCGTCGCCGTGATCCTCAGCCAAGAACACTCCCCCTTGGCCCAGACCGTGCTCGCCTACCTCGATCGCCAGGGAGACGTCAACGCGACCGCGGCAGCCTTGAACGTGCATCGCACCACCCTCTACTACCGCCTCAACCAAGTCGCCGGCCTCATCGGCCAGGACCTCAACGGTCCCGCACGGTTCCGAATCCACGCCGCCCTTCGGCTCGCTCAACTGTCCAACCTCTGAGCTCCGGTCCCACGCCCGTCGGATGGGGGCTGGGGCAGGGGCCCGGATCACCTGGCCCCTTTGATGAACATGACGGCGAAGGCGCCCAGCAGGGCGAATCCCGCGGCGCTGAGGTAGAGGACCGCGTAGTTCGAGCCGCCTCCGATGGCGAGGAACAGGGGCGCGATGGCGGGCGCCACGCTCTGCGGGAGGGCGTTGGCGATGTTGAACAGCCCCATGCCCTTGGCTGCCTCGGTCTCGCTGTCGGGCAGGACGGAGACGACCAGCGCGTAGTCGACGCCCACGTAGACGCCCTGTCCCAGGCTGGCGACGGCGATGCCCACGATGAAGCCGGTCAGCGTGGAGCAGAGCGCGATGACACCCATACCGGCACCGAACAGCAGAGACGCCGCCACGATGAAGACCTTGCGGCGCTGGAGCCGGTCGGACAGCCAGCCACTGACATTGCTGCCGAGTACGACCCCGACGGCCAGGACGAGCATGGCCCAGCTCAGGATCGAGGCGGCCCGGTCCGAGCTGTATCCGAGGTGGTCCATCAGGAAGTACGTCTTGTAGGTGAGCAGCAGTGCTTTACCGGTCCACACGAGGAAGCGGCTGACGAACGCCCAGGCGAAGTCACGGTGGCGGAGGGGGTTGATCCACAGGCTGCGCGGAATGTCCAGCCACGCCCTGGGAGGCACCTCGCCCTTCCTCTGGGGGACTTCCTTCAAGTAGAGGGCGAAAATCAGGACCAGGACCAGTCCGATGGCCGCGGGGACGATGAACATGCCCAAGCCCTGGGTGCCGGTGGTCGCGATCAGGAAGGTGCCGCTGACGGTGGCGACCTGGTTGGTCATGCCCATCAGACCGGAAACGGTTCCGCGGCGTTCCTCCGGCACGCGGTCGGGAAGGATGGCGATGAGGGCGGCCATGGCGGCGTTCATCGCGATCTGGGTCAGGCACCAGCCGACGAGGACGACGGGGATGCTGGGGGCCGTACCGATGACGAAGAGGGACGCGCCGCCCACGAGGGTGCCGATGACGACGAACGGTCGCCGCCGTCCCCACCGGGAGGTGCAGCGGTCGCTGAAGTGTCCGAAGACCGGGTTGGCGACCATCGCGAATATCGCTCCGACGCCCGCCACCAAGGCCAGTGACGACGTCTTGCCCTCGGGGTCGAGGTCGGCGATGCGCAGGGACAGCGTGACCGAGGCGGGTGTGAGCAGGGCGATCCAGACGCCGATGATGGCGAGGATGTAGAGGGCGGTGAAGACGCCGCCGAAACGCTGACCGGTCAGCCGGGCGGATCGTTCCGGACCGGTTTCGGCGCGGGCGGCCGCGACGGGCGTGGCATTGGGCGCGGGTATGGACACGGGTGACTCCTTCGTCGAGCGTGAGCGAACGGGCCGGGGAGCGCAAGCGTCGAGCGGCGCGCCCGGGCCTCCGGCGGGAGCTGTCAGGCCTCGTGGGGCGGCTGTCCGTCCAGGAGGGCGACGGCGTCACGCACGAGGCGGTCCTCGGCCTGTGCTGCCGCGGTAGTGAGAGCGACGACGGTGTCCTGGTGCGCCTTGATGTCGCCGGCCGCCTCGGCCGCCAGTTCCGCGCGCCGTGCCGGGCTGGTGCCGCCGGCGCTGTGGCGGCCGTCGACGAAGGACCGCACGTCCAGGAGCCGACGCAGCCGGTCCGGGGTGTAGCCACGCAGGGGGCCTTCGGCGAGGTCGGGGCGGACCGTTTCTTCAGTTGCCCCGGCCGCCTCGTGGGCCGTGACGAAACGCGCCACCGCCTCATGGGCGGCGCGGAAACTCATGCCGTGGACGCGGACGAGATCGTCCGCCAGGGCGCTGGCCGTCGACCAGTGCCGTCCCGCGGACCGGTGCAGCCGCTCGGTGTCGGCCTCCAACGTGGCCACCGCCTCGG
This sequence comes from Streptomyces sp. NPDC021115, assembly GCF_044333065.1. Classification (NCBI taxonomy): domain Bacteria; kingdom Bacillati; phylum Actinomycetota; class Actinomycetes; order Kitasatosporales; family Streptomycetaceae; genus Streptomyces; species Streptomyces sp. NPDC021115. The sequence goes on from NZ_JBIRQF010000011.1 coordinate 264,535, forward strand.
CCAGCAGGTGGATGGCTCCCGCGGTCTCACGGCAGTACCCGGGCATGCGGTTGTGCACGTATCCCTGGTCGGCGTCGGTGGATGTCGCGAAGTGCAGCACTCCCAGCTGGCTGGCCCCCCAGCCCGCCGCATCCCCGGCGAGGCCCCGGATCCGCTCCAGCACGATCGGGTTGCGCTTCTGCGGCATCATGCTCGACGTACCGCACAGGGAGGGATGCAGCCGCACCAGGGCGACCTCGGAGGACGACCAGTAGAACAGGTCGGACGCGCACCGACTGACACCCGACAGGGTCAGGCCCAGTACGGCGGCGAGTTCGGCCCCGGCGTCCAGGGCCGACAGCCCAGCGTCCCGCGCATTGCGTACCGGACGGGAGAATCCGAGGTAGGCGGCGGTGGCCTCACGATCGATGGGCCAGTCCGTCCCGCTGTGGGCGGCGCCGCCCAGCGGGCATTCGTTCAGCCGCTCGTACAGCTGCGCCATCCGCGCGAGGTTCCGCGACACCGTCCAGTAGTGGGCGTTGAAGTAGTGCCCCAGGGTCGTGGGCTGGGCGTGCTGCAGATGCGTGTAACCGGGAGCGATCACCGCGTCGTACTCGGTGCCCGCGTCAAGCAGGACCTGCCCGAGCCGCAGCAGCTCCCGCATGACGTACACCAGCGCGGCACGGTCGGCCATCCGCACGCCGGTGGCCTTCTGATCGATGCGACTGCGGGCACGCTGGATGTCCAGGCCCGCCGGGCCGCACTGCTCCTCCAAGTGCTGTTCGAGTTGCAGCGTGATCGTGCCGACCGCCGCGTCGCCGGCCAGCACCTTCTCGGCGTCTCCGTCGAGTAGCCGCAGCAGCGCCGCCACCAGTGACCGGCCCTGCTCGGGGGCGAGGACGCGCTGCTGGGTGAGCATCAGGGTGTGTGCCAAGTCGATCTTGACGAAGTGCTCCGCGGCAGCGACTTCGTCCTCCAGTTCGACGGCGTTGACGTGATCCACCAGGGCCGCCGCCGGGCTCGCGCCCAGTCGGCCGTCGGTGAGCAGGGGCTTCATGGCAACTCTCCGCATGATGGTTCGGTTCGCGTCATGTAAACGTCAACATGGCTATGTAAACGTCAACACGGGCCCTCAGTGTTAGGCTCACCCCGGCGCATGTCAACGGTTACATCGCGGTGGAGCCGCTCAGCGACACCCAGTGGCCACACCGGGAGGGGCAAACAATGCCGGGCAGGGTAGAGCAGCGGGTCACTCTCCGTGACGTGGCGAAGGCGGCAGGAGTGAGCACCGCGACCGTCACCCGGACCCTGCAGAATTCCCCCCGCGTCGAGCCCGCGACCCGGCAGCGTGTCATGAAACAGGTCGAGCTCCTGGGCTATTCGCCCAACCCCATCGCCCGCGACCTGCGTTACGGCCGCCGCGAGGCGGCCGTCGGGCTGGTCACCGCCGGCTTCACGAACCTCTTCCAGGCCGGAGTCGCCTCCGGCGCCGAACGGGAACTCCGCCACGCGGGACTACAGCTGATCATCGGGTCCACCGACGACACCCCCGCACGGGAACCCGAACTCGCCCGGGCCATGATCGACCGCCGCGTCAGCGCCCTGCTGATGATGCCCGACGGCGACCACCGCGACTTCCTCACCGCCGAGCACACCCACGGCACCGCCGTCGTCCTGGTCGGGCGCCCCGCCGCCGGACTGACCGCCGACGTAGTCATGACCGACGACGACCACGCCGTCCAGCAGGCCACCCAGCACCTCATCGGTCTCGGACACCACCGCATCGCCGCACTCACCGGGCGCTTGGACTCCTTCCGCGCCACACAGCGGCTCAGCGGCTACCGAAGCGCCCTCGCGCAGGCCGGGATCCAGGAAGAGCCGGGGCTGGTGGTCGGCGACCTCACGTCCGCTCAGCAGGCCCGCGACGCGGTGGTGCGCCTGCTGGAGCCGCCGTCACCCCCCACGGCCGTGCTCGCGCTCAACCTCGGCATCAGTACGGGGGTCCTCATCGAGCGGCTCGCCGGGCGGCACGCGTTCGCCTTCATCGGACTCGACGAAACCGACCTCTCCAAAGGGCTCGGCGTCTCGGCCGTCGTCCGCGACCCGCAGGAAGTCGGCCGGCAGGCGGCGCGCCTGGCCATCGACCGGATCGCCACTCCCGACCGACCGCCGCGCACCGTCACCGTCCCCAGCAGCTACGTCCGGCGAGGCACCGGCGAAGTCGGGCCCTGAGCCGGCCCGCCGGGGGGAACGGCCAGGAGTGCACGTCTCGTTGTGCCACACCCCTCACATCCCACCGGCGCCGCACAGCTGTTGGCCGCGCGGAGCACGGTGTGCCGGTAGTGGACCGGCGCGTAGGCCCGCGGCGAGCCCGGCGCGTCGGGTGGGCGGCGGCCTCGACCACGCCGAAATGCCGGTAGCCGGTTGTTGATCCCGAGCCGTCGCCGCGACGCAGTCCCCGCGCTCGAGCGCGGCGTCCGCCCTCCAGGCGACTCCGCGCGACGCGCCGCCGAGATCTTCTGCGCCATGACGAGCATGGCAGGGCCCTTGTGAGGCAACCGTGAGGTAAAAGCCCCCGCGAGACGGCCTCGCCTTGGATTTCCCGCAGGTGAGAGCCGCCCCCTCAAGGGGGTGGGTGGGAGCTGAGTGGGGCGGGTGGGACTCGAACCTAAACCGGTGACCCATCTCACCTGCGGCTTTGCCGGAGAACCGGACATATCCACCCCATTCGATCCCGCTGAGTCCTCCTCGATCCCGCTCGATCCGGCGCGGTGAGGCATTTACCTCACCGGCTCTCGGGCCCCAGCGTGTCGCAGTGAGCGGACTGGGTCGACGGACACTCCGCTGTGGATCACGCGGCAGGCGAAGACACGGGCAGCCCCAGGTGGCCCGAGACTCATCCCTTCCCTCTGATTGAGGAAGATGGCCACTTCGGTGAAGGTCAGCCCCGTCTGCGTGCTCCGCGCGTGACGCTGATGGTGTACTCGGAGCCGAGGAGGTAGCCGAGCGCGGTGTCAACCGGTTCAGAGGCCTCGGAGAGTTCACGTAGCTCGGATCAGGCTTCGTTATCGCCACCGCTATTGCGACGCTATGGTCGGCCCAATCGGAGTCGCTAGATGTTGTGTAGCGAGCTGTCGAATGCGCTCGCGGGCCTCTGCGCGACCGGTGACGGAGACAGTTCCGGGCGATCCGACGAAGTCCCACGTCCTGGGCGAGCAGGCGGTGGCCTCGGCATAGGCAGTTGAACGGTCGCGGCAGATCACCTCGACGCCGGGGCGATCAGCAAGCCACCGGGCCACCACCGGGACGGACCGGCCAGGCAGTAGATCGACAGGGCGACGGGTCTCGATGTCCACCAGGATGGTGCCGTAGATGTGGCCCTTGCGCAGGACGAACTCATCCACCCCGAGCGCCGAGGCGTGACGGGCACCTGGTTTCGAGCAGCGCGCGGACCAGCCGCAGCAGTGTCGACTGGCTCACCACCGCCGTCAGGTTCTCCACCAGCTGTGCACCGGCCCGGCCGGCTGGCATGACCCCCACGGTCCGCACGGCCTTTGGGGACCGGCGCTCCTTCGGCCGTGGCAGAAGTGAGCCCACTGATCTGCTCAGCGACGTCGCTTACGGACACGCACGCTCACGGCAGCGGATCCGCCGGCCCTATGTCGCGATGACCACCGGGCGCCGCCGACCGGGCTATCCGCCAGACGCCGGGCATAACGGCTGTGCGCCCGACCCGAGAACACCCCACACCCTGGAAACGCAGCCAAAGAGCGTGAGCACGGGCACGTATGACCAGCAACTCGTCTTCACTGTCGATGCCTTCGACCTCGACATCGTCGATCTGGTGGAACCACAGGTGTTGGAGGAGCGCATCACTCACGACGATCCATGATCGCCGATTTGGTGACCCAGCGTGGCCCGATCACGCAAAGTGGACCAGAGTCACTTTTCAGCCGCCGCCGACAGAACTGGCGCACGGCGAATAAACCGAACAGGTCTATCATTCTGGTCATGCCCAGAGTCTACGACTTCCCTACGGGCCTGCTCGCCGCACAGGGAGAACTCCACCACCTCGCCAACACCCTCAAGGCGTTACATGATCGCTCCCCATGGCCTGTTGAGCCACACCTCAGCTTCGACCCCGACGTCTGTCGCCCTCGACAGAGTCCCGAGACCGAAGGATGGGGCCGGAGGAAGTCCAAAAGGAGAGAGGGTGAGTGAAACCATCCATACAGACCAGGAGGACGCTGCGGGGACTTGTCTGGGAATCCTTGGTGTATCCGCAGCGGAGGAAGCCCTCTACCGGCGGCTTTTGCGCAGTGGAAACGGTTGCATGAGTGCGACATGCCTCGTATCGGGCGAGGAAGTCCTGGCAGACCGGTTAGTCGAACTCGGCGTCGCTGTGCGTGGCGGTTTAGCCGGAGGGGTGCGCGCTGTCGGGCCCGCGCGTGCGGTGGATCAGCTCATCGATGACCGGCTGAGACGGCTGCGGGGCGAGTTAGAGGCGACCGTAGCGGCCACGGGCGTGGTCGAGTCGTTAATCTCCGAGATGGCCGGATCGCACAGCTCGCCCGTGGACGTTCCGCCGGTTCAGCAGCTGAAGGGGGTGGCGGCGGTAAGGGAGGCCATCGATGAGCTGACCTTCTTCGCGCGTTCGGAGAACCTGACGGTAAATCCAATAGGCGTGCTCACCCCTGAATCCATTGAGGTCTCCCGTCCCATGGATCTGCGCGTACTGCGACGGGGGCTGCGCATGCGCACTCTGATGGCCGCTCCGGCCCTGGACGATCCGGTCACGATGGCCTACTTGCGAGAACTCGCCGCGAACGGCGCGGAGATACGCATCTCCTATCAGCCGTTGGAACGCATGATCATATGCGACCGAAGTGCGGCTCTCACTCCGATCGACCCCTCCCATACGGCCAGGGGCGCCTTGCTGACGCGTGAGACCGGCTTGGTCGCCACGCTGGTCGCCTTGTTCGACCGTATGTGGGTCAGCGCACAGGAGCTGCCGCTCGAGGACGAGGATGCGCCCAGTGAGACCGAGTGCAGTGTCCTCAAGGTGCTGTATACGGCGGACAAGGACGAGAGCGGTGCTCGTGACCTGGGCATGTCCGTGCGCACCTACCGCAAATACGTGGCGTCTCTGATGGATCGACTGGGCGCATCGAACCGGTTCCAGGCCGCCCTGCTGGCCCGCGAAAAAGGCTGGATCTAGTGCCGCAACAGGCAACGTTCACCCTGTTTGGGGCCACGATATGAGTTTGGGCTCGAAACTCCTTGCCCACGGCCATGATGTCGATCAGGACATTGTTGGTCGATACTTCTGACCGGATGCCGCTGGCGATACCGCGCGCGGAGCCCGGCCGTCAGCCCCTGCGACATCACGAGTTCGACCTCACTGGTACCTGGCCCAGCCTTCCAGGCCAGGGGTGGTGAGGATCGCGTCGACGGTGTGCCCTACATCGCCCACCTCGAAGTCGCTCGGAACGTCGAGGGTGAGTTCGGCCATCGCGGGGTCGGGAGTGCATGTGATCTGTTTCAACCGCCACGTGGGCGGCAGCTTGGCAACCAGCCGAACACTGGCGGTCTCCGGAGAGGCCGGAGCCATGCTGGTGATGCGGATGCGGTGCTCCATGGACGGCGGGGCTCCCGTGAGTGGATGCCTTCGTCAGGGGCCGGAAGGGGTGCGGCCCCGTGACGAAGGCGGTGCTGTTGTTAACGGGTGCGGTTCCCCTTGAGAGCCTGGGAGAGCTTGTAGGCGCCGGTGGCAATGCCGATCAGCAGGGCGGCGCCGAGGGCGTAGCGGGCGGTGTCGCCGAGGCTGCTGGTGATGACCACGATCATGGCCCCGCACATGACGGCGAGCAGACCGGCGATCACGGTGGCGGGACGGGCTGTGGTGGGGTTCATCTTTCGGTCTCCTTCAGTGGACGGTTGAGGAAGGGCGGCTGATCAGTCGGTGAGCTTGAGGGCCTGCCGGAAGGACAGCTTTCCGCCGGTCTGCATCAGGGCCCGGCGGTAGATCCGCTCACTGAGCCCCACCACTCCGGCGGCGACGAACAGCGATATCAGCATCGAAACGATCGGCTCCCACCAGGAGACGTCTCCGCCGATGATGCGGACCGGCATGGTGATCGTCGACGTGAGCGGAACGTAGGACAGGACGGTCTGCGCGGTGCCCGAGGCGGCGATCCCTGCGATGAGGACCAGGGCGGCCACCATGTTGACCGGGGTGGTGGTGGACTGAATGTCCTCGCTGCGGCCGGCGATCGCCCCTGCCGCGGCGAATACACAGGCCAGCACCGCGATGCCGACCAGGTAGTACGCGAGGAACCAACTCAGGCCGACGGTGACCTGGGACAGCACATCATGGTGGCCGGTGGCGATCAGACCTATGGCGCCCGCGGCGCTGAACGCGGCCATCTGCACGAGAGCGAGCATGGTGTGTCCGACGATCTTGCCGATGAGCAGGTCGCGCAGCCGGATGGTGGACGCGATGATTTCGACGATGCGGTTCTGCTTCTCTTCCACGATGCTCGTGGCCAGCGCGACGCCGAGCATCACCGAGGCGAGATAGAACAGGAAGCCGAAGAAGAACGTGGCCATGCGGACGACGCTCTCGGGGGTGCTCTCCGGGGAGAGCAGCTCGTGGCCGAGCGTCGAATCCTTCGTGAGCGCGCCCAGGCTCGTGCCGGCATGGGAGGCGTTGTCGGCCATGGCTTTGTTCTGCACCGCGGCGCCGAGCCAGGTGGCAGCGGTGTCGTCGATGCCGGTGTCGCCCACCAGCAGCCAACCCCCGGCAGAGGGGATCAGGCCGGCGTCCGCCTTCCCTGACGTCACCGCCGACTCCACGGCCTCCTGGGAGGACTCCTGATGAAACGTGATGGTCACATCCTGATCCGCCCGGTCAGCCAACGCTTCGGCCTGGCGGACGATCTGTGTGCTGCCGGTGCCCGTGGCAGCGATGGTGATCTTCCCGACGGTGGAGGCCAGGTACACCTGAAGACCGATCGCCCCGACGATCAGGGCCAGCGTGACCAGGGTGGAGACAAGGAACCCCCGGTCACGTAACTTGACGGCTATTTCACGGGCGGTGACGATACGCCAGGCACCGACAGGCCGTGGACCGGCTTGTGCCGGATGGGCCGTGGCCGGGTTGGTGCGGGCCTCGGCGCCACGGACAGAGGTACTCATGCGTTCGTCATCTCCCTGAAAACATCGGACACGCTGGGAACGATCTCGCCGAACTCCCGTACGCTCCCGCGCCGCAGCGCCTCGGCCAGCAGCCGGTCGGCCGCGCCCTCATCGTCGAGCTGTAGCAGCGCGCCACCGGCCCCGTCGTCCTCGCTGATGACGGTGACGCCGGTGAAGGTACGCAGCCAGCCGGTCGGCCCGGACATGGCGAGACGGTGCCGAACAGTGCCGCGACGCCGCAGCTCGTGCGCGGATCCCTGCGCCAGAACCCGGCCCCTGTCCAGGAAAACCAGGTCGTCGCAGAGCCGTTCCACCAAATCGAGCTGGTGCGAGGAGAACAGCACCGGCACTCCTCGCTGGATGTACTCGCGCAGCACCTCGACCATCGTGTCCACCGCGTGCGGGTCTAGACCGGAGAACGGCTCGTCCAACACGAGGAACTGGGGGTCGCCGATGAGGGCGGCGGCGATCTGGACCCGCTGCTGGTTGCCCAGCGACAGCGCCTCCAGACGGGCAGTGCCCCTCTCTGCCAGGCCCAGCCGGTCGATCAGCTCGCCAGCCGACCGCTGAGCAGACTGCGCGGATAATCCGCGCAGTCGGCCGAGGTAGGTGAGCTGTCCTATGACGGTCTGCTTCGGATATAAGCCGCGCTCTTCGGGCATGTAACCGAACCGTCTGCGATCGTCGGCGGTGACCGGACGCCCGTCCCAGCGGATCGTGCCGTCGTGGACCGCCAACACACCCATGATCAAGCGCATGGTGGTGGTCTTCCCGGCCCCGTTCACGCCGACGAAGCCCGTCATCCGGCCTCCCTCGACATAGAAGGAGGTCCGTTCGACGGCGGCCCGGTCGCCGAAGTACCGCGTCACCTTGTCCAGTTCCAGCATCACTGTCGCTTTCTTCGTCGCGAGTCAGGGCAGGGGGTGCGGTCCCGCAGCCCGGTGGTCATTGTTCCCTGCCGCGCACCCGGTGCGCCGTGGTGCGCTGTCCACCCGGCGGAGGTTCCACGTCCATACGTGTCGCTCGTCCATGCGCAAGCTCTGGTATCCCGCCGGGATGACCTTGACGGCCCGCCAGCCCATGCGCCTGATATGCGGGGACAATCGGGAGGTCAGGTCGACCACCAGCGGATCGGCGCCGTCGGCAAGAACCGCGTCGGTCAGGTGCCGAAGTGTCACGTCGGCGGAACGCATCACCGCATGGCCGGGCATGAACCCCCTTGCCCAGGCCGCGACGGACCTGTACGCCCGCGAGCTGAGCAGGTACCGGATGCGATCGTGCTCGCTGACCACCACCTCCGGTGTCGGAGCGTCGGTGCGGGAGGTCTCGTCGAGAGCAGCCCTGACCTGCCATGCCTCTTGCAGGGCGCCGAGAATCGCCTGCTCAGGCCGTCCGGATGCCTTCATGCCGACCGCTGCCACCGCACGGGGACCGGGCGGGTCGAGCAGCACGACCACGACGCAGCACAATCCGGGCACCGCGGTGGGGATCCGGGCAATCACCGGGCTGATCGCTTGGCCGACAGCGCGCTGCCACAACGAACGGAGCGGGCCCTCGGGCGCGTGGCCGAGCGCCTGCTCCGGGTGGGGCCAGGACGGCAAGCGCAGCTGCCGTGCCCAGGCTGTGGTGAAGGCATCGCGTTCGACGATCTCGACCAGGGCGGAGCGCAGAGCCGCGTCCGCCGTGGTTCCGGCAGCCGCTCCGGACGGACTCGGATCGAACAGGCCCTCCTCCTCGGTGGCCGGCCAGTTCACCAAACTGGCGGGAACCAGGATGGTGGCGTCGTTACGAAGACGCCGGGCCGGATACCACGTCAGCACCGTGGCATTGGCGTGTGGGGCGGCCAATGCGTGCGCGGAGGCGTCCAGCGCCGGCAGCGTGAGGGAATCGATGGTGCCCCGGTAGGAGACCAGGCCGGGCAGCGGGTGCAGGGCACGACGTTCGACTGCCTCGCCCGCGCCGCGTATGAGCACATCGGCGCGTGAGTGACCGCGGGCCCCCACGATGAGTGCCGAGGGCGGCACCTCTCCCGTCGGCACCCCGGGCACCGGGTGGAGGGCGACCGCGCTGGACCACAGCAGGCCCGCGCCCTGCGGTGACTGGAGCGAGTACCGCTCCGCGACACCGGTGGAGGGGTGAAGAGTACGGGGGATGTCGAGCATCACGCCACCACCCCAACGGGGACCGGACGTGCCGAACGGAGGGGAAGGAGCGGCAGCATGTGCAGGTCGTCGCGGACCAGGGAGGTGAGAGCGAGCAGGACTCCGGCGGATCCGGTGGCCAGATCGGTGGAGAGGCGGTAGCCGTGCTCGCCGAGCGTGTGGATCCGGCCGGGCTCCGGGGAGACGGCTTCCCAGCCGATGGCATCCAGGTGTAGCCGCATCTGCTCGGGGTCATGCCGGTCCAGGACGGTGAGGGAACCGGCGCGGCCGTGGAACAGCCCGTTCGTCGAGGCCAGACGGCAACGGCTCATCTCCTGAAGCCACCGGCACGTCTTCTCCAGTCTCGTACCGGGGCGATAAGCGGTGATCTCGCGCGTGACGAGGGCAAGACCGGCGGCGCCCGCGAGGCCCAGACCGAGACCGTCCGGATCGCCGGTGTCGAGCGCGATGGCGTCGAGGTCCCCGCCCAGCTCGATCACCGCCTGGTCCAGGTAGCGTTCGTCTCCGGTGCGTTCGAACAAGCGCAGCAGGAACAGGGCGTGCCCGGCACGGCCCTGGATCAGGCCCGTACGCCGGTGGTCCGTACTCGTGCCGGTGATGCGATCGGCCAGGGCACGGCCCTCGTCCAGCCATCTGTTACCGCCTTCGCGGTCGGCGAGATGCAGCGCGGTGAGCCCCAATCCGGACAGGCCCGAACCCAGCGACATGTCGGTTCCTTCGGCCATCGCCAGGGCGCGCTCCATCACCTTCCCGGCCTCGCCCTGTAGCCCCAGCGTATGGAGCGTGCAGGCGACTCCGGCGAGCCCGGTGAAGAAGCCGGGGCCGTCCAGCAGCGGTCGCCGGGCGTGGTCGGCGAGCCACTGAACATGCTCTGCTGGGACCTCATAGCCACACTGGTGGAGCGCCCACATGACTCCGGCAGCACCGTAGGCGAAGGTGATGCCGCCTTCCGGTAGCAGGAACTGCAACGCGTCGCCGGGGTAGAGGCGGTCGTCACGCTCAGGGGTTGCCGCATCGAGGATGGAAGCGGCCAGGACGTCGCGTACCGCGGCACCGGGCACGTGCCCGGACTCCGGCCACGGCGCCGAGTAGTCCTGGGGGGAGCGCAAGGCGTCGCGGCCGAGCGCCTTCTTCACCCCGGTGGTGAAAGCCACGGGGAGATCGAAGTTCTCGGCTGCGGCGTCGACGAGAGCGTGAACCTTCTCCACGCCCCATGGCACAACCTGCGGAAGCGGCATGAACAGGGTCAGCTTCAGCACGTTCAGCCCGAACAGGTCCACCTGCGTGCCGGTGAGGTGGCTGGGGGCATGGAAACCGAGCGCGCCCATCGCCTGCTGGTAGCCGTCCTCCGGTTTGGTGCAGGTCTCCATGTCGATGAACGCGATGGTGCCGTCCTCACGGAGAAGGATGTTGCCGGGGTGCAGGTCGCCGAAGACGACGCCCCGCTCGTGCATCGCTGATACGCCGTCCTCCACCTGCTTGAGGATGTCCATCGCCCATGTCAGGTAGGCGGCGCGTGCCGCCGGGCTGTCCTCGCCCGAGGCGAATGGGTGCTTGAACCTCAGGACGTCGACCAGCGGGCGGCCGTCGATGAACTCCCGTGCCAGAAAACGATGTTCGTGCCCCTGGCGGTAGTCCACCACCGCTGGTACGCCGGGCAGGCCGGCGAGCTTCTGCAGAGCCCAGTGCTCGCGTTCCATCCGGGCGATCGCGTCGGCGCCGGAGGCGTCCAGGCCGGCCAGCGGGCGGGCTTCCTTCAACAGAACGTCACTGCCGGTGCGGGTGTCGACGGCACGGTAGACGCCACCACCGTTGGAGAAGTGCAGCGCCTTGTACACGCGGAACGGGAAGTCTCGCAATGTGCCCTGCTTGCGAGCCCGGTGAGCGTCCTGGAGGAAGTCCGGGATCGTCACCCACGCGGGCGGGCGGAACGAGGGTTTGCGCTCGTCCGGGACCAGCTCCCCGTCAGGGGTGCGGATGCCGGGAACGAGTTGCCCGTTCCTGGCGCGGGCCATCAGCAATACGAACCCGCCGTATCGCACGTACAGGGGCCCCTTGCCCCACCGCAGGTCGCTGAGGATGTAGGGCGCGGGGGTACCGCCGATCAGCGCGTCCAGGTCGGTGAGGGTCTTCTCCAAGGCCTGCTCGTCGGGCGGGTAGATGGTGATGAACTTGCCGCTTGCGGTGCGGTCTCCGTACTTGCTTCCCCGCCGGGCCACGATCGCCTCGTTGTTGATGTACTTGTACATGAGGTCGTGCTCGACGCAATACGGGGCGACCACGTCCAGCAGGCCGGCCGCGTTGCCGGGCAGCGCCGAGACATGAATCTTCCATCCTTGGCCGGGGATGCCCGGATCTGGAGGCGTACACACGGTCCACTCACGGCCCCGGGCCACGGTCCATCCCTCGGCGGGGGTGCGGTCAGCGTGGAAGTCCTGGTCGGGCGCGTCTTCCTGGTCAGGCGCGTCGTAGAAGAAGGTGTCCTGGCGGATGAAATCGAGGAAGCGAAGATCGGTCACGGCAGGGCCTCAAAAATCTCAAGGGATGAACGGGACGACATAAGTGCGGTACGCCACCTCCCACAGCGGCAAGCGTCCGGTGTCGACCTCGGCCGTTCCGAACGGCTCAGTGGGGGCCTGGCTGGTAGTGAGCCGGTAGCTGATCACCGGGGTCTCGGGCTCCGGACCGAGCGCGATGGGAAAGAACGCCGACACTGGAGCAGTCGTCCGTTTTCCGGCCTGCTGGCCGATGACCCCGTGTCCGGTGGACGGAGTGAGAATCAGGCCGTTGCTGCTCAGGGACACGGGTCGGCCCGGCTCGATGCGGCTCGCGTCCGAGCCCTGCATGAGGACCACATCGACTCCGCCGGCGCGTGTGACATAGGCGGCCGGGGTTGTGCAGGTGACCGGAAGGAACATCACAACGGAAGCCGCGCCGGCGAGCAGGGCGCCGACGAGGCTGACCCTGACCCTGGAGGCTCCGGAGCCCCGTACCTCTCCCACCATGCGCCTGATGCCACGGCCGACGAGATAGAGCACGTAGCAGAAGGCCGAGGCAGCTAGGCATGCACCGACGAACCCGGCACGCTGCAGCAGCCCAATCCACAGCTTCAGCGCGGTCGACAGCAGGTACAGGGGGAAGGTCATGCATGCTAGCCCGTACCAGACGGTCCAGCTGCGGCCGGGTAGCTCCCGCCGGTAGGTACCGCCGAAGAGCAGACGCGCGACGCTGCGGCGTGCGTCCTTGATCGCCCTGTCCCGCAGGTAGGGGATATCCACGCGGCTCATCAGCGCGATGTATCCGTCCAGCTTGATCAGCGGCAGCAGGTTCAGCAGGCCGGTGATGTAGCTGCCGACGGCGAACAGCACCAGACACGTTTTCACGCCCCCCTCATCGAGCGGCCACGCGGCCACGGCGGATGCTCCGGCGAGGAACGTCTGCACCGCGGGTCCCGCGAGGGCGACGTGGACGCGCTGGCACCGCTCGGCAAGCCGCCACGAGTCCGACACGTCGCAGAAGAACGTCGGCATCAGGTAGAACAGCATGATCCCGATACGGGACGGGCGACCGCCGTAGCGGATGAGGGTGAAGGCGTGCCCGAGTTCGTGCAGCGAGGTACCGGCGATCAGCCCGATGAGGAGACCCACGTAGGCCAGCGGAGACAGGGGCTGGGACACGAGATTGGTCACGTAGGGAGCCTGTACGGCCAGCACGACAAGTCCGGCCAGGGCGGTCACGACGGAAGCGGCCGCGAGCCGGCGCCCCTTCCAGCGGGCCAGGGCCGGCTGAAGGGCCTGCATCGTCCGACCGGGGCTGAGCAGCGTGAGCTGCACGGTGAACGGCGGCACCAAGGTGATGCGGGACGAGCGCTGCTTCTTCTTCGGCGCCTGCTCACCGCGGTCGAGCAGACGTAGCGCGTCGAAACGACCAACGGCATCAGTGACCAGCTCCGTGGTCCACGGGAGGCCCATCGATCCGGCGAGGCTATCGATCGTGGTCTCGCCGTCCAGGCGCTGGGCCAAGGAGGCGACGGAGGCACTGACCCGGATGTAGCGGGGGCCGTGCTGGATGACCCAGGAGCCACCGTCGCCCATGGGCGGGTGGACCTCTATGCCCGGTGCGAGCCGGGGCCGCTGCGCGTCCGGCAGGACCGGCGCGGTGGTAGTGCTCACGGTGGTGGCTCCTCGGAATGTACAGGGAAAGGGCGGCAGTGTGCCCCGCCTCCGCCCGGCCCCCGGCTCAGGAGCGGGGCGGAGGCAGCGTCTACGGTTTCTCCGGAGATCCGGTGAGTGCAGGGACGCTCACCGAAGGGCGGTCACCATTGATCAGGTGAGGGCGATCGACGTGCCGACCGCGGAGGAGATGGTGGCGCCGATCGAGACGCCGGTCCAGAATCCGGGGGCCTCCAAGGCCTCCAGCTCCTGCATCTCCAGCTCCAGCGCCGGGGCTTCGTTCGTGGTGTTCTCCATCAGAGGGTTTTCCTTCGTGATAGGTGGATGAGTGGGTGCGGCACACGGCCGCGCTGTACCCGGCCCGCCCGAAGGCGCGAGGCAGGAGGCAGGGATCAGGTGAGGCTCCACGCCACGGAGACGATGGAGACGCCGACGCTGACACCGGCGCTGGTCGCCCAGCCCGGGGCCTCCAAGGCCTCCAGCTCCTGCATCTCCAGCTCCGAGATGGTCAGGTTCTGAAGCTCGACCTCGATGTGGTCCATGAACTTCTCCTTTGATGCGGCACCCGGTGTACTCACGCCTGGTGCGCTCGGATGGTGTGGTCCTCCGCATGCACGCGGTCTGGTGCCGTGTGCGTGCGGTGGTCTGGTGGGCCGACGGTGCCGGGCGGGGGCACGACACCGTCGGCAGTCGGGTGGGTGGCGTCCGTGAGGAGTCGGCGGATTTCCTGCGCGCGGACGCCGTCGAGGATGGGCAGGCCGGCCCCCCACGCGCGCATGATCCGCTCGGTGGCCTCCGCGAGCTGACGGGTGCCGGCGTGCACGGTGCGTTCGATGGCCCAGGCGTCCATCAGCCGTTCCAGCCCGGTGGCCGGATCCTGGCCGACGTGTGGGAAGGTGCCGCGGATCACGGTCCACAGGCTGCGGATCCGGTTGGGGCTGCCGAGCCGGTCGTTCCCGGCCAGGCAGTGCCGCCACAGCACGGGCCACACGGCGGACACGGTGCGCATCTTGGCCAGTCCCAACAAAGTTGAGAGCTCGTTGGCGATGCACCAGCACTTCACGGCATAGGGGCTGCGGCCGATATTGAGGTGGCCAATCTGGGATTGCGCACTCATCTCGGCGATGCGCAGTCGCAGATCCGCAGGAATCGGATTCCCCGCGGCGCGCAGGCGGGCGACCTCATCCCCCGCCTGAATGAGGCGTACGGCAAGATCTTCGACGGCGGCATCCTGCTCCGGCAAGGGGGCCGGGTCACCGGTGTAGGGGCTGACGGTGCGGAACAGTGCCTCCAGGACGCCGTCGGCAACCAGGTCGGCGGGCAGCGTGTCGGTGGCCTCCGCAATCCACATCGCCTGGATCGGGCGCAAGCATGATCCGGTGACCAAGAGCTTGTGACCGGCGCGTTCGAAACAGGCCACGGTGCCCAGTTCGCTCCCGGTGCCCAAAGTAGTGGGTACGGCCAGGACTCTTACGCTGTTGCCAAGGTGGGAGGGCAAGAGGAGAAATCCGCTGCGCTGCGGCGCGGTGAGGTAGCGGTACATGTCCGGCTGAACGGCTGACAGCGCGGTGAGCTTGGCAAAGTCGAGGGTGCTGCCGCCGCCGATGGCGACGATCAGTTCGCGCGGCGCGAGCCGGGCAGCCAGCGACCGGATCGCCTCGGCATCCCGGTTGATCGGGAGGGTCACCACCCTGGAGGTGATACCCGCGCTGCGGATTCGGTCGCGCACGCCTACGGTGGCGGGCTGTCCGGTGAGGGCCGGATCGCAGATCATGGTGACGGCATCGGCCTCGTCACCGCGCAGCCACTCGGCAAGGGAGCCGATGGACCGCAGCGGTGCGGCTGGCGGCGTGAAGCCCTGCCTGGCAGCTCGCGCGGCGGTGTCGGACATCGATATCGTCTCCTTGCCGGAACGGAAGGCCGTGAAAGGGTGCTCGGGGAGAGGACGGCTGCGCCCGGCCCGGCCGGTGGGCGCGGGCCGAGGCACAACCAGTGCGGAACAGATGGCGGCGTCAGGTCGCCGCGACGACGGACACGCTGACCACGGTGCCGATCGAAACGCCGGTCCAGAAACCCGGGGCCTCCAGGGCCTCCAGCTCCTGCATCTCCAGCTCACAGGCGTCGATCTTCGACTCCTCAGCAAGATTGCGGTCGGTCATGTTGCTCTCCTCCTCTCCACAGGGGTCGGGTCGGGGTAGCCAGAACCCGCGAGGTTCTGGAGTCTTCAAGGCGAAGGCTGTTCCCGCTCAGTGGCGTGCGGCGACGGCGGTCAGGGCATTCAGGCCGGTTTCGACGCAGGCCATCAGTTCGTCCGTCTCCGCGTCGGTCCACGTCAGAGCGGGGACGAGCTGGATGCCAGAGGGTCCGGGGTGCACGATTGCGCCCTCGTCGCGGATGCGGTCGACGAGCCATGCGACACCGGGCGGTGCGAGGCGGTGCCCACCAGGACCTCGCAGATGCAGAGTCCGGAAGCAGCCCTGCCCGGTGGAGCGGTTCACCAGAGGATGCTGGTCCACCAACTCATTGATGCGGGTGGCGAGGCGGTCGGCGACACGCCGACCCGAGACGACAGCATCGAGTCGCTGCATCTCGCTGATCGTCGCGCTGATCGCGGCGCACGAGACGGCCGTTCCGCCCTGGGTCTCCGCGTGCGTGAGAATGGCGTCGTGGCGGGTGAAGATCTCCGCGACCTGGTGGGAGAAAATGACCGCCGACGCGGGCATGGTGCCGTTCGTCAGCCCCTTCGACGTGATCAACACATCCGGTCGGCCCGGCCAGGTGTGAGAGGCGAAAAAGCTGCCGGTGCGGCCGAAGCCGGTCGCCACCTCGTCCGCGACGAGCAGGAACCCGGACCGATCGCGCAGCAGCAGCAGTTCCTCGATGTAATCCGCGCCGAGCGGGATCGTTCCGGTACCCAGGACGGGTTCGACCACGAGTGCGGCGACCTGACGGCCGATGCGCTGGATGAGGTCGCGCAGCTCGCCGATGTCGTTGGGAGTGATGTGCCGGATCAGGCGCTGATCGACACCGTAGACACGCTGGCCCAACTCCTCGCCGGTTATGGCGAACCCGCCGAATGTCAGGCCGTGGAAGCTGCCGCGCAGAGCAACGATCAGGTTGCGCTCCGGATGCCCGTCGAGGGCGTGGTACTGGCGCACCAGCTTCATCGCGGCATCGTTGGCGACACCGCCGCCGGACGAGAACAACACGCGTGCGTAGGTGTCGGTGTCAGCTACAGCGAGCAGGTCGGTCGCGGCGCCGCGGGCGTAACTGTTCTCGAATCTGAACGCACCCAGGTAGGAAGCTTCCCTCGTGGCCTCGCCGATGGCATCCGCGATCACCGGGTTGCCGTACCCGAGGTTGGCGTTCCACAGGCCGCTGTCGCCGTCGAGGGCCGTGCTGCCGTCCGCGAAGGTGATGCGGTGGCCTTCAGCCCGCACCGCGCACTGCCGGTCACTGCCGTGCGTCGAGGGAGCGATCAGGTAGGGCCACAGGATGTTCCCGGTCATGCGCGCACCGCCTTGATCAGAACGACACGGTGCCGTTGCCCGACCGGCGTCAGCTCCCGCTGGTCGAGCGCGGTGAACCCGGCCTGATGAAGTTCCCCCTCGATGGTGGCGATGCTCATGCTGGGAACCTCGTCATGTGCCACGACCACGCGTCCGGTGGGCGGTGGATCGGCGGGAACGATGGTGACCGCACGGTGCAAGGCGCCCGTCGGCCAGTACTCGTACAGGTCGTACGGGGTACCACTGGCACCGTGGGCGCGCTGAACGACCTCCTCCTGGTCGCCGTCCCCACCGCGCTCCAGAATCGACACCAGGAACTGGCCGCCTTCGCTGAGATGGTCGGCGACACATCGGTAGAGACCGGCCCGGCCAGGTGTATCCAATAGGGACAGTGAGGTGGTGCCGAGCAGGACGTGGGCGAAACGCCGCCCCAGGGTGAAGCCGGACATGTCCGCCTGGACCACGGTGCACCGCTCGCGCACCCGCTCAGGTGTTCTGGCGAGCCGCTGGGTGAGCAGGCCGAGCATGTGCGGAGACATGTCCAGCGCCGTCACATCGCGGCCGAGTGCCAGCAGCGGGAGGGTGAAGCGCCCGGAGCCGGCGGCCAGGTCCAGCACCGGCCCATCAAGGGTGCGAACTGCGGTGATGATGTCTCGGATCTCGAAGCCGTCCGCTGCCGCGAGGTCGTCGTACACGCCGGATCCGTCCTCGTCGTACAGGCCGCACAGGCGTGCCCGGTCACCGAGCTGCGCGACGCGCTCACCGGCTCGGCCCGGGAGAAAAGGAGTGGCCACAGGAGTCATCACACCGCCACCACGGGCTCGGGGAGCGAGACACCCTGCTGGGTAAAGTAGTCGCGCACCTGCGACAACCGTTCGGCAGAGTCCGGATCGGCTTCCCCGGCCAGGAGACATTCGACGGCCCCGGCGACGTCGCGGCTGACGCTGAACAGCCGCCCCGCGGCGAAGACATACGCCTCTTCTTCGGTGAACATCACCAGCGGGGCCTCGGCGTCCCTGATGTCCGGCCCCTCCAGGGCGAGGCCGGGGACGAGCCGTACACCGAACCCGGATACCTTCGGTCCGTGCGCACCCCGCGCGATCACCGAGCGCAGGGCACGTACCGCCGCGAGGTAGCGCCGCAGATACGGGCGTTCCCGGAGAGCCGCAGAGCGGTCCGGATCGCTGATCACCGCGGCCAAGGCGACAGCGCACGGCGCCGGGCTTGCGGCGTTGATCTCGTCGTAACGGGCTGTCAGCGTGTCGAGACTGTCGCCCATCGTGCCCAGAACGGCTCCTCGGGGCGAGGTCGACCAGTTCCCGGCACGGTCCGCGTACAACCTTGTCAGCGGGCCGTCGCCCCCCGGACCGCCGCCGAGACCGGACGTGTCCGCGAGCAGCACGGACGGGGTGATCAGAAACTCAGGAAAGACGCCCTCCTCGAGCGCTCGGTCGGCGTCGCGCAGACAGGCGGCGAAGTCCTCGCTCGTGAAGAGGCGGACGATGGTGGGACCGAGGACCGTCATGTAGGCGCTGGTGGCGTAGTCCTGCGTCTGGAGGTAGAAGTCGTGTCCGAGAGCGAATTCCGTGCCGGGTTCGTCGAGCGCCCCGTCATAGCCCACGATGGGGCCATCACCGGTTCCGGGGGCAAAGGCCACGGTGGAGCCTCCGATGACGCCGGAGGATACGGCGTCATCGAGGTGGGCGCGGTCGGCGAGGACAACCGTGGCGGCCTGCCCGGCGGGAAACCCGTCCGGGCGGGCATGGCCCGAGCCCCACGACATGATGTGCTGTTTCGCGCGTCTGCGCGCGATGGTATCCATCGAAGAACCTCTCGAAACAGGGCCCGCGGGCAACCGAAGCTCTACTGGTGCGCCTTGAGAAGGGTGCGGAGGTCGGCCATGGCCTCGGGAGGGCCGAACATCTTGTTGACACCCGTGGTGTTCAGGACGATCTCGTCGGCTCCGGCCTGGCGGTACGCGTCCAGGCCCTTGAGCACATCATCGAGATCGCCAGTGACGAACCCCCCGGTGTCGACCACTGCGCGCGCCGCCTGGTGCACGTCGTTGCCGTCGCCGATGTCCGCGCCGGCCCGGCGGAGCATGTCCTGGTAGTGCGGTGCCTGGAGGTGGGCGAGGTTACTCGCCAGCGCCAACCGCTCGGGATCGGTCTCGTCGCGCCTCAGCCCGACGGGCACCATCGCGATAATCCTCGGCCGACGGGTGCGTCCTGCCTTCTTCATCCCTTCCGCGACCGCTGGAACCAGCACGTCCTTCAGATAGGACGGTGGGGTCAGCCAGGTGATGACAGCGTCCGCGACCTCACCAGCGAGACTGGCCATGCCTGGCCTGAGCACACCGAGCCCCACATCGACCCGAGGCGCCACCGTTAGGGGCAGTTGGCCGGTCAGGGTGAACTCCGGCCCGTCCCTCTGCACCAGTTCACCATCCAGCAGGCTGCGCACGGCAGTGACGTAAGCGCGCGCCGTGTTGAGCGGGCTGGAGTAGGCGGAGCCAAGGATGTTCCGCTGGAACTGCACGGCTCCGGTCCCGAATCCCGCAGTGACCGGATGTCCCGTGGCCAGCGCCACGGAGCGGGCTTGCGTCGCTGCTTCGAAGGGGTTCCTCAGCGGCATCAGTGTCACCCCTAGCCCAGCCGGCACCCTGAAGCCCGCCCCCGCCACACCGACGAACGTCTGATGCGGTTCGAGCACCATGGACTGGCCCTGCCACAGCCGCGCCGCGCTAGTCCAATTGACCAGGCCGGCGAACGGCAGCACCTGCTCCAGACGGCGAGGAACGAACGGGATGAGAACTGACAGCTCGGTCACGGCGGGAGCCTCTTCTGTTTCTCGGCAGACACTCAACGGTCAGGAAGGCTGAACCGGAATCAGCCCCAGTCGTTGGTCCCGCTAGGCTCGATGACCGGAAAGGGCAGGTCTACCGGAGCGATGACCGCGCGGCCGGGCCACGGGGCCGAGACACCGTCGGCGGCGTACGTGACGCCGTGGGCCGCGAGGGCGAGCAGTCCGCCGGCCAGGAACGTTGCCGAGGAACGGCGTAAGGTTCTCACCACTTTGTTGCTGTTCACGATGTTCCCCCCTGATGGGCACATTACGTGGTCTCGTGCCTTCGGTCTCGTTCTTGCAAGGTCAACTCTGGCCGTTGCCAAGCCCTCAAACGAGATAAAAACCGTGCAGCTTCCGGAACCAGGACAGTGCAGGAAACGGCACCAGAACGGTGACCGATGCGCTGCGCAGCGTGAGTCGGTAATGCCGAGCCGGACCGTTACGGCAGCTTCCAGCCGCTCCAGGCGAACAGGAAGCCCAACGCACCGGCTGCTGAGGGCTTCTCGCTACCGGTGTCGGCGGCCTCGATCCACGGGCGACGCGGGCTTGGTCGAGCGTCAGGCCGAGCCGGAAGTCCCAGCCCTGGACACGTCCGTGGATCGCCGCGTGCGCCGCCAGCTCAGGGAAGATCCGCTCAGCGCGCTCGGTACGGCTGGCGACACCGGCAAGGTGCGGAGCTGTCCTGGCGAGCAGCCAGGCAGGGCTTTTCCGGACTAAGGAATTGATCACTGCGCGGAGGCCATGTGGCCGCAACAGTTGACCCTGACGCAGGGGCAACCTCCCAGCATGGTCGGCATGACGACGAGAACCAGTGCGATCGAGGTCGCCGGGCTGCGCAAGTCGTACGGCGACCACGAGGTGGTCGCCGGAGTCGACCTGACCGTCCCCGCAGGCACCGTCTACGCCCTGCTCGGACCCAACGGGGCCGGCAAGACCACCACAGTCCGGATCCTGTCCACATTGCTGCCCGCAGACGCCGGTGAGGCTTGGGTCGCCGGATACGACATACGGCGCGATGCAGGCCAGGTGCGTGCGTCGATCGGAGTGACCGGGCAGTTCTCCGCCGTGGACGAGTTACTGACCGGGCGGGAAAATCTGCGGTTGATGGCCGACCTCGGTCACCTCGACCGGCGCCATGCGGAGAGCGTGATATGGCAATTGCTGGAGCGGTTCCACCTGGCTGATGCCGCCGACCGGCGTGCGGTGACGTACTCCGGCGGTATGAAGCGGCGGCTGGACCTGGCCATGACCCTGGTGGCCGGGCCGCGGCTGATCTTTCTCGACGAGCCGACCACCGGCCTTGACCCGCGCAGCCGCCGGGACCTGTGGGGGATCGTGCGGGGACTGGTGGCCGACGGGGTCACCGTCTTCCTCACCACCCAGTACCTGGAGGAGGCCGACCAGCTCGCCGACCGGATCGGTGTGCTCGACGGAGGCCAGCTGGTCGCCGAGGGCACCGCGGCCGAGCTGAAGCGACTGGTCCCCGGCGGTCATGTCGAGCTTCAGGCCGCCGACAGTGCACGGCTGGCCGAGTTGGCACGCCAGTTCCCCGGGGCGAACACAAACGCCGCGGCGCTCACCCTGACCCTGCCGCACGACGGCAGCCTCACCGAGCTGCGACGGCTGTTGGCCGGGATCGACGACGACGCGGTCACCGGGCTCGCCGTGCACACCGCGGACCTGGACGACGTGTTCCTGGCTCTGACTGACCACTCCACCGCCGACGAGTCTCCCGAGGATGTGCCGGCATGAATAGCCCGACGTATGCCGTCCGCGATTCGGCGACCATGCTGCGCCGCAACCTGAAGCACATGGCCCGGTACCCGTCGCAGACACTGATGCTGATCGGCCTGCCGCTGGTGTTCCTGCTGCTGTTCGTCTACGTCTTCGGAGGCACCATGGGCGCTGGTCTGCCCGGAGCCCCGGCAGGGGACCGCGGCGACTACCTGACGTTCATCACTCCCGGTATCTTGGTGATGGCGGTGGCAAGCGTGTCCATCAGCACCGCGGTCTCGGTCGCCACCGACATGACAGGCGGAATCATTGACCGGTTCCGAACCATGGCCATCGCCAAGGTCTCGGTGCTCACCGGCCACGTCCTGGGCGCGATGATCCAGACCGCACTGGCACTCGCAACGGTCTTTGGCGCCGCGTTCCTGCTCGGTCTGGAGACCGCCGCCTCGGCGATGCAGTGGTTGGGTCTGATCGGGCTGCTCGCGCTGCTGTCGTTCGCGATGACCTGGTTCACCGTGGCGCTGGGGCTGGCCAGCCCCAACCCGGAGACCGCGAGCAACTGGCCGATGATCTTCATCATGCTGCCGTTCGTTGGCAGCGGGTTCGTGCCGGTCGAGTCGATGCCGACCAGGCTGCGGTGGTTCGCCGAGTACCAGCCGTTCACACCGATCATGGACGCTTTCCGCAGTCTGCTGGCCGGATCGCCCGATGGTTCGGACGTGCTCTGGGCCATCAACTGGTGTGTGGTGATCGGGCTGATCGGCTACCTCTGGTCGCGACGCCTCTACCGGACCCGAGCTGCGAACTAGGAGACTGGTCTGATGCTGACGATCGGCGAGCTGGCGTCGTATGCCGGAGTGACGGTGCGCGCGGTGCGGCACTATCACGCCAAGGGGCTGCTGCCGGAGCCAGAGCGGGACCACTCCGGCTATCGGAGGTATGGCGCCGGCGCCGTAATCGAGTTGGTCAAAATCCGGACCCTCGCCGAGGCCGGGGTCCCTCTGGCTCGCGTGCGGGAACTGCTACAGGCCGACGAGGAGGAGTTCGCCGCGGCAGTCGCAGATATCGACAAGCGGCTGCGGTCGGAGATCCGGGAGCGGCAGCGGCACTGCGAGCGGATCGCCCGCCTCCCCTTTGGAGACAGCCTGGCACTGCCCCAGGAGGTGGTTGAGTACCTTGACCGACTGCGGGCGCTCGGGGTCGACGAACGGATTGTCCAGGTCGAGCGCGACGGCTGGATTCCACTGGCCGCGCGCTCACCCGAGCGAGTCCCGGAGTGGATGGCACGCAAGCGGGAGCAGATCGCCGACCCGCAGATCATCGACTTCTATCTCGCCCTGAGCAAAGCTCTCGACCGCACCGACGACGACCCACGGCTGGTCGAACTGGCCGACAAGTTGGCCGCCTGCATCACGCAGATGGCCAACGAGCAGGGCGAGTTCTACGTCGACGACACCGGCATCGAGCCACCGTTCGCCGAGCTGCTGGATACACATGTCTTCGACACCCTGCCGCCGACCCGTCGGCTGATCGAGCTGCTGACGAAGCGAGGATGGACCGGGTGGACCAAGCTTGAGCGCGTGAACCCAACCCAGGGTTCGGCCGGAACCCGGTAGGAAGACGCTGCGGTGCGGCGTTCCTACCAGGTTGGCCCTGTTGGTGTTCACTGCCCCGCTGGCCTCTGCGGCGCCCCAACGCCACGTGTATCTGAGGTTCAGTGGGCTGAACCTCAGGGCCCGTCGCATACGTCAGGGACTTGGAGTGTCGGTGAAGAGGGGCATGCCGAGGTCGACCAGTTGGGGGCGGCCGTCGTTAGAGGTCCGGTTGAGGCTCGTGAGCTTGGCCATGGCGGCGTTGAGGCTGACCTGGAGTCCTTCGACCTCGCCGAGCCAGCCGTTGGCGCGGGCCTCGGTGATGCGCTCACGGAGGTTGCGGATGATCTCGATGAGGCGGGGCCGCTGCTGCGGATCAAGCTGGAGTACGGGGCAGCGGATACAGGCATGCTCGTGCTTGCAGGGGGTTCCGTAGGGGCGTCCGCAAGTGCCGAGTGAGACCTTGCGGAGTTCGAAGTGCTGCTGGAAGTCGCGCCACTCCTGGGCGGTGGGCTCCCGGTACTCCTCCGGCGGACGTGCCGCGCGACGACGGTCCAGGAAGCCGCGGTAGGTCCTGATCAAGTCGTCTTGGAAGACGGCGAGATATGCCTGAGTGGTGGTCAGCGTCTTGTGTCCGAGGATGCGGGCAGCGATGTGGACTGGCAGGCCGCCGGTGACGGCCTCGGTCGCGAACATCCTGCGGAAGTCGTGGGGCGTGTAGCGAAGGGGCTCGCCTGCCGCGTCACGTAGGCCGGTGCATTCCAGGGTGCGGTCGAGGAGGCGCTTCACGGCGGCCTCGCTCAGAACCGCTGACTGCCAGTAGGGACGGCGCTGGAAGAGATGCGGGAGCTGTGGGCCGGTGACGCGCTCGTGGGAGTCGTAGCGGGAGACCAGCGGGATCTTCCCGCCGTTCGCGTCGCGTAGGCGCTTGATGATCGTGGCCAGGACGCTCGCCAGCTCGGGGCTGACCAGCAGCAGCCGTTCCTCGTTGCTCTTGGACGGCACGATCTGCAGCAGCGGAACGACCTCGCCCTGGTCCGGGAGTTGGTCGGGGAGCTTGTAGGAAACCAACGCCAAGTGCGTCAGCTCGGTGAGTTCCTCCGCGCGGACGCCGGTGTGCCGCAGGGTCTCAATGACGGCCCAGGCCCAGAAGGCGTCGTCCTCGACGAGGGTCTGGTTGATCCGCCGCGCCGTGCTGCCGACTTCCTTGATGAAGACGTGCGGTGAGCCGTGGTCGGGACGGCTGGGCACCTGGTTGACCGCGGGAAGCACCCGCAGGTAGCGCTTCCCGGCGTGCTCGAAGACGTCGTTGAACGGCGTGGAGCGGGCCGCCTCCAGGAGCTCGGCGGCTTCACGGCGTACTCGCTCAGCGGTCTCGACAAGCACCGGCAGGTGTGGCAGCCGTTCCCGCACCCGCTGGTGCATCCGAGCTGTGGTCTGTTTGATCATCTTGTGGTTGCCAGCGCCGTCGCCCCTGGTGATCGGGCTGGGGACGGCCCACTGGGCCCAGTAGGGGTCCTCGTGCGCCCACTCCTGGATGTCGAGGTAGAAGCCGCGGATGCGCATCATCACGTCGATGCGCGAGCGTCGCTCCCGGACCTGGCCGCTCTTGTCGGTGTAGGTCAGAATCCGCTGCTTCCAGGCGTCAATGACGTCCTCCGGGATCCGAAGGGTCCCGATGCCGGGGTGGTGGGCTTCGATGTCTGCCCAGAAGACGCCGGCCAGTTCGCGTACCAGTCCGCGGAAGGTGCCGTAGTCGACGGCCGGCCGCCGTTCGTCGAGGTAGCGCACCAGCACGTTGCGGATCTGGGTGGACTGGATGTTGTAGGAGTCGACGAGTTCGGCGGTCGGCCGCTGTCCGTGCCGAAGTGCGTCCTTGAGGGTGTCCTTGGTCTGGAGGATTCCGACCCCGCGCAACAGGTCCCAGGCGCTGTGAGTGCCGACGTATGCCTCGCCGCTTGCGCGCCGGTCACGGGCCCGGAGGTAGAAGATGTCCTCCATGGTGAGCTGATCGAGATCACGGCCGGTGTGCAGGATGATCGAGGAGATCAGGCGGAGGCCCTCGTCGATGTGGCGGCCCGTCATGCCGACATCGGCGCCGTAGCGGCGGATCTCTTCGAGCTTGCCGTCGGGGAAGAGCAATTGGACGTTCTTGAAGAGCCGCATGGCC
Organism: Streptomyces sp. NPDC021115; assembly: GCF_044333065.1. Taxonomy (NCBI): domain Bacteria; kingdom Bacillati; phylum Actinomycetota; class Actinomycetes; order Kitasatosporales; family Streptomycetaceae; genus Streptomyces; species Streptomyces sp. NPDC021115. The sequence continues at coordinate 289,897 of NZ_JBIRQF010000011.1, forward strand.
TTGTAGCCGCGCAGGAAGCCGTAGCCCGGCAGCACGATCCGGTTGATCATCAGCTGGTTCATGCCCGAGATCACGCCGTTGCGCATGGAGTCCCGTTGGTCGTCGCCAAGCACTCCGGCCAGCACGATCTCCTTGCCCTGGTCGGCGCCAGCTGCCCGCCACCGTGCCTGCCAGCCGTCCCCGGGATGCGTCTCCAACCACTCCAGGATCCGGCCGGAGAAGGCCAGGAACCTCACGGCAGGATCGACGCTGAGGCGGTCCGACTTTCGTGGCCAGAGCGGTGAGGCGGGAAGCAGCGCCAGAACCTCGTCGTGGGTGCACTTGTCGTGCGGGCCGACGCGGTTCTCGTCGGCCTTCAGGTCGTGTTCGACGAACAGCGGTCGTGCCGGCGTCGTGCCGGTACCGGCCTGCCGGGTCCGGTTGGCTCGTCGTCCTCCCATGTAGCTCATGCCTGACCACCCCCGAACAGCACCGCCAGGTCGCTCGCCTCGTAGCCCGTGGCGACGGCGGTCGGTGGCGCGGGAGACTTCGTCCGCTCCTCGCGGTCCGCGAGGTACTCCTGGACGCGGGCGATGACCTGCTCTTCCTCCTCGACCAGGTAGATGTCGGCGGTCGTGCTGAGGTGCGCGTGCCCGAGGATGGTCTGCACGTCGCGCAGGGTCAGGCGCTTGTCCCGGGCCATCCTCAGCGCGGCGGTGTGCCGCAGGTCGTGCATCGACCAGTTCGTGCCCAACAGGGCATTGGCCCGGCGGAACACCGCGCGCAGGGCCTCGTAGTTCAGCGGCTGGTAGTTCAGCCCTTCGCCGTGATCACGTCGGCGCAGGGTCCACCACAGGGGCTCCTGCGGATCGAGCGGCGGCCCTTCACTCTGGTAGAGCCGCAGCCAGATGAACGACTCCGGGCTGGAGGGCAGCCACTGCTCGGCCTGGGAGCCCTTGCGCTCGACGCGTACCAGCTGATCGCCCCAGTCGACGTCGACGCCGCGAACCCCGAGGAGCTCGGAGGCGCGGGCGGCGTTGCTGATGCCGAGCGCAAGGATCGCCCGGTCCCGGTTCGACCGCAGGGCCGAAAACAACTCGTTCCACCGCTCATCCGGCATCTGCCGCGGGAGCCGACGCGGAACCTTGGGGTTGTAGCGCAGCCGCCCCTCGCTCCCGTACGGATCCAGCGGGTTGTGATGGGCATGCGGTCGCCGCCTCACGCTCCGTGCCAGCGGCACCGGGTTGACCAGCGGGCCGCTGCCCGACTCGATCCAGAACTCGTAGAAGCTGCGGAGCACGGCGTTGCTGTGCCGGATCGTGCGAGGCTTGTAGAGGTCGTCCAGGTACGGCTTCTTCGTGATCGTGTTGGTCGTCCCCGCAGTCGCTGCCGAGTGCGTACGCGCAGACGTCCGAGGCTTCGTCGTGACGCGCAGCCACAGCACAAAGTCGCGTACTTCGGCCGAGGTGGCCCGGTCCCACTCGACCTGGACCACCCGAAGCCACCGCCACCAGCGCAGAAGATCGAAGGCGTAGCTGCGGACGCTGCCCGGCCGGTTGTCCCGAGCGACGAAGTCGATCAGGAACCTGCGAACCGGCTCCACCGCTCTCCCTTCCTCATCGAAGACCAGCCAGGGCACCGCCCCTGCTCCGACCGCCACCCGCCCCCATCGCGGGAGACGGATCGACTGGATGTCACGAGATGCTGCGTCCAACTTTGTTGCGCTCCTTCGTCGTTCGGATGCGCAACGTCTACCGACTAGGCCATGCGAGGGATGCGGTCACACCCGGCGTGTCGTCCGGTAGTCCGGTCAACAGCTCGGTGCCGTCCACCCTGGCAGGAGACCGGCTTCGTCCGCAGGAGGGACTGACGGCCGTCGCGGCTAGATCGCGGCAACGTTCGAGAGGACGACCGGTGTGCCGAGCGCCGGCCAGGCGGTGGACCTCGACAGGCCGCCGAACCGTTGAGCGCCGCGCTCACCCTGGCCTCCCGCGCCCAGGCGCTGATCGTGGATCTTCGCGCCAACCGGGGCGGCGACCCGGACACGGCCGCCTTCGTCTGCAGCTACCTGCTCGACGAGCGCGCCCACCTCAACACCATGCACTGGCACGGCGGCGAGCGCGGCGAGCAGTCCTGGAGCCTGCCGCACGTTCCCGGCGCGCGCTTCGGTGGCAGCAAGCCGTTATATGTGCTGTCCAGCGACAGCACCTTCTCTGCCGCTGAGGAGCTGGCGTACGACCTCCAGCAGCTCGGCCGCGCCATAGTCGTCGGCGAGCGCACCCGCGGCGGCGCACATCCGTGCCAGGGCTGGACCGTGCACCCACACCTGGAAGCCACCGTCCCCGTTGGCCGTGCCATCAACCGCGTCTCCAGCACGAACTGGGAGGGCACCGGCGTGCATCCGGACATCCCCTGCGTCGCTGCCGACTCCCTCGACCACGCGCACGCGCTGGCCCTCGCCCAGCTGACGGGCTGACCCAGTCCAGCTCACCAACAGCAGCGAAAGGGCTGGATTCGCTTGCCGCGGCCGTGGGAGCATCAACCACGGATCTCACCCAAGCATCGCCCCAAAACCCCAGGTCACACGGGCGGCGGAGGATCGGCCGGGCCGCACGGGCGCGCGTTTACCTCACCGATCTGAGGCAATTACCTCACGCAATCCGCTTCTCCAATCGCGTTTGCGCAGGTCAGAAGGTTTCTGCCCGCGTAGCGTGTGGTGGGGCGGGTGGGACTCGAACCTAAACCGGTGACCCATCTCACCTGCGGTTTTGCCGGAGAACCGGACATCTCCATCCCATTCGATCCTGCTGAGTCCTCCTCGGTCCCGCTCGATCCGGCGCGGTGAGGCAATTGCCTCACCGACTCTTGAGGTCTCAGCGAGTCGAAGTGAGCCGGCTGGGTCAACGCACACTCCGCTGTGGATCACGCGACGGGCGGAAGGAGAGGGCAACCCCAAGTGGTCCGAGACTCATTCTCCCTCTGGCTACGGAAGTAGCCACTTCGGCGAGTGGGCCAGCCGCCGTCGGTTGCTCCGTGCCCAAGACGCTGATGGTCTGCTCGGAACCGAGGAGGTAGCCGAGCAGCCCGCCCTCGCGGGACGTCTGTCACGCCTCACGGGTCGCGCACGGCGTTGGGGGCGATGCCGTCCACGAAGTTCAAGGGGCGTGGTCCCCAGGATCTGGGCCCGGAACTACCTGGCGGCGGAGTCACTGAACTCGGGAATCAGGCCGCGACGCTTGACCATCTCCAGCCCGGCCGAACCGGGTGGACACCGCGGCCGTACGAGTCGGGCCGCGCCCGGCCGGTGCACCCGCGGGGGCCGACGGCACCAGAGTGCGAACCTCGCCGAACAGCTACGGTCGGCGCGCCCGCAGAGCCTCGGCCGCCGAACGGATCTGCGCCTCGTCCGCATCCTCGTCGTCCACAGCCAGCAGACGCTCCGCGTCCACCAGGTCATCGCCCTCCGCGCCGAGCGCCACCAGCGCGGCCCGGCGCAACGCCGCCCGCTCCCGCTCGGCGCCCTGCTCCTCCCGGCGCGCGGCCTGCAACTCCCTCACGGCCGCCACCTGTTCCCGGCGCTCCACCTCGGACAACGCGGCCTGTTCCGCTTCCCGCTGGGTGGACACGAACTCGGTCAGCGACTTCGGGGAAGCGAAGCCGAGCTGGGACAACGGCCGCTTGCTCGCAACCCGTTCCCCCTGCGCCTCCTCCCGAGTGAGCATCTTGCCCAACCGGTCCTGGGTGAACGTAACCTGCTGCTTCTGGCCCGTCTCGGCGGCCATGTCATCGAGCTGGTCGTTCGTCTCGTCTCCGCAGAGGCACCGAGAATCGGGTAGATCGGCCGCCCGTCAGAGCGAAAGCCCACGGGACAGCGAGGCGGCAGGGGCCGAACCATGCAAATCCTCCAGGCGCGCCCCCGCGCTGCGATCAGTGTAGCCAGCTTGTCGGCACCAGATGGAGACCGGATTACCATGCTCAATTCCCGAACGGCCCACCCACCGGGCTCTCTACGCGTACTCTGACCTCGTGCCACGGCATGTGTGCCCTCCGCCACCCACGTTCCCGGACACCGGGTCCGGGGCGATTCAGAGGAGGCCGCCAATGCGACGGCACTTAGGGAAGCTACTCGACAAACTGGGACGACACGAACTGGCCCTCATCGGGGTCAATGCGATCGCCTCAGCGACGGCGACCCTGCTGGCGGAGGCGCTCTTCTAGCTGGCGACCTCGGCGTCTCCACCGCCGAAGTCGCCAGCCGCTGAAGGCCACTCGCCAGGGAGCCCTGCTCTGCACGCGGAGCAGGGCTCCACTGTGCGCACCGAGCACGGCTTACTGATGTCCTGGGCAACGTGGTCGGGCCGTTGGCGGTCGGCCCCATCTCGGCCAGTCGCGTGGCGGGCGCAACTGTCTCTTATGACTTGCAGGGTACCGAAAGCGTAGACGATCCGAGGGCCTGCTGGTTACGTTTTATGTGTCATCACCGCAAGAACGGCCCTGATCAGCAAGCATGCCCCTGCACACGCCGGGGGCTTCCCCTCTTACATGCATAAGAACAATTAGGCAATAGTGATCATCATCGCCAGCGCGGGGATGGATCGATCGCTATCTCGACCTGACTACGCTCACGGCATCAAGCCGCCCATCACGTCGATGCCCGACAGAGCGGCAGGCGGCAGGCAGACATGCAACTCCTCCCGCGGGCCCCCGCGCCGTTGATCAATGCAGCCAAGCCTCGGCCCTGGCACGTCGGAAGCCGCCCCGTGCCGCGAACTCCCGCAGCACTTATGGCACTTAAGGTACGCTGCGAGCAGCCAGTCGAGGAGCACCGACTGGTCACACGAGGGCTGGCCGCTGTCGCAGGTCAGCACGTTGCACCGTGTCCCTGCACCACGAAGCACGATGGGGATGCACGAGGGAACGAGAAAGTTTCTGGCGACAGCAGGAACTCAGCTTGGCCATGCCCACCAACATGGCCGGACTGAGTCCTGCCATCAGTCCGGCCGCAGTAAACAGCGGGGAAATATGGACTGGGACACGATCACACTCGTGACGCTCGCAGCCTTCGGGCTCGCCGGACTCCTCATCACCCTTTCGATCGGCCTGCTACGCCAGCTTCCGGAACTCTTCCGGGCACTCCGCGCAGCGAAGAACGCGCTCCGCGATCAAAGCGACCACGAATGACCGCGCCCGCCGCCTCAGGTCCATATCTCGGGACCGCCACCACGCCACTCGACCACGGCCGGGTCCTCCAGCCTTACATCATCCGGCCCAGTCCTGCGCGCCGGAGAAATTCGCGCAGGTCGGAGAGGCCATATGCAAGACCGAGGATCCGTCCATCGACAGTGACACGGTGCCCGCCCGTCGACGACGGCCGGTGCACAACGATCCGAGCGGCCACACCTCCACCCTGCTGCGGTACAGCGGACAACGCGCCTCGGCAGGCAAGCCCAGCCACGATGGCTCCAGCACGGAGGGCTCACCAGCAGGCAATGGGAGGGAGCGAATCAGCCACCGGTTGTCACTGCGGCTTCGACTTCGCATGACGACCTTTCCCGCCCGTCCTCGCCCTCTTCCTCCGTTTCCTCATCATCCTGTCCACGACGGGCTGCGGCCTCCGCCATCCGCACGCCGGCCTCCTGCTCCGCCTTCGCTCGAATTCGCTCCACCTCCTGCGACGCATCCTCGATCGGATATCCGGCCTCCGCGAGCATCGCCACCGCCGTCTCCAGCGACAGCACCCCGGCCCCGTACGCCGTCACGACCTCCTCCAGCACCGCGCCGCGGTCAGTCGGTGTGTGCGGCGCCCACACCAGCCGTGCCGGCAGCGTCTCCCCGGCCGTCCAGCCCTCTGCCCGACCCGCCTGGTACAACCGCTGCACCATCTTGAACAGCAATCGGTACTTGTGCTCCCGCGCGAGCCGCATCATCCCGATCAGCGCGTCCAGCGGCCCCAACGCCAACTTCAGCGCGTACCCCGATGGGACCTCCGTCGCATCCAGCGTGCCAAGCCCGGCCGCCGTCACCCGGCTGTTCGCAGCGATCCGCTCAAGCAGGTGATCCACCCGCGCCCTCAGCTCGGCCAACTGCGGCGACGTATCCAGCGCGTCCATCCGCCCGGTATCGCCCAGCTGCCACACGGCACCGGCCTTCACCTGAAGCTCCTGCGGTCGCCCCGTCGCCCGGTCCACCGGCAGCCTTGCGCCCGCAAGCCCGGTGATCGGCGTACCCGTCGTCGCCGACGCCACCGAGCCGTCCGAGTCCGTAGCTGCGAGCTCGTCAAGCGCCTGCAACACCCGCGCGAGGATCGATCGGCCCCAGTGCTCCCCGCCGTCCGGGATCGTGTTCGCGATGTGCACCACCGGCACGAAGTCGATCATCAGATCCAGTCGGTTCAGCTCGGTACCGTCCGGCCGCACCCGGAAGCTCGCCTTGCCCTCCGGCAGGCAGACGGTCCAGCGTCACGCCGTCCTTCAGGTCCTCCAGCAGCCACTCCGCGCGTCCGTGAGGTAGCAGGTCACGTTGGACGTCCGGCCCGGCTCCCACGGGTACTGCCGACCAGCAGCCGCCCCGCCGTCGTCGCCGTGCTAGGCGTCCTCGGAGATCGGCCCCAGCTCGTACGTCACCCGACGCACCCTGGCTTTCAGCCCGGCGTCGTCGTTCGCCGGCAGCTCCCACGCCAGATGCACCCGACTCGGGAAGTCCTCGTCCTCGTCGTCCCACTGCGGGAAGAAGAACCCCGGATCGTAGACGCGCAGCGTCGGCCGCTGCTTCTCCGGGTTCCACGCCAGCACCATCACGCTGTCCCCGAGCAGCACCGCTGCCCGCTCCGCCTGCTGGACACGGAACGTCAGCAGCTCCTTGTCCGCCCACTTCCGCAACCGGTCCTGCACCGCTGCGGCCTCCGCCGCTCCCGGCGTCGGCGTCTCCTCCTCGGCATGCTCCGCCCCCCCTCGACTGCTCCGAACCGAGGAGGTAGCCGAGCGCGGTGTCCACGAGCTTCGCCGCGTCGCCCAGCTCCCGCCGCTCCAACGCGCTCGCGTCGCCGCCGGCCGCCGCAAGCTGCCCGGCCTGGTTGTTGTCGTACGACGCCAGCACCTTGTACGCGGCCAGCCGCCGCAGCTCGTGCGGCGGAACCCACGTCTTGGCTAGGCAGTTTCGTTTGGATCAGCAGGTCGTTGGTTCGGGTGTGCCGTTGACTGATGCGCAGTGGGCGCGGATCGAGCCGTTACTCCCGGACCGG